>NZ_JBJLJL010000007.1:0-225672 GCF_045559935.1 Parasynechococcus sp.
AGCGCTCACATGCAAGCGCCGCAGCCTTCGCTGGCGCTGGATCTCCGGCCATGCCCCCAGGGAGAAGAGCATCAGCCCGGTGAGCCCCACACCAGCCCAGTAATGGGATTGCCAGAACGCGAGCGAGAGGGGGTCATCCGACAGCCGCCAGACCTCCGGCTGAGCGCCGAGCAGCAGCACCCCAGCCCAGCTGAGCAGCGCAAAACCCAGCCGTCCTGCTGCGGGGCGGCAGCGCCAGAGCGCCAGAAGGCTGCCCAGCGTTCCGAGCAGCACCAGCAGCAACTCCGCTGCCCGCGCGGGACCGCCGGCGAAGCGGTCCGGAGGCTCCTTGGTGGCGATCACCACCGTCAGGGCCGTGAGCACCAGCAGCACCACCGCTGTCGCCAGCCAGCGGCCGAGGTCACCGTGCTGCCGGCCTGCACCTGCAGACCGTTCCCGCCGGATCGACCAGGCAAGCCGCACCACCATCCCGAGCAGGGGATAGATCACGACCACGGCCAGGGCCGGATGCAGGATCCAGAGCCAGTCGGTTGACGTCATGCACGCATCATCGACCAGCGATCGACAACAACGCGGTGTTCAGAGCACCGGCTCTCTGCTGCCCGCAGACTGAACGGACGACTGACGCAACCTGCGATGCCGACGCAGGTTCCAGTCTTCCTGGAAACAGCGAAGCATGATCGAGGCGAACATGCCCCCCATCAGCACCGTGAACACTTGCTTCAGCACATCAATGCAGAAAAGAGAACTCTGGATTGCGATCCATATCAACACAACGGCACCCCTTCACTGCCCCACCGACAACACGACCACATCCGCCTGGACGCGGCTGGGATCAGTCCAGACCGGAGTAATTAGCCCGGTAGTCCTCCCATGCCGGCGATTCGAACCGTGATTGCTTCGGCAACGTGGGCCTCGGCTTCAGCACAGGCTTCGGGGTGACACGCGGTGCTGCTTTGTCAACCAGTTTCAGAATGGTTTGGTTGCGGTTCATACAAGAAGACAGGCAACTCATGGAAGATTTATCCGAACAGTCACCATCTTTCAGATAAGACGACTACCGAAATGCCCGATTGAGCAATTCTGCTGTTCTGAGCTCAGGCAGCCTGCTGAATCTGTGAACGCGACACCATCGAAGCGACAGGCTGAATGCCGTACTGGTCTGGAGACTGAGTCTGCAACAACTTCTCAGCCTGCTTCAGATAGTAGAAACAGGTCTGGCGATCCTTTGCCTGATTCGCCTGGTCAATCAGAGCTCTGTAGCGGGATGTCAGTGACACGACCATTCATCGACTCCAATTAACTTATCGCCACTGAATAAAGGTGTAAGTAACAACAACAACAGTGCCTGACGCTGATCTGTAGCCAAAGGCTCCGTTTCATCGATCACCGCTCAGCCCTCCATACGGTGGAGGCGCGCAGGACCCTCGGCCATGGGTGACACGAGCTCCAACCCGACCGCACACAGCTCTCTGACCTGGAAACAGCTTTGCCCTGCCCTGCAGAACAAGACCTACTTCAACTACGGCGGCCAGGGCCCGCTGCCGACCCCATCACTGGAGGCCATCACCGCCAGCTGGAAGCGCATCCAGGAGCTGGGTCCCTTCACCACGGATGTGTGGCCGTTCATCGCCGCCGAGGTCAACAGCACCCGCCGCCGGCTGGCAGAGCTCTGCGGTGTTCCCCCCCATCGGCTGGCCCTGAGTGAAAACGTCACCAGCGGATGCGTACTGCCGCTCTGGGGGCTGCCGTTTGATGCCGACGACCGCCTGCTGATCAGCGACTGCGAGCACCCGGGGGTGGTGGCGGCCTGCGTGGAGCTGGCCCGCCGCCAGGGTCTGTCGATCGACAGCCTGCCGGTGAAGCACCTGCGCGGCGACCAACCCTCCACCAATGCGGGATTGGCCGAAGCCCTGGAGCAGTCGCTCACCCCCCGCACCCGCCTGGTGGTGCTCAGCCATCTGCTCTGGAACACCGGACAGATCATGCCGATCGCCGCTGTGGCGGAACGGCTTCACCAGCACCCCCGGAAGCCCTACCTGCTGGTGGACGCCGCCCAGAGCTTCGGGCAGATCCCCGTGGCCGAGGCGGCCGCCAGGGCAGACATCTACGCCTTCACCGGCCACAAGTGGGCCTGCGGCCCGGAAGGACTGGGGGGCGTGGCCCTCTCGCAACGGGTGCTGGAGCAGGGGCAACCCACGCTGATCGGATGGCGCAGCCTGCGGGACGAGAGCAAGGCGGACCTCAGCAGCGCGGATCCGTTTCACCACGACAGTCGCCGCTTCGAGGTGGCCACCAGCTGCGTCCCTCTGATGGCAGGCCTGCGCAGCTCCCTGGACCTGATGGAGCAGCACGGCAATGCGGAGGCGCGCTGGCAGCGGATCCAGACCCTCAGCAGCGATCTATGGCAAGGGTTGTCCGCCCTGGCGGCGGTGAGCCCACTGCTCAATCAGCCGCCGGCGAGCGGACTGGTGAGCTTTCAGATCAGCAACGCTCCCGCGCCGGCAGACCTGGTGCAGCAACTGGGGCGTGACGGCATCTGGATCCGAGACCTCGCCGACCCGAGCTGCCTGCGGGCCTGCACCCACATCAGCACCAGCAACGAGGAGATCGACCGACTGATCACCACGTTAAGCACAATATCGTGACGATATATTTACAATATACTCACGATATTGTGTAAATTTTACTGTTCTGTGTCCGGGCGAGGCGCGGCGGCCTGCAGCGACTGAAAACCAGGGGAGGCGTACAGCGTGGTGGAAGGGAAGGCGAAATCAGCCCCTGCCGCCTTCACGATGTCGGCCACCTTCAGAAACACATCCTGTTGCTGATCCAGCCACAGAGACCAATCCGTGGTCTTGGTGAAGGCATAGATCATCACGTTGATCGATGAGCTGCCCCACTGATTGAAATTCACCAGGATCGTCTTGCTCTGATCGATCGCAGGATGCTGTTGCAGCATCTGCTTCACATCACGGACGATCTGAGAGACACAGGCGAGATCTTCATAGCGCAGACTGATTTCCTCATAGATCCGACGGTGATACATCCGCCCTGGATTCTCAATCGGCGTTGTCGCAAACAATGCATTGGGAATGAACAGAGGACGCTGATCAAACGTGCAAATGCGTGTGTGATACCAGCCAATCCGCTCCACCGTGCCTTCGAAGCTCGACACCTTGATCCAGTCACCCTCTGCAAAAGGACGGTTGAAGAACAACATCAGACCGGAGAGAAAGTTCTGGGAGATCTGCTGCGTGCCAAAGCCGATCCCGATGCCCGCACCGCCGAGAACCGCCCCCACAGCTGTAGGAGACACACCGAAGGCCACCATGATCGCTGCAAATGTGACCAGAACAATCACAATGCTGTAAATACGATCGAGCAGCGATACCATCATCGCCCGCTCCCGCTCGTTCTCAATCTCCCGCATCAGCCAGCGATTGAATGTGGCGGAATGGAGAAACTTCAGGCCGCCCACGATGAGAGCACGGCCAATCACGATCAGCACGATCGAGGTGGTCAATCGCGCCACATCGCGCTCCGTGAGAGCAGACAGATTGTGGGCAAGCAGACCGAAGATCCAGCCGACGAACAACGCCAACCCGAACCCAAGCACCAGCGGACGTCGCACCGCGCGGATCACCGGAGACCACGAGGATGTCCCCCAGCGCTCGAGCAGACGCAGCAGCAACCAGAACAGAAGCAGCACCACGGTGCCGCCCAGCAGACCCTCCGGCGACTGCAGAAACTGGGCGTCCTTGAACAGTTCAGCCCGGTTCAGACCTTCCATTCCGGATCAGACAGCGCCAATCTGCTCTGATTCTGACCCGTGCAGCCTGGCCCGAAGAGCGTTCTCGGCCTCCTCGCGATCATCGAAATGCACCTTGTCGGTGCCGAGGATCTGGTAATCCTCATGGCCTTTGCCCGCCACCAGCACCAGATCCTCCGGTGCTGCCGCCGCAATCGCCGCCGCGATCGCCGCTGCCCGATCGCCCTCCACCAGGCTGTCGGTACCGGCCGGGATCCCCGCCACCACATCCTCCAGGATCCGTTGCGGGTCTTCGGTGCGCGGGTTGTCGGAGGTGACCACCACCCGATCCGCCAGCCGTGCCGCGATCGACGCCATCTGAGGACGCTTGCCGCGATCCCGGTCGCCACCACAGCCGAACACGCAGATCAACCGACCGCGGCTGAAGGGACGCGAAGCCGCCAGGGCATTCTCCAGACCATCGGGGGTATGGGCGTAATCGACCAGCACCGTGGGCAGTGCGTGCGCATCGGCACCGGGCAGCAGCACCCGCTCCATCCGCCCCGGCACGCCGCGGAATCCTTCGATCGCCTCCAGCAAGGGCATCAGCGGCAACTGGCACTGCACCAGCACACCCACCGCCTGCAGCAGGTTCATCAGATTGAAACGACCCAGCAGCGGCGAGACGAACGGCCCCTCCCCCAGCGGGGTGATCAACCGGCCGCGCACCCCACGAGCCGTCATCTCCAGATCGCTCATGCGCAGCTCCGCCCCGGGCTCGCTGAGGGAACTGCGCCAGCAGCGATCCCCAAGCCGTTCCGCCAGCTGCAGACCCCAGGGATCGTCGCTGTTCACCACCGCGCGGGCCGGTCCTGGCTGCAGCAGGGGATCAGCGAACAGGGCCGCCTTCGCCTCGAAATAAGCCTGCATCGAGGCGTGATAGTCGAGATGGTCCTGGGTGAGGTTGGTGAACACCGCAGCGGCGAAACGGCAACCGGCCACCCGCTGCTGAGCCAGGGCATGGGAACTGACCTCCATCGCCCCAAGCTGAGCCCCGGCGCTGGCGGCGGCGGCCAACTGCCCCTGCAGACGATCGGCGAAACCGGTGGTGTGGGTGGCCGTGATGCTGTGGCCGGGCCAGCGATTCACCAACGTGCCGAACAGGGCCGTGGGGGTACCGATAGCCGTCGCCAGATGCTCGATCAGATGGGTGGTGGTGGTTTTGCCATTGGTGCCGGTGACACCGATCAGGGCCAGTCGCGAGCTGGGCTGCTCCCAGAAGGCCGCTGCCAGTTCTCCCAGCTGACGGGCCACCGGCTCGCCCACCACCACCACCGGCTCATGGGCCGCTGGCGGCAGCACCGCCGCCGCTGAAGGACCGATCACCGCCGCCGCAGCTCCCGCCTCGAGAGCCTGACGCCAGAACCGCCCCCCATCCACACGCTCTCCAGGCAATCCCAGGAACAGGGTGCCGTCCTGCACCGCCCGGGAGTCGCAGGTGATCTGCTGAAGCAGCGGATCCGGCAATCCCTCGGGGATCTGCCAAGCGACCTGGCGCAGCAGGGCGTGCAGCGTCTGGCCCATCCAAATCCCCCTGACGCGGAATGATCTGGGCACGTTCTAAGGCGGGCCGTCCGGGTTGGACAGGCGGCGTTGCAACCAGTTGAACAGGCCCTCGCCGTCCAACCGCGGCGACACCCGTGGCAGCTCTTGATCAGCGAGCGCCAGCACGGGCACCTCCAGGTCGTAGCGGGCCTTCAGCGCCGGCGACACCGCAACGGCATCGATGTCGATCACCTGCAGCTCCAGATCCAGCGCAGCCAGATCCAGGTTCCGCAGCCGCGCCTCCAGTCCTTCGCAGAGGCAACACCCCCGGCGGCTGTAGAGAACCAGCGAAGACATCAGTCGGGCACCGGATCGCAGCCGCAGGGCGTGAGCGGAGTGCAGCGCAGCAGACGTTTGATCGTGAGCCAGCTGCCGCGCCAGGGTCCGTGCTTCTGAATCGCCTCCAGTCCGTAGGCGCTGCAGGTGGGGATGAAGCGGCAGCGAGGGCCGGTGAGCGGCGAGATGAAGCGCCTGTAGAAGCCGATCAAGGCGAGCAACACCCAGGCCAGCGCCTGATTGAACGCCGCGATGATGGCACTGAGAGGGCTGCCGGATACAGTGGTCGATTCGTGCATGAGCGTGGGCACGGACCCATCACTGGTTCCAGCATGCCCGCCGAGACGCACGAACGGTTCACACCTTCCCATTCCATCGATCTATGTCTCGATACCGCGGCCCTCGTCTGAGGATCACGCGGCGCTTGGGAGACCTTCCCGGTCTCACCCGGAAGGCCGCAAAGCGGTCCTATCCCCCCGGTCAGCACGGCCAAGCCCGTCGCAAGCGCTCTGAATACGCGATCCGACTCGAAGAAAAGCAGAAACTCCGCTTCAACTACGGGGTCTCCGAACGCCAGCTGGTGCGTTACGTGAAGAAAGCCCGTGCCCAGGAAGGTTCCACCGGAACCAACCTGCTCAAGCTTCTGGAGAACAGGCTCGACAACGTCTGTTTCCGTCTCGGCTTCGGCCCCACCGTTCCCGGTGCCCGCCAGCTGGTGAACCACGGCCACGTGGTGGTGAACGGTCGCGTCACCGACATCGCCAGCTACCAGTGCAAAACCGGTGATGTGATCGCGATCCGCGAACGCAAGGGCAGCAAGAAACTGGCCGAAGGCAACCTGGAATTCCCAGGCCTGGCCAACATTCCGCCCCACATGGAGCTGGACAAGACCAAGCTCACAGCCAAGATCGTTGGCAAGTGTGAGCGCGAATGGGTCGCCCTCGAAATCAACGAACTGCTGGTGGTGGAGTACTACTCCAGAAAGGTCTGATTTTCAGCCTGGGCCACGGCCTTGGTTTCGTTGAAAGCTCTCTCAAACTCCTGCCCCCTTGGACCAACGGTGGGCAGGAGTTTTTTCTTGAATTGACGTGTTTTTCCAGGATCATTTCAGGCATCCTCTCCGAGCAGGCAAGAGAAGAGCTCTTAACCTTTTCGGCGGCGCGGAATTGTCCAACCAAATCATGGATCAATCGATTAAGATCAATCAATACATCAAGCATTCGGCCCAAACACTGCAATCAAGCGCGCCGAACAGATCACCTCAAGACCAATAAACCATCCGAGCTCACTCTCTTGACCAGTGCCGCCACCTCAAGCCTGTCTTCAAGACCCCTGAGGCGCATTGATTTAACGATCAAGCCTTACATGGAAAGCGACGACGGCATTGCTATCTGGCAAATCGCCAGCACAGTCATCCCGTTGATTTTATGCTGCATTGCCATTGGCAATCTCACCAATCACCTGACAACAGCCTCGGTCGTTTTCACACCAATTCTGTTTGCTCTGATCGTCCTTTTTCTAAGCAGAAGTTTCTCGCTGATGCACGACTGTGGCCATCACAGCTTATTCAGATCGAAAGTCGCCAACAGAATCGCAGCCTTTCTTTTGAGCATTGTCCATGCCATGCCTCATCACCCCTGGTCAAGAGGCCATGCATTTCACCATCAACACAATGGCAATTGGAATCGATACCGAGGCCCATCTGCTCTAACGACGCTTCGCGAGTACGAAACAAAAAACAAAAGCTCCCGATTCACCTACCAACTGTTACGCCATCCACTCACCCTACTCCCGGGGGGATTTTACTATCTTGTCATTAAACCAAGAGTGGCACTCTTGCTCGGCTTTATTGAGCTGATCGCCAAAGCTTTTGCGGACACACCCCGCAAGATTTCAGCCGGACAAGCGTTCAATCCATGGCTTTACATTAAAAATCATAAGTCCAGCTTCTTCTACACGAAAGAGGAGGTTTACGACACGATTGCCAACAGCATTTGCGTTGCACTTGCCTGGTGGTGGATTGGAAGCGCAATTGGACATTGGCATTTTTGGATTTTATACGCCTCCATCATGAGCGTCAGCGCGGCCATTATGATCGCGGTTTTCTTTGTTCAACATAATTTTCCTGGGTCCTACGCGAGCGGCGAAGAAGGCTGGAGTTATTTCAAAGGCGCGATCGAGGGCTCATCATTCCTGATCATGCCCCCCGTACTCAACTGGTTTACAGCGGATATCGCCTACCATCACGTTCACCATTTGTCAGAAAGAATTCCGAACTATCGCTTGCGCACTTGCCATGAAGAGAACCGAAACAATTTCGACAACGTCACACGTCTGCAACTGCATCAACTTTGGAAGTGTTTTTCATTGATCCTTTGGGATGAGGATTCTTCTCAGCTTGCTTCCGTCAAGGCCGCCGTCCCCATGGACTGAGTGAAGGACAGTGCGAATCACCTGTGAATTGGCGCACTCCTTGCTATGGACAGCAAAGCCATCGCGATGTCTTCTTTGGATGACCTGCTTTGGGCACGCATGATCTTCACGTTGGGGGCGGCAGTGACCGCGGCCACCGTGGTGATGATCGTGCGGGGCCACCTCTACTGGCGTCATCGGGAGCCCACCGATGTCCGCTGATTCCGCCCCTTTTCTGGCTCCAGGCATTGCCTGGGCTCTGGTCGTTCTGTTTTCCGTGTTGTGGGTCGCGCTGGGGATTGCCTGGGGTCGACGGGGGCAGAGCGATGCAGACGACTACATGCTGGCCGGCCGCAACATCGGGCTGGCCCTGAGCACCGCCACGTTGATGGCCTCCTGGGTCACCGGCAACACCACCCTGCTGGCTCCTGAGTTCGGGTACAAAACCGGGCTCTGGGGCATGTTCAGCTATGCCCTGGCAGGGCTTGGATTGATCCTGTTTGCCCCCCTGGCCTCTCGGATCAAGCAGCTGATGCCCAACGGGCGCACCAGCGGCGATTTCATCCGGTTGCGCTACGGGCGCCTGGCGTGGTGGGTGTTCATGGTGATCACCGCGATCTACACCCTGGGGTTTCTGATGACCCAGGCGATGGGGGCCGGACTGCTGCTGCAGGCCCTTTCAGGCTTCGACTACCACGTGGGAATGGTGGTGGTGATCGGTGTCGCCACCCTTTACACCCTGTTCGGCGGGATGCGGGCCGTGATCGGCACCGATTTCATCCAATCGCTCTTGATCATGGTGCTGCTGGCGGTGGTGGCGGTGCTCGCCTTCCGGCAGTTCCCGATGCCCGAGGTGCATGCGTCCTTGCTGGCCCGGCATCCCGATCGGCTGGATCTGCTGCTGCCGGCCGGCTTGTTGATCGCCTGGAATTCCGCCCTCTTCTCCATGGGCGAGGTGTTTCACAACAACATCTGGTGGTCTCGGGTGTTCGCCAGTCGGCGCTCGGTGGTGATGACCTCCTTCGTGCTGGGGGGGATCGCCTGGATGAGCGTGCCGATGGTGACGGGCTCCATCGGCCTGGTGGCTCTGGCCCGCGAGATCCCGCTGGAGCAGGTGAACATGGTGTTCCCCGTGATGGCGGCTGATCTGCTCGGGGCCGGAGGCGCTGCTCTGGTGTTTGTGGTGGTGTTCGCGTCGCTCACCTCCACCCTGGATTCCCTGCTGGCCTCCACCGCCGATCTTCTGGCGGAGGACGTCTACTTCCGCCTGCTGCGGCCCCAGGCCAGTGACCTGCAGCTCAAGCAGGCAGCGCGGCTGATGGTGGTGGGGTTGGCGGTCGTCACCCTGGCCCTGTCCTGGCCGCGGCTGGATTCGCTGGCGTCGGTGCTGTTCTTCACCGGTGCTCTGGTGGCCTCCACGGTCTGGCCTGTGGCGTGCGGCTTGTACTGGCGCACGGCCAACCGCACGGCTGCCATTGCGGCCATGCTCGCCGGGAGCGTTGTGGGCCTGCTCGCCTACGTGCTGATTGCGCCTTACTGCGCTGCGGTGTTTTCGGCGGCCGTGTCGGCACTTGTGATGCTGATCGGCAGTCGCCTGCGGCCGGAACGATTTGATTTCACCCTGCTTCAGGAGGAGACATGACCATCCCCACAACCGTGATGGCCAGCTTGATCGGCCCGACCTGGTTCCAGGTGATCCTTGTCGGCAGTCAGGTGGCGCTCAGCGCGTCCGTGATTGTTCTGCTTGCCATCTGGTGGGTGGAATGGCGGAACGGACGCGTTTGGTAAATGTCCACAATGAACAATGAAGCGCTGTTTGTATAAATCCCTACGGTTTGTCGGTGTATTTAATTAAGAAGCTGCCTGAGCCTGGACGTAGGGGTGTCGGCGTTGTTACCGATGAAAGATGTGATTCCCGGCAGACGCACTCTGTTGTTCAACCGAGTGTTGATGCGATCCCGTTATGGCAAAGGCCAAAACTGCCGTCGCTGAGGACATCGTGGCCCCGATTCGATTTCAGCCGATGGGTCCTGATGTGTTCGGGCATAACCACCCGGAGGAGCTGCTTTCAGCCATCGCCGAGGACGGTGTGCCGTTGTTGGATCTGGTGGACCAGCACGTGGTCTCGATCCAGGCCTTTCGATCGGAGACGCTGCTGCAGCTGTTTCGTCTGGCCGCCAAGTTCGAGAGCAATCCCGATCGCTATTGCCGTCACAACACGCCGCTCACCGGCAAGATTCTGATCAACGCCTTCTACGAACCGAGCACCCGCACCCGTCTGTCCTTCGACAGCGCCTGGCACCGGCTCGGTGGCGATTCGATCAACATCACCGATCGCAGCACCACCGGCATTGCCAAGGGTGAGTCGCTCGAGGATGTGGCCCATATGTTCAACAACTACGGCGACTGCGTGGTGCTGCGCGACAGCAACCCCGACGCCGTGTTTGCCATGACCTCAACGCTGCGGATCCCAATCATCAACGCTGGCAACGGCATCGATGAGCATCCAACCCAGGCCATGGCGGACCTGTACACCATGTTCAAGTGGCGTCCATCCCTGGCGATGCCGGAGGTTCCCGAAGCCGATCGAATCCGCATCGGCATCGTTGGGCTCCCATCGCGGATGCGCACGGTGCGCTCGCTGTTGCGGATCCTGGCCAAATTCCCCAAAGCGGTTGAGGAGGTGGTCGTGATCCATGCCTCCGGCATGGAAGCCGGAGGCAACGTCTTCGATGCAGGGCAGCTGGAGGAGCTGGAAAGCGCCGGTTTGCGCGTGCGCTGCAGCACCGATCTGCAGGGCGAGATTCCCGATCTCGATGTGGTTTACATCAATGCCATCGCCTGGGTCGGCGACACCTATGAGGTGCATGGCAATGAATTCCGGCTCACCCGCGACATGCCGTTCAAACCGGAGGCGATCGTGTTGCATCCCCTGGCCCGCGGCCCGGAATTGAGCACCTGTCTGGATGAAACACCCCACAACTGGTATTTCAGCCAGGCCCGGGGCGCGGTGTTTCTGCGCATGGCCCTGCTCACCTGCATGGTGAACCGGGCTGAACGCGTCATGGACGTGATCTGAGGCGGGCTGATGTGCGGTATCGGAGGGGTCTTCAGTGTCAGCCAGGAACGGCGTGTCGACCCTCAGCTTCTGGTCAACATGGCGGCGATTCAGGCCCATCGCGGCCCTGATGGCTTCGGCATCGAATCCATCGAAGGGCTTGGAGTCGGCTTCTGCCATGCCCGCTTGTCGATCATCGATCTCAACGAGTCACGGGGCCGGCAGCCCTTCCTGAGCGAAGACCACCAGGTGCTGATGGCGCACAACGGGGAGTTCTATGACTTCCAGCGCATCCGTGCCGATCTCACGGCTCAAGGGATTCGTTTCAGCAGCAAGAGTGATTCCGAGATCCTGCTGCGGCTCTATCAGCAGCAGGGGTTGGAACAGACGCTGCCGATGCTGCGGGGTGAATTCGCCTTCGCGTTGTTTGATCGCCGGGAGGACTGCCTCTATCTGGTGCGCGATCGCTTCGGGGTCAAGCCTCAGTACTGGGCGATGACCCCGGATGGCCTCGTGTTCGGCTCTGAGTTGAAGGTGCTGTTCGCACACCCGGCGGTGGAACGTCGCTTCACCTCCGATGGCCTCTTCCACCAGCTGATGCAGACGATGGTGCCCGGCACCACCGCGTTTGCCGGTGTTCATCAGGTCAAACCCGGGCATGTGCTCAAGGTGCAGAGGACGGCGGGGCGACTCGAGGTCTCTGAATGGGCTTACTGGGATGTGAATTTCCCCCGTCAGGCGGATCGGGATCGCAGCCTGGACGAAGCCCACCACATCGCTTCGGTGCGCTCGGCACTGTTGGAGGCGGTCGAGCTGCGGATGGTGGCGGACGTTCCAGTGGGCTGTTACCTCTCGGGTGGCATCGACAGCTGTTCGATCCTGGGGCTGGCGTCGGCGGTGAGTCAGAGCCCGGTGAAGGCATTCACCATCGGATTCGACGATGCCCGCTACGACGAATCGCCGATTGCCGAGCAGATGGCTCAGGCCACCGGTGCCCAGCAGGACGTGATGCGCCTGTCCGGCCAGGAGTTGTACGGACACATGGAACAGACGCTGTGGCACACCGAGCGCACGATCTACAACACCCTCGCGGTGGCGAAGTTCTTGATGAGTCGCCACGTCAACAACGTCGATTACAAGGTGGTGATGACCGGTGAAGGCTCGGACGAGTTGTTCGGCGGCTATCCGGCGTTCCGACGGGACATGTTCCTGCATGGTCTTGACGACCTGGCCGATGACGAACGGGCGAGCTGGGAAAGCCTGCTGCAGGACTCCAATGCCCTCGTGCAGGGCGCCATGCTGGCCGCCGACCAGATCGATGATCCAGCACTGGATGCCGTGGTGGGCTTCACGCCCAGCTGTCTGCAACCCTGGCTGGCCTGCGCTCCCCTCGTTCCGGATTTGCTGTCCGATGAACATCGGCAAGCCCTCGATGGCTACTCACCGGGTCAGGCGATCGCCGATCAACTCGACCCGGAACAACTCGAGGGACGACACGCTCTGGACAAGGCCCAGTACGTCTGGATCAAAACCATGCTGGAGGGCCAGATTCTCACCTGGGGAGGGGATCGGGTCGACATGGCTCATTCGATGGAGGCGCGGCCGGCATTTCTGGATCACCATCTCGCCGAAGCTGCGGTGCAGGTGCCACCGGAGTTGCGCATCAAGGGCAAGACCGAGAAATACGTGCTGCGCGAAGCGATGGCCGGTCTGCTGCCCGAGGTGCTCTACAAGCGCGAGAAATTTGCCTTCATGGCACCGCCGGCGCACACCGAACCGGAGAAATGGCAGCAGATGAAACGGCTGGCCGATGACTACCTCAGCGACGCCGCCATCGAGACGGCGGGCCTGCTGAGCAAGACGGGAGTCCGCGCCCTGTTTGATCGTCATGAGGACCCGAGCACAACGGATGCCGAGCGGGTGCAGATGGATGCTGTGATCAACCATCTGCTGGGCGTGCAGATGCTGCATCGGATGTTCGTGGCCAGCGATCTGCCTGAGCTGGCCCGTCAGGAAGCCGATCGCCTCGGCTGGCGGACCCCCGTTCCGGCCTGAGCGGCTCCTGTCAATTCATCGATCAGGATTAAATCGTCGCGGACGCTACGGGCGGATCGGCCGAAACAAGCAACGATCGAACTCTTTGAACAGAGGTCCGGTTTTTGCTCACGGCAACAGAGCGTCTTCAGTCCGCTGAGCAGTCGGAGTTCGTTGATCCGCTCCGCTCCGATGCTGATTGGTTGCAGTGGTCCATCGAGCAACTGGCCTTAGCTGGGTGCCCAGGACGACGGCAGCGTCTGCCGGCGCGGCTTCACCAAGGCTGATTGCGAGGGCCGTCAACGCGTCGCTCGATGGATGGAGGAAGCGGGTCTGAGCATTCGCGTGGACGCCGCCGGCAATCTCATCGGACGTTGGGACGGTGAGGAACCAGGCCTCCCCGCACTGGTGACGGGATCACACATCGACACGGTGCCGACGGGTGGACACTTCGATGGAGCCCTCGGTGTGCTGGCCGGGCTGGACGTGGTGCGCACCCTGAAAGCCAGCGGCCGTCGGCTTCGTCACCCCCTGGAGGTGATTGCCTTCGCCGATGAGGAGTCCACCATGGTGGGCTGCAAGGGAATGGCGGGAACGGCCAGCTTCGATCCGGCGGATTACACCACCAGCAATGGTGAGCCGATCGCCGTCAATCTCGAACGCATCGGCGGCCAATGGCCTTCACTGGCCTCTGCCCGTCGTGACGACGCGTCGATCGCTGCCTTTCTGGAACTGCATGTGGAGCAGGGCTCAGTGCTCGAGTCCCGTGGTGATGCCATCGGCGTGGTCGACGGTGTGGTGGGGCAGCGACGCTTCAGCATCCGGATCACCGGCCAAGCCAACCATGCCGGCACCACCCCCATGGATCTCCGCCAGGACGCTCTGGTGACCGCGGCTGAGGTGGTTCTGGCCATCGAAACCCTGGCGATCCGCCATCCCGGTGACCCGGTGGCCACGGTGGGGCGCCTACAGGTCTGGCCGAATGCCGCCAACGTGGTGCCTGGATCTGTGGAGATGACAGTCGACCTCCGAGATCTCAGCCCTCAGGTGCTGGAGGAGCTGGTGGACGGATTGATGCAGAACCTCGAGACGATCGGCGAGCGGCGGCAGTGCTCGATTGCCATCGAGCCTCAGTTCGAGGTGGCTCCAACGCCGGCCGATGCTCTTGTAATCGAGGCCGTTGCGGCATCGGCTGCCGAGCTGGGTTTCAGCTACAGCCACCTGCCCAGTCGGGCCAGTCACGACGCCCAGGAACTCGGTCGCCGCTGGCCGATGGGAATGATCTTTGTGCCCAGTCGCGGTGGCCTGAGCCATTCAGCGGCTGAATTCACCAGTGCTGAGCAGTGCCGCTCAGGAACAGCGGTGCTGCTGAAAGCACTTCTGCGGCTGGATCAGATGCTGTGACCTTTTCGATCGTTGCCCGTGATGGCAGCAACGGCCGCTTTGGTGTTGCCGTGGCCACCTGCCATCTGGCGGTTGGTTCCACCGTGCCCCATATCCGCTCCGGGGTGGGGGCTGTGGCGACTCAGGCCCACACCAATCCATATCTGGGGATCTGCGGTCTGGAACGACTCGAGCAGTGTGCCGATGCCAACCGCGTGCTGGAGACGTTGCTGGTCGACGACCAGCATCGCGACCGTCGTCAATTTCATCTGATCGATCACCAGGGGCGAACCGCCTGCTGGACGGGGCCTGACTGCGGAGAGTGGGCCGGCCATCGCCACGGGCAGGACTGCTCCGTGGCTGGAAATTTCCTGGTGGGTGAGAGCGTCCTTCTCGCCATGGACGTGGCCTTCCAGACCAGTGATCCATCCTGGAAGCTCGGTCGTCGCCTGATGCACGCCCTCCAGGCTGGAGAAGCGGCCGGTGGTGATCGACGCGCTGTGTCCTCCACATCAGCAGCCCTGCAGATCAGCGGTGATGCCGCCTTCCCGCTGTTGGATCTGCGGGTCGACTACAACAACCAGGCTGTGGGTGAATTGATGGCGATTTATGAGCGCAGTCAGGATCTCTGGGCGCAGCAATGGCGAGACGAGCTCTCGGAACTGCGCACCTT
Organism: Parasynechococcus sp.; assembly: GCF_045559935.1. Taxonomy (NCBI): domain Bacteria; kingdom Bacillati; phylum Cyanobacteriota; class Cyanophyceae; order Synechococcales; family Prochlorococcaceae; genus Parasynechococcus; species Parasynechococcus sp. The sequence continues at coordinate 15,193 of NZ_JBJLJL010000007.1, forward strand.
GAACCGCACGGTTCAGCGTTCCTATGAGCGGCCTCGCTCCGTCAGCTGAACAAGCTGCGATGGCCTTCATTCAAGATGCCATCACCAGTGGATCACTGGATCGCGCTGACTGATGGGAGATCTGGAGCGGGATCACATCGTCAATTCAGCGGCTCGCTCCCTTGGACGTGACCGTGTCGTTTCGGCGTCGACCGTGACGGAGCCACTGATACTCCGCCTCGGAGAGTTCATTCAGCGTCAGGAACCGGTTCAAGCGCCAGGAATAGCGCAGGGCTCCCAGCAGGGCATAGAGCCCCAGCACCAGGGCGGCGTACAGCAGTGCATGCGCCTGCTCCAGATCAACGTCGAGCAGATGCGTCAGGCCGACCACCATCAACCCAGCCACCACCAGGCTGACCAGCAACCTGAGCAGATCAGCGCACATCAGCGGGCGGGAGTGACGGCATGAGTTCCAGACCATCGGCGATCTGAACCCCGCGGCGATGCAGCGCCTGCAGTGCCCGGCGCTGGAATTCCCGCTCGGTGGCCCACTGCTCGCCAACCCGGGTGATCAGCAGCACCTGCATGTGCACCCCAAGGGCAGTGCTGCGCTTGACGCCCCGCAGCACCGGTTCCCCGATCAGGCGCGCTGACCAGATCGGATCCCTCCTGAACGCATCGATCTCCTCAGACAGCACCTCAAACACGGTCTCCAGGTCCTGCTGGCGATGGGAGATCAGCAGCGTCACCAGACTTCCGGAGCGCAGCTTCGTGTGATTGCGCAGTTGCTGAATCAGGGCGTTGTTGAGGATGTGCACCCGTTGATCCAGGCAACGCACCTGGGTGCTGAACAGCCCCACATCGATCACCTCGCCCTCGTGGTCGTCCACTTCGATCCAGTCGCCGATCGCGTAGCGATCCTCCAGAAGCATCACCAGTCCGGCGGTGAAATCGCGCAACAGGCCCTGAAACACCAGGGCCAGGGCGCCGAGCAAGGCGCCGCCGGCCAGCACCAACGACACGGACGTGGAACGGACACCGGGAATATCCAGCAGGATCCACAGACCCACCGCCAGAACCCCGAGCACATTGATCAGCCGGTGGCAGACCCGCACCAGACTGCGGTAGCGCTGCTGGCGGCGGGCCAGCTCGTGCTGGGCCACATCCACATCCAACGCCCACTGGCTGAGCAGAAAGGTGGTGAGCGCGCGCAGCAGCAGCGTTACCGCCGTGACCACCAGAAATTTGCCCACGGCATAGGAGGGCTGCAACAGCAGTTCGATCCCAAGAGGCACCTGACCCGGAATGGCCATCACGCCGAGCCCCAGCATCAGCACCGCCTCACAGATCAACAGCAGCAGCACCGCGATCGCCAGCGCCTGCTCCACATGCAGACGCAGCTCCACCCGATGATCAGCTCTGCGCTGCTCCCGCAGTTCCCGCTGCAAGCGGGCGATGCGTTGGCGCATGCGGTTCCAGAGGAACACCGTGGCGGCGGTGAGGCCAGCCAGCAGCAGTTCCAGCACCAGGAGTAGACGCCAGCGCCGGACAAGCCGGTCCGGCGCTGACACCTTCCGGGCAAAGTTGATGCGATCTTCCAGCCGACGACGCCACACCTGAGCCAGCGCCAGTTCCCGGGCACCGTTGATCTCCGCGTCGGCCTTGGTGACGGTGAGCAGCGGGAACGGATTCACCCGCCCGGGCAGCCGCGCCGCCAGTTGATACAACCCATTGCTCTCCCGCACCACCTCGAGGCTGATCGGCGCTCCGGAGCGTTCGAGGCCATAGCGCTGAAACGCGGCACAGACCCTGGAGTCTCCGCGCAGCACCTGGTCCAGGAGCCATTCACTCACCCGCTCACTGAAGCTGCAGATCTGGTTGGGGTCGTACAGAGCCCGCAGGTTGCCCTCGATCACGCTGGCCCGGCTGGAGGCATGAATCACCGGCCGGCCATCGATGGTCACCGGGCTGGCCACCGAAATCACCGGGATTCCCTGAATCCGAACCTTGGCCAGCTCGAACTTGCCCTCGAAGGTGGTGTTGGCATCAGCCCCCGTCGCCACCGAGGGCTTCGGAGCTCCGAGGGGCACCAGATCCATCAGCGTGGTGCCCCCCGCCGGCGACCAACCACCGCTCAGCCAGGGCAGCAGCAGGGCCGACAGCAACAGCGGCACCAGCCAGGAATGCAACCGTCGCGCCAGGGCGGACAAGGGTTCAGCCGGAAATTTCAGAGCTCATTTTGGTCATGCCGGCGCCAAGCGCGCTGCGCAGCCAGGGCAGGCTGAGGCCGATCACATTCGAATAGCAGCCGTCCAGAGCGGCGATGCACAGGCCGCCGCGACCTTCCAGCGCGAAACCACCGGCGCATTGCAGCGGTTCCCCGCTGGCCACATAGGCGGCGATCTCCTCCTCACTGAGTGGTGCGAACAGCACCCCGGTGCCGATGCAGGCCAGCCGGGGGAGCCCGGATCCGGCGGGCCCGGGCAGCAGGCAGTGACCGGTGAGCAGCTCACCACGAGCTCCGGCCATCCGTCGCCAGCGAACCCTCGCCTCCTCCGCATCCGCCGGCTTGCCGAACACCTCCCCGTCGAACACCAGAAGCGAGTCGCAGCCGAGCACGGCTGTGATCGGTGCCGCGGGATCCAGCTGATCCCGCACGGCGCTGGCCTTGGCCTGCGCCAGCAGCTGCACCAGCTGCGATGGGTCCGGATGCTGGATGCCGCTCTCATCAACCCCGCTCACCTGAACGCGATGGGGAATGCCCGCCTGCTCGAGCAATCGGCGTCGGGCCGGGGATGCCGAGGCGAGCAGCAGCATGAAACCGGGTGATCGTTGCTGCTCCGTAGGCTGCCAGCGACGGGGATCCCTGCCATCAACCCTCCCACCGACCTGCTGGATCAACGCAGCCATGCCCGGGCGATGCGTTCGATGCGCTGCCTGCCGTTCAGCGCGCCTCTGTACAGGGAGCTGCAGATGCGCGGTCTGGATGCCGCCGCGATCTGGAATGAGCGATCCCGCTATGCCAAAACAGAGCGCTGGCCCCGCAGTGCCGAAGCACTGGAGGATGATCTGCGCTGGCTGATCACCGTCGGCGTGCTGCGGCGCGAGGTGGATGGCCAGGGGCTGACCAGTCGGTTCCGGCTGACACCGCTCGGTCGTCATTTGCTCGACGAACAGCCCGATCAGCTCGATCGGGCCACTTCCATCGGCGAGCGACTGCGCCAGGCCCTGCGCCGGCGCTGGCCCCTGGCATGAGCAGCGGCTCCCCCCGGCCGCTGATGGTGCTCGGCACCTCCAGCGGCGCCGGCAAATCGCTGATGACCGCCGCGCTCTGCCGGGTGCTGCGGCGCCGCGGTGAGCAACCGCTGCCCTTCAAGGGGCAGAACATGAGCAACAACGCCTGGGTCGACGCCGATGGAGGCGAGATGGCCTACTCCCAGGCAATGCAGGCCTGGGCCGCGGAACTGGAACCCTGCTGCGCCATGAACCCGGTGCTGCTCAAGCCGCGGGGCGACAGCACCAGCGAGGTGATCCATGGTGGCCGCAGTGTCGGCATCGCCCGCGCCGAGCATTACTACCGCGACTGGTTCCGTCCCGGCTGGCAGGCGATCCGCAGCGGACTGACGGAACTGCAGCAGCGATGGCCACAGGGACGGCTGGTGCTGGAAGGGGCCGGCAGTCCGGTGGAGGTGAATCTGCAGCGGCGCGATCTCACCAACCTGCGCCTGGCCCAGTATCTGCGCGCTCACTGTCTGCTGGTGGCCGACATCGAACGCGGCGGTGTGTTCGCGCAGATCGTGGGCACCCTGGCTCTGCTGCGTCCAGTGGAACGGCCGCTGATCCGAGGCATTCTGATCAACCGCTTCCGAGGCCGGCGGGAACTGTTCGATCAAGGGCGCAGCTGGCTGGAGCAGCACACGGGCATTCCGGTTGTGGGGGTGATGCCCTGGCTGAACGATCTGTTTCCGCCTGAAGACTCGCTCGATCTGCTGGAGCGGAGGCCGACACGGGGCCCGGTCGATCTGGAGATCGCCGTGCTGAAGCTGCCCTCGATCAGCAACTTCTCCGATCTGGATCCGCTGGAGGCGGAGAGCAGCGTGCGGCTGCGCTGGGTCGCGCCCGGGGAAGCGCTGGGCACGCCGGACGCGGTGATTCTTCCCGGCAGCAAACAGACGCTGCGGGATCTGCAGGCCATGCGCAGCAGCGATCTGGCGAAGCAGCTGGCGGGCTACGCCGCCCGGGGCGGATCGGTGCTGGCCATCTGCGGCGGCATGCAGCTGCTGGGAGAGCAGCTCGACGACCCCGAAGGAGTGGAGGGGGGCGAGGGTTCCGGCCCCTGGGCCGGACTGGGGCTGCTGCCGTTGATCACGCGTTTCGGAGGCGAGAAGGCCCTGCGCCAGCGCCAGGTGCAGGCGCTCTGGCCGGAACCGATCCCGATCAGCGGCTTCGAGCTGCATCACGGCAGCACCCGCGCCACCGATTCACTCGCGCCCCTGACAGACGAGGCCGGCCTGGGCTGGTGGGCGCCCACCAGGGGCGGTGGAAGCATCACCGGCAGCTATCTGCATGGACTGCTCGACAACGGACCCTGGCGACGTCACTGGCTGAATCAGCTGCGCCAGCGCAGGCAACTGGAGCCCCTGGCCACGGATCGGCCCCACCATGGTGACCACCGTGACCAGCTGCTCGACCGACTCGCCGATGCCTTCGAGCAGCATGTGGACCTGACGCCTCTGCTCGACGCAGAAGGATGAATCGATGACGGACCGACGCATCACCATCACATGGCCGAACGGACACGTCACTGACGTGCTCGTGGGCAGTGACTGGCTGCCGTCTGCCGCGACCGCCGGCGTCAGCATTCCCACGGGGTGTCTCGGCGGCAGTTGCGGAGCCTGTGAGATCGAAGTGAACGGCAAGGTGGTGCGGGCCTGCATCAGCACGGTTCCGCCGTCAAAATCCGGGGAACTCACGGTGGAGTTCGCCACCGATCCCCACTGGTGACCAGATTTCGACTGCGCCTGATGGCTCTGCTCACCGGTGCGATCAGCGGTGCGGCCGTCGCCCTGACCATGGGCGTGATCGCCTGGCTGACCCGGATGCTCTGGGGTGATCCGGTGGAGGAGGGTCTGGAACGCCAGATCCCGCTGCTCTGGTCGATGGGAGTTTGCGGCGGCGTCGGCGTGGCGCTTGCACTGCTCCATCGCCGCGGCCCGGCAACCCTGCTGCCGGAACTGCCCGAAACCATCCAAGAGCTGCGCCACCCGGAAACCGCACCCCGACGCAGAGACGGGCACGCGATTCTGGGCGCGAGTCTGAGCCTGGTGGGTGGCGGCAGCGTGGGGCCGGAGGCGTTGATGACCCGGCTGGCCACGTTGATCAGCCAACGCATCTGGAAGGGACGGGACCAGGACCTCCAGCTGGCCACGGTGGCGGGCAGCCTCGGCATGTTCGGCTTGCCCCTGCTGGGGGGGGCTGTGGTCCATGACGGAACGCCGAAGTCCAGCGCCGGCGGATCCGGGCAACGGTCGTTGATCGATCGCTGGATCCCAGGCTCCCTCGGGGGAATCGCCGGTTTCGCCGCCTTCCACGGCATGGAGGAGGTCAGTGGCGGATCGCTGCGGCAACTGCCTTACAGCTGGCCCAGCAACCTCGGGGAAGACCTGGGCAGCCTGAGCGCCGGTCTGCTGGCCGGCGTGGCGGGCTGGGGCCTCGGCTGGCTGCTGCTGCACTGGCGCACCTGGCTGGAGCAGCGGCAGTTGTTGGCCCACTGGCCCTGGTGGCCGGTGGTGACCGGACTGCTGCTCGGCGTCTGGATGCACTGGCTGCCGCTGGTGCCCTTCGCTGGGGAAGATCAGCTGAAACCGTTGCTGGAGGGCATGAACACCAGCGAAGCAGTGGTGCTGATCCTTTCCGGCCTGATCAAGCTTGGGATGCTGGGCCTCTGCCTGGAAACGGGCTGGCGCGGCGGCATCTTTTTCCCTGTGTTTCTGATCGCCTGTGCCGTCGGCTCCGGACTGCATGAACTCAGTCCAGGCATCGGTTCCCTCGGCAGCTGGTGCGGCGGCGTCACCGGAGCCTTGTATGCCACCGTGCTGCGCTCACCGCTGGTGGCCCTCCTGCTCGGCGTGGCGCTGCTGCAAGGCCATGGAGCCACGGCCGTTCTGCTCGGGGTTGCCGTGGCCTGGCTGATCACGCACCGCTCACCTCGGGATGGTGGCCCTCCACCTCTCCCTGAAACACCCGGCTCGCGCGGATATCAGCAGCCTCCAGCGTGATCAGATCGTCCCGGGTGAGCGCTTCTCCCATCCGGGCGAACAGACGGTTGGCCTGCCGCAGCCGGGCCCGGTCGATCGCATTCCTGATCGAGCGGGCGTTGGCGAAAAACGGCAGCTGCCGCCGACGGGCGACGTACTCCACAAACGCCTCACTGGCCTCCGCGCTCAAGCGGTAGTGCTGGGCCTCCAACAGCAGTCCGGCGATCGCCAGAAGTTCGCTGTCGCTGTAGTCGGGGAAATCAAGATGGTGGGCCACCCGGGAGGAGAGCCCGGGGTTGGAGCTGTAGAAGGTGTCCATCCGGTCCTTGTAGCCCGCGAAGATCACCACCACATCACTGCGGCGGCTCTCCATCTCCTGCAGCAGGATCTCAATCGCCTCGGCGCCGTAATCCCGTTCGTTGTCCGGCTTGTAGAGGTAATACGCCTCATCGATGAACAGCACGCCCCCCTGGGCGCGCTTGAGCATCTCCTTGGTCTTGGGGGCGGTGTGCCCCACGTACTGGCCCACCAGGTCATCGCGCGTGGCGGTGACCACATGACCTTTTCGCAGATAGCCGAGGCGGTGGAGGATCTGCGACATCCGCTGCGCCACGGTGGTCTTGCCGGTACCAGGGCGTCCGGTGAAGGACATGTGCAGGCTCGGCGCCGTGCTGGGCAGCTCCAGCTGCTGGCGTGCCTGGTCCACCAGCAGCAGGGCGGCGATCTCGCGGATGCGTGTTTTCACCGGCGTCAGGCCGATCAGCTCCCGATCCAGCTGTTCGAGCACCTCAGCGACTCCGGAGTCGGCGTAGGCCGCCGCCAGATCAACCGAGGAGACCATCGATCTGGGCCGCGAAAGCCCGGTCGGATTCACTCAACTGCGGGTCATCGCCCTCATCACCAGGCCGCAGGGTGATGTTCACGTAGGTCCGCCCGAAGCTGATGTCCGGAAAACGCTGGGCGGCCTCACTGTGCTCCCCGAGCCGGTCCAGGAAATCACGGGTGGCGCTGTAGCTGTCGAACTCAAAACGACGTTCCAGGCAGACCGGCCGCTTGCGTTCTTGCCACTGATCCATTGTCACCACTGGGCCTTGGGAAAACCTAGAGGAGCGCCACCCGCTGGCATCCCATCAAGCGACCCGACCAGGCCTCCGCATAGGCGCGGTTGGCCGCCTGCTGCTCGGGATCCTGGGTGTCCAACGGGTGAGGCATGGTGCCGGCGATCGCCCCGTTGGTGACGCAGAACATCGATTTCTGGAAGCTGATGCAGATCTGCACGTGCACGTCCACCTGAGCGCGACCGTGATGGTCGTACCAGCTGCTCAGCTCTTCCGGCAGATGCCGGTACATGTCCTGCATGCAGAGGCTCGGCGGGATGCCGGCCCCCATGCTCGGAATCGGATCGGCGTAGAGAGCGCCGTACTTGAAATCGCTGATGTCCGGTGAGATCTGACGAGCCTGGGCGTTGTAGGAGACCGTGCCGAGGAACGGCATGCCCCGGAAGAACACCGCCTCCACGTAAGGCACCGCCACATCCACCAGGAAGGTGAGGCCCGCCTCGGGAGGCAGCACCCAGAACTCCTCACCGGCCACGGTCACCTTGTAGGTGATCGGACTGCCTGCTGCCGCCACAAGGCCGTCGCGGATGTGATGCACCACGTCGTTGACGCAGGCCACCTCACCGATGCGGTAACGACGGGCCAGGTCAACGAACAGATCGCTCATCACCCGCCAGAACAATCCGAGGCAGTAGATCGTGGTGAGCGAACGGATCGATTCCGGAGCGAAACCCCGGTAGAGGCTGTTGGTGAAGGCCAGCAGAGGGTCACGGCGGGTCTTCGCCGCAATGATCCGATCGCAGGCCTCCCGGAAGGCGTCACTGTCGAGGTAGGCATCCAACCCTCCGGTGCCGTGCCAGAACATCGCCTTCTGGCAGTACTCGGCGTACTCGAAATTGATCCGGTCCCCCAGCAGATGATCCCAGAGCCGCTTGAGGTTGAAACCCTCATGGAAGAAGCGGAACACCGGGAAGGGATTGAGCAGCTGCTTCTGCCCCTGGTCGACCAGGTTCTTGCTGTAGGCATCCAGCACGATCCCGTAGCTCTCGAGAACGTTCACCACCTGCAGCAGGTGATCGGGCGTGTCCTTGAGCAGGGGAGTGTCGCTGAGCAGACGCCGGATCAGTTCCTCCTGGTCCGGAAGCGTTGGAGCGGAGACGGGCAACGGTGCGGTGGTGGTCATGACAGTCCTCCACTGAGCTGACTGAGGCCGGTGGTGGCCGCTTCACTGAGGTTCGCCAGCAGCTCCGGAGCGAGACCCAGCACGAGAACACCGAAGCTGAGTGCGATCGCCGGCACCTGCTCACGCAGGGCAACCGGATCGAGGATACGGGGATTGGTCACCTCTCCGGGGGCGATCGCCAGACGTCCGAAGAAGGCACGGTTCACCAGCAGCAGGAAATACACCGCCGTGAGTCCAGAGCCCACCATCGACAGCAAGGTGGCAACGGGGAAGGGCTGCAGGCTGCCGCGGAAGATCAGAAATTCAGAGATGAAGCCCGCCATGCCAGGGATGCCGGCGCTGGCCATCACACCGATGATCATCAGCGAACCGGTGAGCGGCAGGCCGCGCTGGGGATTGAGCAGACCGCGCAGCACATTGAGATCGCGGGTTCCGGTGCGGGCATACACCACTCCCACCAGCAGGAACAGCACGCCCGAGATCAAGCCATGGCTGACCATCTGGAACAGAGCTCCCATCAACCCCAGGGGTGTGGCCGCTGCCGCAGCCAGAAGCACATACCCCATGTGGCCCACAGAGCTGTAGGCCACCATCCGCTTCATGTCGGTCTGGGCGATCGCCGCCAGCGACCCGTACAGCACCGAGATCGCCGCCCAGGCCGCCAGCCAGGGGGCCGCCACCTGCCAGGCCTCCGGGAACAGACCCAGGCAGAAGCGCAGCAATCCGTAGGTTCCCAGTTTCAGCAGCACCCCCGCCAGCAGCACGGACACCGGCGTGGAGGCCTCCGTGTGGGCATCGGGCAGCCAGGTGTGGAACGGAAAGAGCGGAATCTTGATGCCGAAGCCGATCAGCAACGCTCCCATCAGCAGCAGCTGGGCCGTCATGCCCAGATCGCCGGCCAGGATCGGCCGCAGGCTGAAGTCCATGGTGCCGGTGACCAGGGCCAGGCCCAGGAACGCCCCCAGGATCAGCACCCCCGACACGGCGGTGACGATCAGGAACTTGGTGGCGGCGTAGGCACGGTTCGATCCACCCCAGATGGCGATCAACAGCCAGAGAGGGATCAGTTCAAGCTCATAGAAGAGGAAGAACAGCAGCAGGTTCTGGGCCAGGAAGGCACCATTCACGGCACCACTGATGATCAGAAGCAGGGCGAAGTAGATGCGGGGGCGGTTCTCAATCGAACGGGAGGCCACCGCCGCCACCAGGCACAGCACGCCGTTCATCAGCACGAGCGGCAGCGACAGACCATCCACGGCCAGGGCGTAGTCGAGGCCGATGGAATGCACCCAGCGGGCCTGCTCCACCATCTGCAGCCCGGCCTCCGAGGCATCGAAGGGAATCAGGAGGCCAAAGCTCACCAGGCACTGCAGGGCAAGGATCACCACGGTGGCGATCCGCAGACGCTCAGGCGGGGGATCCGCCGGCCAGAGGATCAGTGCCAGGGCACCGAGGAAGGGGATCAGCAGCAGCAGAGAGAGCAGCATGGCGACGGCGTCAGGCGAGGAACCAGCTCACCGAAGTGAGGAAGAGAACGATGGCGACCAGCACCGTGAGCACATAGGACTGGCCCTGTCCGCTGACGCTGAGCTTGAGGCTCTCAGCGCTCTGCAGAGACAGCCTCGCCACACCGTGAAGCACCCCATCCACCACCGTGCGGTCAAACCAGGAGGCCAGACGCGAGATGCCGGCCACCACATTGACGATCGTGAGCCGGTAAAACTCCTCGGTGTAGAAGTCGTAGGCCAGCAGATCCTGGAACCAGCGCAGTGCGGGGTTGAGCGATCGCGACCAGGCCTTGCTCAACGGCAGCAGAGCTCCGGCCACCAGCCCCACCAGACCGCTGCCCACCACAAGGGCTGCAGCCCAGAGCGGAAACGCCAGCAGACCATCGAGCGATTCCAGACGCACCAGCAGCACCGGCGTCAGCAGCACGATCACCGTGAGAGCGACCATCGGCAGGGCCATCTGCCAGTTCACTTCGGCCGCCCGGCGGGACTTGATCAGGGAGTCACCGAGGAAGACGTGGCGGAACACCCGCACCAGTCCGAGTGCTGTCAGGGCATTGGTGAGCAGAAACACAGCCATGAACGGCACCGAGCGCACGCTGAGCAGCTCGATCGACTGGGCCAGCGCCAGGAAGCCACCCAGGGGAAGAAAGCCGACCAGGCCAGCACTTCCCACCAGATAGGCGGTGGTGGTGGCCGGCATGCGGCTGGCAAGACCACCCAGTTCCGTGATGTCCTGGCAGTTGGTGGACGCGATCACGCCACCGATGCTCATCGAGAGCAGCGCTTTGGAGACGGCGTGAGAAAACAGCAGCAGCAGTGCCAGAACCGGGATCTGCAGGGCAATGGCGATGAACACCAGGCCCAGATGAGCGGTGGTCGAATACGACAGCGTGCGCTTGATGTCCACCTGGGCGATGGCCACCAGGGACCCACCGATGGCACTGATGCTGCCGATCACCAGCAGCACCACCAGCGCCACCGGCGAATGCTGAAGGATCGGCATCACCTTGAGCAGCACGATCGCCCCGCAGGTCACCACCACGGAGTTCCGCAGGATCGAGGCGGGATTCGGCCCCTCCATCGCCTCATCCAACCAGAGGTGCATCGGGAACTGAGCGCACTTGCCCGTGGGGCCTGCGATCAGGCCAAGACCCAGCAGCGTCGCTGCCAGAGGGGAGAGGGTGTCGCGCGATGCCCAGACATAGAGATCACCGAAACCCATCGCACCGGAGAAGCTGCAGAGCGCCACCACGCCCATCAGCAGCAGCACATCACCGACGCGCTTGGTGAGAAAAGCGTCGCGGGCGGCGGTGATCACCAGGGGCTGGGCATACCAGAACCCCACCAGCAGATACGTGGAGAGGGTGAGCATCTCCAGCAGGAAATAGCTCTGGAAGAGCGAATCACTCAGCACCACCCCGCTCATGGCCCCTTCAAAGAAACCGAGCAGGGCGAAGAAACGGGCCAGGGCCCATTCCTTGTCCATATATCCAAGGGAATAAACCTGGGAGAGCAGGCTGAGACCGGTGATCAGTTCCAGGGCCACCAGGTTGGTGAGCGTGAGGCTGAAGCTGATGTCGAGCTCCAGGTCGGCCAGCGTCAGCCAGGGATAGGCCAGATCGACCGGACCGGACTGGAAGACCTCCTGCAGGATCAGGCTGCCGTGCACGAAGGCCAGCAGGGTCAGAAGGATGTTCAGGTAGGCCGCCGGCCGGTGAGCCTGACGCCGGAACAAACCCGCTGCCCAGGGAAGCGACACGAGCATGCCGGCGAATCCGTAAAGCGGAATCAGCCAGGCAACCTGGACGGGTAAGGACAGCTCCGAAGTCAAAACGGCAAGCGGAAAGGGGATCGGGCTTGTCGGCATTGGCCGAGGAATCTAAGCGGCTGCCAAGGGGTCGAGCGCTCTTTGTGAACGGACATCGGCAGACCCTTCAGGCTCAACTGCGGCGCAGGGCGCCACTGCTGACCAGGGCAGGCTCCACCTCCTGATGGGGACGGGCAATGATGTGGGCAGCGACCAGACCGTCGCCGACCCTCTCGCAGGCATCGGCTCCGGCACGCACGGCGGCGTTCACAGCACCGGTTTCACCCCGCACCATCACGGTGACGTAACCACCGCCGACGAATTCCCGACAGATCAGCGTGACTTCGGCGGCCTTGGTCATGGCATCAGCTGCCTCGATCGCCGGCACCACCCCGCGGGTTTCGATCATCCCCAGTGCAATCCCTGAGATCGGGGCATCCGCGGCCTGATTTGCGGACAGCGACGTGGCACCGCGTTTGCTGCCGCTGCCGCCAGCGGCGGATGGAGTGCGCGCACTCGCGCGACGGGGGGTGGGGGTGGCCGGTGCGCTCGCGGCCGGGCTGCTGGTGGGACTGGGAGCGGCAGCTGCCGGAGTGCTGACAACGGGAGTGACGTCCACGGTCTTGCTGGCGGCACTCTTGGCTGCAGCGGAACTGCGGGTGGTGCGGCGGCGGGGAGTCGGGGAAGGAGTGGCCATGAAAAACGGTGGTGGAAGCGGAACGGAGGCGGAGGAGCGGGGAGAGTCCCTATCCGTCCGGCGTCCAGTGGTCGATGATTCCACCGATCGTCAGATCGGTGAGCACCTTGTTGTCGGGGCACGCATGCCGGGCGGCTGAGCCGCTGGCAGTGAACACCCAGTTGCCCTCGCGAGCACCCACGGGATCCACCGCCACGAGCTTCTTGCCCTTGGCGTTGCGCAAGACGCGCAGGTGCATGTGATCCAGCCCTGCCACACGGAATGTGCACACGAGAGTTCCCATCACCTGCATGATTTCCATCAGCTGGTGGGTCCTCCGGCAGGGGTGCTGCTGGGTGTCGGCGCCGGTGCGGGGGGCTTCGGCGGATCCGGTTCCCAGTGATCGATGATCCCCACGATGGTGAGATCACTGGGATACGACTTGCTGCCGGCGGCTTCGCGGGCGGCGGAGCTGCTGACGCAGATCACCCAGTCGCCCGGTTTGGCACCCACGGCATCAACGGCCACTTTCTTGGTACTGCCGTCCTGAACCACCTGCAGATGCTTGTGCTCGAAGTCCGGGATGCGGTTGGTGGAGACGAGCGGCTTGATGACCTTGACGATGAGCATGATCAGTGAGCCTCCTGGAGCGGGGGGGCGAGGGTGGAACCGACGACCTCGGCCGGAGCCGTCTGGTTGCGATCACGAACGGTGAGGCACGTGTGCAGCAGGCCCTGATCGACCAGCTCGCTGTAACGGCTGGCGATGGCCTGATTCACCCGGGTGCAGTCGGCGATCGCCCGCTGACGGGCGCCGGGAACGCGACCCGAATAGTCGAAGCGGATCACGACGGGGATCGGCAGATCACGGGAGACGTTCAGACCACGGAAGATCTTGACGCCCACGTCCAGATCGGGGGCTCCCTCCTCGACGGTGTCGAGATGGGCGAAGTAGGTGAGGTTGCGCAGGTGCACCTCCTTGAAACCGATTCCGACACCGATGAAACGCTCGGCATGACCGGCGTCCGGATAGGGAGCACCGTGCAGATCCTGCACGTAGTCGATCTGGGAGCAGTTGTTGGCGATCAGACGCGTGAGGAAGGTGACCATGCCGGAATCCATCGGACCCGGGGCTGCGGATTCGACCGCCTCCGCGATCTGCACCATGGCCTGATCCGCGCTCATCGAAGCGGTGGCGGCATGCAGATCACGGGCACACAGCCACTGATCCAGAACCATTTCACTGTCCCGGCTGGGAGGGTGAACGCGGATGGCGTCGGTGTCGGTGTCCAGGCCGATCAGCAGGAGATCCACCGAAGCACCGCAGCAGAAGCTGTTCTCCACGGCTTCCCGGAAATCGAGCAGGCGCTGATACCCGGCTGATGCCGCCAGCTCATCGTTGCTTCCATGGGCGGCACAACCCTGATGCTCGGGATCCAGGGAGCTGAAGTGATACGTGACGACCTTCAGATAACGGGTCGGTTCGGTGGCGGGGTTGGGCATCCCCTCGCGGTAGCGGCGATGCTCGGTCTTCACCCAGCGGTTCACCGTGTTCTCCACGTCGAACATGGCGCCGGCATGGGAGCGGCGACGCACGGCGCTGAAGGGGATGCGCAACGCGTAGGCCACGGTGTGAGCCAGGCGGCCATCGGCGCAGGGCGTCACGTCGAGCAGATGAATGCCGCAGTCGAGCAGGAACTGCTCGAATTCCCTTGAGGAGGCACTGCCGCTGGCCCCATCGAGGGGATCGTCCTGAAAGAAACGATCACTGAACAGGCGATGGCTTTCAAAGACACACCAGGCGAACAGCGCCCGCATGTCGAGGGGACGCACCCAGGCCCGTTCAAGGATGTGCTGAGGCAGATCGAAGCCCAGTTCTGTCCTGGTGAGGCGCTGAGCCTGCTCGATGAAATCGGGTTGATGCTGCAGGGCCGAGACCCGCTTGAGCAGGGGAACAATGCGATCGAAACGCCCCTTCACCTCCAGCTCGTACGCCTGCAGTCGTGCATTGCCGGCCGAATCGGTGAGCGGGTGCTGGCGATGGGTGAGCGGCAGGGAGGAGCGGCTCAGGTTGAAGGGAACCACAGAGGTCTGGCTCTTCTCTCGGCGGACCCAGCCCGGTTGCTGCGCCACAGCCTGCTGCTGAGGGGTCCGACGCTGCTGATCAACAGCCGTGCGAACCCGACCGCCACCGATGGAACCCTGGACCAGCTTCGCCGCTTTGCCGGCCGTGGTCAGTGCACGCCGACGCTGCAGAGCAGCATCCCGGGTCTTGGTGGAGTCCGAAACCGACTCCATGGGTGGAACAGAAGCGCCGGCTGCAGGACCGTTGTTCTGCAGTTGCCGGCGCGTGGGAGCCGTGGGGGCCTGAGGTCGCCCGCCGCGGGAAGGCATGGAGCGAACCATCAGCAGATCAGCCCCGTGCGCCGCCGGAGACGGTGATCAGGGAACCCTTGTCGGTGTTGCCGCTGGAGCCGGTGACCCGGCTGACAGGCCACTCGTTCTCTTCATTGCGCTTGCGTTCGTAAGGAGCCATCGCACTCATCGGGCCCGGACGTGTGGGGTTGCGGCGACGGGCGGAAGCGCCTTCGGTGCCGGTGACGTGCTCACCACGATCCCAGTCATCACCGGTGACTTTCCTGGACGACCCCTCACCGGTGACGCGGGAGGCTGGCTGTTCAGCCGGTTCACTCACCACGGCAACAGTGGGCTGGAACTGACGGCGCTGAAACTCGCGGTTATCGAAGCGGAACTGCTCCGTTCCGGTGACCTTGCCGCCGGCCATGTCGAAGGGGCCGGTGATGCGGTTGCCCTGCTCATAGGCCGTGCCGGTGACTCCGCCCTGGGCATCGCGCTGCTGCTGAGCGGCACGGGCCGGTGACGTCACACTGAAGCGGGTCCAGGCCGCACCCTCGGGCGCCTGGCCGTGGGAGTCACTGCCAGCCGGAGCCTCGCTGCCGCAGGCGGCGGACAACTGATCGGCACCCACATAAGGCGTGCCGGTGACGGCTTCACAGGCTCCGCGCTCGGCGCCTGTCATCACGCCGCCGATTCCAGGCTGCAGTCCGGTCATCGGGGCTGCCGGGGTGCCGGGACGGACCGGGGTGCGTTCACGGATGGCCTGAACGGCCGGAGTGCCGCAGTTCTGACCAGCTTCTTCCAGCCCCGCATAGGGGGTTCCTGTCACCGCTTTGCAGGTACCGGGCTCGTCGCCGGTGACCTTGTCGGATCGGCCGGTGCGGGTGCCGCTCACCACAAGGTTGCGGTTGGTGACACTGAAGCCGACCTTGGCGGCCTCGGGTTCGGGCTGTCTGCCGCAGAAGCCGTTCACCTGTTCAGCACTGATGTACTGATCGCCGGTGACCCTGTGACAGGACCCGAACTCATTGCCGGTCACCTGGGAGGAGCGGCCGACCAGGGTGCCGGTGACGCCGGTGCCGGAGAGGGTGCCGGAGAGGCCGACCTTCGTGGCGGGGCGACCTTCGGGCAGGGGATCGGAACCGAGGTACTGATCGCCGGTGAGATTGCGATTGGCACCGGCTTCATCGCCGGTGACGCTGGCGGAACGCCCCACCATCACGCCGCTGACGGGACGGCCCTGCTCGGTGAGGCTATGGCCCACCTTGCGGGGGGAGGTGTTGCCGCCACCGCAGTAGGAGACAGCCTGATTGGAGGAGATGTATTCGGTTCCGGTCACGTTCTTGCAGGTGCCGGGCTCGTCACCGGTGACCTTCTCGGAACGACCCACCTCATTACCGGTGACCCGATTGCCGTGGCTGGTGGCGGTGACGCGCACCTTGGCCGGAGTGGTTGGCTCGGGAGCGGATTGGCAGAAGGTCTGGAACACCTCGGCTCCGAGATATTCCGTTCCTGTGATCGAGCGGCAGGTGCTGGCTTCGTTTCCGGTGGTCTTCACCGAACGGTTGGCCTGGGTGCCGGTGACCGTCTGACCGGAGCTGGTGGTGCTTTCGCCCACCTTCCAATGAGCATCAGCGGCGGCGGCCTGCTTGGCGCCATGGCGATTGGGGCCTGTGGGGCGGCTCACAGCGGCACCCTGCTTGTTGCGGGCACCGGCCTTGGCCCGCAGCTCACGCACCTGCTGGGCCAGCTCGCGGCTGGTGAGATCAGGATTGGCCTGCCGTGCGACGGCGGCTGCACTGGTGGGCTGCTTCCCGGCTGTCTTGCCGTGCTTCGACATGGCATCGCGACGGGCAAGCACCAGGGCACGGCTCGGGTTCTCAATGGCCCGGCGCTTGGGCGTCGCAGAACGGCGCTCCGAACGGGCGGAAAACTTGGGGGCCGATGCACTCAGGGAAGCCTGTTCAGAGGCACGCTTGCCACCGCAGCCACAGCTCTTCGTGGTTTCAGCAGGGACAGCTGCAGGAGCAGCGGCTTTGGTCTGACGTGCCACATCGGCGCGGTTGCGATCGCGGCTGGTGTCGGCGGTCTTGCCACGGCGGGAGAGGGCCTCACGACGGGCCAGAACCAGATCGCGGCTCGGGTGGCGCTGAGGCTGCACCTGACTGGCACGCGACGGTGCCGACGTTGTGAACACCTTCGCCTGCTGCGGAGCTGCGGCAGCAGGGACGACGGGTTCAACAGGGGCATTGGCCCGGGTTCGGGTCGGACGGGCATCAGCGGCAGTGCGCACCCGGCTGTCACCGGACCGGGCTGCGGCAGGAGCCTTCTTACCGGTGGTGGTGAGCGCCTTGCGGCGTTCGAGTGCGAGTTCGCGACTGGAGAGTCTTGCCATGTCCGCCCGAGGATGTGGTCGATGAATGGAGGGGATCAACCCTCCGGGAAATACTTGAGCCCTGAAGGATCAGGGCTCGGAACCATTGGTTCGAGGGATCAGCGGCCTTCGAAGACCACGAAGCAGGAACCCTGGCTCTGGGTGTAGGCGTCGTAACCGACGATGCGCACGTGGTGATCGGGGTAAGCGCGATGGCAGGCCTCGAGCTCACTCACGACAACGTTGAGATCCTTCTCACCGAAGAAGGGGAGCTTCCAATAGGACCAATAGGAGGCCATGGAGTTGCTGGGGTGGACGTGCTCGATGAGCGGGCTCCAGCCCTGGGCAATGATGTAGGCGATCTGGTCAAAGATCTCGTCCTGGGTCATCGGCGGGAGAAAGCCGAAGGTTTCCAGGGTGGCGACTGTTTGATAGTCACCCACTGTGCTCTGGAAAGGCATGGGGATCCTGGGGGTAAGAAAAAAGGTGGGCCGGTTAGGTCAACCGGCCGTTGAGACGATCAGCTGAGACGATCAGCCCTGAACGTCGAGCTTGTCGACGGTGTCGAACTCGAACTTGATCTCCTTCCAGGTCTCGAGGGCGATCGCCAGCTCGGGGCTGTGCTTCGCGGCTTCCATGAGGATGTCGCGGCTCTCTTTCTCGAGATGGCGGCCGGCGTTGCGGGCCTTGACGCAGGCCTCGAGGGCCACGCGGTTGGCCGCAGCACCTGCAGCGGAACCCCAGGGGTGACCGTGGGTACCACCACCGAACTGCAGAACGGAGTCGTCGCCGAAGATGGTGACCAGGGCGGGCATGTGCCACACGTGGATACCGCCGGAGGCGACGGCGAACACGCCGGGCATGGAGCCCCAGTCCTGATCGAAGAAGTTGCCGCGGCTGCGGTCTTCGGGCACGAACGATTCGCGCAGCTGGTCGATGTAGCCGAGGGTGGTCTGACGGTCACCCTCGAGCTTGCCGACCACGGTGCCGGTGTGGAGCTGGTCACCACCGGACAGACGCAGACACTTGGCGAGGACGCGGAAGTGAATGCCGTGCTTGGGATGACGGTCGATCACCGCGTGCATGGCGCGGTGGATGTGCAGCAACATGCCGTTCTTGCGGCACCACTTCGACAGACCGGTGTTGGCTGTGAAGCCGCCGGTGATGAAGTCGTGCATGATGATCGGCATGCCGAGTTCCTTGGCGAACTCAGCGCGCTCGTACATCTCCTCGGGAGTGTTGGCGGTCACGTTGAGGTAGTGACCCTTCTTCTCGCCGGTCTCCTGCTCGGACAGCTTGATGGCTTCCGCAACGAATTCGAAGCGGTTCTGCCAACGCTGGAACGGCTGGGAGTTGATGTTCTCGTCGTCCTTGGTGAAGTCCAGACCGCCGCGAAGGCACTCATAGACGACACGGCCGTAGTTCTTACCGCTCAGGCCGAGCTTCGGCTTGATGGTGCAACCCAGCAGAGGACGGCCGTACTTGTTCATCCGGTCGCGCTCGACCTGGATGCCGTTCGGCGGGCCGTAGCAGGTCTTGATGAAGGCCAGCGGGAAGCGCAGGTCTTCGAGACGCAGGTGGCGCAGGGCCTTGAAGCCGAACACGTTGCCGACCAGTGAGGTCAGAACGTTGGTGATGGACCCTTCCTCGAACAGGTCGAGGGGGTAGGCGATGAAGGCGTAGAAGGACTCCTTGTCACCAGGGACGTCCTCGATGCGGTAGCAGCGGCCTTTGTAGAAGTCGAGATCGGTGAGGAGCTCGGACCACACAGTGGACCAGGTGCCGGTGGAGGATTCAGCAGCCACAGCAGCGGCCACTTCCTCCTTGGGAACGCCTTCCTGGCCGGTGCATTTGAAGCAGGCCAGCAGGTCGGTGTCGAGGGGAACGTAATCAGGAGTCCAGTAAGTGTCCCTGTACTCCTTGACCCCAGCGTCGTACTTCTTGCTCATGGGTTAACTCCGTTAGGTCGGTGAGGGGGGTGAGACGTTCGCGTGCCTCGTCAGAGGCTCAGCGGAAGATCTCAGTCCTTCTGACCGAGGAAGTTGCCGTTGCCCAGAGCAGGCTCCACTTCGCGGTGGGGGCGGGCAATGATGTGGGCAGCCACAAGGCCGTCGCCGACGCGCTCGCAGGCATCAGCGCCAGCGCGGACAGCGGCGTTGACAGCGCCGGTCTCGCCGCGGACCAGAACGGTGACGTAACCGCCACCGACGAACTCGCGACCGATCAGTCGCACTTCGGCGGCCTTGGTCATGGCATCAGCTGCCTCGATGGCGGGGACCAGACCGCGGGTCTCGATCATGCCGAGGGCGATGCCCATGGTTTCGTTAGCCATTGCCTACCGGAGAAAAGGGTGGAATGTTCGCCGCGAAGACTGCTTCGCGGAGGCGCTTCCCGTCAAGCGATTCGCCGACATCTCTCAATCACTGTCCATAGTGAACATGATTAGCAGGGCTTATCAGTAAGCCGCCCACCGTTCCGAACTGCTGTGGGAAATCCTGTGCTGGCCTGCAGACACACGATTGTCGAAGCCCCGTCTCATGGATAGTTTTTTGGCCGGAACGGTCCCGAAGCCTTTGGCCGAGGGGTGGAATGTTCAACCCATGCCGTTCCACCGGAGTGCACGGAGATCTCTTACCCCCTAACCGCTGAGATCCGCCGATCGGCCCTCACAATGGGAGCCGATTCTGTTGATCCTTTGCGTCCACTGCTGACCATTGCCAGCGGCAATCCCGTGAAGGTGGCCGAGATCGAGGCCATGCTCGGACCGCTTCCGGTGGTTGTTCAGCGTCAGCCTGAAGCTCTTCAGGTGGAAGAGACAGGTTCCACCTACAGGGAGAACGCCAGTCTCAAGGCCACGGCTGCCGCCCTGGCGACCGACGGCTGGGCTCTGGCCGACGATTCCGGCCTTGAGGTGGATGCTTTGGGTTGCGCCCCGGGCCTGTACTCCGCTCGCTACGCCGAGGGCGACGACGCCAAGATCACCAAGCTGCTGAACGATCTGGGCAGCACTCCCTACAGAAGCGCCTGCTTCCGCAGCACGATGGTTCTCAGCGATCCTGAAGGCCACTGCGTGGCCTCTGCAGAGGGAGTGTGCTGGGGCGAGCTTCTGAAGGCTCCCGCGTACCCAGGAGGAAGCTACGAATCCCTGCTCTGGGTTCGGGAAGCGAGGTGCACCTATGGCGAGTTCAACGACGCACAGCTGATCCGTCTGGGCAGCCGCGGCAAGGCGGCCAGGGCCCTGGCGCCTGACCTGCGCCGATTCCTGCAGCTGATCTGACGTTCAGGGGTTGGCGGACGTGCGGTTGATCATCTCGATGGTCCGCATCGCAGCGGCCGCCGCCTCCTCCACATCTCCCTCCTTGCCGGCCAGGGTGAGCCGTCCGAAGGCACCGACGGCCTTCACGTCCACCACGGTGATGTTCGACGACTTCTCGGCTTCGTTGGCAGCGATCAGCACGTAGCCGGCGGGTTCGGTCTCGAGGATGAACATGCTCATCCCGGCCTCGATCATCGAACCGCGGCGGTTCTGTCGGTTGATCAGCACAGCGTGGTCGGGAGTGATCGCGCGGATCACCTCCGTCCAGCTCACCTCGGCAGCGCGGCGCTGTTCGATCGAACTGCCGATCGCCTCGAGCACCACATCACCGGAGTGCAGCACGGTGCTCTGATCACGGTGATAGAGGGCCATCGAGCCGAAGGCCCTCTCGACAACCATCTGGCCGAGGCGGACGTTGCTGGCCTTCAAGGCGATATCGGTGACCCGGTGCACCGCCATGCCCGGGGAGACCTCCATCCAAAGACAGGCGTCCCCTGGAATCGGCAGGAATCCCTGGCTGACGGAGCCCATGTAGGCAGCCAGCTGAGGCTGCAACGAATCGATGAACACGTACGTGCGCAGCTCGATCGACTGCACCTGACTGCTCATCAGCCGCGGCGCTTCGCTGTCCGTGGTGATCACACAGCTGGCACCGGCAGACGATGAATGCACCTCGGTACCGGTGACGAGAGCACTTCCGCCACGCCGCCTCTCGCGGCCCTCGAAACTGGCGAAACGATTCATGGCGGGGAGTGTAACGGACGATTTCGAGTCCGGGCCCTCAGAGCAGCTGGACGGCCTGAAGCCTTGCGCCGCAATGGTGAGCCGATACCGTCCGCTCAGTTTCGGTCTGATCTGTGGCGCTTCCTGAGCAATCCCCGGTGAACACCGTCGACATGCCCGCCGATCAGGCCCTCGGCATGGTGAGTTTCGGCCTGATGCAGCGCCTGGCCCAGGACGGGCAGGTGGATCTGCCATGGCTGGAGACCCCCCGCAACGAGGATCTCGAGCGCAGCCGCCAGCTGCGCCTGCGTCTGGAACTCACCGCCTTGGCCATCGACACCGGAGCCCCCCTGAGCACCGCTGAGGTCAGCCTGCTGCTGGGCGCACGCCCCGGGAGCGAACGCGTCGAGCGTGGTGGGCTCGTGGCACGCCGGATCACCCGTAACGTCTGGCGTCTCAGCCGACTGGACCAGGATGAGCGTCAGGGCGGCTATCGCACCGATGGCTTCCGCCGCCGGCTCTGAAGAGAGGCTCTGAAGAGAGGCTCTGAAGACCATGGCGGGATGATCCGGACGGTGATCAATCCCGAACGGATCCCTAAGAGATTGCTCCAGACCTGGTGCGTAGGGCCCTTCGTCTTGCAAGTTGAAGACAACCCCTTGCCAAGGAGCGGCCGATGGCCGGGCCCACGCTGCTGAAGGAAACCGGACCTCGGGAGGTGTTCTGCGGACTCACCTCGATCGTGTGGCTGCACCGGCGCATGCCGGATGCCTTTTTCCTGGTGGTCGGATCACGAACCTGCGCCCATCTGATCCAGAGCGCAGCAGGGGTGATGATCTTCGCCGAACCTCGCTTCGGCACCGCCATTCTCGGAGAACGGGATCTGGCCGGACTGGCGGACGCCCATGAGGAGCTGGACCGGGTCTGCCATGAACTGCTGGAACGCCGGCCCGAAATCCGCACGCTGTTTCTGGTGGGCTCCTGCCCCAGCGAGGTGATCAAGCTGGATCTGGCCCGTGCTGCTGAACGGCTCAACGAGGAGATGCAAGGCCGGGTTCGGGTGGTGAACTACTCCGGCAGCGGCATTGAAACCACCTTCACGCAGGGGGAGGACGGGGCTCTCGCCGCGCTGGTGCCGCTGCTTCCCGCCAGCGAAGAGCGTCAGCTGCTGCTGGTGGGCACCCTCGCCGATGCCGTGGAGGACCGGCTGATTCACCTGTTCGGACGCCTGGGCATCGAGGCGATCCGCAGCCTGCCGCCTCGCCAGTCCACGGATCTGCCACCGGTCGGACCCGGCACCACCGTGCTGCTCACCCAGCCCTTCCTCACCGAAACCGCTCGATTGCTCCGCGATCGCGGAGCAACGGTGCTCACCGCCCCCTTCCCACTGGGCGCAGAGGGCAGCCGCCGCTGGATGGAGGCCGGTGCCAACGCCTTCCAGGTGCCCGCGGAACGACAGGCCGAGGTGCTGGACCCCCTGATGGAGCGCGCCCGGATCGCCCTGGAACCCCATCGGAAGGTGCTGAGCGGAAAGCGCATCTTCCTGCTGCCGGAATCCCAGCTGGAGCTGCCCCTCGCACGGTTCCTGCAGCGGGAATGCGGCATGGAACTGGTGGAGGTCGGCACCCCCTATCTCAACCGCGAGCAGATGGCCGAGGAGCTGGCCCTGCTGCCGGAAGGCACGCCGGTGATGGAGGGTCAGCACGTCGAACTGCAGCTGGATCGGGTGCGTGACAGCTCTCCCGATCTGGTGGTCTGCGGCATGGGCCTGGCCAATCCCCTGGAAGCCGAGGGCATCGCCACCAAATGGTCGATCGAACTCGTGTTCAGCCCGATCCACGGCATTGATCAGGCCGGCGATCTCGCCGAACTGTTCTCGCGTCCCCTGCGCCGCCGTCATCTGATTCAGCCCGGCCTGAATCCCTCCCTCGCCGTCGACCCCGTTCACGCCTGACGCCATGCAACTCACGCTCTGGACCTACGAAGGCCCCCCTCATGTCGGCGCCATGCGCATCGCCGCCTCGATGCGGGGGGTGCACTACGTGCTGCATGCCCCACAGGGGGACACCTACGCCGACCTGCTCTTCACGATGATCGAGCGCAGAGGCCAGCGGCCGCCGGTGACCTACACCACCTTCCAGGCCCGCGACCTGGGCGGTGACACGGCGGAACTGGTGAAGCGGCACGTGCGCGAGGCGGTGGATCGCTTCCAGCCCGATGCCCTGCTGGTGGGCGAGAGCTGCACCGCCGAACTGATCCAGGACCAGCCCGGGGCTCTGGCCCAGGGCATGGGACTCGAGATGCCCGTGGTCACCCTGGAACTGCCCGCTTACAGCAAGAAGGAGAACTGGGGTGCTGCGGAGACCCTCTATCAGCTGGTGCGCAGCCTGCTGAAGTCGCAGGTGCCGGAGCAGGCCAGTCACAACCCTCTGGCCTGGAAGCAGGAGGGCCGGCGCCCCAGGGTGAACCTGCTGGGCCCCTCGCTGCTGGGCTTCCGCTGCCGCGATGATGTGCTGGAGGTGCAGCGGCTGCTGACGCTGCACGGCATCGATGTGGGTGTGGTGGCGCCGCTGGGAGCGGGGGTGGACGACCTGTCACGGCTGCCCGCAGCGGATCTGAACGTGTGTCTGTACCCCGAGGTGGCCGAATCCAGCTGCATCTGGCTGGAGCGCAACTTCGGCATGCCGTTCACACGCACGGTGCCGATCGGCATCGGCGCCACCCATGACTTCCTCCGCGAACTGCATGGGCTGCTGGGCATGGATCCGCCCGACACCCGCGAGGGACATCAGCGCTCCCGCCTGCCCTGGTATTCCGAATCGGTCGACTCCACCTACCTCACAGGCAAGCGGGTGTTCATCTTCGGAGACGGCACCCATGCCCTGGCCGCAGCACGGATCTGCCGGGAGGAGCTGGGCTTCGAGGTGGTGGGTCTCGGCACCTACAGCCGCGAGATGGCACGGCCGGTGAGGGCCGCCGCCAAGGCCATGGGGCTGGAGGCCCTGATCAGCGACGACTACCTGGCCGTGGAGGCCGCCATGGCGGAGGCGGCTCCCGAGCTGGTGCTGGGCACCCAGATGGAACGGCACAGCGCCAAGCGGCTGGGCATTCCCTGCGCGGTGATCAGCACCCCGATGCACGTGCAGGATGTGCCGGCCCGCACCAGCCCCCAGATGGCCTGGGAGGGGGCGAACGTGATCTTCGACGCCTGGGTGCACCCGCTGATGATGGGGCTGGAGGAGCACCTGATCGGCATGTTCCGCCACGATTTCGAATTCGTGGACGGTCACCAGAGCCATCTGGGCCATGCCGGTGGCTCCGGTGCTGCCGGTGACTCCGCCGAGGCGGAGCTCAGCGATGTGCCTGAACTCGGGGACGACGCCCTGGTGTGGACCGCCGATGGCGAAGCGGAACTGCGCAAGATCCCCTTCTTTGTGCGTGGAAAGGTGAAACGCAACGCCGAGGCCTATGCCCGCCAGGCCGGCTGCCGGGAGATCAGCAGCGAAACGCTGTATGACGCAAAAGCCCACTACAAGGCATGAGCATTTGCACTCATTTCTTTTCAATCAAGCCGAAGAAAATGCGCAGATCCTTGGCAGCAAGCAGCGCAGATCTTTCGTTTCTTGGTGAAAACCTGCCGGCATACATCCGCTGCTGTTGAATGAAGCCACACCTCTTGTGAAGGTCGCTGAATGACCACGACCCTGACGCGGCCGGCTGACGGCGAAGGCAGTGTGCAGGTCCATCAGGACCCCTCGATGAACATCCAGGAGGAAACCCTGGTGATCGCTGTCTACGGCAAGGGCGGCATCGGCAAATCCACCACGTCCTCCAATCTTTCGGCCGCTTTCTCGAAGCTGGGCAAGCGGGTGCTGCAGATCGGTTGCGATCCGAAGCACGACAGCACGTTCACCCTCACCCACAAGATGGTGCCGACGGTGATCGACATCCTCGAGGAGGTGGACTTCCACAGCGAGGAGCTGCGTCCGGAGGACTTCGTGTTCACCGGCTTCAACGGCGTTCAGTGCGTGGAGAGCGGCGGCCCTCCGGCGGGCACCGGATGCGGTGGCTACGTCACGGGCCAGACCGTGAAGCTGCTCAAGGAGCACCACCTGCTGGAAGACACCGATGTGGTGATCTTCGATGTGCTCGGCGATGTGGTGTGCGGCGGATTTGCTGCACCGCTGCAGCACGCCAATTACTGCCTGATCGTGACGGCGAACGATTTCGATTCGATCTTCGCGATGAACCGGATCGTGCAGGCGATCCAGGCCAAGGCCAAGAACTACAAAGTGCGGCTGGGCGGTGTCGTCGCCAATCGCTCCGCAGACACCGATCAGATCGACAAGTTCAATGCCCGCACGGGCCTGCGCACGATGGCCCACTTCAAGGATGTGGATGCCATCCGCCGCTCACGGCTGAAGAAGTGCACCATCTTCGAAATGGACGATGACGACGAAGCGGTGCAGGCGGTGCGCCGGGAGTACCTGCGCCTGGCCCAGAACATGTTGGAGAACGTGGAACCCCTGGAAGCCACATCCCTGAAAGATCGGGAGATCTTCGACCTGCTGGGCTTCGACTGATCAACCGGCCCGATCAGAGCCCGACCAGCCGCAGTGACAGATCCCAGACGCGCCGCGCCGTGTCGGGATCGGTGGCCTTGTCAGACAGTTCCTGGCTGAACTGCTGACCGTCCTTGCTCTGACGGTTACCCCAGCTCCAGTGCACACCGGACTCTGCGAAATCCGGATCCGCCACCACCTGGGCCACCCGCTCACCCGCCAGGGCCTGGGAGACGTAGCCACCGGTGATGTTCTTCTGAAACCACGGGAAGATCGTCTGAAAGGCCTTCGGGGTGTTGCGGAACAACGGCGTGTCGGCAACACAGCCCGGATACAGCGACGTGAAGGTGATGCCCGTCTCCCCGTGCAGGCGCCGATGCAGCTCCTGGGTGGTGATCATGTTGCAGAGCTTGCTGTCCTTGTAGGCCTTGCCTGGCTTGAACGGTTTGCCGCTGGCCATGCTGATCGGCTCGAGGAAGCCCGCCTCAAAGCCGGAGAGATCACCGAGATCCGCCGGGGCAGGGATCGGGATCTTGCCACCCAGCTCCTTGGAGTTGGCCGTCACCGTGCCGAGGATCACAACGCGCCTGGACGGGTGGCTCGACGCCCTGATCCGATCCAGCAGCAACTGAACCAACAGGAAATGGCCGAAGTGATTGGTGGCCATCGAGATCTCATAGCCCTGCGGAGAACGCTCCGGCTGCTTCAGCTTCGGCTTGTACACCGCGGCATTGCAGACCAGCGCATCCACTCCTCCGGGGAGCTTCTCCACCGCCGAACGGACGCTGTCCAGATCACCCAGATCCATCAGCACATGCTGGAGACGGTCCTTGGGAATCTCCATTTCATCGGCAGCACCAGCCGCTCTCTGGGGACTGCGGTTGGCGGTGATCACCGTCCAGCCCCGTTCCACGAGGGCCTTGGTGGCGTTGAGACCGACCCCAGAGGTGGTGCCGGTGATCAGAACGGTGCCCGGAGTTCCCATCGCTGCTGCCCCTCAGAAGCGATCAGTCTGCAGTGTTGAGCGCATGTCCAGCCAAAGGCGACAGGATTCTCAGCGCCAGATCACACGCAGACGGTTGGGGGCGATCCACTGGTCCTGTTCACCGATCAGGCGCTCTTCACCGCCGATGCTGAACAGACGGTCGAAGCGTTGCTGCAGCGATTCCAGCTTGGCGGTTTCAACGGTCACCACAGCATTGATTTCGCCGTGCCGTTCCAGCCGCTCCTGATACGCCATCGACAGCCGAACCAGGCTGACGCAGCCCAGCAGAACGAATCCGAGCTTCACCGCGAGCGCCAGAACACTGCACTGCAGCTCTCGGCGGTCGTTCTGACGCTGGATGACGGACGCCAGCGTTGCGGCATCAACCGGACGACTGGCTGGTGGTGGAGCAGTTGACGAAGCCAACTGACAGGGTCAGCTGATCGTTTGTAACGCAGCGAACCATTGCTGCCAAGCCCCACCGCAACAGAAGGGGATCAGGCCTCGTACAGGCTGATGGAGAGGCGCAGAGCGAGCACCGCAGCGTGGGCAGCCACCACAAGGGCGATGAAGATCTCTGGCGAGGTCAGGGCGCTGGCCATGGATGCAGTCCGGGGAAACCGTCCCATTGTTCTTCAGAGGGACGGCTGCGCGCCATCATTCGCAAAGGCCTGTCACACCTCACCATGGAATCGGTCCAGATCGATGCCGATGCGATCCGTCGTCTCGATCTCACGCCACTGCAACCGTGGGCAGCCAGATCCCTGGGGGAGGTTCTCACCCAGGGGGCGACCCTGGAGCTGAGCTTCGACTGGCCTCGCCAGGCCGACGACCCGAGAGAGCTCGCGGAATGCCCCGAACCGCGGCTGTGGGCGCTGAGGGCCGACGCCCGCCACCCCTGGCTGCCGTTGGTGCTGGAGCGGGATCAGGGCAGCCTGATCCGTCACGTGGCCATGGTGGTCCCCCACCGGTTCAGCCGCACCGATGGACTGCGCTTCGAGCCCGAAGCCCTGGAGCTCTGGATCACCCATCGTCTGATGCAGCTGGACGACCTCTGCAGCCAGACCCTGGGACGATCGATGCGGGGCAACCTGTCCCAGATGGCCGCCTCCCTCGGCTACGAGCTGGATGCCGGCTTCTGGACCCTGCTGGACGGAGCCGTCAGCTGAGCACCAGATGCAGGGCCCGCCGACAGCTGTCGATCGCCAGCACGATCGCAAGACCCCGCAGCAGCCGCACCAGCAGCAGCGCATCGAACTGATCCAGGCGGCTCGCGGTCCAGCGGGCGGCGATCGCCGCCACCCCCCCCAGGAGCAGTCCCATCACCGGTACCCCACGCCCCTCATGCAGAAACTGCAGCGACGCGGCCGAGGCGGAGCAGAACACCGCCACGGTGCTGAGACGCACCGCCTGGTGGATCGGAACCCCGAACGGACCGTTCATCAGCGGCACCATCACCAGTCCTCCCCCCAGCCCCAGCATTCCGGCGGTCCAGCCGGCGATGCAGCCGGTTCCGGAGAGCTTCAGCGCCTTGGCATCGAGGTCGACCTCCTCCGTTTCCTGTTCAGGCCGCGGCCGCACGGTGAACGCCAGCACGATGTAGATCATGGTCTGCATGGCCAGCAGCACCCAGCCCGATGCCCAGCCGGCCAGGCCCCCGAACACCAGGGCTGAACCGAAGGCCGCCAGACCGATGGACAGACCGGATCGCCAGGGCAGGCTGTCGCCGCTCAGGTGCGTGATGGTGCCGGCCAGAGCCGTGGGCACGATGGCGAAACTGCTGGTGGCCAGGGCCTGATGGGGCGGCAGATCCAGCCAGAGCAGCAGGGGCGCGAAGATCAGACCGCCGCCGATTCCCAGCAGACCGGCCAGCCCTCCGGCGAACAGTCCCAGAGCGATGAGCAGGGGATAGTCCCACCAGGGCAGCACGGCTTCAGCGAGAACATGATCACCAGCATGACGAGCGATGCTCCACGGGGGCGCCTGCTGCCGATGCTGTGCGCCGATGGTCCCTGGCAGATGGCCCTCGATCAGATGCTTCTGGAGCAGACGGATCCGAGGCCGGTGCTGCGGTTCTATCGCTGGTCAGGGGCATGGCTCTCCCTGGGCCGCCACCAGCGGCAATGGCCTGACCACTGGCGTGACCTGGCCGCGGAAGGTCATCTCTCGATCGTGAGGCGCCCCAGTGGAGGCCAGGCGGTGCTGCATGCCGGAGGACTCACCTATGCCTTGATCTGGCCCGGAGCTCCCCGCCAGCGCCGTCAGGCCTATCGGGAGGCCTGCCACTGGCTGATCGAAGGCTTCCGGTCGCTGGGGGATGAGCTGCGCTTCGGTGACGAAGCGGCCACGGGGGAGGACGCGAACTGCTTCGCGCGCTCCACCGTGGCCGATCTGGTGGATGGCCGCGGCATCAAGCGCATCGGCAGTGCCCAGCGGTGGCAGAGGGGCCGTCTGCTGCAGCACGGCGAGATCCTGCTCGACCCTCCGGCGGACCTGTGGCGTGCGGTGTTCCGGGAGACCACTCCGGCTCCGGCGGCGGCGGCCATCCCACGGCAAGGACTGGAGCAGCATCTGTTCCTGGCACTGCAAAGGCAGTGGCCGGAGCTGGGCTGGAGCGAGCAACCACTCACGACGGTGGAACGTCAGGAGCTGGAGCGGCGGGTGTCCGTCTCGGCAGCCTGCATCGACTCCACCACCTGAGGCAGCATCGCCAGGCCCATGGGGTAACCGTTCTGCTTGCGGGCCTCCTCCAGGATCGGTGGCGGCAGCCGCACCCCCAGCTTCTGAAGCACCGCTTCGCCCACATCCATGCGGTCGATCGTGCCGGAGGGAAGACCAGCGGGACCGAACACCAGAAGACGCCCCTGACTGGTTTGCTCCAGGGCCTCGATCGCTTTCCAGAGCGGCTCGCGATCGTGGATGGAAGGCAGTTCCTCCAGAGGGCGCAGATGGTCCTCCAGGCGCTGACGGTCCCACTGCTGCACCGGCAGATCCCGCAGCGGCTGATCATCCACCCATCCGATCCAGCGACCGCCGCGGCAGATCAGCACCCAGTCATCCCCGCGGCCGCCTTCGGACTCCCGCAGACGCATGCTGCTGAGCTGGCGCAGGCTCTGATCCGACTCCAGCACCCGAAAACGACGGCCGGCTGCATCCGACACCTTGAGATCCTGAAGCACTTTCTGAAGCACCAGCATCTGGGCCTGGCCCCGGTTGGCACCGAGACCGAACCAGCCGATCAGCATCAGAAACACACCTGAAAAACCGCCACCGCGCACGAGCAGCAGCACGCCCATCACGATCAGCAGCGTCGAGAGCGCTCGCCCGGAAGCGGAGGCCACCTGCATTCCGCGTTTCTGACTACCGCTGAACTTCCAGACGAGAGCCTTGAGGATCTGACCGCCGTCCAGCGGCAGGCCGGGCAGAAGATTGAACAGGCCCAGCATCAGATTGAGAGCGCCCAGCTGGGTCAGCACCATCGCCAGCAGCGGACGGCCTCCATCCAGGGACGGTGCGGAGAGCAACAGCCCCAGGGCCAGGATCAGGCTCACCAGCGGGCCGGCGGCAGCGATGCGCAGACTTCCCATCGCCGTGTCGCAGTCACGTTCGATCCGAGCGATGCCGCCGAGGTGGAAAAGCGTGATGCTGCGGACCTTCACCCCCTCCCGCAGCGCCATCAGGGCATGGCCGAGCTCATGCAGCAGAACGGAGAGAAACAGCAGAAGAGCCGTGAGCAGACCAAGCCCCCAGCTGGTGCCTGCTGCCACGGCAGGCGTGACTGTGGCAGCGAAACGCGACTGGAAGATCATGGTGAAGAGCACCACGGACACCAGCCAGCTGGGCTGAATGAACAGGGGAATCCCGCGGATTTTCAGAAGTTGCCAGCCCTCTCCCAAAACGGCCTTCCCAGGGTGTCGCCGCGGCGACGGATGTCCCCGATCCTAAGGAGAGTGAACAGCACGACTTTTGCCTGAGCAGCAGACGCCACAACCGGCCCTCAAGATCTGCGGGCTCACGGAGACAGACCAGGCCCTGGCCATCGCTGCCATGGGGGTGGACGCGATCGGCGTGATCGGCGTCGCTGAAACACCCCGCTTCGTTGAGGCCACGGCTCGACGCCATCTGTTCGAGGCCCTGGCCCGCGAGGCAGCCGGTGTGCAGCGCGTCTGGGTGGTGGCCGAGCCGGATGATGCCAGCCTTGCCGAGGCCCTGGCCGGTGAAGGAGCCCCCAGCGTGGTGCAGCTCCACGGAGAGGAATCCCCGGAACGCTGCCAGTCTCTGAAACAGCGTTACCCGCAGGTGCAGTGGTGGAAGGCACTGCGGCTGCGGTCTTCCGCTGATCTGCAGAAGCTGAACCCGTACCTCGACCATGTCGATGCCCTGCTGCTCGATGCCTGGAGTCCGGGTCAGCTGGGAGGCACCGGTCATCGGTTGCCCCTGGACTGGCTGGCGGATACCGAGCTGCCGTTGCCCTGGTGGCTGGCGGGCGGCATCAGTGCCGAGTGGGTTCCCGAGCTGCTGAACCGGGTTCATCCGCATGGTCTCGATGCCTCGAGCCGACTGGAAACAGCCCCTGGCCGCAAGGATCTCAGCCGGGTCGAAGCCCTTGTGAAGGTCGTGCGGGAGCAACGCCGTTAGTCATCAAAAACGCACGGTTTCACCATGGCCCGCTTGTCTCCTGTCTTCATGCTGGGCGCATCGCTGGCAGCGACCCTTCTCACCCAGAGCTCCGGACAGGGTCAGGGGGTTCTGGTGGGTTGCAGGCTTGGAGCCACGCAGCAGTGCGTGCCGGGTCTCACGATGACTCCGCAGCAGCAGATCAAAGTGCTGAGCAGCGGATCACCTCAGACACGATCGCGGAGGGGATGGTGGAGCAGACCCTCGAAGGACTGCGACGGTTCGATCTGACTGGTTCCGCCAGCTGCCGGGCCAGACGAACTGGCAACTGGTGGGGGAAGTGGATTCCCGCAGCTACCGGCTTGGCTCAGACGACATGAACGGGAACGTGATGGCCGTGGTGGCCATGCGCCCGGTGATCAGGTGCTCAGCAGAGCATCCTGCTGACGCACGAGCTCGAAGAATTCCTGCTTCAGGCTGGGATCGTGGCGGAAGTCACCGCGGACCACAGAGTTCACCATGCTGGTCTGAGGCTCCTTCACACCGCGCCACTTCATGCAGTAGTGCTGAGCCTTGATGATGATGCCCAAGCCCTGGGGCTCACACAGCTTCTCGATTTCATCGGCCAGGATCATCACGGCCTCTTCCTGGATGTGAGGGCGGGAAAAGACCCAGTCGGCCACCCTGGTGAACTTGGACAGGCCGATCACCCTGGCACCGGGCTTGATGCCGATCCAGCAGTTGCCCATGATCGGGACCAAGTGGTGAGAACAGGCGGATCGCACCGTGATCGGGCCCACGGTGTAGATCTCGTCGAGCTGCTTCACATTCGGGAAGCTGGCGACCTTCGGCTGCTCGTGATAGCGGCCCTTGAACACCTCGTGGAGGTACATCTTCGCGACACGCTCAGCCGTCTCATGGGTGTTGTGATCGTTGTCGATGTCGATCACCAGGCTGCGCAGCAGATCGCGAACCTTGTCTGCCACTTCAATCTGGAGTTCAGCCAGCTCACCGGGCTCGAGGTGGGCTGCGATGTTGTCATTGGCCAGGAACGAGACACCTCGCTCCTGGAGACGTTCACGAATGCAGGCTGAAACAGCCGGCTTGAGGATGTTGCTGATGCCGTTGGTCGTGGATCTGGCAAGTCCGTTGCCATTGCCGTTGCCGTTCTGGGCAGCGCCGTTGGAGACGAAAGGGACGGTGGAAGTCATGGGGTCTTCAGAAGGCGCCGATGGCCGGCATCAGGGTGAGGTCTTCGATGACCTGGTTGGTCGGTTGCTCGGCCAGATGCAGCAGGGCTTGGGCCGCCTGATCGATGCTGAGCATGGCACGACGATCGAAATCGCTTTGTACGGTTTCCGCATCCCACAGGGATGAATTCACCGCACCGAGGGTGAGGGTGCAGGCGCGAACGCCATGACAGCGTTCCTCCTCCGCCAGACAGCGGGTGAAACGCACCAGCGCAGCCTTGGTGACCGAGTAGGCCCCCCATTGGGGAAAGGCGTTGTGCGCGGCATGGCTGCTGACGTTGATCACCAGTCCTCCCTGCGCGCGCATGGCCGGAACCACGGCTGCGCAGACCTGCACGACACTGGTGAGATTGAGCTGCAGCAGCCACTGCCAGCGCTCGAGAGTCATGGCCAGGAGGTCACCCGTGTAGGCAGCCCCGGCATTGTTCACCAGCACCGATGGTGCATCGCCCTGGCTCAGAAGGTTGCTCATCGCAGGTGCGATGGCAGCTGGATCGGTCAGGTCGACCGCTTCAGCCGCCACGGAACAGCCTGATGGGCTGAGAGCCGTGCGCAGATCTTCAAGCTGATCGCCGCTGCGAGCAGTGAGCATGAGATCCCAACCCTTGTGGGCGAGAAGCTCAGCTGCTCGACGGCCGATTCCACGACTTGCTCCAGTGATCAGGGCCGTAGGCAAGTCGGGTTAGCAAACCGACACACCTTAAGCGGCAAAACGCGATTCGTGTGACGTTCCTTCAAAAAATTGCCCCATTGCTCGAAATTTGCTGTATCTGTGCGCCCTCAGATCGGTCTCGGAAAGGGTCAGCAGCTCATCCAGATGGCGATCGATGGCTGATCGAAGCGTCTGGCCTGCCTCCAGAGGCGCCCAGTTGTTGCCACCGGCAGGCTCGGGAAGCACCTCATCCACCAGGCCCAGCTTCAGTAGATCAGGTCCTGTGATCCGCAGCGCCTCCGCAGCTTCAGGCGCCTTGGCGGCATCCCGCCAGAGGATCGAGGCACAGGCTTCGGGGCTGGCAACGGTGTAGACGCTGTGCTCGAACATGAGCAAGCGGTCGGCCACGCCGATCCCCAGCGCACCACCGGAGCCGCCTTCGCCGATGACGGTGGCGATCACGGGGACCCGCAGTCGGAACATCTCACGCAGATTCACAGCAATCGCCTCGCCTTGCCCCTGTTCCTCGGCCTGCAGGCCCGCGTAGGCGCCAGGAGTGTCGATGAAGGTGATCACCGGCAGACGGAACCGGTCGGCATGATCCATCAGGCGCAGAGCCTTGCGGTACCCCCCCGGGGTGGCCATCCCGAAGTTGCGGGCGACATTTTCCTTGGTGTCTCGACCCTTCTGGTGGCCGATCAGAACGACGGGCCGATCGCCGAGTCGACCGAGGCCACCCACAAGGGCCTGATCGTCATTGCCGCGACGGTCACCGTGAAGTTCGACCCAGTCGTCACAGAACATCTGGATGAAGTCCAGGGTGCTGGGCCGGTGCGGGTGCCTGGCCACCTGAATCTTCTGAGAAGGCGACAGCGATTGGAAGATCTCCTGCCGGCGTTTCGCAGCGAGCGTCTCCAACTGATGCAGCTGCTGACTGACATCGACCTCCGAATCACGGGCCAGCTGACGGATCTGCTCGATCTGCTGCTCCAGCTCCACTAGGGGCTTCTCGAACTCAAGCAGGGGTCGGCGCGGCATGGTCAGGAAAGTGAGTGGGCGGCGACGTCAGGCGGCGGCGGCCTGAAGCCTGGACTGGAGATTGAGGGTGGAAAAGCCGTGACGGACAGACGCGGCTCCGATGAAATCCATCTTCTCCAGGGTGATGTTGTTGCGTCCCCAGCTGAAGTTGGTGTGGCAGCGCTCGAACTCAAGCAGCATCGCCTCCGCGAAACAGGCGAACATCTGTCGCTGTGGTTTCTCCATTTCGGCGATTTCCATCATCGTCCAGCCGATGTCACGACAGAACTCGACGATGCCTCCCTTGAGGACGTGGATGCCTCCGCCGGCGACCTTCGCATCCAGATTCTTGGGATACCCCCCATCAATCATCAGACAGGGGCTGCGCAGGCTGTCCTGATCGATCTGGAGCGTGCGCGGCATGCTCGCCACCCAGACGACCACATCGGCTTCCGGCAGAGCCTCCTCCAGCGTGAGGATGCGACCGCCGCCGAGCTCCTTCTGGAGATCCATGAGCGGCTGCTGCTGCCGGGCCACCAGCAGCAGCTCGCCGACTCCCGTTCTTGCGGACAACCAGCGGCAGACGGCGCTGCCGATGTCGCCGGTGGCTCCCACCACCGCGACTTTGGCTGTGCTCAGGTCGATCCCGAGCGAAGGGGCGTTGTTCTCCACCTGACGGCAAATCACCCAGGCGGTGTGCGTGTTTCCGGTGGTGAACCGACGCCAGTCGAGGGTTGTGCTGCGAACCGTCTGGTTCTGCAGCAGGTTGAAGTTTTCGAAAATGATGGACGTGAACCCGCCGAGAGCAGTGATGGCGATGTCCTTCTTCTGAGCCAGCTCCATCGCGTTGAGCACCTTGCGACGTGCCGTTTTGAAACGGCTGAGCATCTCGGGCACGAAGCAGGAGTCGATGTAGGCACCCTCGATGGTGGTGCCGACGGGACTGGTGACCTGAACATGCTCCACCAGTTGAGGCGGGGCGCTGCACCAGACGTCGAGATCCCCCTCCGCGATGTGATCGAAGCCGAGTTCCATCGCTTTGCGACGCGCAGCGTCAAAACTCGTTGAGTGTCCGATCAGACCAAACATGCAGCGCCCTAAATGTTCAGAGTTGAGCTATCCCGACCGTCCATGCTCCCACGGCGCACCCAATCTGGGGGAAGGTGCCTGTGGAGAAACCGGAGAAGGACGCCGGTAGGGGATTCAGAGCGCGAGAGCTGCAGCGGCCATACGGGCAATATCCCTTGAGCTGAAACCGATCTCACTGAGGGCTTCGTTGTAGGCGATCAGGAAGTCCTCGATCAGATCCTCTTTTTCCATGTGCAGAACCGCGGCATCGGCTGCCACGTCCTCCAGCATCGAGCGGATCAGCGGCAGATTGGCCTTGTTGGCTTCGAATAATTCCTCTTTGCTGGCCTCAAAATTGGCTTTCAGCCATTCCTGGCCGTAGTTGAGGTGGGTGTACTCATCCTTCACCACACCTTCTGTGATCTTGCGGGCGAAGGGATCCGCCACGGGGATATAGATGTGGTAAGCGGAGATCGCAAAAGCTTCGATCAGCAGGGCCTGGATCAGCAGGCAGGTGACAACCTTGCCCTCCTTCAGAGCACTCTGGAAGTTGCCGTGCAGGGGTTCGAAGAACTTGCGGGCGAACGCCATGTCTGCCTGCACACCCAGGTTGCGTCCACAGGATGTGAAGCCCTTCATGTGCTTCATCTCCATGCGGGCCAGGCGGGCCAGCTCCTCAGCCTGATCGGGGATCAGGGTGCCAAGCGAAATGTAGTTGTCGTGAGCTTCCTGCTCTCCCTCGATCACGATCGCGTTGATCCGGCTGTACGCGTCCTTGTAGGCCTCTGTGGTGAAGTCCGGCAGTGCATCCTGACCCTCCATCACAGATGCCTCAGGTGCATTGAGGGTCGTCATAGGACGCTTCAGACCAGATTCGGTAGAACAGACAATAACCAGTGCCCCCGGTTCTGGAGACCACGCCGTTCTCAGTTCACGACCCGGACACCCCGGTTGAAGCGGCGTTCAGAGGCGGCCAATCGCTTGCCAGCAGGGCCTTGAACTGCCTCAGCCAGTGCTCAACGAGGCGTTCCTCGAGGCGGCCACCCAACTCCACAGAGGCCGATCGGCTGTCGCCAATGACGCCGCTGGCACTGAGATCACGGGCCAACCATGCACACGGAGCTGCCCCTTCCAGGCTCCAGTCCCCCGGGGCGGCTGGCGGCAGACCATCCACGGGACGCTCAGGCCCCACCAACTCCGGCGCCAGCCGGAGCATCAGGCTGGTCTCGGCCTCGGCAGCGTGAAGACCCTGCTCCAGTTCAGCCTCGGAAATCAATCCAGACAACCCGTCGACACCGCTCCAGAGGAAACAGGGCAGCACCGCCATCTGGGGACAGCGGACCCGCAGCTGACGGGCTGCCACCTGAAGCAGCGCGATCTGGCCGCCGTGGGCGTTGAACAGAACCAGACGCCTCACGCCCTGGTCCGCCAGCTGTTCACCCACCCGATCCACAAGCGCGATCAGCAGGTCCGCCGGCAGGCTCAAGGTGCCGGGGAACGACGCATGCTCCGGGGAGAATCCGATCGCCTGGACCGGCAACCGCCAGATGGGAAGCAGAGGATCCAGACCCAGCAGCACCGCATCGAGAATCCGCTCGGCGAACAGGGCATCGGTGGCCAGCGGCAGCTGCGGTCCGTGCTGTTCACAGGCACCAAAGGGCCAGACCACGGTGGCTCCCGGTTGCTGCATGGCTGCAGTCGCGGCCGGCCAGCTGAGGTGATCGAATCGGCAGTCCCGAGGCGGCATCGTCATCCGGAGACGCAGTTCAATCCCAGATTGGCTGTCAGAATGGTTGTTTGACGAACCTTCGGGTCCATGGCCGAAGCCGGCAGTCCGCAGCCCAACAGACCGAGTGCACCGAAGCCGGCCGCAGACCCCAATCGCAAGCCACCGCAGGTGATGCAGATCAACCGGCGGCAGGAGCAGCTCCAGAGGGAAGCCGCGGAAGCACGGGCCGCCGCGGAAGCGGCCGCAGAGAAGGCACGGAAGCTGGAGGAGGCCGCCGGTCTGGCCAGTCCGCCTCCGCGGGATCAGGATCCGCGGAGACCGGAGCAGAGCCGAGCGATCCCAGGCGAGGCGGATGAGGATCGCTTCGATCTGGGCGACATGGAAGGCATGACCATGGCCGACCTGCTGGGAGCCCCCGATCAGGAGCGCAAGAAGCCGCAGGAGGAACGCAATATCCCGCGCAGCGTTGATGACTTCGACTTCGATGAGGAAGCCTTCCTCGCTGCTCTGGACGAGAACGCACCGGTGGGCACGACCGGCGAAGTGATCACCGGAAAGGTGATCGGGCTGGAAAGCGACGGTGTCTACGTCGACATCGGCGGCAAGGCCCCCGGTTTCATGCCCAAGAGCGAAGCCGGTCTCGGGGTGATCACCAACTTCCGGGAACGCTTTCCCAAGGGGCTCGAGGTGGAGGTGCTCGTCACCCGGGAACAGAACGCCGACGGCATGGTCACCATCAGCTGCCGGGCCCTGGCTCTGCGCAAAAGCTGGGAACGCGTCAAGGAGATGGAGAAGCAGGGCAAGGTCGTCCAGGTGATCGTCAACGGGTTCAACCGCGGTGGTGTCACCTGCGATCTCGAGGGTCTGCGCGGATTCATCCCCCGCTCGCAGCTTCAGGACGGGGAGAACCATCAGGAGCTGGTCGGCAAGACCCTCGGCGTGGCATTCCTTGAGGTGAACTCCGAGACCCGCAAACTGGTGCTCTCGGAGAAGCGCGCTGCCGTTGCGGCCCGCTTCTCCGAACTGGAGGTGGGCCAGCTGGTGGAAGGTCAGGTGGCCGCGGTGAAGCCGTACGGTCTGTTCATCGACCTGGGGGGCATCAGTGGCCTGCTGCACCAATCGATGATCACCAACGGCAGCCTGCGCTCGATCCGGGAGGTCTTTGACCAGGGCGATCGCGTGAAGGCGATGATCACGGAACTGGACCCCGGCCGCGGACGCATCGGGCTGAACACCGCCCTGCTGGAAGGGCCTCCAGGTGAACTGCTTGTGGAGAAGGACAAAGTGATGGCGGAAGCGGCCGATCGCGCCTCCCGCGCCCAGAACATGCTGAAGAAACAGGAACAGGACGCTGGATGACGTCTGCCGACTGGGAGCTGGACTTCTATTCCAGGCCGATCCTGGAGCCTGACGGACGCAAGCGCTGGGAGCTGTTGATCACCTCCACACCGACCCTGTCGGACCCGATCGCTCCGTTCCGGTTCATCAAGTGCTGCCCCTCCGGTGAGGTGAATTCGCTCTGGCTCACCCAGGCCCTGCGGGAAGCGGGTGCTGCCGCCGAGGACGCCGGCTGGAGTGCCCCCCAGCGTCTGCGCTGCTGGCGCAGCTCCATGCGCACGATGGTGCAGCGGGCCGCCGCCGAACTCAGCCTTGAGGTGATCCCGAGTCGACGCACCTATGCGCTGCTGGACTGGCTGCAGCAGCGGCAGCGGGAGGTTTACCCCAGCCTCGAGGGATTCATGGCCGGACCGCTGGCTCCACCCCCCGCCCCGGTTCCGACCCCACCGGTCCCCCTTCCGGAGGAAGTGCAGGGGGATGCATGGACCTGGGCGGCACTCCCTGGCGGGCTGCTGCAGGAGGCAGGCGAATGGCCCATGGGGTTCAGCGGCCTGATTCCACTGCCGCCGGACCTCTCCTCCGAGGCACCGGTGCCGGGGTTGCGCTTGTTCAGCCGCAGCCGCGCTCTTGCGATGGCGGGATGGCTCGGAGGACTCGAACCGGTGCGACTGATCGTGGAGGAGCGGCAGCTGCTGCTGGAGGCCGGTCAGGACGATCGCTGGCTGGTCAGCGACCTGGAATCCGGAGCCGCCGATGCGATCGAGACGGCCCTTCGCGAATCCAGCGAACACATGCACGGGCTGCAGTTCATCGCCATCCAGAGCAGTCCGGAGGAGCAATCGTTCGCCGGCTTCTGGATGATGCGGGACATCACCATCAGCTAGACCGCGCTGACATGTCAGAACGCGATCCCTTCGCGCGCCCCGACAGCGAATTCAACACCCTCCCGTCCTGGACCTGGATCGGTTGCTACGGCGGGTACTACCTGCAGTCGGATCTGCTGTCGGATCAGGGGTTCGAACACGGATTCTTCACCCGCCGCTGGCAGGGCCGCGGACCGGATGAACTGGCTGGTTATCTCAGTGCCGGCGTGAGTGTGCACCGGCCGCAGCAGATTCACAGCGGAATCGTCCTGGACGCGAGTGATGCCATCCAGGCCCCCTGGCCGGATGCGGATGGACTGGTGAGTGACCGTGGCGGCCAGAGTCTCTGGGTCTGCGGTGCCGACTGCACCCCGGCGCTGATCGCCGACCCCACCACTGGTCATGCCGCCGCCTGTCATGCCGGCTGGCGGGGCGTGGCCGCGCGGATTCTGC
Organism: Parasynechococcus sp.; assembly: GCF_045559935.1. Lineage (NCBI taxonomy): Bacteria > Bacillati > Cyanobacteriota > Cyanophyceae > Synechococcales > Prochlorococcaceae > Parasynechococcus > Parasynechococcus sp. Next base: position 54,968 of record NZ_JBJLJL010000007.1, read on the forward strand.
CGGAGGCGATCCTGCGGCTGGAACAGCGCGGGGCCCAACGACGTGATCTGTTGGTGGCGCTGGGTCCCGCCGTGAGCGGCGCCCGTTATCAGGTGGGGCAGGAGGTGGTGGATGCCGTCGGACTCGCCCTGTCAGCAGAGCCCGGAGACCCAAGCTCCGATCAGGAGGTTCTGCAGCGGGACGGCGCACTTCAGCAGGACGCCGAGGCCGGACGTCACCGTCTGGACATCCGACGGGCCGCCCGGCTTCAGCTTCTGAACGAAGGGATCACGACCGAGCGGATCGCCCTCTGCCCGCTCTGCACCGTCGGGGAACCCGAGCTGTTCCATTCCTGGCGTCGCGATCAGGTGAAGGCGGTGCAGTGGAGCGGCATCGTCGCTCAGGCCGCATCGGGAGACGCCTCCCCCACCAGCTGACGGGCCACGGCCTCGGCAGCGCGGATGCCGTCAATGCCTGCCGAGAGGATGCCGCCCGCATATCCAGCCCCCTCTCCAGCAGGAACCAGCCCGCGGGTGTTGAGCGACTCCAGCCGCCCGTCGCGCGGAATGCGCACTGGGGAGGAGGTGCGGGTCTCCACGCCGGTGAGCACCGCATCGGGGTGGTCATAGCCCGGCAGACGCTTCGCAAATGCCGGCAGAGCTTCCCTGAGGGCCTCGATGATCGGCTCCGGCAGAACGGTGCTGAGATCCGAGGGTGTGACGCCGGGTTGATACGACGCGGTGATGCTCCCGAGGCTGCCGGAGGCCCGCCTCGCCAGGAAATCCTCCAGACGCTGGGCTGGAGCGGCATAACTGCCTCCTCCGAGGCGGAAGGCCCGTTCCTCGAGATCTCTCTGCAGAGCCACCCCGGCAAGGGGGTCGTCGGGTTTGCGGGAATACGGCTCGAGGTCTTCAGGCTCCAGATTCACCACGAGACCGCTGTTGGCATTGCGCTCGTTTCGCGAATGCTGACTCATGCCATTGGTCACCACACGGCCGGCCTCGGAGGTGGCGCCCACCACGAAACCGCCGGGGCACATGCAGAAGCTGTAGACGCAACGGCCGTTGCCGGCGTGATGCACCAGTTTGTATTCGGCGGCCCCGAGCTTGGGGTGACCCGCCATCTCCCCCCAGCGGGCCTGATCGATCAGCGGTTGAGGGTGCTCGATGCGCAGGCCCACCGAGAAGGGCTTCCGCTCCAGTTGCACACCAACACCATCCAGCATCGCGAAACAGTCCCGGGCTGAATGGCCGGGTGCCAGCACCAGGTGCCGGCAGGCAATCCGGCGTCCGTCCGCCAGACGGATCCCAGCCAGCTGCTGAGGTTTCTCCGTGTCACCGGACTCCAGCAGCAACTGATCGACACGGCTGGCGAAGCGCACTTCACCCCCGAGGGCCTCGATCCTTGCCCGCAGTCCCCGCACCACCGTGGCCAGTTTGAAGGTGCCGATGTGCGGCCGGTGCAGCGTGAGGATCTCATCGCTGGCGCCGCTGGCCACCAGTTCCTCCAGCACCTTGCGGCCGTAATGCTCCGGGTCGCTCACCTGGCTGTAGAGCTTGCCGTCGGAGAAGGTGCCGGCACCCCCCTCGCCGAACTGGGCATTGGATTCCGGATCGAACGCCAGCCGCCCACGCCAGAAGCCGAAGGTCTGAAGGGTGCGCTGCTTGACCGGTTGTCCCCGCTCGAGCAGGAGCGGCCGGAATCCCATCTGCGCCAGCAGCAAGGCTGCGAAATAACCGCAGGGGCCCGCTCCCACGACCACCGGTCGCTGCTCGGGACTGACCGGAAAGGCCGGCGGGGCCTTTGCCACCATGCGGTATCGGGTGTCAGGCGCGGTGCGGATGCGCGGGTTGCCTCTGTGACGTCGCAGCACCGCCGCTTCACTGCGGACCGCGACATCCACGCTGTAGATCACCTGGATGCGATCCCGACGCCGGGCATCGATGCTGCGCTTGACCAGCCTCTGCTCCAGCAGCTGATCCGGTGGAATCCGCAGACGGCGCAGCACCGCCTCCTGCAGATCATTCGAACCATGCTCCAGCGGCAGACGCAGTTCGCTCAGTCGCAGCATCGTCACGCTAAGGAGAGTCGTCGGCCGCGTCCGGGGGTGTCTGCGGTGCTTCAGAGACACGCCACTGGGCCAGAACACCCGCCAGCAACAGCCCCAGCCCGAGAGCAGCGGCCAGGGGGCGGTTCTCCGCAGCCACCCCCTGCCCCCAAACAGCCGTTGCCAGGAAGGCACCGCCCAGCAGCAGACAGGGGACCAGAACAATGCCCCGGGCAACGCGATTGTCGGCCATCTCAGGCTGGATCCCCTGGACAACTCGACTGGGCAAGACCGGCATTCACCAGCCCGGTGCTGAGGTCCACGGTTTCCCCGATCGGCGTCACCCGAGCCAGCAGCTGTCCGTCCCGTGATCCCACCGGACGCAGATTGACCCTGCGACGCCGGGGCAGCCGCTCCCGCAACCAGGACACCGCGGCAGCGTCGCCCCCTTCCGGAACCGTGAGACAAGGCAGTTCCACCGTGTAGGTGCGGTTGCGATCGCCGACCTGAAGCAGGGACGGCGTGCGGACCTGCAGGACTTCAGCAGCCGACGCCGGGGAAACGGCGATCCCCAACAGAACAAGGATGATCAGGACAGGACGGATCACAGCGAAGCCCCGCACTGGGGACAGAACAGGTGCTCGTGGGCTGTGGTGGCTCCGCAGGCAGGGCAGTTCCGGGTTGTGTCCATGGCCAGTTCCGGATGGGCGGGCAGCCCGACCATCTGAGCGTTGCTCTTGCCGGGGGGAACCATCGGATAACAGTTCTCTCCTCGCCGCACGTGCACATCGATCAGCATCGGTGCGGGTGTGTTCAGAGCCTGCTGAAGCTCACCATGCAACTGATCACGACTGGTGATCTTCACGCCATCAACCCCGAAGGAACGCGCGAGGGCGATGAAGTCAGGCATGCCGTTGAGCATGTCCGATGCCGAATACCGCTCCCCGTAGAAACTCTCCTGCCACTGGCGCACCATCCCCTGCCAGTGGTTGTTCACGATCACCACCTTCACCGGCAGGCCGTAGGCCGCGAGGGTTCCCAGCTCCTGAATGTTCATCAGGATGCTGGCATCGCCGGCGATGCAGATCACCTGCTGGTCGGGACAGGCCACCTGGGCTCCCATCGCCGCCGGCATGCCGAATCCCATGGTGCCGAGACCGGCACTGCTGATCCAGCCCCGCGGTCCGTTGCGGAGGTATTGAGCCGCCCACATCTGGTGCTGACCCACGTCGGTGGTGACGATGGCCTGTGGAGCCAGGTCACGCACCTTCAGCAGCACCTCCTGCGGATAGATCTCACCCTCTGCCGGAGGGATGGTGAGGGGATAGCGCTCCTTCCAGGAGGCGATGCGGGCGAGCCATGCGGTGGTGCGGGGCTCGGCGGGATGCTGAAGGCTCAGTTCCACCAGACGCGCCAGACTCAGGCCCAGATCTCCGAGCACCGCCACCTCGGCCTGCCGGTTCTTGCCGACTTCCGCAGGATCGATCTCGAAGTGCACCACCCGGGCCCGGGGCGCGAAGGTGTCGAGCTTGCCGGTGACCCGGTCATCGAAACGGGCTCCGACCGCGATCAGCAGGTCGCATTCGGTGACGGCGAAGTTGGCGTAGGCCGTGCCGTGCATGCCGAGCATGCCGACGGAAAGGGGGTCGTTCTCATCGAAGGCTCCCTTGCCCATCAGCGTGGTGGTGACCGGCAGCTGGAACCGATCCGCCAGCACCTTGAGGCTGTCGTGAGCCGCCGCCGAGATCGCCCCGCCGCCGACGTAGAGCAAAGGGCGCTGAGCATCCCGGATCAGACCGAGAGCGGCATGGATGGCGTCATCCTCCGGTGGCAGGGGCTGGCGAAAGCCTGGCGGCACGACGGACCCGGGTTCGACCGGCACGTAGTCGAAGTGCTCCTGGCCCACATCCTTGGGCACATCGATCAGCACCGGGCCTGGACGGCCGCTGGCAGCGATCAGAAAAGCCTGGGCGACGATCGCGCCAAGATCGGCAGGATCACGCACCACCCAGGAATGCTTCACGATCGGGAGCGTGATCCCGAAGATATCGGTTTCCTGAAAGGCATCCGTGCCGATGGCCGGGCGGGGCACCTGACCGGTGATCACCACCATCGGCACGGAATCCATCTGGGCCGTGGCGATACCGGTGACGAGGTTGGTCGCACCGGGGCCTGAGGTACCGAAACAGACACCGACCTTTCCGGTGGCCCGTGCGTAGGCATCGGCCGCATGGGTTCCCGCCTGCTCATGGCGCACCAGGATGTGCCTGACCCATCCCTCGCTCTCGGCGATGTGCAGAGCGTCGTAAATGGGGAGGATGGCTCCGCCCGGATAGCCGAAGATCGTGTCGACCCCGTGCCGGCGCAGGGCATCCATCAACGCTTCCGCCCCGGTGGTCCGACGGGCCAGAGCGTTGGATGCGGTTCCGTCAACAGCCGTGGAGGCGGACGTGAGGGTCACGGAGTCACCGGCGCGGTTGACCCTCCAGATTAAGGGCCGACGGGTGAATCAGGGCCCTACAGCAGGCCGAGGGCATGCAGGGGGCCATGACCGCTGATCAGCTCCAGCAGAAAGGCCGAGAAGCCCAGCATCGCCAGGCGACCGTTCCAGACTTCGGAACTGTTGTTCCAACCCCACTCCCACTTCTCCTGGGGATAAAGCTTCACCTTGGTGGGCAGCTCAGCAGCGGCATCAAGACTGACCTCCGGTCCGTCGAGGCTGGTGGTGACCAGATCCGCCAGGCCCTCGATGAAGGGGGGATAGGTGTCGAGAGCCCTCACCCTCCGGAAATTGACCACACCGGCTTCCGTGGCCAGTTCCCGGTACTCAATATCGATCTCCTCAAGCGTTTCGATGTGCTCGCTGACAAAGCTGATGGGAACGACCACCAGGTCATTCACCTTGGCTTCGCCGAGCTCCTCCAGCGCCTCCTCGGTGTAGGGCTTGAGCCACTCCACAGGGCCCACACGGCTCTGGTAGGCGAGTGTGTGGGGATTGGGGTGCCCCATGAGCTCCGCCAACCTGGACATGATCAGAGCCGTGCAGGCCTCGATCTCCTGCTGGTACGGGTCGCCGGCCTCTTCGACGTAACTCTTCGGAACCCCGTGGGCACTGAAGAAGACGTGGGCCTGCTGGGGGTCGTCACTGTTGCGAACCTCCTCGGCGATCAGCTCGGCCATCGCCTGCACATAGCCGGGATGATCGAACCAGCTGCGGATGCAACGGATCGGCAGCTTCCTGAACGCGTTGTCGTCCTGTCGCAGCCGCTGCAGTTCCCGGAAACTCGACCCGCTGGTGCTGATCGAGAAGTGGGGATACAGGGGCAGCACCACCACCTGATCCATCCCGTCCGCCTTGATGTCGGCCACCGCCGACTCGGTGAAGGGATGCCAGTAGCGCATGGCCACATAACTCGTGGCATCGATGCCGCGCTGACGCAGAAGACTCTGCAGTTCGCGGGCCTGCTGCTCGGTGATCCGACGCAGCGGAGAGCCTCCGCCGATGGAGCGGTAAGCCTCCTGGGATTTGCCGCTGCGCAGGGTGCTGATCAACCAAGCCAGTGGCTTCTGCAGCGCAGGGCTTGGTAGCCGGATGATCTCCGGGTCAGCGAACAGGTTGTAGAGAAAGGGACCGACATCCTGAATCCGCTCCGGGCCCCCGAGGTTCAGCAGGACGACGCCGACGCGGGACATTCGGTCAATAGAGGAACCATGGGGGTTGAGAGTAGCCCGCGTGAACGTCATGGTGGGTCGCCGACGCCCCTGCCATGGATCTGCGCTGCGCGCTGGAGGAGCTCAATCAGCGCCTGGCGCATCAGGGGACGCGCCTGCGACTGGAGCAACGGGGACAACGTCTGAATCTGAGAGGTCCCTTACCGGATCGTCACGATCCGGGTGACAGCAGAATCCAGCGCATCAGCCTCGGGCTCAGCGCGGACCGTCAGGGACTGGTGGAGGCCGAGCAGACCCTGCTGATCGTTCAGCGACAACTGGATCGGGGGCAGTTCCGATGGGATGACTGGCGCTCCAGTTCAGTGGAGGGCAGCTCGCGTCGCCCAGCCGGCGACGCCATCGAGGACTTCGAACGGGCCTTCTTCGCCGATCCGCGACGCCGCCGTTCTCCGGCGGGAAGCCGAACCACCTGGACCAGCGCCTATCGCCCCTATCTGAGACGGCTGCTGCCCCTCTGTGGCGACGGAGGCATCACGGCTCAGCGACTCACGGAAACCCTCTCCAGCTACGGGGATGGCAGCCGCAGTCGACAGCAATGCGCCACGGCACTGGCCGCCCTGGCAGCCCATCTGATGATCGATCTGCCCCAGGACTGGCGCCAGGAGGCTGCCGGGTATGGCCTGCATCAGGCCCGGTTCCGGCGGTTACCCACGGACGCTCAGATCCTCGAGGGGGTCCTGCGCATCCCAAACCCACGCTGGCGGCTGGCCTACGGACTGATGGCCACCTACGGCCTGCGGAACCATGAAGTGTTCTTCTCTGACCTCAGCCCGCTGGCAGAGGGGGGCGATCAGGTGATCCGGGTGCTGCCCACCACAAAGACCGGCGAACACCAGGTGTGGCCCTTTCAGCCGGACTGGGTGGAACGCTTCGGGCTGCGACAGCTGGGTGACACCTCTGACGCACTGCCCGCGATCTGCACGGATCTGCGGCGCACAACGCTCCAGCAGGTGGGCCGCCGTGTGAGCGAACAGTTCCGCCGTTATCAACTGCCGATCACCCCCTACGACCTGCGGCATGCCTGGGCGGTGCGCACGATCCACATCGGCCTGCCGGACACCGTCGCCGCCAGGATGATGGGCCACTCGGTGGCCATTCACACCCGCACCTATCACCACTGGATCACCCGCCGCGACCAGCAGCAGGCGGTGGATGCGGCCCTGGCCCGGCAACACGCTTGATCATCTGATGAGTTCTTTTCTGCGGCCCCTGGCCTACCGCCACCGTTGGATCTACGACACGGTCACAGCCGTGTCGTCGCTGAGCGTGGGAGGCGTGGAACGCCTGCGAAGCCTGGGGCTGGACGTGCTTCGGGATCGGCTTCCAACCGGCGCTGCCGTGCTGGATCTCTGCTGCGGCAGCGGCGAAGCGGCCGCCCCCTGGCTGGCGGCTGGATTTGCGGTGACCGGGCTCGACATCTCCCCCCGTGCACTGGACCTTGCGGCCGAACGCCACCCGGCGATGACGCGGGTGGAAGGCCTGGCGGAGGATCCTCCTCTGCCGGACGGCCAGTTCGCAGCGCTTCAACTGAGCGTGGCTTTGCACGAATTCCCCCGGCCCGATCGGGAGCGGGTGCTGAGCCGCAGCCTGCAGCTGCTGGAGCCCGGCGGCTGGTTGGTGCTGGTGGATCTGCATCCGGCAGGGCCGTGGCTGCGGTTGCCGCAACAGCTGTTCTGCGCTCTGTTCGAAACCGACACCGCCACCGCCATGCTGGAGGACGACCTGCCTTGCCAGCTGCGGCAACTCGGCTTCACCGATGTGAAGCAGGAGCTTCTGGCAGGGAACGCCCTGCAACGGATCACGGCCCAGCGGCCCTCCACCTGAAACCTGATGACCCACTCCGACCTGGACAGCAAAGCCTCCGAACTGGGCATGGGAGGCCACTTGGCTCCGGAAACCGATGACGCCGGGTATCGCAAACGCATGGAGCGGCGCCAGCAGGTGCAGCGCCAGCGCGTGGAGGAACGCAACAGGGAAAAGGGGCTGGTGCTGGTGTTCACCGGCCATGGCAAGGGCAAGACCAGTGCAGCCCTTGGGCTGGTGCTGCGGACTCTCGGCCACGGCGAGCGCGTGGCGGTGGTGCAGTTCATCAAAGGTGGCTGGGAACCCGGGGAAGCCCGCGCGCTGCGGACCTTCGGCGATCAGGTCTGCTGGCATGCCCTTGGGGAGGGCTTCACCTGGGAGACCCAGAACCGCGAACGGGACCAGCAACTGGTGGGGGAGGCCTGGCAAACGGCTCTGGGTTACCTGCGCGATGCCGCCATCAAGCTTGTGGTGCTCGACGAGATCAACGTGGCTCTGAAACTGGGCTACATCAGCGTTCAGACCGTGCTGGCGGGACTGGACGAACGTCCCGAACTCACCCATGTGGCGCTGACGGGCCGCGGAGCCCCCGAGGAACTGATCGAACGGGCCGATCTGGTCACCGAAATGACGCTTGTGCATCACCCGTTCCGCGAACAGGGCGTGAAGGCACAGGCCGGCATCGAGTACTGATCCGCTCAGGCGGCGGAGTCAAGATCCTCGTTCAGGCGCCGTGTGGCTTCGGTGAGCACGGAAAGACCGCTCACAAGCAGGGCACGGTGAACGATCGGATCCCGCCAGCAGGAGGGATCCCGACTGGCACGCTCCAGAGCCGACAGGGTGAGGCGGGCCATCACTCCGCTGTGGCTGGCTTCGGTTTCGGCCATCACCTGCTCTCGGTTCATCCATCCAAGCGACGGACGGAGCGTTTGGCCAGTACTTGCTACTGTCAGCGGGATCCGGACCGTTGATGGCCTACGCACGCGTCCTGCTGAAACTCAGCGGCGAAGCCCTGATGGGATCTCAGGGATACGGCATTGACCCCGCCATCGTTCAATCGATCGCCTCCGATGTGGCGCAGGTGGTGGCCGGAGGAACCGAGCTGGCGATCGTCGTCGGAGGAGGGAACATCTTCCGTGGTCTCAAGGGTTCAGCAGCCGGCATGGAGCGCGCCACGGCCGACTACGTCGGCATGCTGGCCACGGTGATGAACGCCATCACCCTGCAGGACGGACTGGAGCGGGCTGGTGTGCCCACCCGGGTGCAGACGGCAATCGCCATGCAGGAAGTCGCCGAGCCTTACATCCGCCGCAAGGCGATGCGACACCTGGAGAAAGGCCGGGTGGTGGTGTTCGGAGCCGGCTGCGGAAACCCCTTTTTCACCACCGATACGACGGCAGCCCTCCGGGCCGCCGAGATCAACGCCGACGTGGTGTTCAAGGCCACCAAGGTGGACGGGGTCTACGACAAAGATCCGGCCAAGCACGCCGATGCGGTCAAGCACGAGCACCTCACCTTCCAACAGGTGCTCAGCGGGGAACTGGCCGTGATGGACAGCACCGCCATCGCCTTGTGCAAGGACAACAACATTCCGATCGTTGTGTTCAACCTCTTCGAACCTGGCAACATCGGCAGAGCTGTCGCCGGTGAGCCGATCGGATCCCGCATCGGCAATCCTGCCTGAATCCGTCAGAACCCAATCCTCCAGACATGTCGACCAAGGACCTCGAAGCCAGCATGCGCAAGTCGGTGGAAGCCACCCAGCGCAACTTCAACACCATCCGCACAGGGCGTGCCAACTCCTCGCTGCTGGACCGGGTGAGTGTCGAGTACTACGGCGCCGAGACGCCGCTGAAGTCCCTGGCAACCCTGTCCACACCAGACTCCCAGACCATTCAGATCCAGCCGTTCGACCTCAGTGCCCTTGCGTCGATCGAGAAGGCGATCGCCATGAGTGAACTGGGGTTCACTCCCAACAACGACGGCAAGATCATTCGCATCAACGTGCCGCCGTTGACGGAGGAGCGTCGCAAGGAATTCTGCAAGCTGGCCTCCAAATACGCCGAGGAAGGCAAGGTGGCACTGCGCAACCTGCGACGCGACGCGATCGACAAGATCAAGAAGCAGGAGAAGGAAGGCGACTTCTCGGAAGACCAGAGCCGTGATGAGCAGGAGAGCGTTCAGAAAACCCTGGACAAGTTCATCGCCGAGCTGGAAAAGCACCTGGCGGAGAAGGAAGCCGACATCCTCAAGGTGTGAGCCGATCCGACAGGCGGATCCGTGATGTCCTGATCATCGGGTCCGGTGCAGCCGGTGGAGCCGCTGCAGCCCATCTGGCCGCAGCCGGGCACGATGTCCTCATCCTTGAGAAAGATGCGCATCGGCGCATCAAGCCCTGCGGCGGCGGCATGGCTGCTGCTGTTCAGCAATGGTTCCCTTTCTCCCTGGAACCTGCCGTGGAGCAGGTCATCCGACGGGTCGATTTCAGCTGGTGCCTGGAGGACCCTGTCGTCGCCGAGCTTCCCGGAGAGGCACCCTTCTGGATCGTGCGGCGGGAACGGCTGGATGAGCTGCTGGCGGAGCAGGCCATCCGATCCGGCGGAGAACGGTCTCTGACGGTGAACGTCAGTGAAGTGAGGAAAGCGGAGGACACCTGGGAGGTGGAAGCAGACGACGGGCGCAGCTGGCGCAGCCGGGCTCTGGTGATCGCCGACGGATCAGGATCGCCATGGCCGCAGCAACTGGGTCTCGGAGCCCGTCAGGTGCAGACAGCGAGCACCATGTCGGTGAGGTTGGAAGGCCAGGGAACGCTGCAGAACGGCTCGACCCGTTTTGAATTCGGTCTCGTGAAGCAGGGATTTGCCTGGGCCTTCCCTCTTGCAGGCGGGGTGAACATCGGTGTCGGCAGCTTTGTGGGAAGGCAGGAGGCCGACCCCGATGCCGTGCTGAGCCGACTGCTGCCCGATCTGGGATTCGAACAGGATGCCGGCATCCGTCAGAGAGGACAGCTTCGGGTGTGGAACGGGCACCACCGCCTCGATGGTGATGGCGTGGTGGTCGTGGGAGATGCGGCTTCGCTGTGCGATCCCTTCCTGGCCGAAGGCCTGCGACCAGCCCTGATGAGCGGATGCGAAGCGGCCCGTCACTTGGACGGATGGCTGAAGGGGGAACAACAGAACCTGAAGGGCTACAGCCAGGCGATGCGCGTGCGCTGGGGAGAATCCATGGCCTGGGGCCGGAGGATTGCCCAGGTCTTCTACCGGTTCCCGGGTGTTGGGTACCAACTGGGCATCAAACGGCCAACAGCGCCGAGACGGATCGCCCAGATCCTCTCCGGCGAAATGGGGTACGGCGACATCGCCCAACGCGTGATTCGACGACTGCTCCTGGATCGCCGCTGAGCCGATGCGAAGCAAAGCAAGCTTTTTGACAAAGCTTGCTTTGCACAACAACAAGCCTGTCGAACACAATTCCAACAGGCTCCAATCTTGAAGCATCACGCAAAGCCGATGCGAGTGGTGCCGTTGAAACGAAATTGCTTATAATAAAAATAAGAGTAAGTGCTTCAAATCACATGGGCTCAACCATTCACTCACTTGAAGCCTATGGAACCATTTTCGAAGCATATCTGAGTGGCGATATTCAAAAAGAATACGTCAACAATCTTCCGGCATTTGAGCAGATCCACCACACCTCGCTGCAAGACAAATTATGGTGGATCAATCAGCTTCGAAACATCGGAGTCGAATCAGACATTCTCAACAGCTACATCGGGGCATTTGTCGACGTCGCCAATAAAGCGTCTGAATCAATTGACTATGACAGCACAAACTACGAAACGTTCTTTCAACCAGGGCTCGATGGCCAGGGAACCGATTTCGATTGGTTGTGGAGCAATGAAGCCAAAGACCGTCTGCATATCATTGATGATCTCGAAAACAACCTTGGCAACGGCTTAGTCACAGAAGACATCATCGAGCAATACAAATCAAGCCTGGCCGATGTGGCCAACAATGCCACCAACAGCTCTGATTACTCATCGGAGAACTATCAATCCTTCTTCAGACCAGGACTCGATAGCAGAGGGAACGATTTTGAATACATCGGCAGCACCAATCGTGATCTCAACGAAATTGTCTGGTGGATCAACCACCTTGAAGACAACGAAGTAGAGCAGGATGTCATTGATGCTTATACATCTGCCTATATTGATCTCGCCAACCTCTCCGACCTCAATCGATCATACTCAACCGAAGATTTTCGGCAGTTCTTCAACCCTGGACTTGACGGAAAAGGGACGGACTTCAGCTGGATCAATGCAAGTGGTGATCTTGAACACACACTGTGGTGGGTCGAGCATCTCGAAAACAATGGTGTCAGCAGTGAGATTGTCGATACCTACAGAAATGCACTAACAGACACTGCCAACAACGCACAGACGGATAGAACCTTCAACAACGACAACTACGAGCAATTTTTCTCTCCAGGACTTGACGGCGAAGGAACCAAGCTGGGATGGCTCAACACCCAGGGGAGCGGAAAGGATTCACTCTGGTGGATTGAGCATCTTCACGACAACGAAGTTGACGAAACGATTGTTGAAATCTACGAACAGGCATTTGTTGATCTGGCTAATCAAGCAAGCGACAACGAAACATACAACCTCGACGACTTCAGACTTTTCTTCAAACCAGGTCTTGATGGACGAGGAACAGACTTTGGATGGATCGAGGAACGCGATGTTGACGATCTCCATGGGTGGCTTTCGAATCTGGAACAGAATGGTGCCACCTCGGAAATCCTTGACAATTACTACAACAGCTTCATCGATCTGGCGAACACAGTTGATCCACAGACGACTTACACGTCAACATCACTCGACACGTTCTTCAACAGTGACATTTCTGATATCGAAACAAGCGTGCTCGAAGTCATATTTGAAGGACAAGATCTGGGCGACCTGGTAGAGAATGGCATCTTCCAGGGTGATCTCTCGCTCCTGGATAAGAATGGCAATGCAAAGCAGACCAACCTGACAGGCCTGATCTCACCTGAGGCGTTACGGGGAGATAACGGCGATTGGGAGCAATCATACGAAATTTTGCATGTTCTTCTCCCTGGCAAGGCAGAGGATGGAGATGTTCTCGTGATGGATGGCGACAACGACTGGACCTATTCGATGAAGTTGCCGCTCTACATGGAGACATCTACTGAAGTTGATCACTCTGATGACAATCAGTACTTTCAACTAGGAATCCTATCGGGAAAGAATCGATATGAAATCAATGGAGACGAAGAGGAGGAAGGCCTCATTGACTTTAATCAACAGCAGATCGTGCTCGATGGGATAGACCACAATCTAGAAAATGGTGATCTGATTGGCTTCTACTGGCATGAAACACTTCCCGAAAGCATCAGAAGTCACCATGCTTACAGAGTTGACTCATTGATCATAAATAGTGATTACAATCGCACAACATTCAGATTAATTGATAGCGAGACATCAGAAGATTTACTATTCTCCGATACAAGACTGCAGCAAAAGATCAACCAACACAAAGCCGACGAAGGAGACAGCGGTCTACGAATGTGGCGAGCAGAACTGAGGGACAACCTGAGGGTTGATCATGAAGCTGTGATCTATGAGAAGGATGGGGATCAGTTTTCTGAAACTGCACAGGATCCAACCAGCCATCTTGAAGTGGTATTTGAAGCGCCCAATCTGGATGATGTAATCGAGAACGGCAAATTTAGTGGCTCCATCCAATTGATTGGTGATGATGGCTCCACTAAAGCAGAAAATATTCAGGCCATGCTTCATCCTGATGCATGGATTAACGAGACAAAAGACGAATGGGAAACCAACTACACCCGCCTTCATCTTTTTATACCAATCGAAGCAGCAGATGGTGATTCATTAGTGATTGGGGCGGAAAATGCGTGGAATCAATCCCTGACATTACCACTCTATGAAGAAACAACAGCCGAAGTAGACAACTCATTCAGAAATGATTATTTCCAGCTGGGCGCGAAAATCAATAAGCAAAGACATGAAATCAAAGGTTATGAGGCAGAAGAAGGTTACCTAGACTTTGATCAGGATACGATCATCATCAGCGGAGTTGACCACGAACTGAATGTGGGCGATCTGCTGGGATTTGACTGGCATGAGACTCTCCCATGGAGCATTGAGTCATATTACGCTTATCAAATCGAGCAATTGACGACGAATAACGTCACGAATGAAACAACCATCAGCCTGATCGATCCAAAGCATCAAGAATCGGTTGAGTTTGAAAGTGACGATCCTGAACAGCAAATCGAAGATTATAGGAATGGCAACTCTGATCATGGTCTTCGCATATGGAGGGCGAAGGAGCGTCATTACATCGCACTGGATCACAACGGAGTCACCTATCAGTCCACTGATGCAGCAGCAGAAGAAGACGCCTATGAAAAGACCAGCTTGATTGAAGTCGTTTTCAAAGCCAAAGACTTCGGCAACCTGGTGAGCAACGGTGGTTTCACAGGAAGCATTTCACTGTTGGATCCTGAAGGAGCAATCAAATCCGAAAACCTTAAAGCAGTCGTTGATCCGCACGGATTCACCGACGACAACCTGAGCAGCTGGGAGCAGGAGAATGAACGTCTTTACATCTATATGCCTGAAAAGGCGCAGGCTGGTGACACTCTAAGAATCAATGGTGGTGATGAATGGGAAAAGGATCTGAATCTTCCACTGTCCAGCGAGCAGAGAACCGAAGTGGACTACTCGACGAGAAACGATTACATCCAGTTGGGAATCAAAACAAATCAGGAGGTACTAACTATCAAAGGCGAAGAAGAGCAAGAAGGCTTCATCGACCTTGATGATAAAAAAATCATCTTGGAGGGAATCGAAAATTATTTTCAAAATGACGACCTGATTGGGTTCGACTGGCACAGCACTCTCCCGCAGGGACTGGATGAGTACAAGCCTTATCAGATCATCAATTTGGAAACAGAAGAAGACACGAACATAACCAGCTTTGACTTATTTGATCAAGAGGAAGGCGAGGTCGTTGATTTCAGTGATGATGCTATCAGCCAAACAATCAAAAACTATAATTCCGGCGATCGTGACAGTGGCTTACGACTTTGGAAGGCGAAACAGGAAGAGGTGATCCGGCTGGATCCGGCTGGAGCATATTACGAAATTGACGGACAAAAATTACAAGCCGATGCAGAGACGAACAATGCCAAAATTGTGGAGGTTGTCTTTGATGGAAAGTTCGCAGAAGGCCTGGTAACGAATGGGCGCTTCACAGGCAGCATCACATTACAAAATAGTGACCTTGAGGTGCGTGAAAAAAATAACATCCGTGCAGAAAACCTTCCCGCACTGATCAACTACAGCTCATGGACAAACAATCATCAAAGTGATTGGGACAAGGAGCACGAACGTTTGCATGTCATGCTTCCTTTCTCAGCAGAGGCTGGAGATATCCTTGTGATTGATGGTGGTGATCACTGGAATCAACAGCTCCTTCTACCATTCCACAACACCATCAGAACAGAAGTTGATCGTAGCGGAAACGATGATTACTTCCAGCTAAATATTAAATTCAAAGAAACGATTCATTCCATTAAAGGAGCTGAAAAGCAAGAAGGACATTTTGATTTTGGTACGCATCGAATCGTCTTGACTGGTATTGATCATGAGCTGAGTGAAGGTGACTTAATTGGATTTGACTGGCACGAGACCCTGCCGGAAAGTGTGCAGGCCTACAAGGGTTATCAGGTTAACGATCTCAAAATCAACCCTGATCTGCAGCAGACGTCATTCAAATTATTTGATCGTCAGCAATCGATGGCAGTGAGCTTTGCCAGCAACAATATTCTTGATTCTATTACACAGTACCAATCTGCTGATAGCAATGATGGCCTGCGGATGTGGAAGGCCATCGAAGAAGAGTATCTGGAATTTGACCAAGACGCCTACCGAAAGCAGCAGAATGAGCTATCAGATCAACAGGAAGCCTCGAGCATTTCAGCACTTGAGATTAATTTCAAGGCAAAGGATTTATCCAACATCATCGACGAGTTTGGCGTATTTGATGGCACAATCAGTCTTGTGAATTCATCTGGACAACTGATCGACGATGAGATTGCTGGATTAATCCAATCAGACTTTTTCTACCGCAATGATGAAGATTACTCAGATGATTCATGGGAAAATACCCATGAGCGCCTTGAGATTTTTCTGGGGTCAGAGATCTCTGATGGAGACAAGCTCATCCTCGATGCCAATCAACACTGGGACAACCCACTTGAACTACCTTTGCATCTGAATTCCTTTACGGAGACAGATCATGGTTCTGAGAACGCGTTTCAATTAGGAATTCGCAGCGCCGCTGAAGAGTGGAGATTGAATGTTCCCGGCAATGAAGAACAGGAAGGTTGGCTGGATCTTGACAACAACCAAGTCGTTCTTATTGGCGTGGATCACGATATTGTCAATGGAAGCCTTATGGATTTCAACTGGCACGAAGTATTGCCTCAATATATTCGCTCATATCACCCATACCGTGTAGATGATCTGACAATCGACAACTCCAGCAATATTACAACTTTCAAATTAATCGATTCCGAGGACAACCGGAATGTACAAATGTTTGACGCCAATATTTTTGAGCGATGGAGTTGGAACAATGGCGTCAATCAAGGAGGCATTGGCCTGAAGATTGCAGAGTCAGTCGTTAATGAGAGGATGGAGCTGAATTGGAATGAGTACGAAAAACTCAAACGTCAACGAGAAGCTGATCGTGACACAACGGAGTTGGCAGCTGTAGAAATCGTCTTCAAGTCAGAGGATATGAGTGAACACTTTGATGATAATGGTAATTTCAAGGGCAATGTTTCACTTGTCGACGCTAATGATTTGGTATTGGAGGATAATGTAACTACAATGAGAGATGCCAATGCCTACTTCAACGAAGCAGAGGGCGATTGGCAGAGAGAGCATGAAGTGGCGCTGAGCTTTTTTAGTAGCGATATCCCGGAAGGATCGAAGATTCTGTTTGAATTTGAAGAATCAAGTACGGAAACACTGGAAATCGGTCCGCTTGTATACGAAACTCGCGCTCTGTCAGATCATTGGAACGACGATGCCTTTCAGCTCGATGTCAGAGTGAACGGCAACGAATACACTCTCCCGGGAAGAGAAGATTCAGAAGGATATCTCGATGTCGATATGAATAAGGTCGTCCTCAATGGTACGACGCTTGAAATCTCAGAAGGCATGTTGATTGATTTTAATTGGCATGATGCACTGCCATACTCAATCGATGAGTGGAGACCCTATCAGGTTTCAGAGCTCACCATCAACACGAAGAATAAGACAACATCTTTTGGGCTCATCGACACGAGAACTGGTGAGAGCATTACCATTGATGATACAGATCTTGAAAATCGCTCCGATAATTTCAGTTTTTCCAACCCAGAGGGTCTGCGGCTTGCCGAAGCAGAGGTTGAGAACTATCTCACGATTGATTGGGATGCATCAACAACAGAATTGATCAGCCTGAGTGAAGCAGTTGCAGAAGATCTCAAATTTGAAGCCCGAAATCCTGAGGCTCAGGCTAACGATCATTTTTATCATTGGACCGCCCTCGACCTGGCAACAGCAAAAGCCAGCTACAACCAGCTGAGGCTGGAATTGAATCCATCCACGTCCCAAGATCTTGGCCTCGAAGAGATACCCTCTAACTGGGATTTACGAATTTCTTATGATGATCTGATCAGTGAAGATATCCCTATCGAAAAGCTTGAGGGAGAATCATCTCTTCACCTTTTCTTCGACAAAGAGCTTTTTGAATCAATATTCAATACCGACAATGGCCTTAGCGTTTCTCTACAGATCGGGCCAAATCAAGTTCCGTCAGAAACAATCAAACTGGATCAGATCGAAAATCTGAATTCAATCGAAGAGCTACTCCAATCCCTACTGGCAGAAGAGAAGCAGTGGTTGTCTGAAAGTTCTGCCACCTACCTGACGACGACGACTACAGCCAATAATTTTGAATCTTCTTTCACAGCACCCATGTCAATTGAGGCTGGACCCGGGTATCACTCAGGACAGCAATATAGAAACAAATTGCTTGCAGATGCTTTGTATATTGAACCAGATTTTAATTTGCCTTACGGCTTTGAAGCCAGTGGAATCACATCCGTGATTACCGAAGACAGTAATTCTTTCTTATACATCATTTCAGATGACTCCATCTCGGCAAATCAAGACGGAGATGACAATGCTGAATTCAATTCAGAGAGTCCATCGCAGCTATTAAGAATCAATCGAGATGGCAAGTATTCACCCGCCTATTTCACCCTACCAAATAGTTTTAAGGGAGAGTCTGTTTCAATCGATGGCGAAGCCATCACCTATGACATCAACTCATCAACGCTTTACATTCTGGATGAGGGTGATCTTGACAACAACAGACAATCCAAGATTTTTAGTTTCAGTCTCAATGAAAATGGCGACATCATCGAAACCAATGGGGTATCAGACATAGTCCGAATCGAAACGATTCCTGACACATCTGAAGAGTCTGACAATCAACATGAGTCACTGGTATTCCTCTCAGAATCTGATTCTATTCTTGTCGGCGAGCAAAAATCAGGAGATGTCTATGAATATGATTTCAGAGACGGGGTTCTTGGCTCTGAGCTGCGGATCATCGAGACCGGCATCAATGATTTAAGAGATCTGGCAATAGTGACGCGGGATGGGTCTGATATTCAATATCTTGCAGCATTACATGGGAAATCTGCCGTCATTAATGGAGAGAAAAACAATCAGGGATTGGCATATATTCAACTTCTTGATCTTGAATCTGGAGAGAGTATCAATTCGGGTTTCATCAGTGGAGACTTCAAAAACATGGAGGGCATGACGTTCTCCGCCAATGAGTTCATCTTCACGAGTGACAATGGATCCTCTCAAGAAGGAGCCACATACAAGATCAGATTTGATGACTTATTCCCCCAAGACGACAACTCGGAAACAGCATCCAGCCTGTTCTTCTCAGAATACACAACAGGCTATGGATCCAACAAATATATCGAAATTTTCAACCCCACTTCATCCAGGGTGGAGCTCGACAATTATGCATTCCCAACTATATCTAACAACACAACCACATGGGGGATCTATGAATTCTGGAACGAATTTCCTGAAGGTGCAACGATTGAGTCTGGAGATGTTTACTTGATTGCAGACCCCGGTGCAGAACCTGCAATTCTTGATCAAGCTGATCACTTGTTCGAATATCTAGGAGATGGTGACGACAGCTTTGCACTGGTTCGTGGGGATCAGGCGTCGTACACGGTCATTGACTGGCTTGGCAATTTTGACGATCGAGGACCATGGGATGTGGCAGGAACAGTTGACGCCACCGAACACAGCACCCTGGTGAGAAAAGAATGGGTTGTCAGTGGTAATGACAACTGGGATTCAGCACGGGGACACAATGAGGAGGATTCGGAGTGGTTGGTTCTACCTGCAGATGCCTTCCTGAACCCTGGACAAATGGATGATGACTGGAGCTTCTTTGAGGCCCACATCATGAATGACAACGCTTCGACAACCGACCAGATTGAAAACCCTGGCTTACGCTTGCATCCCGCTGATGACTCAGGAGGCGGCCTGAATGAATTCATCGTTGACCTGAAGCTCACAACACCGGACGGAGATACTGAGCAGATTTATAACGCCATCTGGTTTGGAGAAGAAGACAGTTACAACTTTGGGCAATTTATTGACTCTGATCCTGATGGCTTCAGTGTGAGCCTTCGAGAATGGGACTCTTGGGAAAATGATCAGATTAGCGTTCTGAAAGTTGACCGTTATGGTGACAATCTGAATCGGCTGTCAGTCAGCGAAGAACCTGTTCAAGCTTTTTGGTCAGACTATCATCCACAGATTTGGATTGAAGGAAATCCCTTTGTCGCTTGGGATCAACAAAGAATCAGTCCAAGACTAATTAATTTAGAAGGTGATTATTTTGATATTGGCGATGATGTTGTCCTGCGCTTCAACCTGGAAGTCCCGCATTCTGATGGTCCACATGACTGGAGTGAGTGGCGGGACTATGCCATTATTTTTGATCTTCACTATCAATCAGGCGAGGGACAACTCAGTCAGCAACAGCGAGAAGATATTTTCTTCGATGAACTTTATCAAGTTCGCGATGGAATCATCGACGAGCTTAACTATCAGCCCAAAGTCTATGCTGGCATCGAAATTGATAGCGACGATGAATTTCTCGAAGCCAACGACTTCCTGGACCTGATCCTGGAGGTGCTTCGTAATGTTGGGACCTCGGCCAATAGCAATGAAACCATCTTCTCAGATGATATCTTCGAAATAACGAACAGAAATCAAGTCAGAAATGATCATCGTAATCTTGTCTCTGCCAATCTAGATTTCACTGCGCCACAAGGAGGAAGCAAGCCACAGATTGATCTATGGGCTTGGACTCTTCACGATCCAAGCAACGAAGAGCGATTCCGAGAAGCAGAAGACCGCTACCACAAAGCATGGCAAACATATGAAGAAGAGTGGGTCATGAATGTAGGTTCCATCAAACCTACTTTTGAATGGGGCTACACTGATCCGTCAGGGGAAGATTATGACAGCAACAAATCAATTTATATTGAATACCAAGGTCTTTACCGAATTGCTGAAATCACAAATGATGATAGCAAGTCTAATTATAAAGAGGGAGACATCATCCTGAGAATTGACGACAAGCTCGTCGATCCCTCAGCTTATTCCACAGAAATCCAGTGGGGACATCGTCTCAAGCTTCGCTTGAAAGATGACAGTGGTCTGACGATCAAGCCAAAATCGACGATCACTTTTGCATTACAAGAAGGTCATGGATTACGCGATGTGGAGGGAGAATCCATTGTTCTCAAGGAACCACTCAAAATCGATAACTGGGCCCGCTATGAGCAGTTTGGTTACGATCTTGACGAGTGGATTTCCCTGAATCCAGACGAAAGTTTTGTTGAAGGCAAGAAAGCAACCTTATCTTTTCACTCCAAGGCTGATCTCACTGACGACTCTACAAAAGCAGTTATTCCAGAAATAAGCGACTTCCAATTCTGGTCCTGGAATCCTCAAAGTGGAGAGCAGACTCAGCTTCAATTTGCTGAAAGCACGATCGAGGTCAAAGGAAAAAAATTGATCTTTGACCTGTCGAATAAGGTTCCGTCGGGTGTGAATATTGATGTTACATATGACCCCATCATTTCAACACTTGCCGATGGCTCTTCAAACAGCGAGCCATTCACAAATGTCAATGGTGCGACAAGCCATAGTTTTCATTGGCATCCCATCGAGAATATTTCGCCTGACGAAGAGGGGCCTTCTGTGCGCTGGGCCGATGTTCACGGTAATCGTCTCTACATGGGTCTGGATGACCCTGCAGAAGTTCATGTCAATGGGAAAAGTCTCACGACAACCAACCTTCCCAACCCCATCAATTTCCTGATCACAGCCGGCGTCAACGACGACCGACGATCCATCAGTGCCAACAGCATTCGGATGAACGAGTGGGGAGATCTTGAATTACAACTGGAATCCTCTGTTCAAGCAAATGATGAGGTTTCTCTCAGCTACCTCGGCACAGCCTTAACCGATGGATTAGGCAATGCAACCTCGATCAGAAATCTTGCCATTAACAATTTTTCTGTCGAATTTGACATCAACAATCCAGACACTTGGTTTAACAACATTGACAGTGTCAATGTCGTCTTCAAACAAACTGGCAACAACCTCTCGAGCAGCAATAGTTATATGAATGATAATGGTTCCCTTTCGTCAAAGCACTCTGACTTCCAGATCGCTGACCATTACAACTTCCATCTCGACGAGATCTCCAACGTTAGTTTCAGCTTGACTGATCAAGGCGGACGGACTCTGGATGATGAAGGCGACGCCAACCTGGATTTCTTTGTCGAGAACATTACACCTCGCTTCACCAACTACATCGGTGGATCACATAATTCTGCACTGGATTCATGGAAAGATTCTCCAAGCAATGATGAACGAAACGTTGTTTTCACTCTTCCCGAAGGTGATTACCGCTTGATCATTGAACATGCAAGTCTCGACGAAGAGATCCAGCAACCGTATCAACTCACAATCGAAACAACAGCCTTTGATTCCGAGGCTCTTGATGCCATTCAAATCGGTGGCAATGATGAAGAATCCTTCTCCATCAGGAACAACACTCTGAACCTGAGCGATCAATATGCCGACGAGACAATTGCGATTAACTCTGATGGAATATTCACTCTTGCAATTCTTGATTATGACAATGTTTCAAGTGAAGTTTGGTTTGAAATATTTGACCTCAACGGTCAGTGGTGGGGAAACAGTTACGACGGTAAAAGTGAGCAATATCTTCCCAAGGGCCTCTACACAATCGAATACTTCTCTTCAGGCAATTCAGGAGATATTGACGTTGAATACATACTCGATACAACCACAACGCTGGAAACCGACCAAGACACCTCCAACGACCCAAGTGGGTCATTGGCGATCAATGGAATGGCCTCACAAGGGAAGCTCAATTCCTTAGACACAGAAGATTATTGGTCAATGAAATTGACTGGTGGGGAGATTTACACTGTCCGGGCAACTGACTTCAGCCAGCTCAGCGATGTCAGTCTTCTTGTGGACCATCAAGAACCTGGATGGCATGAAGGAAGCTGGAACTGGGGAACAGAGGATGCGGAGACCGGGGTCTTCACTCCATCTGACGAAACAGTTGTGATCGACCTTTCGAGTGATGACAGATTCGAACAGAACAAGGTTTACAACTTCATTGCCAATCTCCATAGCCACAACCATCAACCCACCTCCTATTCACTCCTGATCAAGTCTCATGACACGTTGGAGAACGCCCTTCTGGAGGCCACAAAGAATATCGCTTCCCACTCCGACATCTTCGAATCCTATTTTGGCGATGCCTCAAACCTGAAGGATCTTGTCAAGATCACGAAAGATGATCTCGCCGATCTGGCAGCCTTGCCGGAAGCAACCGACGACGAATTGAAATCAACAAAGGCAAAACTTGAGAAAGATCTTGGTGAAAAAGGCGAGGAACTCTCCGGCAATCCTCTAATCATCAAATCAACGTTGAAAACAGGTAGTGGAGAAACTGGATCGACACCGATCTTGATGAAGAAGCAGACGCCGGAAAACATTTCAGGCAAAGTGAATGAAACCAACAAAGCGGAACTTGCCGCCAATCAGTCTGGAGAATTGCGTCAAGTGAATTCAAGCCGTGAATTCACTGCCAAGGATATTGCCTCTCTTGCTGATGCAACCGCTGATGAGGTTGATGATCTCAAGCCAATTTCCAAACCTGTTGATCTTCGGGTTGGTCGAGGACGGGGTACCCTCTCGGGCTTCCTGGCTAAACGTCAATCACTGGTGATGCAGGAGTCTGACCAGTCGATTGCCGTGGAAAGCGATCTTGATGATGAAGACATTCTTGATCTGGGCTTGCAGCGCATCGAAATTGATCTCAGTGATGAAATCCGTGCCCAATTGGAGGAGGGTTCTCAGAGTCTGGTCTGGTACCGCAGACCAGCCAATGCTGATCCCTTCATCTACACCTACGACGAGGTGACGGGAACCGGAGCCTTGCTGGAGGACACCGATCCAAGCCAGCGCGGTGCGGATGTTCTGGCCCTGTATGTCCGTGATGGTGCCCGTGGTGATGATGACGGCCTGGTGAACGGTGAGATCACCAGCCCTGGTGGCCTGGCTCTCGTCAGTCGAGATGTCGACTTTGATGCGGTCGTTGGCGAGTCCTCCGGGAGCGAGTCTGGAAGCACAACAGATGACCAGCAGACGGACGATTCCGATCTATCGGATGACAGCCTCGTATCGCTGGGACCGAAAGATATCGACGCTGATGATCAGCTGACGACGCTCACCGATGGCCTGGCTCTGGCACGCCGATTCATCACCGGTCGGGTCTCCCAGGATCCAATCATGAGTGAACTTGCCTCCTATGTCGGCAGCCGCACCACATCCAGCGACATGATCGACCACATCGATGCAAGTGTGGACAACGGCGATTACGACATGACCGACGTCTACAACGTCAGCGTGACCAACACCAATCCCGGCAGCCTGGACATAACGGATGTCGAGCTGTTCATGCGTTTCACGGCAGGAACTTTCCCTGGCCAGTCCATCACATCAGAACTCTCGACCTTGGAATCGATTTAGAGCTCAAGAGTCAGCTGCTGCATCGACGCATCATCAGGGAGGCGCCGTCGCCGGCGGTGAGCTCTCTGGGCGCTCATCGTCGGTTTCAGGCCTGCCTTACGGGATCCGTGTCTGCTTTGGATGTCATCGGCGTGCCGATCGAAGCCGGCAGAACGACGGATCGCCCAGATCCGCTCTTTCGCCTCACGAGCTGCCGCCGTGCAATCCACGATTGGCGCAGGATGGCCTGCCAGGAATGTCCATGGCTCATGGATGTGGTCGCTCGGGACATCAGCGAGTTCCGGGCACCACCGCCTGATGAACACACCATCGGCGTCATGGTCCCGCCCCTGCTTGATCGGGTTGTAGATGCGGATCGTGTTGATCGAGGTGCTTCCTGATTGCATCTGGCACTGACTCCAGTGAATGCCGGGTTCGTAGTCGACGAACTGACGGGCCAGATGCATGCCGCTCTCCTGCCAGGGGAGCCAAAGGTGGTAGCTGGCGAAAGACATCAACATGGCCCGCATGCGGAAGTTGATCCAGCCATGGGCCCGGAGCGCCCGCATGCAGGCATCCACGAACGGTACGCCGGTGCGGCCTTCGCTCCAGGCCGTCAGTCGATCGCTGTCGGCATGGCGAATGCCACGCATGAAGGGGTGGAAGTCGCTGAATTCAATCGTCGGCTGATCCTCCAGCTTCTGAATGAAATGGCAGTGCCAGTGGAGCCGCGATTCAAAGCTGCTGACACCGCGACCACTGTGCTTGCGGCTGGTCTGCAGGACCTCCCGCATCGACAGGCATCCCCAGGTGAGATAGGCCGACAGACGTGAACAGCCGGTGAACGCCGTATTCGGGCTCGACATGGCCCGTTGATAGCGCGGTGCACGGTGTTGCAGAAAATCGCGCAACTCCCCCAGGCCGATCGAGCGCCCACCGGTCTGCCGCTGCGGACAGTGATCAAGCGGCAGCTCAGGGCAGGGCCGCTCCGGGATCACCCCGGGATCCATCGCCTCCAAGACGGGGAGTCCTGCAGGCGGAGACGTCAAGGGCTCCGTCATCTGAGCCTCCCAGCGCTTGGCCCAGCCATTGCGGGTGCGCATCCGGCGCGTCACCCCGAACTGGGGAATTTCGATCCACTCAATTCCGTTCTGTCGGACCCACAGCCCCACCCGTTTGTCGCGCTGATAGGTCCAGCCGTTGCCTGTTTCCTCATGGCTCCAGAGGCCATCGATACCGAACTGTCGCCGAGCCCGCTCCAGCACCTGCACCACATCGCCTGTGCGCACCACCAACGGCTGCCCCAGATCGGCGAGGGCACGGCGCAACTCCAGCAGCGCCTCCCTGCAAAAGAGCCACTGGCGTTCGGAGGCATCGGGCTGCTGCCACAGCTCCGGCTCGACGATGTAGAGCGGAAGCACCGGACCCCGCTCCGCAGCAGCCAGCAAGGGCCGGTGATCAACGATGCGCAGATCACGCTTGAACCAGACGATCTGCAGCGGTGGCATTCACTGCCATCCAAGGAACCCGGTTCTAGTGGATCCGGCGCTCCATCCAAGGTTCAATCCACCGCCATCTCCATCACTTCGCAGAATCGAGTTTTCACCTTTTCGCGAAAGCCCACCACATCCAAACGGCGCGTCATCAACGCGGCGCCAAGGAAACAGACCATCTGCAGGGCAAACACCCCGCCATAGGCTCCAAAAAGATCCCCGCCATTCCAGGCTTGGAACAAGGTGAGCAGGCCGCCTCCACTGATCGTGGCCAGACCGCAGGAATAGGCATAGCCCGCTCCCCAGATGCCCAGGAGGAAGCCCGTGCGCCCGGGTTCCACAAAACTGAACATCAGGGTGAGGCAGGCATTCATGCACACCCCAAGCGACAAACCAAACAAGCCAACGGCAGCCCGCAACAGGGGGATCGACTGATCAGCCCCGGCCCACAGCATCAGCATCAAGGCCAGTGCTGCCAGCACCGCCCCCACCCGGGCCGTGCGGATGTTGCCGACGCGCTCAATCAACCAGAAGCCACTGAGCCCCAAGCCACCAAAGAAACCCAGGGCGATCAACACATTCAGCGATGTGGTGGCACAGACACTCATGCCAAAGACAGCAGCGCCGTAGGGCTCCAACACCGCATCGTTGAGGAACATGCTGAAGGTGAACAGGCACAGCACCCCAAGGAAACGACCGGCCTGAGGGATGGACCGCAGTTTCAAGAGCAATTGGGGTAAGGCCAACCGCTGGGGAACATCGGGGGGGGCCGACCCCACAGGGGAGATCAAGTCTGTG
Source organism: Parasynechococcus sp. (assembly GCF_045559935.1). Taxonomy (NCBI): domain Bacteria; kingdom Bacillati; phylum Cyanobacteriota; class Cyanophyceae; order Synechococcales; family Prochlorococcaceae; genus Parasynechococcus; species Parasynechococcus sp. Next base: position 81,096 of record NZ_JBJLJL010000007.1, read on the forward strand.
GTGCGGCGTTCCACGCCGAACACCGACGCCACCCCCAGCCCCAGCAGCACGAAGGGCGTCACCACCGACAGACGCTGCAGCCCGGCCAGAACTGCGGTGCGGCTGGCATCGGCCGCGCAGGCACTGCCGAACACCTGATTCACCAGAACACTGCCCAGCAACACCCCCAGCAGACGCATCCCCCACACCACCGACAGCACCCGCGGCCGCTCGGCTTCTGTGGTGCGATCAGCGATCAAGGCCGAAAACGCTGTTCCACCAGCGGCGATCGCCGTGCCAATCGCCACGAAGACAAGGATCAACAGGCCAATCAGCAGCGCATCGAGATCACCGCCGGAGCTCTCCATGCTGGTCGCCAACCGCAGCACAAGCTGGCAGGCCACTCCGAACAACAGAGCAATCGCCAATGAGCTGATCACGATGAAGGGTGTGCGCCGCAGCCGGCTTGGGGGGATGCGATCGGAGCGATGGCCGAACCAGGCGCGAGTGAACCCCATCAGCTGCTGACCACCGACGGCCAACGCCGCCAGCACCGCCGGCAGCTGGATGTCTTGAATCAACAGACGGTTCAGCAGTCCCAGGATCAGGACGCCGAGGATGCCAAGACTGAGCTGGAACAACCCCAGACGGAGAGCGAGACGGATTCGACCCACAAGAATGCACCGCTAGCACATACATTCTTTCAAAAAGGGCCGGATCGTGCGTTCTTTCCCGATCAGTTGTCGGCCAGCTTGATGTCGCGCAGACGCTCATCGATGGACGCCAGCAGTTCGACGGCAAACATCGGAGCCTCCTGAACCGCGAACAGGAACTTCTCACGGTTCATTTCGATGAGGCGGCAATCAGAGGTCGCGGTCGCCGTACCCAGACGCTGGTGATCCCTCATCACCAGCGCACCCGCGCCGAACACGTGACCGGTGGGAATGTCTTCATGGCCCTGGGTGCCGCTTTCGCCGATCCAGGTGAGACGGACGCATCCCTCCAACAGGCCATACATGGTGGATCCTGTGTCTCCAGTGGAGAACAACACCTCACCGGCCTTGAGGGTGATCACCTCGCCTTTGCTGGCGAGCGCAAGCATGGTGTCGAGGGCGTGCATGGAAGTCAAATCGTCACCAACGAAGTTTGGTGATCACAGATGAAGGAGAGGTAATGCCCCTCCCTGCTTCCGTGCCATGGCTCAGGCGGCGGTCAGGGAAAGCGCAGCGCCGAAACCCTGACGCACATCCTCCTGGGAGATCAGACCATCGTGATCCTGATCCAGTGCATCGAAGACGGCATCACTGCCGAGCCACTCGTCCCGGGTGATGCTGCCGTCGCCGTTCATGTCGTTGAGCATGAAGATCTCCTGAACGGCATGACCGAAGGCCTTGCCCCCCTCCAATTCCGCGAGGCGATGGGCGAGCTGATGCTCAAGCGTCTCGATGGCCTTGCTGAAGCCTTTGATGCCCTCGCCCAGTTTGTCCGACGCCATTCGATCGTCCTTCATCATCGCGTCGAAACGCTCGCGATCCACATGGATCTGCTCTTCGGCGCTCACAGGATTGGATCCATCAAGTTTGCGGGTCAGTGCCGCGTCGCTCTCACGCAGTTGATCCAGAAGCTTGGGAGAAATGGTGAGCAGATCGCATCCGGCAAGTTCCGTGATCTCATCGAGATTCCGGAAACTGGCTCCCATCACCTCGGTCTTATAGCCGTAGGTCTTGAAGTAGTTGAAAATGCGGGTCACTGAGATGACACCAGGATCTTCCGGGCCCGGATAGGAATCACGACCGGTGTCGGCCTTGAACCAGTCGAGGATGCGACCGACAAACGGGGAGATCAGGGTGACACCCGCCTCGGCGCAGGCCACGGCCTGACCGAAGCCGAACAGCAGAGTGAGATTGCAGTGGATGCCGTCTTTCTCAAGCACTTCAGCAGCCTTGATGCCCTCCCAGGTGGAGGCGATCTTGATCAGAACGCGCTCGTTGCTGATACCGGCATCGTTGTACAGGCGGATCAGCTTGCGGCCCTTTTCAACCGTGGCGTCCGTGTCGTAACTGAGGCGGGCATCCACCTCGGTGGACACGCGGCCGGGAACGATCTTGAGAATCTCTTTACCAAAGATGACGCTGATCTCGTCGAGAGCCTCATGCACCACATCCTCGACCGGGGCATTGTCACCGATCAGCTTGCGGGATGAGCGCAGCGCCTCATCGATCAGATTCTGATAAGCGGGTATCTGGGCGGCAGCGAGTATCAGGGATGGATTGGTGGTGGCGTCGCGGGGAGTGAATTTACGGATCGCCTCCAGATCTCCTGTATCTGCCACCACGACCGTCATCGCGGAGAGCTGCTCAAGCAAGCTGGCCATTGTGGAAAAAGGCTCTTCTGTTCGTAACGTAGCGGCGTTTTCTAAGCCGTCAGCCGTTGACGGTCTTGTTCAATTCTGCAGGTTTTGAAGGTGTGATTTTCTCCACAACCAGCAGTGCATCAATGATCTGCTTGGCCACGGGAACGGCCACGGTTGAGCCGTAGGCATTGTCCCCCTGGGGTTCGTCGATCACCACCAGAACGACGTAACGAGGGGACTCGATCGGCAGGGTGGCCACAAAGCTGCAGATCTTCGCTCCAGGCAGATAAACGCCGTTGAGAGCTTTCTGCGCTGTTCCGGTCTTGCCGCCGATGCGATAGCCGGGGGTCTTCACCCCCTTGCCGCTGCCCTTGTCCACCACCGATTCCATCCAGCTCAGAACCGTACGGGTGATCTCAGGCTTCAACAGTTGCTGTCCTCCCGGCGAGGCAGCCGGGGCGAGGGCCTCACCGGAGCGGAAGCCCCGGGTGATGTGAGGACTGACCAGACGACCGCCGTTGGCCAGCACCCCATGCAGCTGGGTCAGCTTGAGCGGCGTCAGGGAAAACCCCTGCCCGAAGGCGCTGGTCGCCGGTTCGATCGGATGCGTTGTGAACTGCTTCTTCGTCTTCAGCTGTCCGGCCACCGCTCCCGGCAGATCGGTATCCGGTCTCCGGTCGATTCCGAGACGGTTCATCCAATCCCAGTAGACACCGTCATCGAGTCGGCGCATGGCCTGCACCATTCCGACGTTGCTGGACACCTGCAGCACGGTGGCGAAATCCACCAGGCCATTGGCTCGCTTGTCGTGGTTGTTGATCGGCCAGCCACCGATCTTCAACTGACCCACGTCATGCACCCGCTCGTCCGGCCTGATGGCACCTTCCTGAAGAGCGAGCGCCAGATTGATGGGTTTGAAGGTCGAGCCGGGCTCGTAGAGATCCTGCACGGACCATTCCCGGAATCGACCGGGATCAAAGCTCCAGTAGCGATTGGGGTCGTACGTGGGTGTGGAGGCGAGCACCAGCAGCTCGCCGTTGGCGACATCCATGACGATGGCTGCCCCTTTCTGCGCCTTCCACTTCGCCACCTGCTCCGACAGAGCCTTGACGGCCAGTTCCTGAAGACGGCCATCAAGGGTGAGCTGCAGCCGGAGATCATCTCCGTAGAACACACCCGGAGCCAGATCGTCGGGGAGGGGCGTTCCGTCAGCACCCCGCCGCATGCTGCGGGCCTGCTCGTGACGCATCAGCTCCTCATCACGGCTCTGCTCGAGCCCTGCCTGCGGGACGCGCTCGTCGTTGAGAAACCCGACCACGTTGGCGAACAGCGAGCCCTGTGGATAGATCCGCTGCGGATAAGCCTCAAGGTCCAGACCGCTGATGCCCAAGGATCGGATCCGTGCAGCCGTCTCGGGATCCAGGCCTTCAGCAAGCCGGATCCCCGAGGGGCGCTGAGCCATCTCGGCCTCAAGGCGGCTGGCCGGAACAGCGATCATGGGCGACAACAGTTCCGCCACATCCGCAGCCGGACGGATGTGGTTCGGGTCATCTCCGGGCAGGTTGAAGTAACGCGGATGAGCCCAGAGACGGAATCGCTTCTCATCCATGGCCACCAGACGGCCGGTGCGATCGACGATCGGACGGCGCTGACCGAGCGGCTGGGTGCGCTGGGTCTGCAGGCGGCGGGCACGGGCTTCAAGAGCATCGGTCTGCACCAGTTGCAGCCAGGCCATCCGTCCGGCCAGGCCGATCAGACCGGCACTGAGCACCAGAAACACCATCCAGAGACGTCTGGACGGCACCTTCTCAAGCGGGACCACCCGGGAACGGCCTCGACGCCGGGACCTGGAGGGCGTCGCGGAAGCCTGGGACGGTGCAGCCATCAGTAGCCGGCCCGGATCCGCTGGTCGATCAGATCATCCAGGACAGGCAGAAGTTGTTGACTCTCGGGTTTGGCGACCGACGATTCCGGACGTTTCAGATACACCAGATTGGCCACCTTGGTGGGAACGAGGCTGGAGGGACGGGCCGTGCGTCTCAGGAGATGCTGTTCCAGCTGCGCCGTGGATTCCGTCAGCCGATGGGACAACGAGCGGGTTCCCTCCAACCGTTGAAAGGAAAGCGTCCAGCGATGCTGCCAGTGCAGAGTCAGACCTGACAGCACTGCCGCGGCCGTGATCACGCCGAGCAGAGTTCCATCCGCGAGGCGATGAAGACCGCCGAGAACCGGCGATCGACGGGACACCCGTCCTGATGACAGAGACCCCTGAATCAGCTCGAGAGCCCTGGAGGTCTGTCGCTGTTCCGGAGCGGCAACCACCGTGGACACAGTCGAATAGGCCAGTGAACCACCCGCACAGGCCGGCCGCAAGACTCAGAGAAGCAGGAGATTCAGGAAGGTGATGCCGTTCCAGAGAGCGTGCATCAGCACGCAGGGGAGCAGGCGTCCGCCTCGAAGGCGCAGCAGACCGAGACCGATTCCGAGAACCGTCAGCGGAGCCAGTTCACCGATGCTCAGATGGGCAAGCGCAAACACCAGCGCACTGAGCAGCACAGCGGGACCGGATCCAACCCGGCTTGCCAGAACGGGAAGCAGCGTCCCGCGGAAAATCACCTCCTCGAAAAGCGGCGCCAGCACCACGGCCGTCAGCAGCAGCAGAAGCAGCGCCAGAGGGTCACGACTGCCGAGGACCAGTTCCAGCAGTGGATTGCTGCCACCGGGATCACCGACCAGCTTCACCACCAGCCAACCGGCCAGGGTCACCACCGGAGTCACCATCAACCATCCGGAGGCAGCCAGGCGAAGAGCCGAGGCAGGAGGATGCAGCCCCCATTGCAGCCAGCCTCCGGATGGACTGCGTTGCGGGTCCAGGGCACGGAGCTGACGCCGCAGGATCAACAGACTCGGCAGGGCCATCAGGCTGTAGTTGATCACCACTCCGACGGCTTCCCGACGGGGACTGGCCAGAGCCGAGGTGAGGGCTCCGACCAGCGGCAGAGCCAGCAGCGGCATGGCCACGGCACTGATGACGACAAACCCGCCGGCGACAAGAAGGATCATGTCGATCAGCGTCAGCTCGGGCCCCTCAAGAGAGGGCGAAGGCTCCTGTTGTCCCCGCAACAGACTCCATCCCTGCTGGAGCAGCAGCAGGCTCCCCAGGAGCACCATGACCAGTGGCAGTGTGGCGCTGAGGGTCAGCCGCAGAGCCGCTCCAGAAGCGATCTGCTGATCCAGGCAGAGCGCCTCTGATGCATCTGGCTCGGCTTCGCAGGCCAGCAGCTGGAGGAGCGGATCATCCGATGCCCGCGCAGCTGCGATGTCCGCATCCCCGGAACCCTGCAGCAGTTTCAGCAGCTGCGTCTGGCGTGAGCTGCGCCGGCTCTCTGGACTGTCCTGCAAGGCCTGGAGCAGAACCTGCCTTGGCGCCTCCCCCATCAGCACCGGGCGCAACGCCGAAGGCACGGCTGGCTCCGCCAGCACACTGAGCTCCTGCTGCTGGAGAGTCAGGACCGGCGCAACCGATGGCCGACTGAGGCTGTCGATCAGCCCGGTGACCCAGATCGCCGTGGCCAGCACCAGGGAGAGAACGGCCAGGAGTGTTTTCCAGCGGGGCTCAACCGGGCGGGGAGAACTGGACGACACCACGTCGGCTCAACTACACCCGATTGTCCTCCGGCGGGGCTTGCCCCATACGATGGCCGCGCTTTGCTGCAGCACGGTGCCCCTCCGTCTTCTCCTCGTCCGCCACGGTCTGAGCAGTTTCAACCAGGAGCGCCGCATTCAGGGGCGTGATGACCTCTCCAACCTCACCGAAGAGGGTCACGAGCAGGCCAGGGCACTGGGGGAATCGCTCTCGGACGTTCCCTTTGATGCCGTCTACAGCTCACGCCTGCGCCGGGCAGCCTCCACCACTGCGTCCCTGCTGGAGGCCCGCGGCGGCACAGCACCGGAGCCGGTGTTCGACGACGGCCTGCTGGAGGTGGATCTGGAACCCTGGTCGGGGATGGCCATCGATGAGCTGACCGAGCGGTATCCGGAGGATTACGCCACCTGGAAGCGACGGCCGCTCGAACTGGAACTGGAGCGGAGGGATGGTCGCCGCTACCGCCCCCTCCCTGACTTGATGCAGCAGGCCGAGCACTTCGTGGCAGGGCTGCTGAAGCGACATCCAGTCGAGACCGACGCCACGGTGCTGGTCGTTGCCCACAACGCCATCCTTCGCTGTCTGATGCTCACCCTGCTGGGGGAACCTGAGAACGGATTCCGCCGGCTGAGAGTGGACAACACCTCGCTCTCGGTCTTCAACCTCACGGCTGGAGAGTCTCGCCCTCAGGTGCAGATCGAGTGCCTGAACAGCACCACCCATCTCTCTCCGCTTCCTGCCAAGGGCAAGGGGGCCCGGCTCATCCTTGTGCGTCATGGGGAGACGGACTGGAACAAGGAAGGACGTTTCCAGGGGCAGATCGACATCCCTCTGAATGAGCACGGACGCAGCCAGGCAGCTGCAGCCCGAGACTTTCTCAGAACCGTCAGGATCGACCGGGCCTGGAGCAGCACCCTGTCGCGGCCGACCGAAACGGCTGAAATCATTCTGGAAGCCCATCCCGGCGTCGCCCTCACCCAGACCGACGGGCTCGTGGAGATCGGCCACGGCCAGTGGGAGGGCAAGCTCGAGTCCGAGATCCGAGCCGACTGGTCGGACCTGCTCGACACCTGGAAACGAACTCCGGAAACGGTTCAGATGCCTGACGGCGAAACGATTCAGGATGTCTGGGCCCGCTCGGTCCGCAGCTGGGGGGAGATCGCAACCTCCCTGGAGGCGGAGGACACCGCTCTGGTGGTGGCCCATGACGCCGTCAACAAAACCATCCTCTGTGATCTGCTCGGCCTGACGCCGGCGGACATCTGGGCGGTGAAGCAGGGCAATGGCGGTGTGACGGTGGTCGACATCGCAACGGATCCGGGCCAGCCTGCAGTGGTGACCTGTCTCAATCTCACCTCCCACTTCGGGAGTGTGCTCGACCGGACCGCGGCAGGCGCGCTCTGATGCCATGAACGACACCCTGTTGCTGGATCCGATCCGGATCCTGCAAGGTCCGGATCGGCCGGTCCGGGACGGGGCCGTTCTGCTGGAATCCGGCGTCCTGCAGGGATTTGATCAGGCGGCTCGGGAGAGAGCCATCCAGCTGGGCGTGACCGCCACGGAGGCCTCCGGCCAGCTGATCGCCCCATGCCTGGTGGATCCCCACTCCGTGCTGGAGTCTCCATTCAGCGGCCGTTCGGAAACCCTCGACAGCCTGCGACGCTGTGCTGCCGCAGCCGGTTACGGCCAGGTGGCGCTGCTGCCGCGGAGCCCGACCTGGCGCGATTCACCGGAACGGTTGATCGGTTTCCGCGACCATGACCCGCGGGAGGTGACCATCCATCTCTGGGGTGGCTTCAGCCGGGGAGGTGCCGGAACCGAACTCGCGTCCCATGGTGATCTGCTCGATCTGGGGGCCATCGGTCTTGCTGATGACGATGCGCTGATTCCTCTGGCGCTGCTGGAACGTGGGTTGCTGCTGGGAGAGATGGGATCGGCACCGGTGCTGGTCGCCCCCCGTGATCCCGCCCTGCAGGGGGATGGCATGGTGCGCGAAGGCGTTGAGACCCTGCGGGCCGGTTGGGCACCGGATCCGGAAACCAGCGAGACCCTGCCCCTGAGACAGCTGTTGGCCCTGCATCAGCGGCACCCGGAACGGCAGCTGCGTCTGATGAACGTGTCCACGGCGGCTGCCGTGGAGTCTCTCCGCGCTGATGCGCTGCCCCCTCTCACCAGCGTCTGCTGGTGGCACCTGCTGGCGGATCGCGGGGATCTTCCCGGAGGGGATGCCAGCTGGCGGGTGCACCCATCGCTGGGAGGCGCCGCCGACCGCGAAGCGCTGCAGCAGGCCCTGCGCGAGCAGCTGATCCGAGCCGTCTCAGTGCATGCCGTTCCGATGGATGCGGAGGACATGCTGCTCCCGCCGGATCAGCGTCCCCCAGGGCTGAGCGGGCATCACCTGGTGCTTCCGGCGCTCTGGGATGCCTTGGTTCGCAACGGCGATTTCAGCCTCGAACAGCTCTGGCAGGGGCTCAGCTTCGGTCCCTCCGCTCTGATCGATCAGCCTCCCGAGGCGCTCGCTGTCGGAAGCCGACGCTGGCTGCTGTTCGACCCTGAACAGACCTGGCAGGTCCGCCAGGATGATGCCGCGGCTCCGATGGCCGCGAACCTGGCTCTGCTGAACCGTGAGATGCGTGGCAGGGTCACCGCCTGCGGGCTCAGTCGCTGAGTCCCCCCAATCGGTTGAGAGGCCAGAACCGGATCACGGCTCTGCCGAGAATCTCGTTTTCCGGCAGGAATGGGCCACCGGGCCAGAAGCGCCCGTCCCAGCTGTTTTGCCGGTTGTCTCCCAGCACGAGCACCGACGCGTCCGGCACAGTGGTGTCGATGGTGCGACAGGGACTCATCCCCTGTTCGTTGACCGCACAGAAACGCTGGACATAGGGCTCTTCGAGCGGCTCCCCGTTCAGGATGACCTCACCACTGGGGCTGACCACAACACGGTCGCCGGCCACGGCGATCACCCGTTTGATGTAGGCATCACAGGCGGGGTTCGCCAGTCCGGGAATGAAGCTCACCAGAGGCAGATTCACCAGAATGCAGCGGAGCGGAGAGGGCCGCTGGGGAGACCGCAGAGCGGGGTCGAATGCATAGGGAGAGTTGAACACGACGATCTCTCCCCGTCTGGGGGGCCGGGTCCGGAAGGTCAGCTTCTCCACCAGAAGCCGGTCCTGGATCTGCAGTCCGGGAAGCATCGAACCCGACGGGATGTAGCGAGCCTCCACCACCATCTGTCGGATCCCCAGATACAACGCCAGGGTGAACAGCACCGGTGCCCAGAAATCCCAGAAAGGGTGGGTTTTCGTGCCTTGTTGATGAGCCCTGTCGCCTTCGTTGGAGTTCGATCGACGCTCCTGCTTCTGATCGCCTGCCAACGGATCACTTCTCTGTGAATCTGCACCACGATAGAAGGAGTGTGACGAGCTCACTTCCCGGGCCGCACTTCGTACCCCCATGGTTCGCCCCCGCTGGCAAGGGTTCAAGCTCCACCACCGCGCCAGAGCCTGGCGGCGCTGGGACCAGGCGCTCGCGTTGTTGGCTGCAGCGAATCTTGCCTGGGTGATTTTCGACGCCACCTATCTGCCGCTGCGCAACTTCTGGCTGCAGCGCAACCTCTATCCGCTGCCCTCCGTGCCGCTGGCGGTGCCGTTGCCCTGGCTGCCGGACATCACGCCGTTCTACGACCCGATCAAGGGCATCGAACCCCATCGGGACACCCAGGCCTACATGAGGCATTTCCAGGACCTGGACAGGCTCGCCGTGGAGCGGGGAACCGCAGACCCGGAGGTGAAGCGTCTGTTTCAGGAACAGGCGCGGCTGACCACGGAGATGATCACCACGAATCCATTCCTGAATTCCGGCAATGCCGGCGCCCTGGAAAAGATCAAATCCCAGCTCCGCACCCGCGCCGGGCTGGATTCCGCTCAGCAGTCAGCGGATTTCTTGCTCAGCGACCGACACCTGAGCCAGTCGGACTGGGCTGTCGAGCGGCAGTTCTGGACCGTCAAGATCCTGCCGCTGGTGCAGGTCAACACCTGGCGCAGCATTGATGCGAACGGGCAACCCACGGATCTGAGCTGGCGGATCGACACCCCGTTCCGGCTGCTGTTCCTGCTCGACATCCTGCTCCGGACCCTGCGGCTGAAACGGCGTTACCCGGCGATTCGCTGGCGTGACGCCCTGCTGCGGCGATGGATCGACCTGCCGCTGCTGCTTCCCTTCGCACGCCTGCTGCGGGTGGTGCCCGTCACCGAACGCCTGTCGAGAGCGGGGTTGATTCAACTGGAACCGCTGCGAGCGGTGATCAGTCGGGGCGTCGTGGCCCTGCTGGCGCTGGAGCTGTTCGAGGTGATCACCGTGCGGGTGGTGGATGCCGCTCAGCAGGTGATCCGCTCTCCGCAGCTCCCTCAGCGGGTCCGCAGCTTCTGCAGCTACCAGTCAACCGATGTGAACGAACAACGGGAACTCGCGGAGCTGGCACGACTCTGGCTGCCACTGCTGCTCACACAGGTGGGCCCGAATCTGCGCCCCCAGCTGGTGGCTCTGCTGGGCCACCTGCTGCAGCGGAGCATGGAGCGCTCGGTCCGGCCGGAGGCCCTCAGAGGTCTGCCGGCCCTGCAGCGCGCGGAAAGCGAACTGAGCCTTCAGCTGGCCGGTGGTCTGGTCGACTCACTGATCGATGTCTCCAGAGGGGCCGGGGGACGCATCGGACAAAAGGATCCCGTGCTCGATTCCCTCAGCACACAAACCCTGGATCGCTTCTGGGAGGAACTGGCCAGGGTCCTCGATCAGGGACCCATCCTGGAGCGCAGCCAGGACCTGCTCGCTTCACTGCTGGAGGATCTCAAACGCTCCAGCTTCAGTCAGCTGCGCGATCAGGGGGGCGTCGATGCATTGATCAGCGAACTGGATGGTCTGAACTTCAACCGGACAGAGTCTCCGACCAGACCTCAGGCTTGAAGCCCACCAGCACGGTCCCGTCAGGACAGATCACGAACGGTCTCTTGATCAGCTTCCCATCGATGGACAGAGCTTCGAGGGCCTCCGCATCGCTCATGGCCTTGACCGCTGCAGCCCCGAGAGCGCGGTAACTCTGACCACTCGTGTTGAACAGAGCCTTGCGGCCCAGTTGGTCCATGGCGTGAGCCAGATCAGCTGCCAGAGGAGGGTCCGACGTGATGTCGAACAGATCATGATCCTGGCCACGGTCCTGCAACCAGGCCAAGGCACGACGGCAGGTGCTGCAGCGGTTGTAGCTCCAGACCCGGAGGCGGTCGGACAAGATCAGCGCCCGAACAGGGATTTCACAGCGCCGATCAGGCTGTTGGAGCCGCGACCCACCCCCTCGGATGGGCGGGTGCGGACGGTGACGTCCCCATTGACGGTGGTGCGGCAGCTGAGGCGGAAATTGGCCGGACGATCCGCCAGGTACACCTCCTCGACATCGCTGCGCGGGGACAGATTCGAGGCACCCTCGACAACTTCCATCACGCAGGTGCCGCACTGACCGACACCGCTGCAGTTGTTGAGGTTGTTGAGGCCGTTGTAGGGATTGATGCCGGCATCGAGAGCCGCCTTGCGGAGATTCGCCCCTTCAATGCACCCAACCTGCTGGCCTTCCTGCTCAAAACGGATGGTGGGCACGGGTCGTACGAAGTCTCAGGTGCGCACCAACTTACAAGCATCTCGCCGCAGCGATGCAGGCGTCGAGCAGCGGTTGAACCGCATCGACGTCCCGCCAGCCGTCGATCGTGACGACGCGGCCCTCAAAATTCTTATAAGTGCGGAAGAATTCCGAGACATCCTCAAGCTGGGATGGAGCGATCTGCCGGATGCTGCGGATGGTCCGCTGACGTGGATCCGCCTCAGGCACGCAGAGCAGCTTGGCGTCGTACGCCCCCCGGTCATGGAGATCCAGCAGGCCGATCGGACGAGCCTTGATCAGGCATCCTGCGAACGTGGGCTCCGCCATGATCACCATGGCATCCAGAGGCGAGCCATCCTCCGCGAGCGTGTTGGGGATGAAGCCGTAATCGAAGGGGTAGCGGACCGAGGAATGCAGCACACGGTCGAGTGCCATCACCCCTGCTTCAGCGGAATATTCGTATTTGTTGCGGCTACCAGCCGGGATCTCCACCAGCAGATTGACCAGCCCTGGTGAGGGAGAAGGGGGGAGGGGGCGGAGATCCATCGCGTTGCTGGGCGGTGGGCGTCAGCCCGGACCATCCGGAGGAACGATCGGTGATGACTGCAGCGAGAGGGGCGCCGACGCTGGAGAGAGCGATGATCAGGCCGATCAGGGCCGTGACAGGGGGGCCCGGACTGAAAGGGTCTTCGCTCTCTGAACTCGAGGACGAATCGTCCTGGTGGTGGAATGCCGGATCAGTGGCCATGTCGTTGGGTTGGCCGGAGCCGAACCCTCATCTCGTCACAGGGTGAATGTCGTCATTCTGTCACCGACCCCAGGCTCATGCAGCAGGCCGATCCTGACGATCGCGCCTGGCATCGAGATCGGATGGCGGCTGCGACAGGCCCTCAAGGTGGGAACGGATTCCCTTGAGCTCCTCGAGGATGGAACCCAGCATCTGCTGTGTCGCGGTGGAGGGTGAGTTCAGAACCTCGACAGTGACCTCCTTGATCCGCAGAACATCCTTGGCGAAACGCGCCACCTCGTTGGGATGAAACAGCAGCGGATCCTTCTGATCACTGCGGTATTCAGGATTCAGCTTGCGCGGATTGAAAGGGGGATTCAGGTTCCGAGGGTCTGTGTTGGTGTACCGGTATACAGAAGCCCTGGAACGGTTCAGTGATTTCTGAACATCATCGATGCCGACGAGAGCATCACTCTGCGCCGCAGTTGCTGCAACATCCCCGACGATTTCAACCGATTGTTGAATTTGCGAAGCAACAGATTCAACCGACCGAGGAAACATGAGATAACCCTTGGACAGCCTGGAATGCTCGGACCGTAGCAGCCGAGACTCATGTCGCACACGGGTTTTCAAGCGAGACGGACACTTAAGTGATCGGCACCTGTTCGGATCGGTGATAACTTTTCGCCGACTTCAGGGATCGATCATGCGCGTCTCCGGCCTGATGTTGGTGACGCTCAGGGATGTTCCCTCCGAAGCGGAGATCACATCTCACCAACTGCTTCTTCGGGCGGGCTACATCCGGCGTGTCGGATCCGGCATCTATGCGTATCTGCCTCTGATGTGGAGGGTCCTGCAGCGGATCACAGCCATCGTCCGGGAGGAGATGAACGGCGCTGGTGCTCTGGAATCGCTGCTCCCGCAGCTGCATCCGGCTGAACTGTGGCAACGCAGCGGGCGCTGGCAGGGCTACACCGCCGGCGAAGGAATCATGTTTCACCTCGAAGACCGCCAGGGTCGCCAGCTGGGACTGGGACCCACCCACGAAGAGGTGATCACGAGCCTTGCCGGCGATCTGCTCCGGTCCTACCGACAGCTGCCGGTGAACCTGTATCAGATCCAGACCAAGTTCCGGGACGAGATCCGCCCTCGCTTCGGGCTCATGCGGGGACGCGAATTCATCATGAAAGACGCCTACTCCTTCCATGCGGATGAGGCGGATCTTCGGGCCACCTACGAGCGCATGGATCAGGCCTACCGACGCATCTTCGAGCGCTGCGGCCTTGAGGCTGTTCCCGTGGATGCCGACAGTGGCGCGATCGGAGGAGCCGCGTCCCAGGAGTTCATGGTGACGGCGGATGCCGGTGAAGACCTGATTCTGATCAGCGACGACGGGGTGTATTCCGCCAACCAGGAGAAGGCGGTCTCGCTGCCGTCCCCGGCAGTACCGCTTCAGACGGCTGAGATGGCACTGGTGGAAACCCCAGGCCAGACCAGCATCGCGGCCGTCTGCGAGACGCAGGGCTGGCACCCCTCACAGATGGTCAAAGTGCTGCTGCTGGTGGCGAGGCTCGAGGACGGCGAGGAGCAACCCGTTCTGCTGAGCCTGCGGGGTGATCAGGAGCTCAATGACGTGAAACTCATCAACGCCCTGAGCGTTGAACTGGGTGCAGGAGTGCTGGACTGCCGAAGCATCACAACGGAGGACATCAGCCGCCAGGGCTTGAGCGGGATCCCCTTCGGATCGATCGGTCCGGATCTGGACGATGCGCTGCTGTCCGGGGCCTCCAGCTGGAGAACGCGCTTCCTGCGCCTTACCGACGCGACGGCCACGACCCTGGACAGCTTCTGCTGCGGAGCCAATCAGCCGGACATGCATCGCAGCCATTGCACCTGGGCTGAGCTGGGAGGCACACCAGCGGCCGTCGACCTGCGCACCGCCAGAGCGGGCGAAGCCTGTGTGCACAACCCCGAGGCACGACTGGAGGCAAGGCGGGGCATCGAAGTCGGGCACATCTTTCAGCTCGGACGCAAGTACTCCACAGCGCTGGAGAGCCGTTTCACAAACGAGGCTGGGCAGGAGGAACCCTTCTGGATGGGGTGTTACGGCATCGGGATCTCCCGCCTGGCCCAGGCCGCCGTTGAACAGCATCACGACGAGGCCGGCATCTGCTGGCCGGAAGCGATGGCACCCTTCGAGGCGATCGTGGTGGTGGCCAACATCCAGGACGAGGGCCAGGCCGCCCTTGGCACGCAGCTCTACGACAGCCTCCTGCAAGCAGGGGTCGACGCACTGCTGGATGACCGCCGCGAACGGGCAGGTGTGAAATTCAAGGATGCGGATCTGATCGGAATCCCCTGGCGAATCGTGGTGGGACGCGATGCGGCGGACGGATTGGTGGAACTGGTTCAGCGCCGTGGACGGCAGGTGAGCAAGCTTCACCACAGCGAAGCCCTCAGTGCTCTGATCAGCGCCCTTCGCCCTTAAAGTCCCACCCAGTCACAACGGATCGATGCTCTCCGCCCTGGCACGTCTGCTGAAGCCTCTCTCCCGAGTGACCATCGCCCTCGGATTGTCTCTCTGCCTGCTTCTCAGCGCCTGCAGCGGAGATGCCGAAGCCCGTCTCAGCGGTGACTACGTCGAGGACACCGTCGCGGTCTCCCGCAGCCTGCTCGAGGTGATCGATCTGCCGCAGGATGCCGAAGGACATGCCGAAGCCGAGGTCGAGGCCCGAGCACTGATCAACGACTACATGTCGCGCTACAGGCCGCAGTCCAGGGTGAATGGCCTCACCTCCTTCACCACCATGCAGACCGCTCTCAACTCCCTGGCCGGTCACTATGCGGGCTACGCCAACCGTCCCCTCCCGGAGGACCTGCACGACCGCATCGCCAAGGAACTCACCAAGGCAGAACGGTCCGCCGTCCGCGGCAGCTGATCCATCCGGCTTCATCTCTTTGACGGCCGGACACCACATCTGAGAGACTCCCGGATTGTGCAGATTCGCGGCTTCGGGCCGCAGTGTCCTTGGCCAACGTTGTCGTCATCGGAGCTCAGTGGGGTGACGAGGGGAAAGGCAAGATCACCGATCTTCTGAGCCGGTCCGCTGATGTCGTCGTTCGCTATCAGGGCGGCGTCAACGCAGGCCACACGATCGTTGTTGATGAGCGCGTTCTCAAGCTGCATCTGATCCCTTCCGGGATTCTCTATCCGGACACCATCTGCCTGATCGGCTCAGGGACCGTGGTCGACCCGAGGGTGATGCTCGGCGAACTCGAAATGCTGAAGGAGAACGATATCGACATCTCGGGGCTGCAACTGGCCTCGACGGCTCACGTGACGATGCCCTATCACCGCCTGCTGGATCAGGCGATGGAGAAGCAGCGCGGTGCCCGTCGGATCGGCACCACCGGGCGCGGCATCGGCCCCACCTATGCCGACAAGTCCCAGCGCAGCGGGATCAGGGTGATCGATCTTCTGGACGAGCAGCGGCTCAGGGAGCGTCTGGAAGGGCCGTTGCAGGAGAAGAATCAGCTGCTCGAGACGATCTACGCGGTGGAGCCCCTGGATCCCGACGCGGTGATCAGCGAGTACCTCGACTACGGCCGCAGGTTGTCCCCCCATGTGGTCGACTGCACCCGCGCCATCCACCAGGCCGCCCGCGAACGCAAGAACATTCTCTTCGAGGGTGCCCAGGGAACCCTCCTGGACCTTGATCACGGCACCTATCCCTACGTCACCTCCTCAAACCCGGTCTCCGGAGGTGCCTGCATTGGTGCCGGGGTGGGACCCACCCTGATCGACAGGGTCATCGGTGTTGCCAAGGCGTACACCACCCGAGTCGGGGAAGGGCCTTTCCCGACCGAGCTGAGCGGCAGCCTGAACGACCAGCTGACGGAACGCGGTGGTGAATTCGGAACCACCACCGGCCGGCGCCGGCGGTGCGGCTGGTTCGACGGGGTGATCGGTCGCTACGCCGTTCAGGTGAACGGCCTTGATTGCCTCGCCGTCACCAAGCTGGATGTGCTGGATGAACTGGATGCGATTCAGGTCTGCGTGGCCTACGAGCTGGATGGCGAACGGATCGATCACTTCCCCAGCAGCTCCGACGACTTCGCCCGTTGCCAGCCCATCTTCGAGACCCTGCCTGGATGGCAGTGCTCCACCGAGGACTGCCGCAAACTGGAGGATCTGCCCGAGGCAGCCATGGCCTATCTGCGCTTCCTCGCGGATCTGATGGAGGTGCCGATCGCCATCGTCTCCCTCGGCGCCAGCCGTGACCAGACCATCGTGGTGGAGGATCCGATCCATGGTCCGAAGCGGGCTCTGCTCAGCGCCTGATCACGACGGGAGGCCATACTGCGGGCCCTCAACCGCTTCTCCATGGCTCCCGACGCCCGCTTCCCCAGCTCCTGCAGCCTTGACGTGGTGGGAATCGGCAACGCCATCGTTGACGTGCTGGTTCAGACCGACGACAGCTTCCTGAACGCCCATGGCCTGCAGAAAGGCGGCATGGCCCTGATCGATGAGCAGCAGGCGGAGGCCCTCTACAAAGCGAGTGGTCCAGGACTCGAAACCTCCGGTGGCTCCGTTGCCAACACCATGGTGGGGATCGCTCAGCTGGGAGGGCGGGCCGGATTCATCGGCCGCGTCCGCGACGACCAACTCGGAACGATCTTCAGCCACGACATCCGTGCTGTTGGCGCCCGTTTCGACACCCCATCAGCCACCAGCGGCGCCACGACGGCTCGCTGTCTGATCTACGTGACTCCAGATGCGGAGCGCACGATGTGCACCTTCCTCGGCGCCTCAACCCAGCTGGAGCCCGACGATCTGGATCTCTCGATGGTGCGTGAGACCAAGGTGCTCTACCTCGAGGGTTATCTCTGGGACAGTCCTGCCGCCAAACGCGCTTTCATCGCAGCAGCAGAAGCCTGCCGCGAAGCGGGTGGTCAGGTGGCTCTCTCGCTCTCCGACGGCTTCTGCGTCGATCGCCATCGCGACAGTTTCCTGGAGCTGGTGAACGGTCATGTGGATGTGCTGTTCGCCAATGAAACGGAGATCCTGTCGCTCTATGAGACCGCCGATCTCGCTGTTGCCCTGGATCGGGTGCGCAGCTGCTGCTCGACCGTCGCCATCACCCGCGGAGCAGACGGTTCGGTGGTGATGAGCGGTGACGAGCGCTGGGACATCGGCATCTTCGGGATGGGAGATCTGCTCGACACCACCGGAGCCGGCGATCTCTATGCCGGCGGTTTCCTGCACGCTTACACCCAGGGGGAGTCGCTGGAGCGCTGCGGTCAGCTGGGAGCCCTCTGCGCCGGGCAGATCGTCACCCAGCTGGGGGCCCGCTCTCAGGTGTCTCTGAAAGAGCTGGCGGCAGCGCATCTGAACTGACCGCATCCCGTGCCCAGGCGCCATAGGCGGGCGATGTCTCCACCTGCCAGCTGACCCATTCCGGGGTGTCGTAGCTGTGCAGCTCCGTCAGAGCGAGACGCAGCGGCTCAAGACAGGCCTCGCTGGTCTTGAGCAGAAGCTGCACTTCGTTGTCGCGCGTCAGCTCCCCCTGCCAGTGGAACAGGGAATGGATCGGCGTGAGACTGACGCAGGCCACCAGTCGGCGTTGCAACAGAGCCTCCGCCAGTGTCCCGGCCCGATCGGCATCCGCCTCGGTGGTGAGCACCAGCCAGATCGCTGAAGGATCAGCCATGGGCGATGCGCTCCAGCAGAGCCGACTCACTGGGAACAGTCTCCACCTGAGCAGCCGAGGGCGGTCGTCGCAGCAGCCACAGCTGCAACCCCTGCTCCAGGGCGATCCGGCGCCAGAGCCGCTCCGTGACCCCACCGGATTGACGGCAGAGCACATCGGTGATCGCCCAGTGCCGGCAAAGCGCCTGCTCGATGCCTCCGGCTGGTTCCCCCTGAAGCGGTCTCAACACAGCCAGATGCCCCTGGGGCAGATCCGCTGCCAGGGCACCCCGGAGTCCAGCGGCCGAGGGCAGGGTCCTGGCGAAGACCTCCGCTCCACTGACCCGTGCAAGCCGAGCAGCCGCAGCCAGATGGCGTCCGCCGATGGCCAGCATCAGCCGACGCCCCTGCAGAGCGGCACCGCTCAGATCATCGATCCCTTGCAGGACCGTGGCAGAGCCTCCGGTTTCAAGCGGGCGCTCCAGCCGCAGCAGCGGCTGCCCAAGACCGCCGCAGACCTGCTCCAGATCGGCGCTGATCTGCGTGGCGAAGGGATGGGTGGCATCCACCACCCATCGGAACGGACCCCGCTCCCCCACGAAGGCGGCGATGGCAGCTTCCCCCTGGAGGGCACCGACGGCGAGCGACTCCAACCCCAGCGATGCGTAAGCCCGTGCCGCCGATGGCGTCACAACACTGACCTGCACCCGCCAGCCCCGCTTGATCAGCGCAGCCGCGAGACGCGGCCCCTCCCCGGTTCCGGCAAGAAGCCAGAGCTGATCCTGGCGATTCCCGCAGCTGTGCATCAGGATGGCTCCCATCGCTGAACAGGGCCATGAACCACTGCGTGCTCGAAGTGGAGGTGATCGAAGCACCGACGGTTCGCTACACCCAGGACAACCAGACACCGATTGCCGAAATGGCCGTTCGGTTCGATCCGCTGCGTGCCGATGATCCCCCGGGTGAACTCAAGGTCGTGGGCTGGGGCAACCTCGCCCAGGATCTTCAGAACCGTGTGCAGGTGGGCCAGCGGCTCGTGCTGGAAGGTCGGCTGAGGATGAACACCGTCCCCAGACAGGACGGCACGAAGGAGAAACGGGCTGAATTCACCCTCGCGCGCCTGCATCCCGTCGGCGGCCAGACGCCAGGCCCTGCTCCGGAGACGGCTCCGGCCAGCCGTGAGGCACCTGCCGCACCCGTCAGAGCAAAACAGCCCGAACCTGAAACGACCAGCTGGAATTCCGCTCCTCTGGTGCCGGACACCGACGAGATCCCCTTCTGATCTCACCGACCTCCGTTCTCCTCCTGCAGTTCACTGGCTCGGGTGAGCATCTGACCGAGTTCCCGTTCCAGGGCAGCCAGATCCAGCCGTAGATCGGGCCAGCGACCGCTGTCGATCTGCTGCAGCAGCAGGGCCCGATCAGCATCCAGGAGCTGCAGCAGTTCCCGGAGATCCGGGGACGGGGTCTCACTCACGATCGTCCACAGCGGTGACCGCTCCATCCTGATGGGCGGGACGTCACAATGACGAACACTCAGGCCTGTCCATGAAAGACTTCCTCTCCCCCGGCAGCCTGGTCACGGTGGCCGGAGGCGTGCTCACGGTGGTCGGCGCCGTCGCCTACGGCACAGGTAACGCCAACCTGAGCCTGCCCACGATTTTCTACGGCATTCCGATCCTGCTCGGGGGGCTTGCTTTGAAGTCCTCGGAGCTGCCTCCGGCCCGCCGGGTCACTCCCAAGGCCGCGCTGAAGAACGAACGCGAGCAGGCGGCCCCGGAGCTGACGAAGCTGCTGTCAGATGTGACCCGATGGCGATATGGACAGAAAGCCCATCTCGAGTCATCCCTTGAGGCTCTCAAGCTTTGGGATGAGGACAATCCACCGCAACTCGAAGAGATCGAGGAACTGAACGAAGACGGGGGCTATGGACTGCGGCTTCGCTTCCAGCTCGGTGCGATCCCACTTGAGCGCTGGCAGGCACGCCAGGACCGTCTCAGTCGCTTCTTCTCGAAGGGGCTGCATGCCGAGCTGACCCCTCTCGACAACGACCGCCTCGATCTGCGTCTGCTGCCGGTTGTCGATGGCTGATTCCAAGCAGTCCGGGGATGACGCCCTGAGGGTGTCCGTCCTGAGCGAGGCCCTGCCGTACATCCAGCATTTCGCTGGCCGACGCATCGTGGTGAAGTACGGGGGCGCCGCCATGGCCCACGCCGAGTTGCGCGATGCCGTGTTCAGGGATCTGGCGCTGCTGGCCTGCGTGGGAGTCCAGCCGGTGGTGGTCCACGGTGGTGGGCCCGAAATCAACCAATGGCTGAAGCGCCTGGAGATCCCAGCGGAATTCCGTGACGGCCTTCGTGTCACCGATGCCGACACCATGGATGTGGTGGAGATGGTGCTGGTCGGGCGCGTCAACAAGCAGATCGTCAATGGTCTCAACCGGCTCGGTGCCCGCGCAGTCGGCCTGAGCGGCAGCGACGGCGGTCTCGTGGAAGCGAGGCCCTGGGGGGATGGCAGCCACGGGCTGGTGGGTGACGTGGCCCGCGTCAACCCTGATGTGCTCGAACCCCTCCTGGAGCGCGGCTACGTCCCGGTGATCTCCAGCGTCGCCGCCACTCCTGAAGACGGCAAGGCCCACAACATCAATGCGGACACGGTGGCGGGAGAGGTTGCCGCAGCCCTGGAGGCCGAGAAGCTGGTGCTGCTCACTGACACACCAGGCATCCTGCGGGATCGGGCGGATCCGGCGTCCCTGATTCGCCAGCTGCGGCTGTCGGAGGCGCGCCAGCTGATCCATGACGGTGTGGTGGCCGGCGGCATGACGCCCAAAACGGAGTGCTGCATCCGAGCTCTCGCCCAGGGCGTCGCGGCGGCGCACATCATCGACGGCCGCGTCCCTCATGCTCTGCTGCTGGAGGTTTTCACCGATGCCGGCATCGGCACGATGGTGGTGGGACGCGGCTGACCCGTGAGCTCCCCGACCGAACCGCTGGATCTGCGTGCCGCCGAAGCAGCACTGGAACGTGGCGATTACGGCCAATGCCTGGAGCTGCTGGCTCCTGTGGCGGAGTCCCATCCGCTTCCGGATGCCCATGGAGCCCGGGTCAGGCTGCTGATGGTCACCGCCTGGATGGGTCAGGGCAACGACAGCGAGGCCATCGCCACCTGCCGTCTGCTGACTCGCCGCGGCGACCCTGAACTCCGTCAGCAGGCCAAGCAGTTGCTGACGATTCTGGAGGCCCCGGCACTCACCAGACCGGAAAGCTGGTCCATGCGACTTCCCCAGCTGGAGATGTCTGCCACCGGCAGCCGCGCCTCCTCGACCGTTCGGCGACGCAAGCGCCGCCCACCCCCACCACCGCCGCCACCGACAGGTCCGACCCAGGCACCGGCCCTCGGCTTCGCCGCGCTGGTGACAGCCGTGCTGCTGGGACTGACCCTTCTGCTCAGCGGCTGCATCCGCATCGAGGCGGACCTCACCATCCCAGGGCCGGATCGAGTCGCCCTGAGCTGGCAGGTGCAGAGTGGCAATGGTCGGCTGCTGCCCTGGCAGAGCCGTTTCGAGGAAAAGCTGCATCACGACCTGCCCCAGCTGCAGGTGAGCCACCCGGGACCTGGCGCGCAGCGCATCGTCTCCGCTGCGCAACCCATGCGGATCGTGAGCTCAGAACTGGAACGGATGGTTCAGCTCGCCGCGGAATCCGCCGGGATGGAGCTGCCATCACCAAGCCTCACGCTGCGGGAGCGCAACTGGATTGTTGGCGTGCAGCAGACCCTGGTCCTGGATCTGGATCTGTCGACCCTTCCGGAGATCCCTGATCTGGAGATCCTGGTGAACATGGACGAGGGCAGCACCCTGCACAGGCTCCACGGCGGTGAGCGCATGACCGCTGAACGTCACAACTGGAGCTGGAGCGGACTGGGTCTGGGCAGCATCGCTGTCGCCTTGCTGCTGTTGCTGAGCCTGCTCCTGCAGGGAATCCGCCGGAATCTGGGATTCGGCTTCCCTGAACTGCCGTCCTGATCAGAGATCCAGAGGATCCGGATCAACCGCCAGGGCCACTCCCTGTGGCAGTCCCTCCCACAGCGCTTCACCGGAAGGCAAAGGCAACGGTGATCCCGCCGGCCCGTGCATCAACAGCTGCCAGCGACTGCGACCGGCCACCCGTGCCACAGGCGCCGGAGCCGGACCCACCAGCCACCAACCCTGGGAGGAGCAGAGAGGCCGAATTCGCTCCGCAAGCACCGTCGCAGCCGTGGCCGTGGCCGTGGCCGACTCTCCGGACAGACGCAACAGACAGGCGCGACTGAAAGGCACCAGTCCAGCTTCCCGTCGCAGCTGGATTTCCTGGGCCAGGAAATCCTCGTATCGCCCATCCACCAGATGACGGATCACCGGATGCTCCGGTGAATAGGTCTGCACCAGCACCTGCCCCGGGCGCTCGCCACGACCGGCACGCCCCGCCAGCTGGAGCAGCAGCTGCAACGCCTGCTCGCCCGCCCGCAGATCGGGGCGGTGCAGCAGGCCGTCGGCCGCGAGCACTGCGGCCAGGGTGACCCGGGGGAGATCCATCCCCTTGGCCAGCATCTGAGTTCCGATCAGCACATCCGCCTCCCCGGCCGCGAAGCGGTCCAGAAGACGGCGGTGTCCATCGCGACCACCGGTGGAATCACGATCGAAGCGCAGCAACCGCAGATCCTCCAGCTCCTCTGCCAGCAGCTCGAGCACCCGCTGGGTCCCGGCACCGAAGGGCTTGAACGCTGTGGAACCGCAATGGTTGCAGCGGGTTTCGATCTCAGCCCGGTGATCGCACCAGTGACAGCGAAGCCACTGACGTCCTCCATGGCCGCGATGCACGGTGAGCGCCACATCGCAGTGGGGGCACTGCACCACTTCACCGCAGCTGCGACAACCGAGAAACGGGCTGTAACCACGGCGCGGCACCAGCACAACGGCTTGCTCGCCCCGCTCCGGCAGTTGCTGGAGCCGTTCCATCAGAGGCCGGCTGATCAGGCGGCGATGTCCTTCCGCTAGTTCGTGCCGCATGTCCACCACATGCACCGGAGGCAAGGGCTGCTCGGAAATACGACGCCGTAGACAGGCCAGGGTGAGAGGCCCGTCGGGGCTCAGCTGCACCCAGCTGTCCAGCGATGGTGTGGCACTGCCCAGCACCACGCGGCCCCCGCAGCGCTGAACCCGGTCCATGGCGAGATCACGGGCGTGGTAGCAGGGCATTGGAGAGTCCTGCTTGTAGGAACTGTCGTGCTCCTCATCCAGCACCACGAGTCCGAGCGGATCGAGGGGCATGAACATCGCGGAACGGGTTCCCACCACCACCAGGGGCTGGTCCGGCTCAAGACAGTGCTGCCAGGCCCGCAGCCGTTCACGGTCCCGGCAGCCGCTGTGATATTCCAGGACCCGGGCTCCGAAGCGCCGGCGACAGCGATCCACGAGCTGTGGGATCAGTCCGATCTCCGGTGTGAGCAGCAGAACATGCCGGCCCGCCGCCAGCTCTGCAGCGGCGAGCTGCAGATACACCTCGGTCTTTCCTGAGCCCGTGATGCCCCAGAGCAGCAATCCCTTGCCTGGAGCCAGTGTCTGGTACGCCGCCACCGCCTTCTGCTGTTCCTCGGTGAGAACTCGGGGAGACTCGAGGTGAGGGGGGGACGACAGCTCAGCGTCAGCTGACGACTGACGCTGTTCGCGTTCGATGCAGCCTTTGCGGACGAGCGCTGCCACAACAGCGCCACTGAATCCGGCCGCCTCCACACCCCGCTGCCACGACCCTCCGCCCTGACGATCCAGATACGCGAGCAGATCCTGCTGTCGTTGGGTGAGATCGGGCAGCGGCTGAGCCGTCGTTCTCTGCAGCCACCACAGTCGACGACCGGAGCGAACGGCCGAGGCCCGGGCCTGGCCGAGCCACCCCGCGGGGAGAGCAGCCTTGAGCATCCGGAACGCACTGAGGTGACATCGCTCAGCGACGCCATCGAGCCATTGCCTCCAGTCGGAGGGAACAGCCGCGCGCTGCAGCAGAGCCTCAACCGGCTGAAGCGCAGCCTGCCTGTCTGCAGGCATCGCCTGGACGGGGCATCCCACCACCAGCCCGTGCATCGTCCGATTGCGCAGGGGGACGCGCACCAGATCGCCCGGCTGCAGACGCAAGTCAGGATCAGCCCGATAGGTGAAGACACGGCCCTCGCGACCGGCCTCCAGCCAAACGTCGACCGGCTGAGCGTCAGCTGACAGGATGTTGCACGGATCGGAAAACTTCATTAACATGAATGAGTTGGTGCGTTTTGACCAACACCTGCCCTTGACCCAGCGGGAAGACACGCAGTCTGAAGCCAGGACAACCTTCCTGCAGCTCCAGCCGGTCTGAGACCACCCCGGGCAAGTCAGGATGTCGTCCCTCGGACGCCCCGTTTATCGGAACGCCCCCTCCAGCACTCAAAGAACCGGTTCCTGAGCAGCTCTGAACGGCTGTTCAGGTTCCAAGAGGTTTTGCCTGTTCCGACACGCCATGGCGCGTGTTCCGGTGCAGCAGTCCGCAGCACCTTTTCCGCCTTCTGTTCATCGCTATGAGTCCTTCCGCCACCAAGACAGCTCAACCGGACATCGTCCTGCTGGCCAATGCCAATGGAGAGCTGAAGGAGGTGACATCCGTCAGCAAGGCGGAGACGAAAAAGGCACCCGCGAAAGCACGGACCAGCCGATCGAAATCCAGTAGCAAGGATCTGAGCGCCGCCGCCGATGAGCTGCTGGCGGCAGCCGATCAGGCCTCGACCGACAAGGCCGCCAAGACGTCAACCTCCGTGAAGAAGGCAGCCCCCAAGACGGCGACGAAGAAACCCGCGGCCACGAAAGCTGCGGCAGCCAAAGCGAAGCCAGCCCGGAGTTCGGCCGCCAAGAGCAAAACCGGCGCCAAAGCCAGCGCAGCAACAGCCAAAGCCAAGGACGCCGCCTCCAAAGAAGCGGTAGCCACAGTTTCTCCAGAGGAGAAAGCGAAGGCCGCTGCTGCGGAAAAGGAGGCCAAAGCCAAGGCCCTGGCCAGCATCAAGATCGGTCCGAAGGGGGTCTACACCGAAGACTCCATCCGGGTTTACCTGCAGGAGATCGGCCGGATCCGTCTGCTGCGGCCGGACGAAGAGATTGAACTGGCGCGCAAGATCGCCGACTTGCTCCATCTCGAGGAGTTGGCAGCACAGTTCGAAAGCGACAACGGCAAGCATCCCGACACCAAGGAATGGGCTGCTCTGGTGGAGATGCCGGTGATCCGTTTCCGACGCCGGCTGATGCTGGGGCGTCGGGCCAAGGAAAAAATGGTGCAGTCGAACCTGCGCCTGGTGGTCTCGATCGCCAAGAAGTACATGAACAGAGGCCTGAGCTTCCAGGATCTGATTCAGGAAGGCAGCCTCGGCCTGATCCGTGCGGCTGAGAAGTTCGATCACGAGAAGGGCTACAAGTTCTCCACCTACGCCACCTGGTGGATCCGACAGGCGATCACCCGCGCCATCGCGGACCAGAGCCGCACCATCCGTCTTCCCGTTCACCTTTACGAGACGATTTCCCGGATCAAGAAAACCACCAAGGTGCTGTCCCAGGAATTCGGTCGCAAACCGACAGAAGAGGAGATCGCCGAATCGATGGAGATGACCATCGAGAAGCTGCGTTTCATCGCCAAGAGCGCTCAGCTGCCGATTTCCCTGGAAACACCGATCGGAAAGGAGGAGGACTCCCGCCTCGGCGATTTCATCGAAGCCGACATCGAGAATCCAGAGCAGGACGTGGCCAAGAATCTTCTTCGCGAAGATCTCGAAGGTGTGCTCGCCACCCTCAGCCCAAGAGAGCGCGATGTGCTGCGTCTGCGCTACGGCCTGGATGACGGCCGCATGAAGACCCTGGAGGAGATCGGACAGATCTTCGATGTGACGCGCGAACGGATCCGTCAGATCGAGGCAAAAGCCCTGAGAAAGCTGCGCCACCCCAACCGCAACGGCGTTCTCAAGGAATACATCAAGTGAAACGATCCGATTGACACGGATTCGATGCCACAAAAAAAGACCGCCAAATGGCGGTCTTTTTTTGTGGCTGACTGAAGTGGTCAGCCATCAGACGAGACTCACTCGTCAGTGGTCTCCTCTTCATCGGTACCACCAACGGGGATCAGACGGATCTGCTTGCGACCCAGCTTGATCTCAAACTCATCTCCGGGATTGAGCTCGAGCATGGCCGTGTAGGCCTTGCCAATCAGAAGGTTGCCATTGCCTTGAACAGTGGCGATGTAGGAGAGCTTGCGTCCACCCTTGCCGATACCAGCGGAACCACCGCCCAGGTCAATGCCCTTGGCATTGAGCAGAGCCTCGTAAAAGGCCGTGAAATTCACGCGATCGGAGCCATCCTTTTTCTTGGAGACATAACCACAGGCCGTGGCCAGGTCAGTCTTGGACACATCACCAAGTTCCTTGACCTTGGTGAGAAGATCAGCGCCGGTCAACATGAGAAACAAGCAGGAATAACGCAACCATACATCACATCTGGTGCCTGTCCAGAGGATCAACCACCAGATATGGCGTGTTACCAACTGATCAAAAACGCTGCGACTCCAACTCTCGAGCTCGCAGATCAACCCTGATCAACTTCATTCTGCAGCCTGACAACAAATCGTGCCAGCTGCGTTGTGGACAGTACAGCGCAGCGTTGCGTCGCCAACGCATTCGATCTGATTTGGGGAGCAGGATCTGATCGCCATGGCAATCAGAACATGCACCACTACCAACTGAACTGGAACTTCGCCTCCCAGGAAGACAGCTGGGCCGCCGGAGTCGCCTTCGCCGATTACATCCGAAGCGGTAGTCCTGCCGACCGTTTCGACGGATTTGAGGTGAAATATCGCGTCTGTGATCCTCAAGGCGGCTGGGGCACGGCGATTGTGTGCGCAGACCACATCAGCAAGGTCTGGCAACACACCGCTCCCTGGATCAAGCATTTCAAGGTTCAGATCGAAATCAACCCTGTGATGAGCGACGACGAATTCGTCGCCAACCAGGAAGCCGTCTACGCAGCAGCAGGCTGAAAATCACGTAAGTACATCTTCTGCTTCCATTCAGCAGGGCAACCCCCTATAAGGGTTGAGAGGGAATTGAGACGCCCTCCTCACACGGAAGAGATCACGCCCCGGCGAGACGTCGGGGTTTTTTTTGAGGCTCCAATCAGACGGTGAAACGCTTGGCTCAGACAGGCTCCTGCTGGTCTGCGTCGAAACTCTCCGTGAACTCCTGAAACGCCCGTTTCAGGCGCTCGACAGGGGTCTCTTCAAGCGGACATTCCTGATCGGTCATCTCCGCATAGATCTGGACGAGCCGGGAATCAGGCTCCAGCACAGACGCCAGGGCTGTCTTGAACAGAACGACATTGCGTTGAGGCGTCAGCCCCTCAAGAAACGGTTCCAGGCGCCAGGGCAACGGCTGTCCTGGATCCGCCAGGCAGACCCGTCGTGGCCGGATCAATTGGTAAGCGGGATCTCCATCACGATCGGTGGTGTTGCGAAGACGCGCCATGAGCAGATCACCGCTCGTGAGCAGCAACAAGCGGATACTCCCCTCCGACATCAGGCTGAGATGGGTCTCCGAATCCGCTTCATCCATCAGCTTTTGATTCAGGGAAGCCGATTGACGCACTCCGCTCACCACTGGTCCCGGCATGACCGAATGTGCTTTGGGGAATGTTACGCAGTTTTCAGATCCCTTCGTCGCCACCTGATGGGTCGCCCCACCTTCACATTCGGGAAAGTCGTGACCCTGCCTGCGTAGTCTGACGGGCTGATTCGCCCTGTCCATGGCCCTCACCGAACTGCGCATCGCCTCCCGACGCAGCCAGCTGGCCATGGTGCAGACCAACTGGGTGAAGGCCGAACTTGAGAAGGCCCATCCCCAGCTCACCGTCAGCGTCGAAGCGATGGCGACCCAGGGAGACAAGATCCTCGACGTCGCCCTGGCCAAGATCGGTGACAAGGGTCTGTTCACCAAGGAGCTGGAGGCCCAGATGCTTGTGGGACGTGCTGACATCGCGGTCCATTCCCTCAAGGACCTCCCCACGAATCTTCCGGAAGGCCTGATGCTCGGTTGCATCACCGAGCGGGAGGACCCCGCCGATGCCTTGGTGGTGAACGCCAAAAATGCCGATCACACTCTCGAGACCCTTCCGGAAGGGGCCGTCGTCGGCACCAGTTCTCTGCGGCGCCTGGCCCAGCTGCGCCATCACTACCCACACCTGGAATTCAAAGACGTCCGCGGCAATGTGATCACCCGTCTCGAGAAGCTGGACAACGGTGGATACGACTGCCTGATCCTGGCCGCTGCAGGACTGGGTCGCCTTGGTTTCGCCGACCGCATTCATCAACTCATTCCTGGAGACATCTCTCTTCATGCCGTCGGCCAGGGAGCTCTCGGCATCGAATGCGTGGAAGGCCAGCCGGAAGTTCTGGAGATCATCAAGGTGCTGGAGCATGCCCCCACATCCCAGCGATGCCTGGCGGAACGGGCTTTCCTGCGGGAACTGGAGGGGGGCTGTCAGGTGCCCATCGGGGTCAACACCAGGTTCGAAGGCGATCAGCTCGTCCTGACCGGCATGGTGGCCAGCCTGGATGGACTGCGTCTGATTCGGGATCAGGCCAGCGGTCCTGCCGCTGATCCTGAGCCGATCGGCGTGGCCCTCGCCAACACTCTCAAGCAGCAGGGAGCCGGTGAGATTCTCCAGGAGATCTTTGAAGCCGTGCGGCCGGAAGCCTGATCAGTTTCTGATCTCCACGGTCGTCCCGACATCAACGACCTCAAACAGCTGACGCACGTGGTCGTTGAGCATGCGCACACAGCCCAGGCTGACCGCAGCACGGGTCCTGACCCAGTGGGGCCAAGGGGTGCCATGGATTCCAAACTCTCCCCGGCCGTTGCGATGGAACGCCAGATAACGATCCCCGATCGGGCTGGACGGACCCACCAACTCACGACGCTGTCCATTTTTGTGCGTCACATAAACCGGATTGACTTTTTTGGTGAGGATGGCGAATTCACCCAGTGGGGTGGGCGTCGAGGGATCACCGATGGCCACCGGCCAGGGGCCGAGCCTGCGGGCTCCGCTGACCACACTGATTTCACGCCGGCTGAGATCGAGAACAACCCGGGATGAGGAGGACGATCGGCGCATGGCCAGCTCAGCCGCTGCCGCGGAGACAGGGAGCGCTGCGATGGACGCCAGAGCGACCCCGGAGAGAAGCAGAGGAAGACGCATCTGCAGGACTCATGAGTCTTATTGGTCTCAAGCTATGCATCACTGGCGAGGTGGCCAGCCATTTTCAGGGCGGTTCGGCAACTCTTAAGGGTCTCTTCGTCTCAATCTGAGACAGTGCTGGGCGTCCGATGCTCTTCGCAGAACGCTGTACCCTTCCCAGGTCCGTTCCGGCAGAGGACGTCCGCCCTGGCCCACGCAGTGTCAGCTCTCCCGAACCAGGCCGCGCAGCCGACACTGCCGAGCCTGCTGAGCGGCGAGGACCGCCAACGTGAAACCGAAGCGATCTGTTTTCCGTTCGATGGCATCTGCCGAAGCAGGCGCCTGTTTCTCAAGGCAGCCTGGACCCTTCGTCGCCAGGGCATCATCCTGATCTCCGAGGTGCTGAACCCGGATCAGCTCGAACGCTTTCAAGGCCAGATCAATCTGCTGCTCGACGCCATCACCAACCACGAGACATCGGGTCTGGATGACATCGCGTATCTGAACCTGCCGGATCAGCGGGTGCTCAAGGGTTACAACACATTCGTGGATGCCGATCGCGCGGTGATCAATCACCGCATCAAGCGTGCCGACGGACGCAGCGGCAGCGACGCCGGCATGATCGATATCTTTCATCCCGAGCGGTTATCGGATGAGATCAAGGATCTGGTGGCCACGAGCCTCCAGGAACCGATCATCCGCCGCCTGGTGATGACCTCATGTCTCACACCCCTGCACGTGAAGTGCCGCAACCTCTACATCAACCGCGGCGTCCAGGACACCCGAAGCTTTCACTGCGATGGACGCTCCCTCAAGTACAAGTCCTTTCTCTTCCTGACCGAGGTCAACAGCCTTGCTGACGGCCCCTATTGCTATGTGAAGAGGTCCCACAGGGATCGAAGCAGCTGGAAGCGGAGCCGTCGTTTCAACCTGGAGAATGAAATCGGGCTGTACGAATACAGCCAACTCGGAGGCTGCGAAGCCCTGCCGATGTTTGCAAAAGCCGGCGACATGGTGATCTCCTCTCAGAGAGGAGCCCATCGCGGGCTGCCTCAGCAACCCGATGCCGAACGGGCCGTTCTGGTGAACATGTATCAGAGATGAAGGGCGGGGACAGCCCCGCCCTCGCTCCGCCGGATCAATCGACCAGTTTCGGTGCGATCTCCTGCATGTAGCGGGCTTCGCAGGACTTGATGATCTCAACGGCTTTCTCGGTTCCGAAGAACCCGTTCACTGTGCACGTGCCGGGCTTCTTCAGATCCTTGTAGTGCTCCCAGTAGTAGGTGGTCTCCTTCTTCCAGTGCTCACCGAGATCCTCGAAGCTTTTGATGTGGTCCATCCGCTTGTCATCGGCCAGGACGGCGATCACCTTGTCATCGACTTCACCGCCGTCATCAAAGGTCATCACCCCGATGATGCGTGCTTCAACGATCGAACCAGGGACAAGGGGCTCCGTGACACTGACGATCTCGATGTCGAGCGGGTCACCGTCCTCGTCCCAGGTGCGGGGTATGCAGCCGTAGGCAAAGGGGTAAGCCAGTGAGGAGTAGCCGACGCGATCCAGCTTCAGATGCCCGGTCTCGGTGATCAGCTCGTATTTGTTGATCGTGTTGGAGTTGAGCTCCACGATCGTGTTGAGGCGGAGCTCGGATTCGTCAGCGAAGGCCGGCAGCACGTGCAGCAGGTTGGGCATGCTGCGGCTGGGAGCCTGATCGAGGTTGGCCATGAACGGCGGTCAACAGCGCCGGGATCCTACGGGGGACCGCCGGCAAGCCCCCGGGACGGTCAGAACAGGGCAATCGCCCCCCTGTCTGCCAGGGTGCTCAGCTTGCCCTCGAGATAACGAAGGAAGGGAGCGCTGCTCAGGGGGGCACCACTGACCTGCTCCACCAGATCCTCAGCATTGACGGCTCTGCCGACGGGATGAACGTGCTGACGCAGCCAACTCAGCAGGGGTCGCACATCACCACGGCCCACATGATCCTCCGGAGCTCCGATCTCGGCGGTCATCGCCTCGCCCAGCTGGGCACTGATCAGGTGACCCAGGAGGTAGGAGGGGAAGTAACCGAAGAGCCCTTCACTCCAGTGGACATCCTGTAGGCAACCTTCGGCGTCATTGACGGGAGTGACACCAAGCAGCTCGGTGTAACGGCGGTTCCATTCAGCCGGCAGGTCAGCCACCTTCAGACCCTGCTCAAGAAGAGCGATCTCAAGATCGGTTCTGATCAGGATGTGCAAGCCGTAGCTGAGTTCATCCGCTTCCACCCGATTCAGCCCGGGAGCGAGTGGATTCATCGAGCGCCAGAGATCTTCACCACAGGTCAGCGGCGCTCCCACGTCGGCGAAACGCGTCCACCACCGTTCCGCGAAGGATCGGCTGCGAGCGACCCGGTTTTCCCAGAACAGGGACTGGCTTTCGTGCACAGCCATGGATGTCGCCTGGCCGAGAGGCCAGGCGAACCATTGATGACTCTGATTCGGAAGACCCTGCTCATACAGCGAGTGCCCCCATTCATGAGCCGTTGCCAGAAAACACGAAAGCGGCTGACCGCTCACCACCCGGGTGGTGATGCGGTAGTCGGATGGGCCGAGGGTGATGGAGAACGGATGGGGAGAACGGGCCAGACAGGTGATCGAGGGATCTCGTCCCCACTCCTGCAGCAATTCCTCGCAGAGCCGCTGCTGAGCTTGCTCCGGCAGGTCCCAGCCAGCGGTGGACGGGCGCTGCTCCCGATCCAGACTGTCGATCAGTGCCGGGAGTCGCTCCCGCAGAGGTGCAAACAGCTGCTGCAGCCGGTCAAGGCTCAGATCGGGCTCAAACGGTTGTGCCAGCGTTTCCCAGCAGGAGCGAGGCTCCGCCAGCTGACGCGCCTGCTCCTGACGCAGATCGATCAGAGTTTGAAGCGCTCCACTGAACAGGCTGAAGTCCGAGCGCTGGCGTGCCACCTGCCAACGGGCGTAACCATCGGCCTTCGCTGTGGCCAGGGAGGCCACCAGGGAAGGATCCAGCGCTTGCTGCCGTCTCAGATCCTCTTCAAGCAGATCGAGATTCCGGCCATGCCCGCCACTGCCGTTGACATCGTCGGAACCGGACCATTCCGAGCGCGCATCGGCCAGCAGATCTGCATAGGCCTCTGAGCTCTGACGGGCATGCAGCTCGCTGGCCAGAAGCGTGAGCTGCTCACCGCGCCAGGTTGCCCCCCCACTCGGCATGCGGGTGTTCTGATCCCAGTAGAGCGCCGACTGGATCGATCCGAGCAGCTGGGTTTTTCTGAGATGGTCACCCAGGCGCTTCCAGGCCGTTGACGCCACGGGAGATCCACAACTGTTTCGACCCTAACCAGCCTGATCGACTCTCAAGGGCTGACAGCGATCTGCACACAGCACCTCCAGACTCTGGCGCCCGGTGACCTGCAGACGCCGTGCAGCCCAGACGCGATAGGCCCAATCCGCCAGGGTCCCGATCAACGGCCAGCGCGTGGGGGCATAGATCCAGCCCAGGCCGATCAGTCGATAGGCCTCGCGGAACACCGCCACATCCCGAAGGATGGTTCCATCGCCCGTGATCGCATGGATGCGGCCCATGGCCTCGCGATAACTGACTCCTTGATGAAGGTCCGGGTCGTAATCCGACGCATCGATGTCGACGAAAGCCATGCGTCCATCGCGGTCACGACGACGCAGAAAGTGAACCTCGCGAAGACAGAGAGGACAGCCGCCATCGAAGAGAAGTGTGAGATCCGCTGGCGTGGATGCGGACATGGACGGGGTGCGGAGCGGCACCAGCCTGCAGCAGGCAGGCGCTTGATCGCGAGCAGCGCCACGCTGAAGAGATCATGTCCATTCCGTCATGACGTCTGGAATCACTCCCCTGAGCCATCAGGCACTGCAAACGCTGGACTTCAGCACCAACGGTCGTGGCTTTTCCCGGATCGATCCGGCCCTGAGCCGCTGGATCGCCACCAGTGGCATCGCCCGAGGGGTGCTGAACCTCACCTGCCTGCACACGAGTGCCAGTCTCACCATCAACGAGAACGCTGACCCCCGGGTTCTCAAGGACCTCGCCGCCTGGATGGACGACATGGTTCCGGAGTCCAGGGCTTACCTCCACGACGATGAAGGGCCGGACGACATGCCGGCGCACATCCGGACAGCTCTCACCTGTCAGGCCCTCAGTCTCAGCGTGGAGAACGGACGGTTGCTGCTCGGCACCTGGCAGGCGGTCTACCTCTGGGAGCACCGCCG
Organism: Parasynechococcus sp.; assembly: GCF_045559935.1. Classification (NCBI taxonomy): domain Bacteria; kingdom Bacillati; phylum Cyanobacteriota; class Cyanophyceae; order Synechococcales; family Prochlorococcaceae; genus Parasynechococcus; species Parasynechococcus sp. Next base: position 114,647 of record NZ_JBJLJL010000007.1, read on the forward strand.
AGCTCCCCATCAGCGCCGCATTGCCTGCCACCTCATCGGCACCCTGAAACCTGACGTGCAGCAGCCTTCCCGCTCCAGCGACACGACCACACTGCTGGCCCGTCGCAACAGCACGCGGCTCAACGAAGCGATCCAGGCCCGACATGACCCGGAGGCCTGGGCCGGCGACGGTGGTGTCAACACGGAGGTGGATCTGCTGGTGGACCGACTGCACGACCTGGCAGGAGAATGAACTCACCAGGATCCCCCTCTCGGCATGCCGACCCTGCTCACGCCTGAACAACGCCAGCAGCTTCAACAGGAGCGTCCCGCCTGGGAGGTGGGCGACACCGCCATGCGGCGCAGCGTTGTGTTCAGCGACTTTGTGGAAGCCTTCGGTTTCATGAGCCGCGTGGCACTGCTGGCCGAATCCCGTCAGCACCACCCCGACTGGAGCAACGTCTACAACCGAGTGAAGATCGAACTCTCCACCCACGATCTGGGAGGCCTGAGCACGATGGACGCCGAGCTTTCGGCAGCCATCGACGCTCTGCTGCCAGCATGAGCTCAACAGGGCAGATCTCATGACTGCAGCATCAGCCCCGGTTGGGGTCCCGGTGACGATTCTCACGGGCTTCCTCGGTGCCGGGAAAACCACTCTGCTCAACCACATTCTCAGCAATCAGCAGGGCGTGAAGACCGCTGTGCTGGTGAATGAATTCGGTGAGATCGGCATCGATAACGAACTCATCGTCTCCACAGGAGAGGAGATGGTGGAGCTGAGCAACGGCTGCATCTGCTGCTCGATCAACGACGAGTTGATGCAGACGGTGGAGCGGGTGCTTGAACGTCCAGAGGACTTGGACTACATCGTTGTGGAGACCACTGGTCTGGCCGATCCTCTGCCGGTGGCGATGACCTTCCTCGGCAGCGAGTTGCGCGACCAGACGCGACTGGACTCGATCATCACGCTGATCGATGCGGAGAACTTCGACCAGAGCGTTCTCGACACCCAGGTCGGGCGGGCCCAGGTGGTCTACGGGGACATCCTGATGCTGAACAAGTGTGACCTCGTGGAGGAGGAGCGGTTACAGACCGTTGAACAGCAGCTCCGGGAGGTGAAGAACGATGCCCGCATCCTGCGGTCCACCCAGGGGGACGTGCCGCTGCCTCTGCTGCTCAGCGTCGGTCTGTTCGAGTCGGACAAGGTGTCGACGCAAGACGAGCATCACGACCACGACCACGACCACGGCCACGAGCCACGACCATCACGACCACAGCCACAGCCATCACGACCACGGCCACGACCACAGCCACGACCACGGCCACAGCCACTCGGATCACCTGGCCGTCGACGGTTTCACGTCGCTGTCGTTCCAGAGTGATGGGCCTTTCGCCCTGCGAAGGTTCCAGAACTTTCTGGACAATCAGCTGCCCGCTGAGGTGTTCCGCGCCAAGGGCATTCTCTGGTTCAACGAAAGCGAACGACGTCACGTGTTCCATCTCGCAGGAAAGCGCTTTTCGATTGACGACACCGACTGGACCGGCGAACGCAAGAACCAGCTTGTGCTGATCGGACGCGACATCGATCACGACACCCTGCGGCAACAGCTCCAGGCCTGCGTGGATGAGGAAGCCGCCGGCACACCCTCCGCCGGATCGAGCGGAAACGGGCTGAACTGACTAATGTGTCGAGATGGAGAACACCCCCATGGCAGAGCCCATCACCCTGGTTGCCCTTCTGCTGGTGACAAGTCTGCTGCTCTGGCTGCTGGCCGATTCCGACGATGACAACAGCGGTGGTGGCCTGCGGGAGCCTGTTCTGATTCCGATCCCGGTTCGCGACCAGCGTCGCTGATTCCTCGAAGCAATCAACTCGATTCACCACACTTCCCTCGCCTCTGGCGGGGGATTTTTTTTCGTCGTGTAACAGCCGAACGGAGAGACCGCGGAGCGGGGTATCGCTATTGCGTATCGTTCGCAAAGAGCAATGCCGCGAATGCATTTCATTCTCAATAAGTACCGCTTTTGCAAAGTGGCGGCACAGGCCTCTCTGGCCGTGTCCATCGCGATCCTGCTGATCGCCTGCGACAGCAAGGAATCGACGGAGATCGGTGTCTATTCAGGACGCCACTACAACACCGACAAGCAGCTTTACGACCGCTTCACGCAGGAAACAGGCATCCAGGTGAAGCTCCTGGAAGCCAAGGATGACGCCCTGATTCAACGTCTCGCCAAGGAAGGTGCGGACTCCCCTGCGGATGTCCTGATTCTTGCGGATGCGGCCCGTCTCGATCGCGCGACCGGGATGGATCTTTTTCAGCCCATCGAGTCGGAAACGCTCAACCGGTCGGTTCCGGCCGATCTGCGCGACAGCAAGAACCGCTGGTTCGGTTTCACACGCCGGCTGCGGGCGCCGATGTTCAATGCCGAGAAGGTGAAGGCCAACGAGGTGAGCCGCTATGAAGACCTGGCAGCTCCAGCTCTCAAGGGCAGGCTCTGCCTGCGAAACCGTCGCAGCGTCTACAACCAGTCGCTGGTGGCATTCATGCTGGACACCCGCGGGGAGCAGGAGACGACGCAATGGATTCAGGGAATGGTGGCCAACCTGGCTCAGCCGGTGTTCAGCAGTGACACGCCCATGATCCGGGCCGTCGCTCAGGGCGACTGCGGCGTCGCTCTGGCCAACAGTTACTACCTCGGCCGCATGCAGGCTGGTGACAAGGGCGACGCTGACTTGGCCCTTTCCAGCAGGGTGTCAGTGCGCTGGCCCGACCCCGTCCACGTGAACATCACCGGTGGTGGCGTGACCCGTGCCAGCCGCAACCCCGACGCCGCCCGACGCTTCCTGGAGTTCCTCAGCTCCGATCAGGCTCAGGAGGGCTACGCCACGGCCAATCATGAATATCCCCTGCGCGACCTCGGCAACAATCCTGTTGTGAAGGCCTGGGGCCCGTTCCAGCCGGCAGCGGTGTCGGCGCAGCGGCTCGGTGAGCTGAATGCCAAAGCCGTCGAGCTGATGGCTGCCAACGGCTGGCAATGAGTCGTCGGCTGCTGGGACTCACGGCTGCCGGGCTTGCTCTGCTGGCGATCTGGCCCCTGCTGAACCTCATCGGGGAGGGACTGCAGGGAATCCGCGACGGTCTCGGCAGCCTGGGCCCGGATGGTGGCCTTCAGATCCGCGGCACGCTGAGCTTGCTGCTGGGCAGTGCCATCGCCGGAACCTTGATCGGCACCGCCAACGGCTGGCTGCTGATCAACTGCCGATTTCCCGGCCGTCGCTGGCTGCGCATCGCTCAGCTGATCCCCCTGGCCACCCCGGCCTATCTGCTGTCAGCGACGCTGGTGGATCTGGGCAGCCGCCAGGGCTGGCGCATCCACGGCCTGGCCTGGGGCATCGCCGTCATGGCTCTGTCCACGTATCCCTACGTGTTTCTGCTGAGCACAGAAAGTTTCGCGATGAGCGGCAGACGGCAGCTGGAGGCCTGCCGCAGCCTCGGGATCGGTCCATGGGCCGCCTTTCGGCGGGTCGCGCTGCCGATCGCGCTTCCGGCGATCGGAGCCGGTGTCGCCCTGATGGGCATGGAGATCGTCAACGAGCTGGGAGCTGTTCAGCTCCTCGGCATCCCCAGCCTGTCGGCCGGCATCCTGGAGGCCTGGCAGGCCGAAAGCGATCCAACCGGTGCCATCACCCTGGCCCTGATCACCCTGGTGATCGTGCTGACTCTGGTGGTGTGCGAACGGCGGCTGCGGCGTCGCAGCCGCCGCTGGAGTGACGGTGTGGCCGGAGGCGATGCCACAGCCTGGACATTGCAGGGGCCTCGGGCACTCGTGGCCCAGCTGCTGACTCTGATTCCGCCTTTGCTGAGCCTGGGGACGCCGCTGATCTGGGCCGCCACGAATCTCGAACAGCTGGCAGGCAACCTGGAGGCCGACCTCTGGCAGCTCAGTCTCCGCAGCCTGTTGCTGGCGCTGGCCGCCGCCGTCCTGGCTGTGGTCACGGCCCTGCTGTTGGCGATCGCCAAGCGCTGGAGTGAAGCCCGCTGGCTGCAGAGCCTCACCTTCCTGGCCGGCATGGGCTACGCCGTGCCCGGCACCGTGCTGGCACTGGCTCTGCTGCTCACCGGCGGCCCCTGGCAGCTGGCCCCGCTGGTCCTGCTGCTCTGGGGCTACGGCGACCGTTTCCTGGCCGTGGCCAAAGGCGGCCTGGATGCCGCCCTGGAACGCATCAGCCCCAGTCTCGATGAAGCGGCCACCGGGATGGGGTTCAACTGGCAGCAGGTGCTGCAGCGGGTGCATCTGCCGCTCCTGCGGGGTCCCCTGACGGTGGGACTGCTGCTGGTGTTCGTGGACACCGTGAAGGAACTGCCGCTGACCTTCGCTCTGCGGCCCTTTGATTTCGACACGCTCTCCGTGCGTGTCTATCAGTACGCCAGTGACGAGCGGCTGGCGGAGGCGCTGCTGCCGGCACTGATGATCCTGGTGCTGGGGCTGGTGGCATCGATGGCCCTGGTGCCCAGCCTCGATCAGGCCTCCAGCAAAGGCTGACCGTTGAGGCGGCGGATCGCCACGACGCCCGGACGGGGGGGCCGGCCCGGAGCCTGAGCCGGCCAGTTGGACCCCAGCGGCACTGTGCGCAGTTGCTGGAAAACGCCACCATCACGATCCTGCAGCTCGTGGGCCTGAACCTCCTCATCCCCCCGAGCCCGGCTGCCGTTCACCTCACCGGGATGCTGAACCGCCAGAAACAGCGACGACTCGGCCTGATCGAGGCACACCCCCGTCACCTCGCACTCCATCGGTCCCGTGGCAAAGCAGGCCGCCTGTTCCTCCTGGCTGCCCTTGCGGGGAACGAACCAGCAGCTGTTGTTGCCGAACACATCGCCCGCTGACGACTTCATCGAACGGTCGGTGACGATCCAGAGGTTTCCCTTGCTGTCGAGCGCGACATTGTCGGGATTGGTGAAACCGAGACCGCCGGCCCAGGGGGTTCCACCGGTCACAGCCATGCGCCAGGTGAAGCGGTTCTGGCCGGACTCACTCAGGCGCATCACCCATCCGTTGGGCCAGCTGCTCTGTCCGTCGGGTCCCTGGAACACGGCAGGGTCAGCACCCCCTGTCGATCCGGGGGATCCGGAGGTGAAAGCGATCAGCAGATCTCCACTGATCGGATCGATCTTGGTGTCCTCCGGACGGGCCGTGGGGGTCGCCCCGATCGCGCTGGCCGCCAGGTGGGCATCCACCAGAATCGCCCCCTGCAGCGCCTCGCCCTCACCCCGGTACAGATCCGACAGGGTGGCGAAACGGCGGCAGTAGTCCTCGACAGCCGCATCCTCCCGGAAGAGTTCCGCTCCCGCCTGACTGCGATCGCTGTGGGGCAGCTCCACAGGACAGCCGAGATCCGCATCGCTGAAACGGCTTGGACGGAAAGGATTCACCTCGGCCTCCGGTGTCACCGCCAGCCATTCACCACTGCCATCGGCACGGAAGCGCGCCACCTGAAGCTCGCCAGCCTCGAACAACCGTGAATTCCGCTTGTCCTGGACCGTTTCGACACGGTCCGTGCTGACGAAGCGATAGAGATGCCCACCGCGGCGATCACAGCCCGAATACACCTGAAGCGGCTTGCCGGCTTCAGCCCGAACCGCCACGGCTTCGTGGCGGAAGCGGCCGAGGGCCGTGTGCTTCACCGCTGCCCGGCCAGCCGAGGTCGGATCCACCTCCACCATCCAGCCGTACTTGTTGCCCGCCAGTCCGTAGACATTGCCCAGCCCACCCAGTTTTCCTTTCCGGCAGACCAAGGGACGCTGTGAAGGTGCGGCCGCACTGCCATCGGCATAAACCGGTTCCGGCACCTGGGATTGGAAATTCTCCTCAGCGCTGAGCACCGTTCCCCAGGGCGTGATGCCACCGCCGCAGTTGGCGAAGGTGCCGACGATCCTGTCGCCCAGGCCATCGTCGTAGCCCTGCCGTTTACCGGCCGTGAACACCGCGGTTGCCGGACCGGTGCTGAGCAGCTGCTGCTTGGGGTCCTCAAGACCACTGATCCCCGTGATACGGCGATCCTGGGCGCCCTGCGCCCGTTGCCACTGACCCTGACCATCCCGCTGCAGGGTCATCACCCCGATCCCGAGATCGGTCATCGCTTCATCCGCGACCGCACGGATCTGCTGCAGACGTCGGTCGCCGGCCGGCAGTTCACCGCAGTCGATGACGCCATCGCTGGGCTGCAGAACAGACACGAGGTCTGCGAAGGGCAGAGGCTTACCCACCACCTCCTCGAAGCCCTGCACCCAGGGCACGGCGCTGATGTATTCGAAGTTCACCGTCATCGATGCCCGGTCCGGACCGTGCTGGACAAAGCCGAGGTGATCGTTGTTGAACCCGAAGCGGCTGTCGCCGAGTGGATCGCCCCATGCCGCCAGCAGCTGGGACCGAAATCCCTCCGGGACCGTCAGCCGGTCCTCCACCGCCAGCTCCCGGTAGGTGGCCCGCTGCTCCGAGGCGTTGAGGCCATCACTGTCCACCGGCAAGGGCACCCGCACCGGATGAAACGGAAATCCTTTGGCCGCACTGCTGTTGCCCCCTTGCTCCATGCAGCCCGACAGTCCCTTGGCCGTCAACACACCGGCTCCGCCGAGGCCGAGCAGGGAGAGCACGGAACGACGGCGCATCGGTCAAGCCTCAATCGGTGCAAGCAGCGGTGCGGCGGGGAGTCAGCACCGCAATCCAGCTTGACTGAAGCGGATTGAAGTTGTCATCACTGGCCAACACCAGCGTCTGTCGTCCATCCGACAGCGTGGGGCCCACCGCCATGGCTTCCCAGTTATCTGGAGGCAGGCCAGCCTCCAGCAGGTTCCAGCCGATGATCGGCTGCAATGGAGGACCCTGCGGATCGGGAAAGGCGAACAGCTGAAGCCAGGCCGACCATTGATCCGGCATCTCAAACCCCCGCCGCAGTCCCAGCAGCTGCTGCCGAAGTGGCAGGGCGAGCAGTTCCGTCAGTCCGTCATGGCGGCCGTAGGCACCCGAATCAAGCGCCCCTGCGGAGCGGATCGCATCACCGGGACGGCGGCGCATCAGGCTGATTCCATCTCCGGGTTGGTTTTGCAGCAACGGCGCCTCCGCCGCCAGCAGAAGGTCCCCGGGGCCGAGGGCCGTGAGTGATTCCGGGCCTTTGTTGGAGCCAAGGCCCTGCCCAGTGGTGGCCCGCCAGGCCTCGGGCATCGGCAGCTCCTGCCGCAGCCGACCGCTGCCGAGGTCAATTTGGATCAACCGGGGCGGACGTTCCAAGGAACGGCGCCCCTCACTGGCGATCCAGGCCTGACGGCCCTGGACCACCAGCCCCTCACCATCGAAGTCCTGGGTCAGAGGCTGGCCATCGCCTCCCTTCAGCAGCACTCTGCGGCCGGGTCGCAGCAGGTCCCGTTGGCCCCGGAGCACCTGGGCGAGTCCACCCCAGGGCACCAGATGCCCGATGGGTGCATCGCTGAGCAACCAGAGGCGATCCTGCTTTCGCTGGTAGGCCGCCGCTGAGACCCCACCCAGGGGCCGACCATCAGCGAGGGTCCTGGGCAGCTCGATCGTCCGCACCAGCTCCCAGCCGGCCTGCAGCGGACAGGGGAGCGGCAGCGGAGGCGCGGCATCCATGGCGGTGATCAGGGATGGGCCTTCAACCGTCGCAGCAGGGCGCTGTCGGCGGCAACCGACAGCGCTGCGACGACATCCGCCAGGGTGGAGATCACCCGGTAACTGAGCACGGCGGCCAGGAGTGGAGCTTCCGGCACGGTGCTGCCGAGACGCAGCAGCAGCGTGGCTTCGAACACACCAAGTCCTCCAGGTGCCCCAGGCACCACCAGACCCACGGCATAGGCCAGAGCGAAGGCCGCAAGCCAGACAGGCAGGGAGGGTTGCTGCAGTTGAAATGCCTGAACGCAGCAGAGAAAACCGGCGAACCGGGTGAGCACGAATCCCAGCTGAGCAGCCAGGGGCGCCCAGGGGTAGTCGCCGCGCCCGCTTCCAGATGCATGCTCGGCAAGGTCTCCACCGGCAGAGCTCTGCAATTGCTCCGCCTTGCGACGTTCCAGTCTCTGCAGCAGCGGCTCCCGCCAGCGCGGCAGCATCAGCAGAGCCGGCAGCGGCGCCAGCAGCATCAGACCTCCCTGCCAGCCCCCGAGAGGCAGAAGCAGCAGCGACGCCACCACGATGAGCAGCGGATCCAGGATCACCGTCGCCAGGGCGGGGCCCGCCCCGATGGAGCCGCGCAGCACCCGGACCCGCTCCAGCAGATGCCAGATGCCACCTGGCAGGTACTTGAGAAGGTTGCTGCGGACGAACAGCGGAACCAGAGCGACTTCATCCGGCGGATGACCGAGCCAGGCCACCAGCACGCACCAGGCCAGACCGTTGAACAGGATGCTGGCCCAGGTCAGGCCCATCCCGAGCAGCAACCAGGCCCAACCCCGACCATCAAGGCTCTGGTCCATCAGCTGGCCGGACTGCTGATGCAGCGCCACGGCCATGAACCCGAGGCTGGCCAGGGTGATCCAGAGGCTGGGCTTGCGAAGCCAGCTCATGTCCAGGACCAGGGCTGATCACTGCTGAACGCCCAGCCAGCGTGGGAGGCCCGCAGGGCGGCGATGGTTTGTCCGCTGTCCTGACTGAGCCGCTGCAGATCATCTGCCTCCGGCTTGACCGTGCAACTGCCGTCCGGACGTCGGACCTGCTTGGCCCGGAGCGCGCCCCAGGGCGTGTGAAGGATGCCGTTTCGCCGGGGCAGCAGCCAGCGCCCCTGATCCCGTTCCCGCAGACCGATCGTGGGGCTGCTGCCGAACCAGATCTCACGCAGGGCGGCAGCCCGATCCGGAAGCACCAGAGCCGTAACCGACTGACCGGGGCGCCCCTTCTTCATCTGAAGCGGCGTCGAGGCCGCATCCACGGCACCTCCCCGCTGCAGCGCCGCCAGCAGCAGAGCGAGGTCCTCCGGTGTCGCATCATCGATCCAGGCTTCCTGCACCACCAGCGGCTGCCAGCGCGGGACCGGATCAGAGCCATCGGTTCCCGAGAATGCAGGCTCCTGCTCAGGGATCTGGGGCTTCAGCTGAATGAGCCGCAGCAGGTTGGGACGATCCAGTTCCCGATGGCCGAGACCGATGCCGATCGCCCCTGGTGTGAGCCGCTGGGGCGGAGAGAAGTGATCCACCAGCACCGACAGCAGCGCCAGACCGGTGGGTGTGGTGAGCTCACCGGCCGGCAGATCACCGTCATGACGCAGCGGGATCTGCCGGCGCCGGGCCAGCTCCAGCACCGCCGGCACAGGAACAGGCAGCTGCCCATGGGCTGACCTCACGCTGCCGTGTCCTGCAGGAGGTGCCGTGCAGGTGACACGCAGGGGCGCCAGATGCTCCATGGCGGCACAGACCCCCACCACGTCCACCAGCGCATCCATGGCACCCACTTCATGGAAGTGCACCGATTCGGGGCTGGTGCCATGCACTGCGGCCTCCGCCTCCGCCAGAGCCTCGAACACCGCCAGCACGCGTTGCTGCAGAGCGGGAGTCAGCGGTGCTGCCTCGATCTGCTGACGGATGTCCGCCCACTGACGATGGGGGGGCTCCGGCTCGAGAGCCTTCACCGTGATGCGGAGACCCCGCAGGCCGGAACTGCGACTCTCCTCGCTCCGGAGCTGGTAGAGACCGGCGAGGCCCAGATCCGCCAGAGCCGTCTCGATCACCGCCTCAGGGACGCCAAGATCGAGCAGGGCCGCCAGCAGCATGTCCCCCGCCACCCCTGTCGGACAGTCGATGTGAAGAGGACGACCATGGAAGGGCGGGGAGCCGTTCATCGTCCGAGCCTCGGAGCCTCCGCCAGAAGCGTTCCGACGCGATCCTCCAGCTGGGAACGGTCCTGGCGCAGCTGCTGCTCGATTTCGCGGCGGGCGCGACGCTGCTCCCGCTGCGCCGTGGCGACGTCATGCCCCGAGAGCCCCCAGAGGCGGCCCAGCAGGGCCCTGTCATCGGCACCACCACGAGCCGAGCCGTAGATCACGGTCTCAGCGGCGATGCCGGCCTGAAGGACACGGCTCCAGCGTCGTAGATCCTCCAGCGGCATCCGCACACTCTCCGGAACGGTGAACTCCGTGGCTCCACTGCTGCGCAGCCCCGCGCGCAGACACGCCAGGGTTCCCACCATCACCCGCTGTACCGGAAGCTCCTCCGCTTCGGCGATGAGCAGATGACCCGCCTCATGAACGGCGATGCGGCGCAGTCGCCCCTCACCACCGGGCATCGCTTCAGCAAGCAGATGACCACCCATCCCCTGCCAGCTGGCGGCATCGACACTGAGAGCCACCAGACCGCCTCCGACCACCACGACAATCCAGGCCGGGGAGATCCCCATCACCGGGCCGAAGGCACCGAGCCCCGTGATGGCTGCGACGACGATGGCGGCCCTGAGGGTGCCCGTGGATCCCTGGCCCTCCGCCATCAGCCGCGGGCCCGGGTGCTCCGGGGTGCCGCCGCACCGCGCCGCCCCCCCTGGCCGCGCCCCCCCTTGGTCTTGCCACCCCGCGTGGGCATCGGTGCGATCACCTCATGACGCTCGAGATGCAGCTCCTGCCCCTGCCGGCGGATGTCCAGACTGACGAAATGACGCAGATGCTCCAGGGGGAGTTCGCCCTTCATCTGCAGCTTGAAGGGAAGCGGGCGGGTTCCATCCGCACGGGGTTGCTGACGCACCTTCACGACAAGCTCACCCGTTTCGGGTTTGGTGAAGATCAGTTCACCTCGGATTGAGAAGTAGTCATCCCCTTCCGGCAGGGTGTCATCGGCATCACTCTGATCCGGGTCGAGGCTGCTGGGCTCCCAGATCCCGGCGATCTGCAGGTGCAGTTGATCGCTCTCCCTGCAGCGTGGGTAGACCACCCAGAGATGGGACTGATCCATGGCCAGATGCCGACGCATCAGGGTCAGCACCCGTCCGAGCACCACTGTCTCCAGTTCGACGCCGTTGCTGTCGAGCAAGGCTCCTCGCGTCAGTTGCTCGGGCTCTTTCGGGGTGTAAGTCCCGCGGACCAAACCGATCGCCCGGTACTGCAGCGGTTCGGTGACCGGGGGAATCGGGTGGTTGCGCATGAAATTGATTGGGGCGGCGGCAAAACCCGCAGGCCGACTGTAGCCAGCACCCTGAATCCTCTTCAGACTTCCTCTCACAGACAGCGCTGTGATGCCCCGCCCGCTCCGCCTGATCCTGCTGGCGGGAGCTCTCCTGGGAGCCGGCCTGGTGGGCTGGCTCACGGCCGCATCATTCGCTCCGCAGACAGCAGCCCGCGGCAGCCGTCTGGTGGTGGACCGGGAGGTCAGCGATCTGATGCAGAAGCTCGGGGATGAGCAACTCGATGACGAGGGTCAGCGCCAGCTTCTGGAGAGACTTCTGGCCCTGGGCCGACTTCAGGAGGCGCAGCAGGTGCTGCACCCACTCCTGGAGAAGGAACCGGGATCCCTGGGACTGGCTCTGCTGATGGCGGACCTGCGTCGGCTGAACGGCGACAGCCGTGGAGCCCGAACGGACCTCGATCAACTGCTGCGGCTGCACCCCGATCATCCGGAGGTGCTCAAACTGCGCGTTCTCGTGGAGATCCAGGACGGACGCACGACCCAGGCGCTTCAGTTGCTCACACAACGCTTCCAGAACCTTGGGCCAGGGCGACGTGGGGACATGGGAATGCTCCTCGCGGACCTGCAGCGCCGGAGTGGGCAGGTCAACGCCGCTGCCGGGCTTTATCAACAGCTGGCTGAGGAGTCACCGACGGATGCCCGGCCGCTTCTGGCTCTGGCCATGCTGCGCCAGGAACAGGGGAAGGCGGAGGAGGTGAGTGATCTGCTTGAGAAGGCACGCCAGAGACGAGGCAACGAGGGTGACGCCGATGAGCTCATCGACACGCTGGCCTCATCCTGGGGATTGAGTGCCCTGCGGATCAGGGCTGGGCGACCTGCTTCTCTTCCGCAGGCTGCAGTTCCAGCGCCTTGAGCGCGGCATCGATGGCGTCGGCAGGGGGTGTGGCGTCGTCGAGAGAACCTGCCTGTCGGATGCGGTTGATCAGATCCATGGGGTTGGTGGCATCGAGGATCGAACCGCTTTCGGAACCCTGAGCGCCGCTTCCGTAGATCTCACGCTCCTCCCTGTTCTGGTACTGGGTTTCCACCTGGGCCTGAACCGCAGGGACCTGGGCGAGCAACACCAGAGCGACGGAGGTGAACCGGAGGATCATCCCTGCAGATAACGATCGTTGAATGCTAAGCGTCTCGACCAGACGCCACAGCGCCGTGCAGATCGCCTCCTGGAATGTCAATTCCGTGCGCACCCGGCTTGACCAGGTGCTGAGCTGGCTGGAGACCAACCAGCCCGATCTGCTCTGCCTGCAGGAAACCAAGGTGGATGATCCGCAGTTTCCCCTCAAGGCCTTTGAAGCGGCGGGGTGGCGGGTGAGCATCCATGGTCAGAAGGCCTACAACGGTGTGGCCATGGTGAGTCGCGAGGCGCTTGAGGACGTCCGCTGCGGATTCATCGGCGAGCTTCCCGATGATTCCGACGCCAGAACCCTGAGCGAACAGAAGCGGGTGATCAGCGCCAGGCTTGACGGTGTCCGGGTGCTGAACCTCTATGTGCCCAACGGTTCAGGGCTCAAATCGGAGAAATACCCCTACAAACTGAGCTGGCTGGCCTGCCTGCGTCGGTATCTGGACGCGCAGGCGGAACGGGGTGAGCCCCTGTGCATGGTGGGGGACTTCAACATCGCGATGGAGGCCCGCGATATTCATGACCCCGACCGACTGACGGGGGGGATCATGGCCAGCTCAGCCGAGCGCGAGGCACTCAAGGCCGCTCTCGGTGACCGGCTGCAGGATGTCTTCCGGGTCTTCGAACCCGACAGCGGCCACTGGAGCTGGTGGGACTACCGCACCGGAGCCTGGGACCGGGACCGCGGCTGGCGCATCGACCACATCTATCTGTGTGATGAACTGCTGGAACTGGCACGCTGCTGCGTCATCCACAAACAGGAGCGGGGCAACGAGCAGCCCAGTGATCATGCCCCCGTGTCCGTCGATCTCGACTGGCCACCCGCCGATGAGGAGGACGAAGACGACCGACTGATCTGAACGGACAGCAGGGGAATCAGAAGACCTCAACCCCGGTGGGAAGCGTCACCGATCGCTTCGCGGACTCGCCGCAGGTCCTCGGAGTCGGAAGGACCTTGCCCGGATTGGCCCGGCCGTCCGGATCGAAGGCGCTGCGCAGCAGAGCCATGGTCTGGAGATCGTCCGGCTCGAACATCCAGTCGAGGTAGCACCGCTTGTCCGCCCCGATCCCGTGCTCGCCGCTGATGCTGCCACCCACTGCCAGACATTCCTTCAGGATGGCGGCGCCCAGCTGCTTCACCCGCGACTCCGCCTCCGGCTCACCGGCGTCGTAGAGAATCAGGGGGTGAAGGTTGCCGTCGCCGGCGTGAAAGACATTGGCGACGGGAAGTCCGTGATCCTGGCTCAGGCGTTCGATGGCGGCCAGCACGGACGGCAGGCTGCTGCGGGGAACAACGCCATCCTGGACGTAATAGGTGGGAGTGATCTTTCCCACGGCGGAGAAGGCCGACTTGCGCCCTTTCCAGAGCACCGCGCACTCCGTGGGGTCCTGAGCAAGGCGCAGGCCGCGGGCCCCGGCATGACGACACAACTGCTCAGCCCGCTCCGCTGAGGCCTGCACTTCCGCCACCTGGCCATCCAGCTCGATCAGGAGCACCGCGGCCGCATCGCGGGGGTACTCGTCGTAGCCGAAGAAATCGTCCACGGCGTTGATCGTGACGTTGTCCATGATCTCCATGCCCGCCGGAAGCAGTCCTTCCGCGGTGACGGCCCGCACCGCCTCGCCGGCAGCCTCCATCGTCTCGAAGTCCGCCAGGAGCACGTTCACGCACTCCGGCGCCCGCAGAAGACGCAGCGTGATCGCCGTCGCGATCCCGAGGGTGCCCTCGCTGCCGATGAAGGCCCCTCGCAGATCCAGCTCAGCTGATTCCGCCAGTCCATTGCCGAGCTGCGTCACCGTTCCATCGGGAAGCACCACTTCCAGGGAGAGGACGTGGTTGCTGGTGACCCCGTACTTCAGGCAGTGGACCCCGCCGGAATTCTCCGCGACGTTGCCACCGATGCTGCAGACCACCTGACTGGACGGATCGGGCGCGTAGTAGAACCCATCTCCCGCAACCGCCCGGGTCACCCAGCTGTTGATCACGCCGGGTTGAACGGTGATGCGCTGGTTCTCCAGATCGAGATCAAGAATCCTGCGCATGCGGCTGGTCACCACCAGCAGGGCCTGCTGATCGACCAGAGCGCCTCCTGAAAGACCGGTTCCACTGCCGCGGGCCACGAAAGGAACCTGGTGATCCCGGCACAACCGCAGCACGTGAGACACCTGTTCGGTGGTCTCCGGGAGCACTGCCAGCGGGGGCCGATGGCGTTCAAGTGTCAAACCGTCACAGTCGTAGCTGAGCAGGTCCTGACGCTTCGCCAACACGGCTCGCGACGGCAGATGACGGCGGAGATCCCTCTCCAGCGCTGTCCAGTCGTGGGGCACACCTCAACCTGCGCTGGGGTCAAGCTAAACAGCTTCCGGGTGCCGCGGCCGCGATCGAGACACACTCCAGACGCATCCGGACGTTCCTGGGTCAGGATGTTGCACGGTTTGCATCAGCCTCTTGGCGTCGGTTCCCGTGACAACTTCCGTGTTGAACACCAGCCGCTCCCAGGCCATCTTCGGCGAAGCCCAGGGCCTGATGCCCGGTGGAGTCAGCTCGCCGGTGCGTGCGTTCAAGTCCGTGGGCGGACAGCCGATCGTGTTCGATCGCGTCAAGGGCCCCTATGCGTGGGACGTGGATGGCAACAAGTACATCGACTACATCGGCAGCTGGGGACCGGCGATCTGCGGGCATGCCCACCCCGAGGTGATCAGTGCCCTGCAGGAAGCGATCGAGAAGGGAACCAGCTTCGGAGCTCCCTGCGCCCTGGAAAACACCCTCGCCGAGATGGTGATCGACGCCGTCCCCAGCGTGGAGATGGTCCGCTTCGTGAACAGCGGCACCGAAGCCTGCATGGCGGTGCTCCGCCTGATGCGGGCCTTCACAGGCCGGGACAAGGTGATCAAGTTCGAAGGTTGCTACCACGGCCACGCGGACATGTTCCTGGTGAAAGCGGGCTCGGGGGTGGCGACCCTCGGACTGCCCGATTCCCCCGGAGTGCCGCGCAGCACCACGGCCAACACCCTCACCGCCCCTTACAACGATCTGGAGGCGGTCAAACAGCTGTTCGCCGAGAACCCTGACGCCATCTCCGGGGTGATCCTCGAGCCGATCGTCGGCAACGCCGGATTCATCCAGCCGGAGCCCGGCTTCCTGGAGGGGCTGCGGGAGCTCACCAAGGAGCACGGCGCCCTGCTGGTGTTCGACGAGGTCATGACCGGCTTCCGGATCAGCTATGGAGGAGCGCAGGCCCACTTCGGCGTCACGCCGGACCTCACCACCATGGGCAAGGTGATCGGCGGCGGCCTTCCCGTCGGTGCCTACGGAGGCCGGGCCGACATCATGGCGATGGTCGCTCCGGCCGGGCCGATGTATCAGGCCGGCACGCTGAGCGGCAATCCTCTGGCGATGACCGCGGGCATCAAGACCCTCGAACTGCTCCGCCAGCCAGGCACCTACGAGAAGCTCGCGGCCACCACGGAGACCCTGATCAACGGCATCAAAGCCGCCGCCGCCGAGGCCGGGCTGCCGATCACCGGCGGAAGCGTCAGCGCCATGTTCGGCTTCTTCCTCTGTGAAGGCCCTGTCCGCAATTTCGAGGAAGCCAAGGCCACCGACTCCGAACGATTCGGCAAGCTGCATCGCGCCATGCTCGAGCGCGGGGTCTATCTGGCACCCAGCGCCTTTGAAGCGGGCTTCACATCCCTGGCCCACTCCGACGCAGACATCGACGCAACCCTGAATGCATTCCGCGAGAGCTTCGCGGCTGTTGCCTGACCGCTTCCGATGCTTCTGGCGGCGACTCCGGCGGTTCCTCCGCTTCTCTGCACCATCGAGGCCGTCCAGAGCCGATGGTCGCCCGGACCCATCCCAGGGGTGCGTGTGGTGCAGGGCCAGACCTTTGAGGTGCATCGGGAGGGAGCTGTTCACGTTTCACCCCGCTACGTCATCGAGAGCAGGCTCTCTGTGCTGGCCGACGACCTGCTGGCACCGGATGGGGTCGTTGCAGAGGACGGAACCGTCAGCTACCGCTGGTCATTCCAGGCCCTGATCGGCCCTGTCGCCACCGCCGTCAACCAGCAGCCCCGCGATGCCAAGGCCGTCGTGGAGGGCGATCTGAGCATCGGGTCGGATCTGCGGTTCAGTCTCCGCAACAGATCCACGCTGGTGGCGATCGGCCAGCACACACCCTTCACCCGTCTGGATGAAACAGCATCAGGTCGCTGCCTTGACCGATCCTGAACAGCTGCTGATCCGCGCCCGCTCTGCAGCACAGCGGGCCCATTGCCCCTACTCCAATTTCCGGGTGGGTGCGGCGGTTCTCTGTGCTGACGGCAGCGTCGTCGATGGCTGCAACGTGGAGAACGCCAGCTACGGGTTGAGCATCTGCGCCGAACGGGTGGCTCTGACGAGCGCTCTTGCCCAGGGAAAGCGGCCCACATCCCTTGCGGTGAGCTGCATCGATGCCAGCGACGAAACGGATGATCAGGCGGACACCGCAGCCCTGCGCATGCCCTGCGGAGCCTGCCGGCAGGTGATGCTGGAACTGCTGCCCAGCGATGCGGAGATCCACATCGACGGCGTCGGAAGCCGCCGCCTTGCAGCGTTGATCCCTCAGGGATTCCGTCTCAGCTGACAGCGGCCGTTGAAAGAGATCCGTCGTTCCGGGCCCAGCGTGCAAGGGCTTTGGAGGGATCGCCGATGGACGCCAGGCTCTCGTGAACATGGGCCTGCCAGTCCTGCTCCGGCAGGCCTGCGAACAGCATCAGATTGAGCGGGTAATGCTCGGAGTCCGTGCAGCGGCGGAAGTCGTCGCGGAACAGAAAGATCGGCTTGCCGAGAGCGATTGCGACGCCCAGTTCCACCATCACCCCCTCATCGGGAGGCGTTCCGTTCACGATGGCGAACAGCGCATCGGCATCCCGCACGTCCTGAACATCACGCTGGGCCACGCGATAGGCCCAGCCGGGTTCCGCCAGATCCACCTGACCGTTGCGGGCGAAGGGCTCCCAGACCTCCAGCCCAAGGGCTTCAAGCGCCTGGATGAATTCCGGCAGCAGCAGTCTCTTCCACTGTTCGGAGAACCCATACGGCGAGGCGAGGTAAATGGTCTTTGCCGCCATCACACCAGTCCACGAGCCTGTCGATAGGCCTGTTCGTCCACTCCGGCACGCTCGGCGTTCTCCCAAGGGAACACCAGCCAGTCATCGCGATCCGTGACTTCCACCGCCTCCCACCACTGCGTTGGCTGCTTGCTGACCCAGACCGCGAAGACTGCATCGGGCAGCTCCTGCCGCATCGCCGCCAGGGTCTTCCCTGTTTCATAGACCTCATCCACCACCAGACATGCCGAATCCGGGGTGGACAGCATCGGGAGTTCCAGCGCGTGGCTGAGGGCGACCGCAAGACACAGTCCACCCCGTGGAATCCCATGCACACCAGTGAAAGGATGTCCCTGAAAACGCTTGCTCAGAACGAGCACAGCCTGATCAAACTCGTTCCAGGTGAGCCGCCTCATGGCCGGAGCATGGCACAAGTCAATCTGAGATCAAGACGGCGAGCCGTCCTGCTGTTGGTGGGAACGTTTCTGATCATCCCCACCGTCAAAGCAGGGCCAACGCTGGGCCCGGACACGTGGCAGGACTTCATGGCCATGGCTGCTGTTCTGGAGCAGCAGGGGAACCAAAGGGATGCCTGCCGAACCGCCATGGCCATCGGCAGGAGCCTTGATGAGCATGAGGAAACCGAGCTGGAGCTGGCCTGGATGCCATCCGTCGGCCGGTACTGCGGTGCGATGCCGGCCGTTGAGACCCCGTCGAAGTGATCGGGATCAGCGGTAGTTCTCGAACTGCAGAGGGACATCCAGTTCATCCTCCTTGCTCTTCACCAGCTGGATCGCCACCTGGAGGTCGTCCTTGCTCTTGCCGGTGATGCGAACGCTTTCCCCCTGAATCGCCACAGTGACCTTCTTCAGCTCATCGCGCACGATCTTGCTCAGCTTCTTGGCGATCTCCTGGCTGAGTCCCTTGCGAAGCTTCACCACCTGCTTGACCCGGTTGCCACCGACGCTCTCCGGGTCCTGAAAGTCGAAGATCTTCAGCGAAAGATTGCGCTTGGTCGCCTTGGCGCGAAGCACGTCCTCCACCGCCTGAAGCGTCATATCACTGGCGGTGGTGATCACCAGTTCGGTCTCCTCGAGGTCGATCTCGGTCTTGGAATCCTTGAGGTCGTAGCGGGTTCCCACATCCCGACGCACCTGATCAAGGGTGTTCACCAGCTCCTGCCGGTCGAAATCGGACACCACATCAAAGGAGTAGGTGCTGGCCATGGCTCGCGTTTGCTCGACTCTTCAGCTTAGAAACCCTCCTGTTACGGGACCGCTCTCCATGTCGCTGCTGCAGTTGTTCACCGCCACGGATGCCGCGCCCTACGCCTGGTCCCTGGTGCTCGCAGGAGGGACGGTGCTGGCCAGCCTGATTCCCCTGGGCGCTGCCCGCTCAGCTGCCGACTTCGAGATCCAGGACATGGCGGCTCCCCGCGCCATGTTCGAACGCTTCCCGGACTGGGGGAAGCGGGCCAGCTGGGCTCATCAGAACAGCTTTGAAGCGTTCACCCTGCATGCGCCGGCTGCGCTGCTGGCTCTGATCGGCTCCCTCCATAGCGGAGCGCTTCCCGCTGCTGCCATCGTTGCCGCCTTCGCCCACCCAGCGCTTCGGGTGGCCTACATCGCTGCTTATGTCGGCAATGTTCCGCCCCTGCGTGGACTCTGCTGGGCCAGCGGACTCATCTGCAGCGGGCTTCTCTACAGCGAGGGACTGAAAGCGCTGATCAGCAACTGATCAGTCGAAATAGAGCAGACTCACCACCTTGCCCATGTCCTCGGCGGTGCGACAGCTGGCCAGAAGGGTTTCACTGTCGTGAAAGGCCAGACAGATCAGCTGATCGCAGCGGTTGATGATCTCCTGATTGCAGAGGCTGCTGGCCATCGGCAACGGCAGATCATCCTGCTCGGGCTTCTCGATCAAGTGCAGCACCCGATCCAGCAGATCACGGATTTCGACCGGCTGACGATCCAGGCTCTGGGGAAGCAGAACCGTGAGCTGGGACGGTTCGATCTCCAGAACGCCACGGATGACGGCCGCATTGACCCCCTGCGAGCCGGACGTGATCAGCGAATGCCCCTCCTGTACGAGGGAGCGCGCCACAAGCTCGATCAGATGGATCGCAACCACCGGCACATGGCGGCTGCCGAGCACAGCGATGCGGCGCTTTCCCTTGTCCTGCAGCAGCGCCAGCTCCTGAGCCAGGGTGTCCACCCGATCAAGAGAAGGAAGATCTAGAGACTGACCCAAGGACAACCCACCGGTCCTCATCGGAAACTAGCAACGTTCAAACCGTTGCTGCCTGCAGGTTCAGTGCTGCGAACAGACGATCCAGGCGGCAGTGCTCCTCGACGAGCCGGAAGGCATAGGTGGCTTTCACCGCTTCATGCAGCCGCACATGGCCGAAGGCCTGCTCGATCACCTCGACCGTCGCCAGCGTGTCGTGCTCAACCTTCAGCAGCGGAACATCCAGTTCTTCTGCCCGGCTGATCAGCTGTGGCAACGGTTCTCCAGCACCGGTGAGAATCAGACACTGGGTCGAGGCCTCGAGAGCCGCCAGCTGGATATCCGTGCGGTCAGCCCCGGTCACCACCGCCATGTTGCGGCGCCTCCGGAAGAACTCCATGGCGGAATTCACATTCATCGCGCCGATGCTCAGCGTCTCCACCAGCAGCTCCTGACGATCGGCGCAGCAGATCACCCGCGCCTCCAGACGTCGCACCAGTTCTCCGACGGTGACGCTGCGCAGCAGCGGCGAGCGGGGCATGACTCCAAACACCACCAGGCCGAGATTCGCCAGAGCCGGCACCACCTGCCGCTCGAGGCTTTCCACCTCATCAGGGGTGACGGCGTTGAGCACAACTCCCACCAGGCGGTCGCCGAGGATCTGTTTCGCCGCCAGCAAGGGCTCCACGCTGCGGCTGTCCTGCCAGAGATGCACCAGCACCACCTTGGCTTCGAGACCCTCGGCCAGCTGCGGCAGGCTCAGTCCGTAGAGCAGACCTTCCTGCAGGGACCCGGCGCACTCCAGCAGGGTCAGGCCTGGATCGTTCGCGACCTGTTGACGCAGTTGGTCGAATCCTTCACCAGGGTTCAGCTGACCCTGACCGAGACGAAGGGTGGCCGTCGTCGGTGACAGCAGATGGAGCGAGGAGATCAGTCGATCGGAGGACAGCCCCAGGGTGTCGCCGACGAAACGCACGTCATCGTCGATCAGGGGCTGAGGCAGAGGTCCCTTGTCGGGGTCCCAGTCGAGGCTGGTGGCCAGGGGCTTGCCAAAACGGATCGGAAGTCCGGACTGAATCAGCTGCTGGGCGATGCCCAACACCAGGGCCGATTTGCCGCTGAAGGGTTCACAGGATCCGATCAACAGAGTCGTTCCCATGAACTGATGCCGATCCGCCTTCCGCATCGAATCTAGGCGTCAGCTGCGGAAGGATCAGCACCCGTCAGCAACCATCTCCAGAAGCTGTCGGGCAGATCCGAGCCTGCCCCCCCGGAATCGGAACGATCCATCAGCCAGTCCACGAGCTGATGGGTGAGCAGCTCGAAGCGGTACGTGATGTCGGGCTGATCGGGGAACGCCAGTTCACAGTGCGCGATCTCCAGCGGCGCATGCACGGCGCTCCAGCTCAACCGGAAGCGATGACCACGCCCCCCGTGAACGGGACGCAGGCCGTCCAGACGGCGACCCGCCAGCACCTGGAGGGCCTCCTGCAAGTCCTGTTCCCTGGAGAGGCCTCCGCAGTAGGGAGCGAACAGTGCCAGCAGGGCGGCATCAGACAATCGCGGCGCCATCTGCGTACTGATGAGCCAAGGATGCCCCAAGCTGATGCCATGGCCCAGACCCTGCGATCCGAGACGCGCTGGAGCGGACGCCGCATCGGCATCACCGGGGCCCGGGGCAGGCTTGGACAAGCTCTGGGGCTGGAACTCCAGGCCCGTGGGGCCCATGTGGTCGGCCTCACCCACAGTCCTGAGCGCTCATCCTCCGCATCCGCTCCTGACTTCGAGTGGGTGGTGTGGCGGTGCGGGGAGGAGAAGGCACTTGATGACTGCCTGGCTGCACTGGACATCCTTGTCATCAATCACGGCGTCAATCCGCAGGGTGCACAGGACCCGGAGACCTTGAACCGGGCGATCGAGGTCAATGCCCTCAGTGCCTGGAGACTGATGCAGCGGTTCGAAGCCTGCGCGAAGGCATCGGCAGGGGGGAACCGCCGCGAAGTGTGGGTGAACACCTCGGAGGCTGAAATCCAGCCGGCGGTGAGTCCCGCCTATGAGCTGAGCAAGCGCCTGATCGGTCAGCTGGTGAGCCTGCGCGGCGCCAACCTCGACCCGAACCTGCGGGAGCATCTGGTGATCCGCAAGCTGGTGCTGGGTCCATTCCGATCGGAGCTGAACCCGATCGGCGTGATGTCAGCGGAGTTCGTGGTGCGCCAGGTGCTGATGCAGGTCGGTCTCGGTCTGCGGCTGGTGATCGTCACACCGAACCCGTTGACCTATGTGCTGATGCCGCTGACGGAACTCGGGCGATGGGTGTACAGCCGTTCGCTCAGTCGCCACGGTCCGTGAGGATCTCGCAGCCATCACTGGTCACGAGGACCGTGTGCTCCCACTGGGCGGACAGCGACCCGTCGCGGGTGACCACGGTCCAGCGGTCCCGGAGCGTGCGGCAGACCTTGCTGCCCGCGTTGAGGATCGGCTCGACCGCGAGGGTCATGCCAGGCCGCAGGGTGAGGTTCGGCAGTTCATCGGTACGGAAGTTGAACACCGAAGGCTCTTCATGCAGATTCCTGCCGACCCCGTGGCCGGTGTAGTCCTCCACCACGCTGAAACCGTTGGCCCTCACGTGATCTTCGACGGCACCTGCGATATCGAGAAGGGTGTTGCCGGCCTTGATCTGGCCGAGACCGGCCATCAGAGACTCCCGCGCGACGCGACTGAGGGTCTGAGCCTCGGGAGAGGCCTCCCCGACGCAGATCGTGACGCAGCTGTCGCCGTGGTAACCCTCGAAATAAGCACCCGTGTCGACCTTCAGCAGATCACCCTTGTGAATCACCCTCTTGGGGCTGGGGATGCCATGCACCACTTCGTTGTTGATGCTGGCGCAGATGCTTGCGGGGAACCCGTGGTAACCCTTGAAGCTGGGGGTGGCTCCCATCTCGCGGATGCGGCGTTCGGCGAAGGCGTCGAGATCGCCAGTGGTCTGGCCGGGCTCCACCATCGCCATCACTTCGCGGAGCACGGTGGCCACGATGCTGCTGGCCTGGCGCATGATCTTCACTTCCCGGGCCGATTTGATCTCCACACCCCGGCGTTTCTGGATGCGTGGACCGGTGGCGGTGGCACGGGAGGTCTGCGTGGTGCTGAGCAATTCGGCGAACAGGTTCATCACCCAACTCCATATCCGTCACGCTATCAACAGCGATTGAAGCGGTGACAGTCATGAGCCTGCTTGTGCGCGTGCGCGAACTGCATCGGCGCATCGCCCCCCTTGTGGTGCTGCCCCTGCTGATCACCGTGTGCTCCGGTGTCAGCTATCGACTGGCCCGGGACTGGTTCGGCGCCAGCCGCGACCAGGTGCACTGGCTGATGGCTCTGCATGAAGGTGAATGGCTCGGGGCGACGCTGGAGCCGGTGGTGGTCCTCCTCAACGCCATCGGTCTGCTCTGGATGCTGGTGACCGGTGCAGGAATGCTGATCGGGCAATGGCGCCGGAAGGTACACTGATTGTTTGGCGATTCAACGCGGAGCTGGGATGGCAGCCGATCCGAAGGACACGACGGTGGCGGACGAGAGCACAGAGACCTCGGAAGAGGTGGTGACCACCGAGGCGCCGGCGGAAGCCAGTGCGGCACCAGCCCGCAGACTCAGCCCGGAAGAGCTGATCCGCGGTTTCGAGGCAGACCAGCTGAAGGCGGAACTTCCCGACATCTACGTGGGTGACACGGTGCGGGTGGGCGTGCGCATCAGCGAGGGCAACAAGGAGCGGGTGCAGCCCTACGAAGGGGTGGTGATCTCCAAGCGCCATGGCGGCATGAATGAAACGATCACCGTGCGCAGGATCTTCCAGGGCATCGGTGTGGAAAGGGTCTTCATGCTGCACAGCCCCCAGGTGGCCTCGATCAAAGTTGAGCGGCGCGGTAAAGTACGCAGGGCGAAGCTTTTCTATCTGCGGGAACGGGTGGGCAAGGCCACCCGCGTGAAGCAGCGCTTCGATCGCTGAGGTTTCGACCTCGTTCAATCCAGTCGCCATCACATTGATGATGGTCAGGGGGTTCATCGCCTTGCGCCGTTAGTTCAGTTGGTAGAACGCAGGTCTCCAAAACCTGATGTCGGGGGTTCGAGTCCTCCACGGCGCGTCCGATGACCCCCAGTGCAGTTTCCCGGTTCTGAGCATGGAGTTGGATCTTCAACCAGGTGATGTTGTGAAGGTGCTCGAGTCAGCCGCCCTCGGCTGGGTCCGTGCCCGCGTCATCCGCGTCAAGTCAGGTGGTCGTGTGGTCGTGCAGAGCGACCAGGGTCGGGAATTCACGGCCCGTGGAAACCAGGTGCGCCTCATCGAGCCCGCTGGATTCAGGCCCTGAGGTCTGCTCGACAACGTTCACACGCATGATCCCGATGGCCGTGCCATCGGGATTTTTCTGTTGCAACGGCGTCGACATGGCTTCGCTGACACACTCCGTTCGCGTGCTGAAACGTGTTGACGGAGGGCATGCCGACAGTCGATACTTCTGATGTCGCGCAGGCGACACAGTTCAGGTTTCGCCGGGCGAGCTCCGGTTCCGAGGCCGATCTGGGACCGTAGTTCAACCGGTTAGAGCACCGCCCTGTCACGGCGGAAGTTGCGGGTTCGAATCCCGTCGGTCCCGTTCTCACCATCCTGTGTCGCCATGGTGCGCGTTCGTCTGGCCCCCAGCCCCACGGGCACGCTTCACATCGGCACGGCAAGAACTGCAGTTTTCAACTGGCTTTTCGCCAGAAATCAGAAGGGCAGCTTCCTGCTTCGCATCGAGGACACCGACAAGGAGCGCTCCAAACCCGAATTCACCCAGAACATCCTCGAAGGCCTCCAGTGGCTTGGCATCGACTGGGACGAGGAACCCGTGATCCAGAGCGAGCGGGTGGAGCAGCATCGCGACGCCATCCGGATCCTGCTCGAGCAGGGGCTCGCCTATCGCTGTTACGCCAGCGAGCAGGAGCTGGAGGCCATGCGGGAAGCCCAGAAGGCCGCCAACCAAGCGCCTCGGTATGACAACCGTCACCGGCACCTCACGCCGGAACAGGAAGAGGCCTTCCAACTTGAGGGTCGGGAAGCCGTCATCCGCTTTCGCATTGATGACTCCGCGGAGATCCGCTGGACGGATCTCGTGCGAGGACCGATGAGCTGGCGCGGAGCCGACCTCGGCGGCGACATGGTGATCGCCCGCAGAGCTGCTGCGGATCAGATCGGCGACCCTCTTTACAACCTCGTCGTGGTTGTCGATGACGCCGCCATGGCCATCACCCATGTGATCCGTGGTGAAGACCACATCGCCAACACCGCCAAACAGCTGCTGCTCTATCAGGCTCTGGGACTGGCAGTTCCGGCCTTCGCCCACGCGCCGCTGATCCTCAACGCGGAGGGCCGGAAGCTGTCCAAGCGGGACGGTGTGACATCGATCAACGACTTCCGCGCGATGGGCTACACCCCTGAAGCGATCGCCAACTACATGACCCTGCTGGGCTGGTCCGTGCCCGAAGGGATGGAGGAACGCTTCACCCTGCCGGAGGCTGCTGAGGTGTTCAGCTTCGAGCGGGTCAACAAGGCGGGCGCGCGCTTTGACTGGGACAAGCTCAACTGGCTCAATGCCCAGGTGCTGCATGGCCTGAGCAGCGAACTGCTGCTCAGCTGCCTCAGGCCTCTCTGGGAGCAGCGCGGGTGGCAGCTGCCCGCATCGGCCGACTGGGGGCTTGACCTCTGCACCCTCCTGGGGCCGTCCCTGACCCTGATCGAGGACGGTGTCGATCAGGCCCGCCCCTTCTTCGAACGCCCTGGCCTGGAGGCTGATGCGGAGAAACAGCTGGAGGTGGAGGGGGCCGCAGCGGCGATCAAGGCCCTGGCGGACGCTCTGCACGCCTCCCCCTGGAACGGGGATGACCCGGCACGGGGGCAGATCCTGCTCGCAGACGCCGCCAAGGCTGCAGGCGTGAAGAAGGGCGTGATCATGAAATCCCTGCGTGCCGCGCTGCTCGGTCGCCTGCAGGGGCCTGATCTGCTCACGACCTGGTCGCTACTGGCCAGGATCGGCGAGGACCTGCCCAGACTTGAACGCTGTCTCAGCTGAGGCCACGGGTTCGTCCGGCTCCGGCTCGATCAGTCCAAGGGCCCGGGCAAGCGGCTGGGCCGTCAAGCCCTGCAGACCCACCGTCATCAGGATGGTCAGGAACACAAGGCCCTGAAGTCGGCCGGCCCCAAGGATCCCGGCCTGTTCCAGGCGGATCGAGAACAGCGAGGCCACCGACGCGGTGACGATGCCCCGTGGTGCAAGCCAGCCCAGGAAGAATCTCTGACGACCGTTCAGAGGGAGTCCGGCAGTGGCCACCCCCACGGAGATCGGACGCACCACCAGCATCAGGGCCAGGACACAGCTGATGCCGCCCCAGCCGAGAGGACTCAACTCCGCCCAGGAGACGTCTGCGGCCAGCAAGGGGAACAGCATCGTGATCGCCAGCTGGGCCAGCTCCTGGATCAGAACATCCAGATCCGCAGTGTTCGTGGCTGGCCGTCGGCCCACGACGATGCCGGCAGCGACGGAGGCCGGCAGAGCGGATTCCGGCAGCAACCATTCACTGACGCCGTACATCAGGAACAGCATCCCCAGCGTGAGCTGCAACGGCAGACCGGACGCCTGATCGGGTTTCAGCCGGCGCAGCATCTCCGAGAGCAGCCAGCCGACACCGGCACCGATCAGCACCCCGCCGCCGAGGCGCAGCAGCAGACCGACCACCAGCTCCCGCCAGCCGTGCAGATCCCCCAGCACCAGCTCCAGCAGCAGCAGCGCCAGCACCGCTCCGATCGGCTCCAGAACGAGACCCTCTGCCTCGAGAATGTCCCCGAGCGGTGAGGCCAGACGCATCTGACGCACCAGAGGCGTCACCACCGTCGGCCCTGTGGCCAGGACGATGGCACTGAACACGGCAGCCACTGACCAGTTCAATCCGGCCAGCCAGTGGGCTGCCATGAGCCCCGCTCCCAGAGAGATCAGCAGGCGCAGAACAGCGATCCGCTGCACCGTGGTCTTGATCGTCTCGCCAGGGAAACGCAGGTTGAGTCCACCATCGAAGAGCACCAGGCTCACCAGCAACCCCACCACGGTTCCCAGACCGGAACCCAGATCCAGCGGCTCCACCAGTCCGAGGCCGGAACGTCCGATCAGCAGTCCGGAGAGCAGAAGCAGCACCACTCCAGGCAGTTTGGACACAGCCGCCAGCAGCCTTGCCCCGGCGCCGGCGAAGACGGTCACTCCCCAGAGCAGGCCAAGCCGTTCAGGCGTCATCGACCGAGGAGAACTGAGGTTCAACACGGACGCCGATCACTGCTTCCGGACGAACCACCAGATACTCGCCCTCCAGATCACTGATGGGAACGTTGACGAAACCGGCCTGACCACTCGCGTTCACGATGCCCTGGTACCACTCCTGAAAGGTCTCGAGTTTGGGGAAGTGGACCCGTTCGGTCTGCCCGCCGACCAGGTGGAGATGCACGGCGTAGCGGCGGGGTTTGCGGGGCATCAGCGAGGTCGTCGGACCGCGGAGGTGGTCTCAGGATGACGGATGATCTGGGCCTCTGCCCAGGCGAACGGCTTGAGCACAGCCTGGGACGGTGAATAGAGGGGATGGCGGGGATGACCGCCCCGGGTGAGAGCGATGGTCAACGGGCCCGACGCCGTCGGATGACATCGCTGCCGTTCCGCCATGCAGGGCAGCAACAGGGAACGCACGGCCTGATCCCGGTGCCGCCAGCATCCACCGGCCCCCCAACCGCACCAGAGATCCCATTCAGGCCGCTGCGTCCAGCCTGAGCACCACTGCTCCAGCACGGCATCATTCCTGGCCCCGACAGGATCCTGGACGCGGCGCAGCGCCGCCGGCGATGGAGAGATCCGAGCGAACAGGTTGAGCACCAGAAGCTCCCGGTAGCCCCACCCCCGGGCGAAACCGATCAGTCGCCGCAGGGTGGGGTCATCGCGGCGGCCATCTGCCCGCGAGGGATTCAGGCCGATGAACAGCAACAGGCCATCCCCCTGCTCCCAGCGCCTGCGAAGCCACCATCTGTAGTGACCGTCGTCGCTGATGAACGCCTCAGACGCCGAGATGCTCGCGGCAGAGAGACAGGATTCTGACGCTGGCCTGGCCGTCCCCGAAGGGATTGACCGCCCGCGACATCGCTCCGTAGGCATCGGCATCGTCAAGGAGACGGGAGGCCTCTTCCAGGATGGCGGAGGGCTCGGTTCCAACCAAGCGGGCCGTTCCCGCTTCCACCGCCTCGGGGCGTTCCGTGGTCCGGCGCAGCACCAGAACCGGCTTGCCAAGAGCAGGCGCTTCCTCCTGCAGGCCTCCGGAGTCAGTGAGCAGCAGCGTGCAGCCCCTCATGGCCGCCACCAGTCGGTCGTAATCCAGCGGCTCCGTCAGCACCACGCGGGGATGATCCCCGAGCATCTCCCGCAGTGGTTCCCGCACGGTCGGATTGCGATGAAGCGGCAGCAGCAGGGCGGTGTCGGGATGGCGATCAAGCACCTGAAGCATCCCGCTGGCGATGTCCCTGAGGCGATCGCCCCAGTTCTCCCGTCGATGAACCGTGGCGAGGATCACGCGCTGGGTCTGCCAGTCGAGCCCGTCGAAACAGACATCGGGGGCCGATTCCGCCATCAGCAGCAGTGCATCGATGACCGTGTTCCCGGTGACACTGACGCGCCCCACGACACCCGAGGCCTGCAGATTCAGCTCCGCCTTGGGCGTCGGGGCGAAATGGAGGCTGGCGATCTGGGAGATCAGTCGACGGTTCGCCTCCTCCGGGAAGGGGTCGAGCAGGTTGTCGGTGCGCAGGCCGGCTTCCACGTGACCGACGGGGATCTGCTCGTAGAAGGCCGCCAGTCCGGCAGCGAATGCCGTCGTTGTATCCCCCTGCACCAGCACCAGCTGAGGCGGATATGCCTGGAAGTCATCCCGCAGGCCGTTCAGGGCAGCACAGGTCACATGGGTGAGCGTCTGACGGGGGGCCATCAGATCCAGATCACGATCTGCCTTGAGACCGAACAGATCCATCACCTGCGTCACCATCTCGCGATGCTGACCGGTGAGCACCACCCGGGTGCGCAGAGCCTCGCAGGCCTGAAATGTGCGGATCACGGGTGCCAGCTTGATCGCCTCCGGGCGGGTGCCCAGAACGATCGTGACCCGAGGCTGATCAGCCATGACGGTCGACGGTTCGTGCGGATCTTACGGGCGTTTGTCGGCATCCTTGAGACACCGGAACGGTGTTGCCGTGGCTCAGCCCGTCTTTCCTCCCAGCTTCCCGCCGCGGCCTGCGGTCACCTCGAGCGCACCGGCGGCAGCCACGGACGCATCCCCCAGCCTGGAAGCGATCGTGCGAGTGGCCCATGAGGAAGGTCATTCCGATGTGCATCTCGGTGTCGGGGAATCTCCCCGGTACCGGGCTCGTGGCGAGATGCAGCAGACAGACTGGCCGGTCACCGATCAGAGCGTGTTTCAACGCTGGCTGGGGGAGATCCTCTCGCCGCAGCAGATCGATGCCTTTTTCCGGGAGAAGGAATTCGACGGCTCCCATGCCTTTCCGTTCGTGAGGGTCAGGATCAACCTGCTGGATTCACTGCGGGGACCGGCGATGGTGCTGCGGCTGATCCCCCAGACGATCCTCACCATGGAGCAGCTGAACCTGCCGGCGATCCTGCAGGAGCTGGCGGGGCGTCCAAAGGGGCTGATCCTGGTGACCGGCCCCACCGGGTCCGGCAAGAGCACGACCCTGGCAGCGATGATCGACTGGATCAATCGCAACGAAACCCGTCACATCCTCACGATTGAGGACCCCGTGGAATTCGTGCACGAAAGCCGGAGATCACTGATCCGGCATCGGGAGGTGGGATTGCACACCCTGAAGTTCCACAACGCCCTGCGGGCCGCGCTGAGGGAGGACCCTGACGTGATCCTGGTCGGCGAGATCCGCGACCGGGAAACCCTCTCCACGGCTCTGGAGGCTTCCCAGACCGGTCACCTGGTGTTCGGCACTCTGCACACCAATTCGGCGGTCAAGACGGTGGAACGGGTGCTGGGCATGTTCCCGCCCGAAGAGCAGGACAGCATTCGTCGGTCTCTCTCCGAGTCGTTGCTCGGGGTGATTGCCCAGGGGCTGATCCGCACCACGGATGGCAAGCGTGCGGCGTACCACGACATCCTGATCAACACAGACGCCTGCAAGGACTACATCCAGCGGGGCGCTCTCGATGAAGTCGAGGAAATCATGGAGCGCAGCGGGTTCGACGGAATGGTGACCACCAATCAATCGCTGCAGGTTCTGGTCGAGGCAGGACGGGTGGAGGCTGAACAGGCGGTTGCCGTGAGCCTCAGGCCGAACGAACTGGCTCAGGCCCTCCGAGGGCGCAGCTGAACCATCAGGCTCCGAACAGGCGCACCAGCAGCAGCACCGCGATGCCTGCCGAGAGACCGATCATCGCGAGGCGACCGTTCCAGATCTCCGCCTGAGGTGTGAAACCTCGACGCCAGGCGTTCAGTTCATCGGAACCGACAGGTTCCTGCGTCGCGTTGCCGGTCTGTTCCGCCATGGGGATGGAACGTTTGCGCCACCTTAAGGGGATTCTTCAGAAAGCCGGCACGTCTCCGTAGAGCTCATCGGCGCGCTGCAGTGGCCAGCGGGCCGAAACGCCGGTCTCAGGAGAACTGAACCGCCGGCCCCTGGACAGACGCTCCAGCGCAGCGGCTCCGATCATCGCCGCGTTGTCGGTGCAGTAGGCCAGCGGAGCGATGGAGACCGAAACCCCGACGGCCTTTGCCCTTTCCTGCATCTTCAGGCGAAGCCGACGGTTGGCGGCAACCCCTCCGACCATCACAAGACGTTGAAGCCCGTGATCCCGGGCACAGCGCAGGCTGCGTTCCACCAGCACATCAGCGACCACGGCCTCGAAGCTGGCGGCGAGATCGGCGAGCGGCAGAGGTTCCCCCGATGCCCGAAGCGTCTGCACGCTGCGCAGCATCGCCGTCTTCAGACCGCTGAAGGAGAAGTCGTAGGGGTGAAACCCGCCTCCCGGAAGCGAGATACGACCCTTCGGCAGAGCGAAGCGGGAGGCGTCACCGTCGGTGGCCAGCTCCTGGATCGCAGGTCCTCCGGGGTATCCGAGCCCGAGCAGGCGGGCGACCTTATCGAAGGCCTCACCGGCCGCATCGTCATGGCTGCGGGCCAGACGGTCCATGGCACCTGTCTGATCGACCTGGATCAGCTCGGTGTGGCCTCCGCTGACAAGCAACACCAGATAAGGGGGACGCGGAGCCAGCTCACTCAGCTGCACGGAGGCCAGATGCCCCTCGAGGTGATGGATGGCGAGGAAGGGGCGATCGTGTAGGGCCGCAAGGGTGCGGCCGGTGACGGAAGCCACCATCAGCGCTCCGGCCAGGCCGGGCGTGACCGTCGCGGCCACGGCGTCGAGCTGATCGAAGCCGATCCCGCTGTCGGAGACAACGGCTTCAATCAGCTGCGGCAGAGCTTCCACGTGGCGGCGCGATGCAATCTCAGGGACGACACCACCCCATTGCGCGTGCTCCTCGACCTGGGAGGCGATCCGAGAGGAACGGACCTCCACAACCCCGTTCTCGCTCCGCGTGACGATCGCCGCGGCCGACTCGTCACAACTTGTTTCGAGGGCCAGCACCGAGGTCATGGTGGTCAGGGCCCTCCCCTACTGTCCGCAAGTGACATCCTGCCCCCTTGGGCAACTAACCACACAGGAATCGATCCGATGCGTCGTCTCTTCGCCGTTGTGCTTTCGGCCCTCCTGGTGTTCGGCTTCGCCCCCGTCGCCAAGGCGGATGTGGCCGGTCTGACGCCCTGCTCAGAAAGCGCCCGCTTCCAGCAGCGAGCCGCTGCTGCCGACACCCCACAGGCCAAGGCCCGCTTTGAGATGTACAGCCAGGCCTCCTGCGGTGAAGACGGCCTGCCCCACCTGATCGTTGACGGACGCTGGAGCCATGCAGGCGACTTCGTCTATCCCGGCATCATGTTTCTCTACGTGGCTGGCTGCATCGGCTGGGCCGGTCGGGAATACCTGAAGGCCACCCGTGGCAAGAACGCCGCCATGAATGAGATCCAGATCGATCTCTCCATCGCCCTCAAGAGTCTTCTGGCCGCCGCCACCTGGCCTCTGGCCGCCTTCGGCGAGTTCACCAGCGGAAAACTGCTGGAGGACGACAACAAGGTCACCGTCTCCCCCCGCTGATTCAGATCCCGACACCACCCCTTACCGAACTCATGCAGAAATTCCTCACCACCGCTCCTGTCGTCGCCGCCATCTGGTTCACGCTGACCGCCGGAATCCTGATCGAGTGGAACCGATTCTTCCCTGACCTCCTCTTCCACCCTCTGGGTTGATCGACGTCTAGATCCCTACGGAAGGGGCCCCTGGGCCCCTTTTTTGCTGTCAGCTGAGACCCATCAGTCGCTCCAGCTCGGCAAGAGCCGTGTCGAGAGCGTCGTTGATCACCACGGCATCGAACTCATGCTGAGCCTTCAGCTCCTGCTCAGCTCTGGCCAGCCGACGACGAATGGCATCCTCTGCATCCGTGCCGCGGCCACGGATGCGACGTTCCAGTTCCGAGAAGCTTGGCGGCGCCAGAAAGATCTGAAACCCGCTCGGGAAACTGCGCCGCACCTGACGGGCCCCCTCCAGTTCGATCTCCAGCAGCACCGCCCGGCCACTCGCCAGCTGCTCCTCGACAGGCGCGCGAGGGGTGCCGTAACAGTTGCCGGCGAATTCAGCCCATTCCAGCAGTCCCCCCTGGGTCACAAGGGCATCGAATTGATCCCTGGTGTGGAAGAAGTAGTTGACGCCGTCCTGTTCCCCCTCACGGGGAGCACGGGTTGTGGCGGAAACCGACAACCACACCGAGGGGTGACGTTCCAGAAGACGGCTGACCAGAGTCCCCTTCCCAACTCCACTGGGACCGGTGATCACGGTGAGGCCGCCACGGCTGCCGCTCATGCCCTGCATCTGCGTCGGCCAGCAGAGTAGGAAGACCTCTGAATGCCAGCTGATGGCGGCGGCAAGCCTGCAGCTGATGGATCTCACCAGCCTCAGGGCCGTGCTGTGGGATCTGCGCCGACAACTTGTGCCAAGCCGTTTCGAAAAGGCGCAGCAGCCTGATGCCGCTCGCCTGCAGCTCGGCTTCCGCAGCCTCAGTGGCATGACCTGGGTCGAGCTGAGCTGGCTGGCGGAGGCTCCGCATCTGATCCAGATCCCCCCTCCGGCAAGACAGGGGGCTGGCAGCACGCTGGCCCAGCAGCTGCAGCACAGCCTGCGCCAGCTGGCCCTCGTGGAGCTGCACCAGCCTGGTTTCGAGCGGGTTGTGGAGTTCCGTCTGGCGGCACGCCCCGGGGAACGGGTGCAGCGGGTGCTGGTGCTCGAGCTGATGGGTCGCCACAGCAATTTGCTGCTGCTTGATGACCAGCGACAGGTCATCACTCTGGGCAGACAGGTGCGCGATCACCAGTCACGGGTACGCCCGATCGGGACCGGCGACGGATACGCACCACCACCACCGCTTCAGGGTCAGCCTCCGGATCCGCAGGAATCCGACGAGCGCTGGCGGGAGCGTCTGCAACTGCTGCCGGTCCCGCTCCGCAAAGCCCTTCAGCAGAGTTATCAGGGGATCAGTCCACCTCTGATTCGACAGCTGGCGGGAAGCCTGGCGGATTCCGGCGTGCAGGATCTGGAACCGGATCAGTGGCAGCAGTTGCACCGCTCCTGGCAGTGCTGGCTGAAGGCTCTGGAGCAGGAATCCTTTCGGTTGCAGCTGCAGGAGGACGGCCGGTATCGGGTGTGGGGAACAGGCCAGGACAGCGGGGAGCCCGGCCTGGCCCTGGTGCTTGGACGCTGGTACCGGGAGCAGCTGGACCAGCGAGCCCTCAGCCGGAGAAGTGATGAAGTGCGCCAGCGCCTCGAGCGGTGGCGCGGCAAGGAGGAGCTCGCCCTGGAGGACCAGATGCAGCGGCGGGCAGCCACGGCGGGAAGCGACGACCTGCAGCAGCAGGCCGATGCACTGCTCTGCCTGCCATCCCCCAGCCGGGAGCAGGTGGAGCAGGCTCAGAAGCTGTATCGGCGTGCCCGCAAGCTGCGCCGATCAGTGGCCGTTCTGGAGGAACGTCTCACCCACCACCGGCGGCGGCTGGATCTGATCAACGGCAGTGAGGCCTTCATCGAAGACCTGCAGATCGCCCATTGGCAGGAGGTCGCGCCACGGTTGACAGCGCTGCAGGAGCTGCGCAGCGAACTGGAGGAGCTGCTCAATCCCGGAGGCCGCCAGCAGGAGCGGCGCCAGCAGCGTCAGAGCACGCCGCAGCCGCTGGAGCTGGTTTCACCTGGAGGCCTGCTGATTCAGGTGGGGCGAAACCACCGCCAGAATGACTGGATCAGTCTGCGCCAGGCGCGCAGTGGTGACCTTTGGTTCCATGCCCAGGAGTGCCCGGGAAGCCATGTGGTCCTGAAGGCCTCCAGCGGTCTGCCCGAGGACGGCGATCTGACACTCGCCACGGATCTGGCCGCTCACTTCAGTCGTGCGCGCGGCAACAGCCGGGTTGCGGTTGTGATGGTGCCGACCATGCAGCTGCAACGCATCCCGGGAGCCGGCCCAGGCACGGTGCGTCATCGCGGCGGCGAAATCCGCTGGGGTGAGCCGCATCGGGCCGAACAGCATCTTCATGACAGCGCGGCTTCTAGCCTTGCTTCAACAGGCGTCTGATGTTCAGACCTTTTCCCGCCCCCCATCCTTGCCCGAGAGTCCCGACGGTCCACTCCTGAAACCTCCTCCACCGATCCGGATTGGTGGGGGGACCAACGCCGGCGATCTGCCGGACGAGGTGGAAATGCCGCTGGTGGACCACCTCGAAGAGCTGCGTCAGCGGGTTCTGCGCAGTCTTCTGGCCGTTGTCGTGGGAGCCGCTCTCTGCCTGGTGGCGGTGAAACCGCTCGTGCGCATGCTGGAGGCACCGGCCAGCGGCATTCACTTCCTGCAACTCGCCCCGGGCGAGTTCCTGTTCGTCTCCCTCAAGGTGGCGGGCTACGCCGGCCTGACCCTGGCCCTTCCCTACGTGCTGTATCAGGGCCTTGCCTTCGTGCTGCCGGGCCTGACCCGACGTGAGCAGCGGCTGATCGCTCCCGCGGTGGCAGGCTCGGCGGTGTTGTTCGTCGCAGGCCTTGCCTTCGCCTGGTGGGCCCTCGTGCCGGCGGCGCTGCGCTTCCTGGTGAGTTACGGCGCCGATGTGGTCGAACCGCTCTGGTCGATCGAGCGCTATCTCGACTTCGTGCTGCTGCTGATGCTGGCCACGGGTCTGGCCTTTCAGCTGCCCGTGCTGCAGCTGCTTCTCGGTGTGCTCGGGCTCGTGCGCTGGCGAGCGATGCTCGGGGCCTGGCGATGGGTGGTGCTCAGCGCAGCGCTGGCAGGAGCCGTGCTCACTCCCTCCACGGATCCCATCACGATGCTGTTGCTGGCCGGCGCCATCACCGCACTGTTTCTGGTGGGAGTCGCCCTCGTGGCCCTGGCGGAATCCCTCAGACCAGAAACTCCCTGAGCAGATTGCGGGCCTCGGGTCCCTCCACCTCCAGATGCAGGCTGAGGGCCTTGCCGAGACGAGGTTTGTCACGGGTATCCCACAGCCATCGGCGCACTTCCGTGGCCAGACCAAGACGATTCACAACATCCAGAACTTCGGCGATGTGCTCCCGATAGGCGGATTCGTCCATCGGAAAGGACTGCTGCTCCAGATAGGCCCACATCACCTGCAGGTAGAGACGCTGCCTGCGCACCACCAGCTGAAGGTCGTAAGTCGCTTTCCAGCGCTGGCGGAGACAGCTGATCAGCTCCTCCACCCCGAGGGGACTGTCGGCTGATTCGAACGGATTCACAAGCACAGATCGGGTGTCGCCGGGGCGGGGCAAAGGCCAGTCGTTGCAAAGCGTGACAGGCACTTAAGCGTCCATAATGATCGCCATTCCGTGCTGGATGAACGTCCGCCATGACCCAACTTTCCTCGAGCGATGTGCCCGGAATGGGTCGTCGGCAGTTCATGAATCTGCTGACCTTTGGATCCGTCACAGGCGTCGCTCTCGGGGCTCTGTACCCCGTGGCCAACTACTTCATCCCGCCCAAAGCCGCCGGCAGCGGCGGTGGCACGAGTGCCAAGGATGAACTCGGGAACGACGTCAGCGCCAGCGGCTGGCTGGCGTCTCACCCCGAGGGAGACCGCAGCCTCGTTCAGGGCCTCAAGGGAGACCCCACCTATCTGATCGTGGAGGGTGAAGACGCCATCGGCAGCTACGGCATCAATGCGATCTGCACCCATCTGGGCTGCGTTGTGCCCTGGAACAGTGGCGCGAACAAGTTCATGTGCCCCTGCCACGGCAGTCAGTACGACGCCACCGGAAAGGTGGTCCGCGGCCCAGCCCCCCTGTCCCTCGCCCTGGCGAATGTCAGCGTCGAGAACGACAACGTCTTTGTCAGCCAGTGGACCGAGACCGACTTCCGCACGGGCGACAAGCCCTGGTGGGCCTGACCTTCCTCCCCCTTCGCCCGAACCCCCTCCCACACCGTTCCATGCGTCGCCACCTCTCCCTCCTGATCGGATCGCTGGTTCTCGGCCTGGCTCTTCTGATCGCACCGGCCGCCAGCTGGGCCTATCCCTTCTGGGCTCAACAGAACTACGACAGTCCCCGTGAAGCCACCGGCAAGATTGTCTGCGCCAACTGCCACCTCGCTCAGAAGCTGACCCAGGCGGAAGTTCCCCAGTCGGTGCTCCCCGACAGCGTGTTCAAGGCCAGCGTCAAAATCCCCTATGAGGAAGGCATCCAGGAGATCGGAGCAGACGGCAGCCAGGTTCCGCTCCAGGTCGGTGCCGTGGTGATGCTGCCCGACGGCTTCACCCTCGCCCCTCAGGACCGCTGGACCGACGAGATCCGCGAGGAGACCGAAGGCGTCTACTTCAGCCAGTACAGCGACGACCAACCCAACATTCTTCTGGTGGGGCCCATTCCGGGTGATCAGCATCAGGAGATCGTTTTCCCGGTGCTCTCCCCCGATCCCGCCACCGACAGCAGCATCCACTTCGGTAAGTACCAGATTCACGTGGGTGGGAACCGCGGCCGCGGCCAGGTGTATCCCACCGGTGAGAAGAGCAACAACGCCGTCTACACCGCTCCAGCAACAGGCACCGTCGCCGGCATCGAGGCCGGCGACAACGGTTCCAGTGTGGTGACCATCACCGGTGCCGATGGCGCCTCGGTTGCTGAGACCGTTCCCGTCGGTCCCGCACTGCTGGTGAATGTCGGCGACAGCGTTGAGGCCGGAGCAGCACTCACCGATGATCCCAACGTCGGCGGCTTCGGCCAGGTGGATGCCGAGGTGGTTCTTCAGAACCCTGTCCGGATCTACGGTCTGCTGGCCTTCTTCGCCGCGGTCGCTCTGGCTCAGATCATGCTGGTGCTGAAGAAGCGTCAGATCGAGAAGGTTCAGGCTGCTGAAGGCATCTGAGGCGATGTTCACCTCACCGGGGCCTGAGCTGATCCAGCTGGGGCCCCTCACCCTCCGCTGGTATGGCCTGCTGATCGCTCTAGCGGTGCTGGTCGGCCTCAACCTCTCCAGTCAACTGGCCAGATCCCGGCAGCTCGAAAACGGGCTGATCAGTGACCTGCTTCCACTGCTCGTGCTCACGTCGGTGATCGGAGCACGCATCTATTACGTCGCCTTCGAGTGGCGCAACTACGCCGACCAGTGGACCAAGGCCCTGGCCATCTGGGAAGGGGGGATCGCCATCCATGGAGCGCTCCTGGCCGGGACCCTGACGCTGATCCTTTTCTGCCGCTGGAGACGTCAGCCCTTCTGGGATGTTCTGGATGTGCTGGTTCCCTCCGTCGCCCTCGGCCAGGCGATCGGCCGATGGGGCAACTTCTTCAACTCCGAGGCCTTCGGAGTGCCCACAGACCTTCCCTGGAAGCTTTTCATTCCCTTTGCGAATCGGCCGGCGGTCTATGCCGATTCGGAGTTCTTCCATCCCACCTTTCTCTACGAGTCGATCTGGAACCTGGTGCTGTTCCTCGTTCTGATCGTGTTGTTCCGCCTGGGGAGCCGAGGCAGCATCCGCCTGCCCTCCGGAGCACTGAGTTGTGTCTACCTGGTGGGATACAGCCTTGGTCGCGTCTGGATCGAAGGACTTCGCATCGACCCGCTGTGCATCGGAGCCCTGCCACCGGCCTGTGAGGGCGGCCTGCGGATCGCCCAGTTGATGAGCGGCCTGCTGATGGTGGCCGGAGGCATCGGCCTGGCCTGGCTGTACTCCCGCGGTCCATCCCATCGGGAGCCATCCCAGACGGGACCCTCCGGCTCCAATGGATGATGAAGGGATGCTGAGATCACCGGTCTGTTTCATCGGAGGAGGTCCTGGAGCCCCGGATCTGCTGACGCTCCGCGCCGCCGAGCGGCTCAAACGGGCCGACGTTCTGGTCTGGACTGATTCCCTGGTCTGCCCGGCCATTGCTGCCCTGGCGCCGGAGCACTGCGAGCGGATCCGCACCAGCACGCTCACTCTGGAGGAGGTGATCCCTGTGCTGATCGAACGGCACCGGCAAGGCCATCAGGTGGTTCGCCTGCATGACGGGGACACGTCGCTGTACAGCGCGATTCATGAGCAGATCGCCGCGCTCTCCGATGCGGAGGTTCCCGTGGAGGTCGTTCCCGGGCTCAGCGCCTACCAGGCTGCCGCTGCCCGGCTCGGCCAGGAGCTCACCGTCCCAGGACTGGTGCAGACCATCGTTCTGGGACGTGCCGGCGGCCGAACAGGGGTTCCTGAGCGGGAGGATCTCAACAGACTCGCTGCTCTGGGGGCCAGCCTCTGCCTGTATCTGAGTGCCCGACACGTTGACGAGGTTCAGGAGATCCTGCTGCGTCACTATCCAGCCGACACCCCCGTCTGCATCGGACACCGGATCAGCTGGCCGGATGAATGGATCGACGTCGTTCCGCTCTCGACCATGGCAGAGGTCAGTCAGGCCCGGTCACTGATCAGAACGACCCTTTACATCGTCAGCCCCGCACTCAGCGGCAGCGCACGGAGATCGAGGCTCTATTCGCCGGATCACGATCATCTCTTCCGCCCGAACCAACAGAACCCTGTGGTTTAAGATCGGGTTGTGCGGGCGATTAGCACAGTGGTAGCGCACTTCCTTCACACGGAAGGGGTCACTGGTTCGAATCCAGTATCGCCCATCTGAATGAACACTTCCTTCCGAACATTTGATCGGAATCAGATGCTGATCATCACTTTGACAGTCAAATCATCCAAAAGGCATTACGTTCATATCCAATCCTTCTGATTCGCCTTTTTCGTGGCTGTCAGTGATCACAGAGATACTGATTCCGGGGGCACTGCCCCAGGTGGCCTCGTCGACGTCGGACGGACCATCCAGGAGCGCAGGGAGGCGCTGGGACTGAGCGCGGAACAACTGGCAGGCAATCTTCATCTCGGCGTGGAGCAGCTCCGTTCCCTGGAGCTCGGAGACCTGCAGGGACTCCCGGAACCGGTCTTCATCAAAGCGATGGTGCGCCGGATCGCCGGTCATCTCAAACTTGACGCGGATGCCCTGGCGGAGCAGCTGGGAACGATCAGCAGCACTCCAACGCGCACCACCATCAACATCACCGCACCGGCCTCGACAGCGGCCTCTCCCGCCAGGGGGCGCTGGAGCTTCATGCTGCCGATCGTCCTGGTCATCGCAGCCGGCGGTGGTGGGGCCATGCTTCTGCGCACCAGAACGTCCATGCCCCCGGTGCAGAAACCGGCTGAAATGACGGAGGAGCCGATGGCCACTCCCGCACCGAAGCCGTCTGTTCCCGAAGCGGAACCCGTCAGCGCAGCCCCTTCGGAACCACTCGCTTCATCTCTCACGATCAGCAGTCGCGAACCCAGCTGGATCGCGCTGCGTCGCAACGGCAACCTCGAGTTCCAGGGAACTCTGGTGAACGACCGCACGGTCGACGACCCGGAAAGCGTGGAGATCTACGCGGGCAGGCCCGATCTGGTGATGGTGAAACGACCTGGCGGCGAAGCGGCTGCCCTCGGCCCGATCGATGCTGTGCGCTGGTATCGCCTCAGCCCTGAACTCTGATCATCAGCTTCATCCCCGACGCTTCCCACACCACATCAGCACAGCTTTCGAGGCTCCACTGCTCGAGACTGAGATTCTGGTTCAGGCGCTCGGGAATCAGCTCAAGCTGAAGTTCTCCCGGAGCAGCTGAAACGCGCAGCGATGCCACGACGGGTTCCGGACGTCGGTCCAGTGCTGCGGCGAGTCGCAGCAGCAGTGCCATCTCCGAGACCAGCCGGCGATGCTCCCGGGTGGTGATGGCCTGCCAGGACTCATGACGCTTCTTGGGAAGGCTGCGGCGGTGATACCGGGCGATCGCCGCCACCATCAGGTGTTCCGCTTCGGAGTAACCCAGCAGTTCACCGTGGCGGATCAGGTACCAGGAGTGCTTGTGATAAGCACTGAGGTTGATGTGCTGCCCACAGGAATGCAGCATCGCGGCTGCCCAGAGCAGCTCGCGTCCCTGACCATCGTCATGGTGCATCACGCCATGGGTGTTGTCGTAGAGGCTGAGGGCATGAAGAGCGACGCGCTCAGCGCGGCGCTGATTCACGGCGAAGCGCTGCACCTGATGGATCACCGTGCGTTGACGGATGCTGCTCTGGAAGCTGAAACGGTCCTCGAGCAGACCGTGACGCAGCATCCAGTCGACGATCAATCCTTCACGGAGGGCCCGCTCGCTCAGCGCGAGCTCGTCCACCCCGAGCATCTGCATGGTGGTCTGCAGGATCAGCGCGCCAGGAACGATGATCTCGGCGCGGCGATCGTTGATCGGGGAGAGCTCCCTGCGCTGTTCAGGCGTCATCGCCACCAGCTTCTCGACAACACGATCGAGGCGCTGACGGGACACCCGGTACCCGTGCAGCTTCAGAGGCGGTCGATCGTCCTCACTGGCGGCCAGCGCACCGATCGCCATGGCCGTGCCGCTGGTGGCGACCAGCACAGGAATCTCGCCCGGTTTGATCCGGCGGTGCACCTTGTCCACCGCCGGCTCGAGGGATCCCTGAATGAACGCCTGGAGGAACGCGCGGCGCTGGGGTGGAATCGGATCGTCCTTGACGAAATCCCGCTGCAATCGGACGGCCCCCACCCGGGTGCTGGTGAGCGCGCGGGCATCACGTCCATCCGCGAGGATCAGTTCGGTGGAGCCGCCGCCGATGTCGAGCAGCAGATGCGGACGATCGCCGAACGACATGCCTGAGAGCACGCCCAGATAGATCAGGCGCGCCTCCTCCGGCCCACTCACCAGATCCACCTCGAGGCCGAGAACGTCCTGGATGCGCTGCAGGAAATCCCTGCCGTTGGGAGCTTCCCGGACTGCACTGGTGGCAGCAGTGACCACTTGCTCCACCGCATGGCTGGCCGCCAGGTCTCGGAAACGACGCAGGGTCTCAACACCGCGCTGCATCGCCTCAGCGGTCAGTTCGCCGCTTTCCGGGTCCCGCTCCCCCAGCCGAGTGGTGGATTTCTCAGCCTGAACGATGCTGAACGTCCGCAGGGTCGTGTCCACCGATGCCACCAGCAGATGGGTGGAATTGGTACCGATATCGATGGCGGCGATCCTCCGCCGCTGACCGGACAGGCCCTCCGCGCTGCTGGCCCCCAGCTGCTGGGTGGACGAAGAGGCAGGCGACGCAGACGGAGTGGACTCAGCACCCAGCATCGGCAGCCCCGACCCGAAGTCGAACCACTCTGCCACCCATGGCTGATGCAGATAGACCCTGACTAGGGTTTTGTAAATCTGTGACCCTGTGATCAGTCACCCTCCCAGCACGTTGCCCTGGCTTCAGCTTCTGCGCTGGAACAAGCCCACAGGGAGACTGATTCTGCTGGTGCCGGCGGGCTGGGCCCTCTGGCTGATGCCGTCTGCACCGCCATCGGCATCTCTGGTTCTGCGCATCGTGGTCGGCGGCCTGGCGGTGAGCGGAGCCGGGTGCATCGCCAACGATCTCTGGGACCGCCGGTTCGACGGCGAGGTGGAGCGCACCAGCAGCCGCCCGCTGGCCCGTGGAGCCATGAGGGTCAGCACTGCTGCCGCACTGTTGATCGGCATGCTGATCCTCAGCCTTCTGGTGGTGCTCAGCCTGCCGCAGGCGAGCCTGCTGCTCTGTCTTGCCCTTGCTGTTGCGGCATTGCCACCGATCCTTCTCTACCCCTCAGCCAAGCGCTGGTTCCCCTTTCCTCAGGCCGTCCTCGCGCTCTGCTGGGGCTTCGCCGTTCTGATTCCCTGGGCTGCGGCTGAAGCGGAGCTGACCGCGGATGCCGCCCTGCTCGGGTGCTGGCTCGCCACCATGCTCTGGACCTTCGGCTTCGACACCGTCTATGCGATGGCGGACCGACGGGACGACGCCAGGCTTGGCCTGCGCAGCAGCGCTCTCACCCTGGGTGGCTCGGCGGTGCCTGCGGTTCGTGTCTGTTACGGGGTCACCTGCATCCTGCTGGCCATCGCCGCCGCGGCGAGCGGCATCGGCTGGATCTTCTGGCCGCTCTGGGCCATCGCCAGTTGGCTGATGCAGGCCAGTTGCACGCCGCTTGAGCAGGGCCAGACAGGCATGGCGGTGTTCGGTCGTCACTTCAGTCGCCAGGTCCAGCTCGGATCACTCCTGCTCATCGCTCTGATGCTCGGAAGAGCGTTCGCCTGATGGCAGAGCAGACAGCAGCACCTCTGCGGCCCGGTGATGCCATGGCAGTGGTGGCCGCCAGTTCTGCCCTCGCGGATGCCGAGCGCCTGCATCAGGGAGTGAGCCTGCTGGAGAGCTGGGGGCTGCGCTGCCGACCTCACTCCGTTGTTGGACGTCACTGGGGATATCTGGCAGGCCGGGATGAGCAGCGGCTCGATGATCTGCTCCCGGAGACTCCGGTCAGCCTGCTGGCCTGTGCCAGGGGTGGATGGGGGGCTGCCCGTCTGCTGGAGCGGCCTATCCCCTGGCAACCAGGCTGGCTGCTGGGGTTCTCCGATGTCACGGCACTGCTGTGGGGTCGGCTCGCCGCCGGTTTCGATGGAGGGATTCACGGCCCCCTGCTCACCACCCTGTCCTCGGAACCGGAGTGGAGCCAGCAGCGGCTGCGGCAGCTGCTGTTCGGAGACGCTCTGCAGGATCTGCAGGGACGAGGGCTCGGAGGAGGAATCGCCAGCGGTCCGTTGCTGGTGGCCAATCTCACCGTGGCCAGCCATCTGCTGGGATCGCCATGGATTCCCGATCTCGATGGAGCGATCCTGATCCTCGAGGACGTGGGTGAGGCGCCCTACCGCATCGATCGCATGCTCACCCACTGGCGGCTTTGCGGTGCCCTGCATCGACTGGCGGGTCTCGGTTTCGGAAGCTTCAGCGACTGCGAGGACGATCGCCCTGATCAGCTGAACTTCACGGTGAGTCAGGTGCTGGAGGAGCGCACAGCGGATCTGAACATCCCCAGGGTGATGGATCTGCCGGTCGGACACCAGCCCGGCAACGCGGCTCTCCCCCTCGGCCGTCAGGCACGCCTCGACGGAGACACGGGTCAGCTCAGCCTGCTCTCCTGAGCTGGAGCACCGCCTCGGCCACCGTCAGGTCGAAGGGCGTCGTCACCTTGATGTTCGAGGGGCCCGCATCCAGCACCTGCACAGGCCAGCCGAGGCGTTCGTAGAGGGAGGCATCGTCCGTGACGTTCCAGCCCTGCTCCCTGGCCCGGTCATGGCCCTGCTGCAGCTGCTGAACCTGAAACCCCTGGGGCGTCTGGGCAGCCCACAGTTCGGAACGGTCCGGCGTCTCCCTGATGCAACCTTCGGCATCCACCCGCTTGATCGTGTCCGTCACCGGTGTGGCAGCGATCAACGCCATCCCCGCCTCGACCCGCTCGGCGCACCGATCGAAGAGCGCAGGCTCCGCAAGGCAGCGGGCTCCGTCATGAATCAGAACGTGCTCGGCCCCGGGAGGCAGTCCCGCCAGACCTCGCAGCACCGAGTCCTGACGCGTGCTGCCCCCCTGGATCCAAACCACCGGCTTGGGCGCACCCTGCACCAAGGCGAGGATCTCCTCGCGATCGATCTCCTGACCGACGATGCCGATCCAACGGATCCGATCGGCCGCCATCGCCGCGTCCAGGGTCCAGGCGATCACGGGGCGTCCCGCCAGCGGCAGCAGCAGCTTGTTGCGATCCGCCCCCATGCGGCGACCACTCCCCGCTGCGGCGATCAACAGATGCACAAGCGACTCCTGCCCCCAGCAGGCTGAAACGGTCTCCATACAATCAGCCCAGACGCTCTCCGCAGCGGTTCGATGCGAGTCCTTGCCCTCAGCCCTGGCCCGGTTCTGGCCCAGCTGGAGCGTCTTCCCGCTCTTGCGGCTGTCGCCGAAGCACTGGGAGCGATGGTTCAGGTGGCCTGTGATCCCAAATGCCGCGCGGCATGGGAGCTGATGCCGGGTTTCGAAAAGCTGATTCCCTTCAGCTTCGAATCCAACCCATCACTGGCCGACTGGACGAACCTTCTCGGCTGCGTCCGTGAACCGGACTTCCAGGCCTGCCTCAACTTCGCGGAAGGTCAGTCGGTCAATCTGATGCTGTCGATGAGCCACATCCCGACCCGAGTGGCCCTGTCAGGCTTCGCCTCCACCGATCGCATTGCCCTGGGGCAGGGCTGGGCGGCTCAGAGGATCGCTCCGTTCGTGGAAGCGCTTGGATGTTCCCTCAAGGCTGACGGTTTCCGTCTGAGCCTGCCGTCCAAGGCCCTGGAGAACGCCCGTGCCGAGCTTCCTGCTGGAGACGGACCACTGCTGCTGATGGCACCCTCGGGAGCATCCAACGACTGGCCCGACCAACGATGGGGCGCACTGCCTGAGGCGGTCCGCACCCGCCTGGCGACCCTGCGGAGCCGAAGCCTTTCTCCGGAGCTGAAGCTTGTCGAGCGAGCCGCCGCCGTGGCCTGCGCGGACGTGGTGCTCAGCAGTTGTCCGCTCACTCAGCTGTTGGCGGCTTACAGCAATGTTCCGCTGGTCGCCCTTGGCGGACAGGCCGGAGATCTTCCCGAACGGGCCGAGATCAGATGCCTCGGCGGTGAAGGCCCCCTGACAACGATCGGTGAAGACGACGTGCTCACCGCCCTGGGGTTCTGACACAAGCTGATGGCTCGCCAAAGGCGGAGGATCCGGGGGCAGAGCCAG
The DNA here is from genome assembly GCF_045559935.1 of Parasynechococcus sp. NCBI lineage: Bacteria > Bacillati > Cyanobacteriota > Cyanophyceae > Synechococcales > Prochlorococcaceae > Parasynechococcus > Parasynechococcus sp. The sequence goes on from NZ_JBJLJL010000007.1 coordinate 159,576, forward strand.
TTCCAGGCGATCACAGCTCCATGGCGGGGTCCCCTGACCGCCCTGAGCAGCGTGATTCTTGCCGGATCCATCGGTTACCGCATCACCGAAGGCTGGGACTGGGGGGACTGTCTCTGGATGGTGCTGATCACCATCAGCACCATCGGCTACGGCGAGGTGCATCCCCTCTCCTCACAGGGCCGGCTTGTGACCGTGCTGATCGTGATCGGCGGTCTGTTGGTGGTCCAGCTGTTCATCCAGCGCGTGCTGGGGCTGACAGAATCGGGTTACTTCCGACAACTTCGGGAGTTCCGCTTCCAGCGCCTGCTTCAGAGCATGCGGAATCACGTCATTCTCTGCGGTTACGGACGCATCGGTCAGGAGATCGCCGCTCAGCTGCAGCGCGATGACATCCCCCTCGTGGTGATCGAAACGGATCCCGAGCGAAGCCAGATCGCTGAATCACGAGGTCTGAAGGTGCTTCTGGCCGATGCGACGCTCGATGAATCCCTGCTCGAGGCTGGGCTGGAGCAATGCCGCAGCCTTGTAGCTGCGCTGCCCGGAGATGCATCGAACCTCTACGTGGTGCTCAGTGCCCGTGACCTGCAACCGTCCTGCCGTCTGATCGCCAGAGCCAACAGCGATGAAGCGGCCGCCAAACTGCGACTGGCCGGCGCCACTGTGGTGGTGAGCCCATACATCGCCGGAGGACGGGTGATGGCGGCTTCGGCCCTGCGACCGCTGGCGATCAATTTCATGGAGCTCCTGGTCGGCTCCAACTACGAGATCGAGGAATTTCAGCTCAGCAGCGACCCGCTGCATCTGCTCAACGTGCACGGCCGCTCTCTGCAGGAGCTGGAACTGGGACGGCGCAGCGGCGCCCTTGTGCTGGCGATCCGGGAAGGGAACGATCTGATCGCCAATCCCCGCGGGGAAACAAAGCTGGCCCCCGGACAGCTGCTGATCGTGCTGGGCAGCCGACCTCAGCTCAAGTGCTTTCAGGAGCTGCTGGGAGAGGCGGTCGACAGCATCGAAACCATGGCTGGCTGAGGTGGCAATCACACCGATCCCTACGATCCTCCGAGCTCAGGCCCCTTCATGACCTCCTCCACAGCCCTCACCGGCCAGACCGCCCTGGTGACCGGCGGCGGCCGCGGGATCGGTCGGGCCATCGCCCTCGCTCTGGCGGAATCCGGCATGGAGGTGGTGGTCAACTACTCGAACTCAGCCGCCGCAGCCGAGGAGGTGGTGGAGCTGATCACCGCATCAGGGGGAAAGGCCTACGCGCTCCAGGCGAACGTGGCGATGGAAGAGGACGTGGACGGTCTGATCAAGACGGTCCTTGAGCGCAGCGGTCGTCTTGATGTGCTGGTGAACAACGCCGGCATCACCAGGGATGGGCTGCTGATGCGGATGAAAACGTCCGAATGGCAGGCGGTGATCGATCTGAATCTCACGGGCGTGTTTCTCTGCAGCCGAGCTGTGGCTCGACCGATGCTCAAGCAGAAGAGCGGACGGATCATCAACATCACCTCCGTGGTGGGCCTGATGGGCAACGCCGGCCAGGCGAACTACGCCGCAGCCAAGGCCGGGGTGGTGGGCCTGACCCGGAGCACCGCCAAGGAGTTGGCCAGCCGCGGCATCACGGTGAATGCCGTGGCGCCGGGCTTCATCGCCACGGACATGACCAAGGATCTCGATGCCGATGCCATCCTCCGGGACATTCCCCTCGGCACCTTCGGCACTCAGGAACAGGTGGCTGGAGCCGTGCGTTTCCTGGCCACAGACCCCGCCTCGGCTTACATCACCGGCCAGGTGCTCCAGGTGGATGGCGGCATGGTGATGGCCTGACGATCACGACTCCAGCGGCTGAGCCAGTTCTTCACGCAGTCGGCGGATCCGCTGCAACAGGCGCAATCGGCGGCTGCGGGCTGTCGCGGTCAGGAAGATTCGCAGAGGCACGTAGACGAGGGCCATGGACCCCGCCAGCCCGGCCATCAGCACAAAAAAGAAGGCACCGGAATCAGCCATATCCGGACGTTAATCAGCCTGTGATGAGCAGGCATCCGCGCCACGGGAGACATTCGGCTTTCCCCACCGCGCACCCCCTGCACCGGGCCTCCGTCGCTGTGGGACATTGATTTGCGGCTGTCCAGTGACCATGGCGAAACTCCTTTCCTTCTCCGACGAGTCCCGCAGCGCTCTTGAGCGGGGTGTCGATGCTCTTGCCGACGCCGTCCGCGTCACCATCGGCCCCCGCGGCCGCAATGTGGTGCTCGAGAAATCCTTCGGCGCCCCTGACATCGTCAATGACGGTGACACCATCGCCAAGGAGATCGAACTGGAGGATCCCTTCGAGAACCTCGGAGCGAAACTGATCCAGCAGGTGGCTTCCAAGACCAAGGACAAGGCCGGTGACGGCACCACCACCGCCACCGTGCTCGCCCAGGCCATGGTGCGGGAAGGCCTGCGCAACACCGCCGCCGGAGCCAGTCCCGTGGAACTGCGCCGCGGCATGGAGAAAGCCTGTGCCCAGGTGGTGGAGGGTCTCAGCCAACGCAGCCAGACCGTTGAAGCCGACGCCATCCGTCAGGTCGCCACGGTGAGTTCCGGGGGGGATGACGAGGTCGGTCAGATGGTGGCGGAAGCCATGGACCGTGTGAGCGTGGATGGGGTGATCACCGTTGAGGAATCGAAATCCCTGGCCACAGAGCTGGAGGTGACCGAGGGCATGGCCTTCGACCGGGGCTACAGCTCCCCGTATTTCGTCAACGACGGCGATCGTCAGCTGTGTGAATTCGAAAACCCGCTGCTGCTGCTGACCGACCGCAAGATCAGCGCCATCGCTGACCTGGTTCCTGCGCTCGAGCTGGTCCAGAAGAGCGGTTCCCCGCTGTTGATCCTGGCCGAAGAGGTGGAGGGAGAGGCTCTCGCCACGCTGGTGGTGAACAAGAACCGCGGCGTTCTGCAGGTGGCTGCGGTGCGCGCCCCATCCTTCGGCGAGCGCCGTAAAGCGGCCCTGGCCGACATCGCCGTGCTCACGGGAGCCACGGTGATCAGCGAGGACAAGGCGATGACGCTGGACAAGGTCACCCTGGCTGATCTCGGCCGGGCCCGCCGGATCACGATCAGCAAGGAGAACACCACGATCGTCGCCAGCGAGGATCACAAGCAGGCGGTGTCGGCCCGGGTCGCCTCGATCAAGCGCGAGCTGGAAGCCACCGACTCCGATTACGACCGCGAGAAGCTGAATGAGCGGATCGCCAAACTGGCGGGCGGTGTCGCCGTGATCAAAGTGGGTGCCCCCACTGAGACGGAACTCAAAAACCGCAAGCTGCGCATTGAAGATGCCCTGAACGCGACCAGGGCCGCAGTGGAGGAGGGCATCGTCGCCGGCGGTGGCAGCACCCTGCTGCAGCTGGCCCAGGGGCTCGATGCGCTGGTGGCGCAACTCGATGGCGATGAGCGGACTGGCGTTGAAATCGTGCAGCGAGCCCTGGCGGCTCCCGTTCACCAGATCGCCACGAACGCGGGTCGAAATGGCGATGTGGTGATCTCAGCCATGCGGGAGAGCGGCCAGGGCTTCAACGCGCTGACCGGCAATTTTGAGGACCTCAGAGCCGCTGGAATCGTCGACGCCACCAAGGTGGTGCGTCTTGCCCTTCAGGATGCGGTCTCCATCGCCTCCCTGCTGATCACCACGGAGGTGGTGATCGCCGACAAGCCCGAACCACCGGCACCGGCCCCTGAAGGTGGTGGAGATCCGATGGGCGGCATGGGAGGAATGGGCGGCATGGGCATGCCCGGCATGGGAGGAATGGGCGGCATGGGTATGCCCGGAATGATGTGATCAGCCGGCCATGCCTCGGCAGTAGGCGGCCACCTGCAGATCCACGCCCGTGATCGCTGTTCCCACAACGACGTTGTCCGCTCCGGCCTTCAGAGCCGAGCGGGCGGCGTCCGGGGACGCGATTCCCCCTTCACAGATGAGGCGCACGCTGGTTTTCAGCTGATGCCTCAGATCCGGAAGCAGAGACAGCCCCGGGGGCTGCTGGCCGGATGTCTCCTCCGTGTAGCCAAAGAGCGTGGTGCCGACCCAGTCGCAACCGAGGGAGGCCGCACGCAATCCGTTCTCGACGCTGTCGACATCAGCCATCAGGGGGGCACGCAACTCGACCCTCGCCCGTTGGATCAGATCCTCCAGCTCCTGCCTCTCAGGACGGGGTCGGGCCGTGGCATCGATCGCGATCACGTCGGCACCGGCAGACCAGACCGTCTGGATTTCTCTCCAACCCGGCGTGATGTACACGGAACTGTCAGGGAACGTGCATTTCCACAATCCGATGATCAAGGCATCGGGGCAGCGACGGCGAACCGCTCCGATGTGTTCCGGGCTCTCAAGACGAACCCCGACCGCTCCGTTGCGGAGTGAGGCGTCGGCCATGGCCGCGATGACGTCAGGGTCACGCATGGGAGAGCCCGGAGGGGCCTGAACGGAAACGATCAGTCCCTGATCCAGCACCTCATTGGACGGCAACATGACGTCTCAGGAAGCCTTGGGGAAGGATGACTCAGCACCGGGCAGCCAGCGGCGCAGGGAGCGTGGTGTGCTGAGAGGCGGTGCCGGAACAGGCCGCTGGGGCTCGGCGGGCTGTTCAGCGACGAACGGCTGTTCCTCGACAACAGGCTGTTCCTCGACAACAGGCTGTTCCTCGACGACAGGCTGTTCCTCGTTCGTGCCGCCCATGATCTCCAGGAAGCCGGCCGCTGCGGAGGACTCAGCAACGACGGAAACATCCGATTCACGGCTCAACGGCGTGAGGGGAGCCATCGGACTCTCCGAAACCGGCGCTGCTGCAGTGGAGACCGGCAGTGTCGCGACGCCGAAGCGATGCACCCACTGCCCCTGCAGCAACGAGAGACGGCGGGCATCACCCCGCTCTTCGGCTTCAAGCATCTGCCTGGAGAGGGCGTGCTGACGGGCTGAAGGCTGCTGGAACGGTGAGGAAGGCACGGATTCAGGAGAGCTTGCGGTTGAGCAGTGGACGGATCAGCAGGAACAGTCCGACGGTGAGCACCAGCAGAACGAGCAGACAGGCGAAGCCGGTGACATCGCCGTAGGGCGCCTCGAGGAGGACTGCCGAGAGATCGAGCGAACCGCTGTATGCGGCACGGATGGGCTCTATCGCGAAGGTAAGGGGATTCAGGGCCGCAAGCCAGCCCAGCCAGGCCGGCATGAAGGACAACGGAGCCAGAGCCGTGCTGGCGAAGAGCAGCGGAAGATTCGCCACGAAGATCACGGCGATCAGCTCGATGTGACCCGGCAGCGCAAAGGCCATCCCGAGACTGAGGGCGGTGACCGCGAACACCAGCAGCAGCAGGGTGGCAACCACCAAGAGCAGACCGGCGCCCCCGGGCCAGCCGTAGCCCAGCAGGGCGGCGGTGATCATGATCGCCAGGCTCTGAAGCAGGCTCAGCACCGTGATGTACAGCACGGAGGCCAGCACGATCGAACTGCGACTGCGCAGGGGAGCGACGAGCAGACGATTGAGAAAGCCGAACTCACGGTCGAACATCACCGGCAAGCCGGCATTCAGAGCACCGCTGAACGCTGTGAACACAATCACTCCCGCTCCGAGAAAGCGGCCGTAACTCATGCCCCCGGGCAGCAGCCCCTCGGGTGCGTTGGCAAACAGGGCGCCGAACAGAATCAGCCAGATCAGTGGCTGCAGCACGCCGGCCACCAGGGTCGATGGGCGCCGCGCCAGTTGAAGAAACAGCCGTTTCGTGAGGGCAGAGGTCTCCTGAACAAGCTCGGAGACCGCTCCCCGTTCCGGTGCGGTGCTGTTGACGGACAGGCTGGGAGAGGTCATCGATCAGCGCATCACATGGACTTTCGACGTTCCTGCTTGACATCGCGCTGACCGGCCACGGCCAGCTCGGCATCCATCAGGGTGCGTCCTGTTGCCTGAAGGTAGACGTCATCCAGGCTGGGGCGGCTCTGGGCCAGCGCGAACACCGGAACTCCCGCTCCGGCCAGTCGATCCCGGAGACGCTCCACCACCGGCTCGCCCTCGATCACGAGATTCAGAGAGAAGCCCTGTGCTCGATTCACCACCACCTGCCGCACGCCCTCCAGGGGCTCCAGCAAGGCACGCACCCGGTCAGCCTCCTGCGGATCGCTGAACTCGCGAACCCTCAGCGTCAGGCGGTCCCCTCCCAGGCGCCGCTTCAGCTCCTCCGGCACGCCTTCGGCGATCACCGTTCCGGCATCGATGATGGCCATTCGATCGGCCAGAGCTTCCACCTCCTCCAGGTAGTGGCTGCTCAGAAGCACGCTGGTTCCAGCCTCAACCAGCTGGCGCAGCAGCTCCCAGATTGCCGAACGGCTCTCGATGTCGAGACCGACGGTCGGCTCATCAAGCACCAGCAGCCTCGGACGATGCAGCAGACCGGCGGCGAGATCGAGCCGCCGCCGCATCCCTCCGGAGTACGTGCCGCATCGGCGATCAATCCACTCCGCCATGGCCAGACGGTCGATCAGGTCGTCAATCCGCTGGTTGCGATCCGAACGACCCAGGTGATACAGGTCTCCCTGAAGCTGGAGCAGTTCCCGGCCCGTGAGGATCTTGTCGATCGCCACCTCCTGGGCCACGTAACCGAGCAGACGACGGACCGCCCGGGGATCCGCCAGGGCATCAACACCGGCCACCTCCACCGACCCCCGATCGGGCCCGAGCAGGGTGGCCAGAATCCGCATCGCCGTGGTCTTGCCGGCTCCGTTGGGTCCGAGCAGACCGAACAGGCAGGCTTCCGGCACCGACAGAGAGAAATCCCGGAGGGCCTGAACAGCTCCGTAGGCCTTGTGAAGCTGTCGCAGTTCAATCAATGCCATTCCACCACCTGAGCACTGGACACAACCCCGGAGCTGAATCTAGGGAGAGCTCAGATGGCCTGGATCTGCAGCAGCAGAGCCCGGACCTGCTGATCGAATCCCGAGGCAAGACCGGTGCGGCTGAGAACAAGCAGCAGACAGATTCCGAACAGATAGAGGATCGACCAACGGAACAGCCCCTTGGCGCCGGTGAGGCTGTCGGGGTCCTGGGCCAGACGCCGCACCATCTGCAGCAGTCGACCGTTGAAGGGCAGCAGCATCAGGCCGTAGAAAATCCCACCGGTCGGCAGCACCAGAGCCCCCGCGCTGCTGAGGGCCACGGTCGCCCAGCCGTAACGACGGATGGCACGAGCCGTCACCACCGGGCCTTTCACCACAGGCAGCATGGGAATGCCGACAGCTCTGTAGTCCTCTCTCAGCAGCAGAGCGAGAGCCCAGAAATGGGCCGGGGTCCAGACCATGACCAGAGCGAATAGCCACCAGCCCCCCAGACCGATGTGGCCGGTGGCCGCGGCCGCACCCACCAGAGGCGGGATGGCTCCAGCGACGCCGCCGATCACGATGTTCTGGGTCGTGCGGGGCTTGAGCAGAGCGGTGTATAGGAGCACATAGCTGCAGAGACCGAGCAGGCTCAGCCCGGCTGCCAGACAATTGACGCCGCTCACCAGCAGCATCGCCGCCGCCAGGGTGCAGGCGATGGCACCGATGAAGGCGCTGGTGGGCGAAAGCCTCCCCGACGGCAAGGCCCGGCCGCTGGTGCGCTTCATGCGTCCATCCAGGTCCTGCTCCCAGAGGCAGTTGAGAACGCCGGCGGCGGCGGCAGCCAGCGCGCCCCCTCCCAGGGTGCAGACGAGACGGGGGGAGGAGAGCGGCCAGCCCTCGGTGAGCGCCATCCCCCCGAGGGTGGTGGCGAGGAGCAGAGGAATCAGGCGGGGCTTGGCCACCTCCAACCAGGGCGGAAGCTTGATCCGTTTCCTGGACGGAACCACCTCCTCACGCGTGGGAGTCGATGCGGTCACTGAACTAGCCATGACAGGGCTCCAGAGAGGACTCGTCGAGGACGACGGGCATGGGGGAGAACGGCACGTCAGGACGACGCACCAGAAGCGAGGCGAGCAGTGCCACCAGCAGGGCAGCCACGAGCTGATGGGCCACGGTGACCAACGGCTGGGACAGGCCCAGCCGCAGCGTCCCGACTCCAAGACCCACCTGACAGGTGACAAGAATCGCCACAGGAATCAGATAGGGCCATTGCCGGCGGCTCCAGCCACCGGCCAGAAGCGCTGAGCACACGAACAACAGCACCAGTCCGGCAGCGGGTGCGGCGGCATTGCGGTGGAGGATCAGCCAGCGGCAGCCGTCCCCGGCGGCCAGGCAACGCTGAGCGGCCCAGGAGGTGGCCATCAGAGCCCCCAGCAGGGATTGCGCCACCACTGCCAGCAGGGCCAGTCCGGCCAGTGGAGTCCACCAGACGGGAGCAGCCTCGCCACCTGGATGGAGAAGTCTCTGGGTGAGACCGCTCAGCAGAGCCACCAGGGTGAGGGCCATCGCCAGGTGAGCCGTGACGATGCCGGACGGAAGCAGGTCCAGCACGGTGAGCGCGCCGAGCCCACCCTGGAGCGCCACCAGGAGCACCAGGACGATCGCCAATGATGGGAGCCATCCCGGGAGAAGACGCCTCCTCAGGAAGGCGACGACTGCCATCACAAGCAGGGCGACGCCGACAACGAAGGCGTCAAGGCGATGGAACCATTCCAGAAAAACCTGGAGATTCATCTGGCGCCCGGGGAGGAGCGTGCCGAAGCACAGAGGCCAGTCCGGACAAGCCAGCCCTGCCTCCATCACCCGCGTTGCTCCACCGATGACGACGAGAGCGACAAGGGCGACGACGAGATGAGCCGCCAGAAATCCGAGACGCCGACGGATCGGAGACATGCAGGAAAGAGTCACCGATGAACCTCCATCCGAAACAATCACCGAGGACACATACGGACCGTAGCGATCTGTTGAAGGGCGTCACGTCTTGTGGACGACTACAACATCCCAGCCCTTCATCGATCCACTTTTGCTGACACGAAATGACCCAAACCTTTCGTTCACGTGTGCCATTGAACAATTTTCACCCACGCTTAACAATCCATCCATGGAGATACCGGTCCACCTCCATACGCTGAATGGAGTCAGGGTCCACGTGGGTGCAGATCCCTTCCGCCATCGTCACTCTTGTGATCGGCATGATCCTTGTCCTCACAGGGCTATGGATCGGACAGAGCTTCAATCTCCTGCCCGTTGAAGCGAGCGCAAACGCTCCGATCTACGACGAACTTTTTCAGGTTTTATTCACGATTGGAGCCATCCTGTTTATCGGGATCGTCGGACTTCTGGTGTTCAGTCTGATTCGCTTCAGGCGTCGTCCTGGACAACTGGGGGATGGCATTGCCATGGAAGGCAACCTGCCGCTGGAAATCTTCTGGACTGCAGTTCCTGCCATCGTCGTTCTCTTCGTCGGCCTGTACAGCTACGACATCTATGACCGGATGGGCGGCATGGTCCCGCTCGCCCACGACCACATGGCCACATCCGGTGCCGCAGCCGGCGAGGAGCGCATCTGGGGTGGGATCAGTTCCGGCTCCATCGAAGACGCGGCGACGGCACCAGCCGCGCTTCCCATCGACGTGACGGCGATGCAGTTCGCCTTCCTCTTCCACTACCCGCAGGGAGACATCATCTCCGGGGAACTTCACGTGCCTGCGGGTCGCCCGGTGACGCTGCGGATGGAAGCCAAGGATGTCATCCACGCCTTCTGGGTTCCGGAGTTCCGCCTCAAGCAGGACGTGATCCCGGGCCAGCCGACTCAGCTCAGTTTCACCGCGACACGCCCCGGCCGCTACCCGATCGTCTGCGCCGAACTGTGCGGCCCGTACCACGGAGGGATGCGTTCCACCGTGGTCGTTGAGGAAGCCGATGTCTGGGACGAGTGGTTCAGCAGCAATGCCAAACCCGAGACCGACGTCACCACACCCGTTGCCAACGCTTGACATGACTGTTGCAACCCCTTCGGACACCCTCGTCTCACCCCCACGGCTGCAGCCAACCGGCTGGCTCCGCTACCTGAGCTTCAGCGTCGACCACAAGGTGATCGGCCTGCAGTATCTGGTGTGCGGATTCCTCTTCTATCTGGTCGGTGGAGCCCTCGCTGGTGCCATCCGAACCGAGCTGGCCAGCCCTGTCTCCGACTTCATGGCACGGGATGTCTACAACCAGGTGCTGACCTTGCACGGAACGGTGATGATCTTTCTGTGGATCGTTCCCGTGGTGAACGGTGCCTTCGGTAACTACCTGATCCCCTTCTATGTGGGGGCCCGTGACATGGCCTTCCCTCGGCTGAATGCTGTGGCCTTCTGGCTCATCCCTCCAGCCGGACTGTTGCTGATCACCAGTTACTTCCTCACCGGAGCAGCCCAGTCGGGCTGGACCGCCTACCCCCCGCTGAGCATCACAACCCCGGCAACAGGCCAGATCATCTGGATCCTCAGCGTTCTGCTTCTGGGAGGCAGTTCAATCTTCGGAGGAATCAACTTCATCGCCACGATTCTGAAGCTGCGGCGACCGGGGCTGAAACTGATGCAGCTACCGATGTACTGCTGGGCCATGCTTGGAACCAGCATCCTGGTCGTTCTCTCAACGCCTGTGCTGGCAGGAACTCTGGTGCTCCTGAGCTTCGACATCGTTGCTCATACGGGATTCTTCAATCCAACGCTGGGGGGGAATGTTGTGGTTTATCAGCATCTGTTCTGGTTCTATTCACATCCCGCCGTTTACATCATGGTCCTGCCGGCTTTCGGCCTCGTGAGTGAGATCCTGCCGGTTCACGCCAGAAAGCCTTTGTTCGGCTACGTCACGATGGTGTACTCCATCATGGCGATTGTGATCCTCGGGCTGGTCGTCTGGGCCCACCACATGTTCACAAGCGGCACGCCACCGTGGATGCGCCTCTTCTTCACAATCGCCACCGCCTTCATCGCCGTTCCCACTGGCATCAAATTCTTCAACTGGCTGGCAACGCTGTGGGGGGGAAGGATCAATCTCAACAGCGCCATGCTTTTCTCCTGCGGCTTCATCGTGAACTTCGTGTTGGGCGGAATCACCGGAGTCGCCCTGGCCCAGGTTCCCTTCGACATCCACGTGCACGACACCTACTTCGTGGTTGCTCACTTCCACTACATCGTCTTCGGTGGGTCGGTGTTCGTGATCTTTGCCTCCGTTTACCACTGGTATCCGAAATTCACCGGACGCCTGCTCAATGAAGACCTTGGGCGCCTGCACTGCGCACTGACCTTCATCGGCTTCAATCTCTGCTTCGGACCGCAGCACTGGCTCGGACTCAACGGCATGCCGCGTCGTGTCGCCGAATATGACCCGCAATTCACCCTGATCAACCAGATCAGCTCGGTGGGAGCGCTGTTGATGGCCATCAGCACCCTTCCCTTCCTCTGGAATGTGATCCGCAGCGCCATCGCCGGTCCGGTTGCCGGAGACAACCCCTGGAACGCTCTCACCCCCGAGTGGCTCACCAGTTCCCCGCCACCGGTCGAGAACTGGATCGGGGAAGCACCCCTGGTGGAGGAGCCGTACGGCTACGGAGTCCCCGCCGAGCAACTTGACCTGGCCGCCACAACCGGCCGTGACCTCTGGAGCAGCGGCAAATGACCACCACCCTCCCCAGTGAAAACAGCAGCCTCGAGCAGGCGGACCACGGCCATGAGGAGCATGCGGACCACCGGATGTTCGGCCTGGCGACCTTTCTGGTGGCGGATGGCATGACCTTCGCCGGATTCTTCGCGGCCTATCTCACGTTCAAGGCCGTGAATCCCCTGCCGAGCGGAGCGATCTACGAGCTGGAGCTGCCACTGCCGATCCTCAACACGGTTCTGCTGCTCGTCAGCAGTGCCACGTTCCACAAAGCCGGGCAGGCCCTGCGCCTGAATGCCATGGCCCGTTGTCGAAGCTGGCTGCTGGTCACTGCCGGGCTGGGCTTGGCCTTCCTGGTGAGTCAGATGGTGGAGTACTTCACCCTGCCGTTCGGCCTCACCGACAACCTCTACGCGAGCACCTTCTTTGCCGCGACAGGATTTCACGGCCTGCACGTGACTCTTGGAGCTCTGATGACTCTGATCGTGTGGTGGCAAGCACGTGCGAACGGTGGACGAATCAGCCCGGAAAATCATTTCCCCCTGGAGGCGGCTGAGCTGTACTGGCACTTCGTGGACGGGATCTGGGTGATCCTGTTTGTGATCCTGTATCTGCTCTGATGCCTTGCCAGCGCTGAGAAGCACCGTCAGAATTCAATTGAATCAGTGCTTGAAATGCTGGTCGGCAAAGAACTGCTCGACAAGGCCAGATCTCTGAGCGATAGGCCAGAGAAAGAGATCGCGCTGGGATGCGGCTACGTCGGTCCCAGTGGACGTGTTCTGCAGAAAAGTTTCTGCCGTGCGCTGGTGGAAGCGAAAGCCGAGGAACAGGGCTGGACGCTGCCGAAGAGCTCCGGTCATTCCGGTGGAGCACGGGGCCGCCAGGCCGAGTTCCGCACACGAGTTCACGGCAACGGCAATCTGCTGATCGGCCACGCCTACACCCGGCGTCTCGGGCTTGAACCCGGCCAGGAATTCAAGATCGAGTTGCACCGTGATTCCGGTGCCATCTGGCTGCTGCCTCTTGAACAGAACGGCGCTGACCTCGAGCAGGACGGATCGGATCAGGTCCAGCCGTGATCGTCAAGCCAGGAGCGATCGAGCTCTGGCTCTGACGAACGGGTTCTGTTCTCTGCAACCATCGGCCCGGCCGCCAGAAGCCTTTCGGCGTAACGGGCCAGCAGATCAGCCTCCAGGTTCACCCTGTCTCCGACCGCGAGCTGCCGCAGTGTCGTGGCCCCCCAGGTGTGGGGAATCACCGCCAGGGTGAAGTGCACCCCATCCTCCGAGCAGTCCGCCACGGTGAGACTGATGCCATCGACGGCGATGCTGGCCTTCTCGCACACGTAGCGTCCGAAGCGAGGATCCTGCCAGCGCAAGGCCAGTTCCCACGATTGAGGCAAGGCCTCCACGGACGCCACCGTGCCGATGGCATCGACATGACCACTGACCATGTGCCCCCCGAGACGGTCAGTCAGGCGCAGCGCCGGCTCGAGATTCACGGCTCCCCCCCGATCCGCCTTGGCTCCGAGAGTGGTGCGGCTCAGTGTCTCTTCGCTGACATCGGCACGGAAACCATCACCGGAGAGCTCCGCCACGGTGAGACAGACCCCGTCAACCGCCACGCTGTCGCCGATCTGCAGCGGACCGAACCCGCTGCACCCCTCGATCAGCACCGCAGCGGAACGCCGCTGGATCCGACCCACCGCCTGAACAAGCCCCGTGAACATGGCTGCTCGCCCAACAGGATCCCTTGGCCATAATCGGTCAAGCCGGGGACTTCGCCATGGTGGAGATGAGCGTCGCCGGCATCGCCCTGGATGCGTCCAGTCGGACGCCGATCGTGCTTCTTCGGGATCCGAGCGGACGCCGTCAGGTCCCGATCTGGATTGATCAGGCCCAAGCCCACAACATCATGGCGGGTCTGCAGGGGGATGCGCCCCCGCGCCCCCTCAGCCACGACCTGATGGCATCACTGCTGACGGCAGGCGGTCTCGAGCTGGAACGCGTGATCGTTCACGCCATTGAGGACAGCACCTTCCACGCCGTGCTGAAACTGCGCTCCGACCAGGATCCCAGTCAGGAGGAGACGCTGGACGACGACCCTGACGACCCACTTCAGGTGGATGCGCGTCCAAGTGATGCGATTGCCCTGGCCGTCCGCACGGGCAGCAGCATCTGGATGCTGGAGGAGGTGGTGGCGGAAGCATCGATCGCCGTCGACGCCGAGGCAGATGCCGAGGATCAGAGTGCCTTCAACCGGTTCGTGGACGACCTCAGTCCGGCAGCTCTGGTGCGCCATCTGAGAAAGCGGGGGGAGCAGGACGAACCATCCGAGGAATGAGACGGCGCTTCGGGGACGGTCGCGCCATCAGCCTGTTCACCCTCGGAACGATGCGGGCTCTGGGCTCCATTGAACAGATGGAGGCCGTGCTGAAAGCAGCCGTCAGCGCCGGAATCAATCACCTGGAGACCGCACCGGCCTACGGACCCGCTGAACGGTTCCTGGGGGAAGCCATGAAGCGAAGCGGAACCGTGCCCGAAGGCGGCTGGGTGATCACCAGCAAACTTCTGCCGGGCCTGAGCTTCCAGGAGGGCCAGCAGCAGCTGGAAGCGATGCTGCGGCGCCTCGACCGTCCCCAGCTCGACAACCTCGCGGTGCATGGAATCAACCGTCCCGAGCATCTCGAGTGGGCTCTCCAGGGGGACGGCAATGCCCTGCTCGACTGGGCCGTGGACCGTGGCCTCGCACGCCAGGTCGGCTTCAGCAGCCACGGCGACACGAGGCTGATCCAAGCCGCGCTCGAATCCGGACGTTTCCGCTTCTGCAGCCTGCATCTGCACCTGCTCGACCCAACGCGGATCCCCTTGGCCCGGTGGGCTCTCGACCACGGCCTCGGCGTGATGGCGATCTCACCGGCTGACAAGGGGGGGAGGCTTCAGGCCCCGAGCCCGACCCTGATCGACGACTGCCGGCCCATTCCGCCACTGACGCTGGCTTACCGGTTCCTGCTCGCGGCCGGTGTTTCAACGCTCACGATCGGAGCGGAAGCGGCAAGGGATCTGGAGCTGGCGGCCACCCTCGCCGCGGCCGACGGCCCCTTGGACTCAGGCGAGAAGGCAGCGCTGGAGCGCCTGCAGAGCCAGAGACTCCGGCGGCTCGGCGCCGACCACTGCGGCCAGTGCCGCGCCTGTCTGCCCTGCCCCCAGCAGGTGCCGATTCCGGATCTGCTGCGATTGCGCAACCTGGCGGTCGGCCATGACCTGAGCGGCTTCTGCCAGGAGCGTTACAACCTGATCGCCCGCGCCGGGCACTGGTGGGAATCGCTGGATGCCTCCGCCTGCGAGCGCTGCGGTGACTGTCTGCCGCGCTGTCCCCATCAACTGCCGATCCCGGATCTGCTGGAGGACACGCACCGGCGCCTGAAGGCCTCTCCCCGGCGGCGCCTATGGGGCTGATTGCGTCCAGCGCTGAACCAGTTGGTTCCGCTCAGACCCGGGGACTGGCGGCAGAGACCAGCAGCGGGACCAGATCTCCGGATCCGGGAGCACCAGCTGTCTCCAGCGGCTTGGAATCGACTGTCCTGCAGGCTCGAGCTCCCGCCGGCTCAGCGGCGGCCGCCAGCCTTGACGCAGCAGGCTGCTCGCCATCGGCTCGGACCAGGCCTGCTCAACCCAGGCGCGCGGCAACGGCTCCCTGGTCTGGGCAGGACGAACCAGCAGTGTCCAGTGCAGGGGCGCTCCGGACTGCGGCAACACGGCCGTAAGCCGTGGATCCCGTCTCAGCAGAGGCATGCAGCGCTGCAGAGGCAGCACCACCAGCCGTGCCTCCCCCTTGAGCAACCAGTTGAGTGCCTGGCGGTCATCCAGGGTCAGCAGCTGCCGCCTCAGGCGCGGCAGTGGATCATCCCCATCGAGCTGATCGGCGAGGTTCATCACCCAGCGGGGACTGGCGGGCAAGACGATGCGCTGTTGGAGAGCCGGATCGAGCAGCACGTCCCAGCTGCGGCGGGCAGCCCCCAGCCAGGGCTCTCGGCGACGCGCGATCATCACCCAGGGACTGACTCCCGCCGGCAGAACCTGAGCGGCCCGTTGGGTGGGAAGGGACGCCAGAAACGCACGGGCCTTGGCATCGAGCCTCCCCTGAAGCGGAGGCGCTCCGAGAGCCTGCAGCTGATCAGCTGGAATCCTGTCCAGCCAGCCATCACTGAGCGCCAGCAGATCCGGCTGCTCCAGCTCCGCATCGGCCCAGAGATCCATGCTGGAGGTGGGGAGAAACCGCCATGGCGATGGCAGGGCCTCGCGCCACGGTCGTGGAATCCCGTCCTTGGCGGCCAGCAACCTCGGCGCCGCAGAGGTTGACCCGCAACCGGCCAGGGCCGCCAGACCGGCACCACCGAACAGCTGCAGCAGACGCCGCCGGCTGAGACCAGTGGAGCCGGTGAAGTGAGGTGTCATGGCCCTGACGTTACGGGTGGCTCCAGCAGCGCTTGCATCGCCCGGTCGCAGCTGCCCTGAAGATCCGCGGGGCTGATGCCCTGCAACTGAGCCAGCAGCAGCAGACCACCCGCACCGACTCCCTCCTTGACGTAGCCGTGCTCGTAATCCCTCAACTGCTGATGGCAGCTGTTGTGGAAGCGGACACCGCTGGAGAGGGCCACCGTGCCGACCCGGAACCGTGCCGCCAGGGCATCGATCAGACGATCGAGAGGCGGGCGGTCTTCGCCCGGGGACTGTTCCTCTGCCAGCCAGGCCGTGGTGCCGAGCATCACCCGCTCAGACAGTCGCTGACGGCCATCCTCCGATGACGCCGCCATGGCCAGCGCCAGCACCGCCGCCATCTGGCTGCCGCCGGCCAGAAGAAGCGGCTGGGAGCCATCGGCCGCCCCCACCAGCAGACCAGCTGTGAGCGCCTGGAAGGGATCACCGACCGCCGCGACGACGGCTTCCGCGGCCGGATCCGGCCCGAGGCCGGCCTGATCCAGTCCGGCAGCGACGAGCCGGCGCTTGAGCGCATGGGGCGGTTGCCGCGCACTGCCGCTGATCAGTCCGTTCACCGGCAACCCCAGGGCAGTCAGCACCGCCTGAGCCGTGGTGGTGCCTCCCGGCACGCATTCCGCCAGCACCAGAGGACGGCGCAACCGGCGCCCCAGACGCTTCCCCTGCCTCCAGAGCCGCTGCACCCGATCAGCGCTCATGGCGTGACCGGTGGAAACACAGTTCGCCGGCCCTTCAGCAGCCCCCTCGAAGCGCAGATGAGGGAAATCCGGCTCCACGGGAAGCCCCAGGGCCACGACCGAAGGGTTCAGCGGGACCCATGGGAGCACCGCATGACTCAGAAGGGCCGGCGACACACCGGCGGGCAGGGGAGGCAGAGGCCAGCGGCGGGCGACCGCCGGTCCGTCGAGCAGCAGTTCGGCATCGGCGACCGCCGTCAGACGCCGCGAAGCGGCGGTGGCGCCAGCAGCGGAGATGCCGTCCTGTTCCGCCGTGGATGTCGCTGCCAGCACCAGCAGCAGATCGAGCCGACCGATCCGGTCGCTCCAGACCCGCAGATGGTGATGAATGAGTTCCGCCGGGCAACAGTCACCCAGAACCCGGCATCCAGGTGGCAACCCGAATGCTTCAGAGCGGGTCAAGGGCCACCAGCGCATGCAGGAGACGGGGTGGTTCGGGGATCGGCGAGCGGAGCCTCGGGAAGATCCAGAAGGCCAGCGCATGCAGGGAGATCACGTAGACCACCTCCTGGACGACCACCAGTGCCAGGGCCATCAGCTGAACGGTTGAGAGATCCGGAGTGATGGGCAGATGCAGCACAGCGATCAGCCGGTCGAGCAGCGAGGCGCCGGCTCGGGTGATCACCACCCAGAGGTTTTCCCCCACCAGAAGCGACAGGACGATCACACGCACCAGGAAGCCGGCCGTGCCCAGCACCACCCCAACAGGCCAGCTGAGCCACCAGCTCAGACCACGACACCAGCACCACCCGAGCCACAACGCCAGGGAGCCGTAGGGAAAGAGAAGCAGAGGGCCCCGCACAGGCCCCATCAGAGCGGTGAGCAGCAGCACGGCCAGCAGCATTCCCTCGAGGCCGGATCGGCCCCCGCGCCGCAGCTGAAGCAACGCAATGGGCAGCGGAAGTGCCAGCCGGAACAACGCACCACCAACCGGCAGGTAGTAGAGCGCCAGCCAGATCAGCCCCGTGGTGGCGGCGAGATAGGCCCCTTCCACCAAGCGCAGGGCCTGCTGACGGCTGAGCGGCGCCGGTTCTGAGCTCATGGGCCTTCGCCGGGAACCGTCGGATCGTCCACGGCCTCGATCCTCTCGACGGAGAAGGCCACCGACGCATCCCGCAGGGCACGGGTGACCGCCTCGGCGGGAGCGGAAGGATCGGCTCCCGCCAGCCGGATCGTGACCCGGTAGGGCAGTGAAGGACGCTGCGGCGCGGCGGAGACCACCTCCGGAACGGGATCCTCCATCTGCTCAGCGGCTGTCACTGGACTCTCCGGCAGGGGATCCGGCTGTCTGGCCTGAGCCTTGTCTGCATCGTCTGCTTCGTTGTCCTCAGCAGGAGCCGGGTCCTTGGCCTCGACCGGATCCGAAGAGCGTTCAACCGCGCGCGACCCGGGCGAAGGGGGCGTCGGCGAGACGCCGTTCACCTCAGGATCAAAGCTGCGCTCGAACTGTTCCGCGAGCGGACTGCCGGCGCAGGCCTGCAACAGCACAAGAGGCAACAGCCAGAGCCAGCGAAGCATCAGCTGTCGCCCGGTTTGATCACCCGCACGGCACTGGCCCGCAGCCGACCGCTCTTGGTGGTGGCGGGGGGCTTCTTGGCCGCCGGTTTCTTCGCGGCCGGCTTCTTGGCCGTCGCTTTGGCCGCCCCTGCCTTGCGGGTGCCCTTCTTCGCTGCCGCCTTGGCCGCCAGCAGCTCCACCGCCTCCTCCAGGGTCACATCGTCCGCTCCCTTGCCCTCCGGAAGGGAGGCATTCACCTTGCCCTGCTTCACGTACAGACCGTAGGGGCCGTCATACACCTGGATGGTCTCCTCGCTGCCTTCGGGCTTGCCGAGGTCCTTGAGGGCCGTCCGCCCCCCCCGACCACGCTTCGGCATGGCCAGCAGCTCCATCGCCCGGCTGAGACCCACAGCCAGCACATCGTCCTCTCCCTTGAGGGAGCGGTAGTCCTTCTCACCCTTGCCCTTGTCCCACACCACATACGGTCCGAAACGACCGAGACCGGCCTGAACCTTGCCGCCATCGGGATGCTCCCCCAGAAGCCTGGGGAGCCGCAGCAGACCCAGCGCATCATCGAGGCTGAGATCCTCGGGCTTCTGGCCCTTCGGCAGGGATGCCCGCTTCGGCTTCGGGTTGTCGTCGCTGACCTGGCCGCGCTGCACATAGGGGCCGTACTGACCGAAGAGGAGGTAAACCAGATCGCCGGTTTCCGGATCTTCACCCAGCGCTTCCGGCCCATCAGCCTTCTGTTTCAGGATCAGTTCAGCCTGTTCCTCATCCAGATCTGCCGGCGTGATCTCCCGCGGCAGGGTGGCCTTGATGAGCTCTTCCTCCCCCTCCTCACTGACGCGCTTGGACTCCAGATAAGCCCCGAAGCGACCGATGCGGACCACACAGGAGAGTCCCTCGAGGTCCACGGTGCGGGACGCACCGGGATCGATGTCTCCCTCCCGCTGCTGAACCTGGGTCTCCAGTCCCTCATCGCCCTTGTAGAACCCCTCGAGGTACGGCAGCCACTGAACCTTGCCGTGGGAGATCTCATCCAGGGTGTTCTCCATCCTGGCGGTGAAGCTGGTGTCCACCAGATCGGGGAAGTGCTCCTCCAGCAGAGCGGTCACGGCAAAGGCCGTGAAACTCGGCGTCAGGGCATTCCCCTGCAGCGTGGCGTAACCGCGATCCACGATCGTGCCGATGATCGAGGCGTACGTGGAAGGGCGGCCGATTCCCTCCTTCTCCAGCATCTTCACCAGGGATGCTTCGCTGAACCGAGCGGGCGGCTGGGTCTGGTGTCCCAGCGGTTCCACCTGTTTCGGTGTTGGCGAATCCCCCACCGCAAGGGTCGGCAGGAGCACTTCCTGGCCTTCCAGCGCAGCATCGGGGTCATCGCTGCCTTCCACATAGGCGCGGAAGAAGCCGGGAAAGTCGATGCGCTTGCCGCTGGCCCGGAAACCGGCCTTTCCGGAACTGAGCTCCACCGACAGCATCGTGAGCCTGGCTTCCGCCATCTGGCTGGCCACGGTGCGTTTCCAGATCAGTTCGTACACCGCCAGATCGCGCCCGTCCAGACCGGTGTCTCCCGGCGTGCGGAAGCTTTCTCCCGAGGGACGGATCGCCTCATGGGCCTCCTGCGCGTTGCGGGCCTTGGTGCTGAACTGCCGCGGGCCCTTGCTCAGATACTCCTTGCCATAGAGCGACTCGACACAGCTTCGCGAGGCGCTGATCGCCTGATCCGAGAGATGCACCGAGTCGGTGCGCATGTAGGTGATGAAACCGCGCTCATACAGCCCCTGGGCGCAGCGCATCGTTTCGCGTGCGGAGAGCCTCAGCTTGCGGTTGGCCTCCTGCTGCAGCGTGCTCGTGGTGAACGGAGGCACCGGTTTGCGCACCGTGGGCTTCTCCTCGACCGCATCCACGCTCCAGGGACTCGAGCGGACCGTCTCCGCCAGAGCGCGGGCCTCCTTCTCGCTCAGCAGAAGCACATCGGAGCCGGCCTTGAGGCCACCGGTGCTCTCGTCGAAGTCGTTCCCCGTGGCGATTCTCTTGCCGCTGAGGTGGGTGAGTTTCGCCTCAAAGCCGCTGCCCCCCTGCTCCAGCTGAGCTTTGAGATCCCAGTAGCTGCCGCTGCGGAAGGCCCTGCGGGCCCGCTCCCGCTGCACCAGCAACCGCACCGCCACGGACTGCACACGACCGGCCGACAGTCCCCAGGCCACCTTCTTCCAGAGCAGGGGAGAGAGGGTGTAGCCAACGAGGCGATCGAGAATCCTCCGGGTCTCCTGGGCATGCACCAGCTCCATGTCCAGATCCCTGGTCTGGTCGAGGGCCTTGCCGATCGCCTCCTTGGTGATCTCGTGAAACACCATGCGTTTCACGGGAACCTTGGGAGCGAGCAGCTGGAGCAGGTGCCAGCTGATGCTCTCGCCTTCGCGGTCTTCGTCCGTCGCCAGCAGGAGCTGCTCGGCCCCCTTCAGCGCGTCCTTGAGCTCCTTGACGACCTTTTTCTTGTCCTTCGGCACCACGTAGAGGGGCTCGAAGTCCGACTCCGTGTTCACCCCGAGATTGGCCCACTTCTGGCCTTTGGCGGATGCAGGGATCTCGCTGGCGTTGTTGGGCAGATCCCGCACGTGGCCCATGGACGCCTCCACTTTGAACCCCTTCGGAAGAAAGCCGCGGATGGTGCGGGCTTTCGTGGGGCTCTCAACGATGACGAGGGTGTGCGCCACAGACAGGGCTTGAACCGTGCACCTTCTTTATCGCACCGTCCACCGATGTGCATGACGAACGCCTCCCGGTAGCGCCGCTAGAGTCGCCGAAACCCACTGGTTCCAGGCCCGCCATGCCCGAGATGGGTGCCTTTCTGCTCGCCACTCAGGCCATGGCCGCTCCGGGCGATCTGCTGAATCTGTCGTTGAACGCCACCGCCGTTCTCCCGGAAGGGGCGGTTCTGCTGGCGATGATCGCCACATTGCTGGTCGATCTGGCCGGAGAGCAGGCCGCGGCCCGATGGGTGCCCCCGATCTGTTACGCCGGCCTGGGAACGGCCCTGCTGCTGCTCGCTTTCCAGTGGAACGCTCCAGTTGAGAGCTCCTTCCTCGGCTCCTTCCTGGCGGACAACCTCGCCGTGGCCTTCCGGGCCGTGATCGCTCTCTCGACACTCCTGTCTCTGTTGATCAGCTGGCGTTACGCCGAGCAGAGCGGCACGCCGGTCGGGGAATATGCCGCGATTCTGCTGGCGGCCACGCTCGGAGCGATGCTGCTCTGCGGAGCCACGGATCTCGTCAGCGTTTTCGTTTCCCTTGAAACGCTGTCCGTCGCCAGCTATCTGCTGGCCGGATACATGAAACGGGATGCCCGCAGTTCGGAAGCGGCTCTCAAATACCTCCTGGTCGGTTCCGCTGCTGCAGCCGTCTTCCTTTACGGCGCCTCGCTTCTCTACGGTCTGAGCGGCAGCACCAGCCTGGAGGCCATCGGCATTGCCCTCCAGACCAGCGCGACCCCGCTGGCCGCGCTGGCTCTCGTGTTCGTCCTGGCGACCGTGGCCTTCAAGATCGCTGCGGTTCCCTTCCATCAATGGACACCCGACGTGTATGAGGGATCGCCGACTCCGGTGGTGGCCTTTCTGTCCGTGGGATCGAAAGCCGCTGGCTTTGCCCTCGCCCTGAGAATCCTGGTGGGCTGCTTCGGAGCTTTCGACGGTCAGTGGAAGCTTCTGTTCACGGTGCTGGCAGTGCTGAGCATGACCCTGGGCAACGTCGTCGCCCTGGCTCAGACCTCGATGAAACGGATGCTGGCTTACAGCTCCATCGGCCAGGCCGGCTTCGTGATGATCGGCATGGTCTGCGGCACTGAGGATGGATTCGCAGCGATGGTCCTCTACATGGCGGCCTATCTGTTCATGAATCTGGGCGCTTTCGCCTGCATCATCCTGTTCTCGATCCGCACAGGCAGCGACCGGATCTCCGACTACGCCGGGCTCTACCAGAAAGATCCTCTGATCACCCTCGGGTTGAGCCTCTGTCTCCTCTCCCTGGGAGGCATCCCCCCGATGCTGGGATTCTTCGGAAAGATTTATCTGTTCTTCGCAGGATGGGCCGATCACCAGTACCTGCTGGTGGTTGTCGGCCTGGTCACGTCCGTGGTGTCGATCTACTACTACATCTCGGTGATCAAGATGATGGTGGTGAAGGAGCCTCAGGAAGCTTCCGAGGTGGTGCAGGCCTACCCGGATGTGCGCTGGTCCCTGCTCGGGATGAAACCCTTGCGGACCGCTCTGATCGGCTGTGTCGTGGTCACTGCCGTCGGCGGAATTCTCTCCAACCCCCTCTTCCAGTGGGCGAACGCGGCCGTGAGCGGCACCCCGATGCTTCAGAACGCCATTGCCCTCGCCGGTCAGAGGGGTCTTGGCTGAGTTGTCACCGGTCGCCGAACTGATCGACGTCAGCAAGGTGTATGGATCCGGTGACCTGACGGTTCGAGCCCTTGATCAGCTCGATCTCACCGTCCACCGCGGGGACTATCTCGCCGTGATGGGAGCCAGCGGCTCCGGCAAGAGCACCGCCATGAACATCCTGGGCTGCCTGGATCGTCCCACCAGCGGCAGTTACCGGCTGAACGGCCAGGCGGTGGAGCAACTCGATGACGATGCACTGGCGGATGTACGCAACCGCTCCCTCGGATTCGTGTTCCAGCAGTTCCATCTGCTGCCTCAGGCCACCGCCATGGACAACGTGATGCTGCCGATGATTTACGCCGGAGTGCCGGCGGAGGAACGTCGGGAGAGGGCCAAGGAAGCACTCGAACGGGTCGGCCTCGCTCAACGCCTGCAAAATCGACCGAATCAACTGTCGGGTGGGCAGCAACAGCGCGTCGCCATCGCCCGGGCGATCATCAATCGCCCGGCCCTGCTGCTGGCCGATGAACCGACCGGAGCCCTGGACTCCCAGACCACCGCCGAGGTGCTGGATCTTTTCGACGAGCTGCACCGACAGGGAATCACGCTCGTGATGGTGACCCATGAAGATGACGTGGCGGCCCGTGCCCGGCAGGTGGCCCGTTTCCAGGACGGCAGGGTGCTGAGTTCCTCTCCAGCGCTCCACGGATCACAATGAATCGATAAGGGGCCGGAATCGAGCTGTTGGCACGACAACTAAGCATTGCTGTGGTGGAGGACAACCCTCATATCCGCCAACTGCTGCAGGACGAGATTCACGATGAAGGTCATCGGATGATCGGATTCAGCAGTGCCGAAGACTTCCTGGCGGCCTATGGAGATGAGCCCATCGATCTGATCCTGCTTGATCTGATGCTTCCGGGCATGGATGGCCTCAGCTGTCTGCAACGGCTCAGGATCAATCCGTCCAAGGACGGGTGTCCACGGGTGGTGATCGTGACAGCCCTGGACGACGCGGAGAAACGCAGGATCGCTCTGGACAACGGAGCGGAGGAGTACATCCTCAAGCCCGATCTGTTTCTCCGGCTGCCGGACCTGCTGCAGTCCGGAACGAGCGTGACGGAGGAAGCAGGACGTCATCCATGAGCATGCCTAAGGTGGCCGCAAATGTTGGGGACTCCATGGCGCCCGAGTCGGTCACCCGCCTGCGTGTCCTGGTGGTTGACGACGAAAAGCGACTGACCGACCTGCTGCGACTCGAGCTGGATGTGGAGGGCTATGACGTCGACGTGGAACAGGATGGCGCCGGGGGGTTGATCCGCAGCCGCACCGATCCCACCCCGGATCTGATCATTCTCGATTGGAATCTTCCCGATTTCAGTGGAATCGACATCTGTCAGCGCATCCGCGCCGGGGGAGTCACCATCCCGATCCTGATGCTCACGGGCCACGATGAAATCACGGATCGGGTGAAGGCCCTTGATGCCGGCGTCGACGATTACCTGATCAAACCGTTCTCCATCGACGAACTGATGGCCCGGCTGCGGGCCATGCACCGACGGGCGGAAACCTTCTCAGGTGCCAGCGGCAGTGCCGAGAACGCTGAAACCCTCCAGGTTTCCGACCTCACCTTGAACACGCGCACCCGGGATGTGTCCCGAGGCGATCGGGCCATTCACCTCTCGGTCAAGGAATACGACCTGCTGAACTTCCTGATGCGCGGAGCCGGGTCCGTTCTGGAACGGCAAGACATCATGCGTGGCGTCTGGGGCGAGAACTTCTTCGGCGACGACAACCTTCTGGATGTCTACATCCGCTACCTGCGCCAGAAGGTCGAACAGCCTGATGCACCGACGCTGATCCACACGGTGCGCGGAGTCGGCTTCATCCTGCGGGACGAGACGAGCTGAGAGCGGAGCCGGGCCGCTCCAGGGTCTTCAGAACCTGCGCCATCAACGTCGAAACGGCGTCTTCGTTGCGGGGGGCTTCCGGCTCCAGGGAGGGCCGGAGGCCATCCAACTGAGTCGGATCCACGGCGATCCAACCGCTCCCGGACGGTTGTCGCAACTCGAAGTGGAGATGGGGACCGGTGCTCAGACCGGTGCTGCCGACACGACCGATCACCTCCCCCTGTCGCACACGCTGACCGGGACGGACATAGATCTCCGACAGATGGCCGTACAAGGTCCGGCGACGGGGATTGGAATGCTCCAGTTCCACTGCAATGCCGTATCCGCCGGCCAGGCCGCTGCTGAGCACTGAGCCGCTCAATGCCGCCACCACCGGTGCCCCCTCCGGTGCCGCGAAATCACGACCGGCATGCATGCGCCAGATGCCCAGCACCGGGTGCAGACGCCAGCCGAAACCACTGCTGGAGAAGGCCTCACCCAGCACCGGAAACAGGAGACTGCGATCGCCATTGCCCTGGGCTGCCGAAGGGCGAGGGGTCACAGCGAAAACCGATTCGAGGCGGAACGAGGCCTTGGAGCCGGCGTTCAGCGACGTGACGGGGACGGTGAGCGGCGTCGAGCTCGGGGGCTGCGAGCGGCCCGTCCTTGACGCTGTCTCATCATTGGCCGCCTCGCGTCCGTTGATCCGAACGCGCACCGTTCCCCGGCGGGATCGGGATGGCTGCAGCAAGCCTGATGTGCACTCCTTCCAGGAGAGGGCACCTTCGCGGCAGGCGGCATCAAGCTTTGGTGCCGCAACCGGGGGAAGATCAGCAGGAACCGTGAGCGTCTCGGTCTCAAGGCTGTCCCGCTCCTCTCTGGTGATCACCCGATTCCGCTCGAGCTGTTCCAGATCCTGCGGTGGAGTGAGGGGTTGCGCGCTGATCACCTCCGGGCTCTCCGGCAGAGCCGCGGGCTCCGTTGGAAGCGGTTCTGGCAGCTCTGTGGGCAGAGCGATCAACCAGGCGAGTGCGAACCAGCGCAGCACCGATCGTTACAGGTCACGACAACACAACTTAAGAAAGTGATCCCGGACCACTGGACCAACGGGTCCAGTCCTTGGTCTGTGCGCCGCGTCGCAGGCGCAACGCCCCGTTGGGGGCCAGACCGGAGATGGACCAGATCAGGCCATCATCCGGATCGCGCACCCGATCACTCCAGAGCCTCCGTTCAGCCTCCGGCACACACCAGCGCAGATCAACGGAGTCCTCCATGCACCGGTCCAGGACCTGCAGCAACTCGGCGCACCAGAGACATGGTGAGCCCCCGGCAGGTCCCAACACCTGACGCAGCGCCACTCCGTGGGAGGGGATCCGGTTCTCCACATTCAGACCGACACCGATGCGCACGAGGCGAAGAGTGGAGCCGCGCTGAACCAGACGCGGAAGCAGACCCGCGAGCTTGCGGCCATTGACGAGAAGATCATTGGGCCACTTGATCGCCACCTCCAGTCCGCGCCGCTCCAGACGCTCTGCCAGACCCGTCGCGACGGCGAGCCCGATCAGCATCGCGCTGGCGGGTGGCCTGCCCTGCCAGGGCAACGCGGCACTGATCCAGAGCCCACCCCGAGGGGACATCCATGGGCGTCCCCACTGACCTGTGGCCCTGATCTGACGACCAGCGATCACGGCCCGGGGGTGGTCCAGCTGAGGCGCGTCCCGCAGCCAGCGCCCCAGCAGCGGCTCGGTGCTGCTGCAGACCGGTACCCAGCGAAGATGCCATGGCCGGGCATCGGCAGCGGCACTGCGCCGGTAGAGGGCCAGAGCTCCTCCACATCCCCGGGAGGGTTCAGTCCAGGGCGGCAAGGGCTTCCGCAAGGCGATCGACGGCCAACTGGAGCTCCTCGACGGGCCTGACCAGAGCCATACGCAGCCAGCCGCTCCCCTGGGATCCGAAACCGGATCCAGGCGTCAGGGCCACGCCACTGCGACGAAGCAGGTCCGAGGCGACCTGTTCGTCAGACCAGCCGCGCTCCAATGCCCTTGAGGGCAGAGGCATCCAGAGGTACATGCCCATCTCAGGACAGGGAACACCCCATTTCCGTTCGGCCAGAGCGGCCAGAACGCCGTCCCGTCGGGAGCGGTAGGTGGTGCGCAAACGCTGCGGCCAGTCGGCACATTGCGTCAACGCTGTGATGCCGCCCCGCTGGAGCGCGAGGGACTGATTGAAATCCACCACCGCCTTCACCTGACCCAGGGCCTCGATCAGGGGCGGGGCACCGACCGCGAAAGCGAGGCGGAAGCCCCCGAGCCCCCAGCCTTTGGAGAGCGAGAAGAATTCGATCCCCCAGGAACGCCAGCCAGGACTGCACAGCAGGCTTGGTGCCTCCCCCTCCAGTGCCAGATCGACATAGGGATTGTCATGGGCGATCACCAGCTCGTGCCGCACCCCCTTCGCCATCACCTGATCGAGAAGATCCTGATCTCCAACCCGGGCGGTCGGATTGTGGGGGTAACCGAGAACGAACAGGCGGAGGCGATCCCAGGCACTGCCGGGGAGGGACTCCAGATCGGGACGCCAATCGTCGGCCTCGCGGAGGGGGAGGGCTTGAATGTCGGCGTCGGCCAGGATCAGGCCTCCCCGGTGGGAGGGGTAGCAGGGATCCAGCAGCAGGGCTGCATCTCCGGGATCCAGCACGGCAAGAGGCAGGTGCGCCGTTCCCTCCTGCGAACCGATGAGCAGCTGAACCTCGCGATCCGGATCAACGGTCACGCCGAAACGGCGGTGGCACCATGCGGCGACGGCTGAGCGAAACGGCGCTGTTCCGGCCTGCAGGCAGTAGGCCGAACTTGAAGGCGACGGCAGAGCAGCCGCCATGGCCTCCAGCACCGGTTGTGGAGGGGGCAGATCCGAGGATCCCAGCGAGAGGTCGATCAGTGGAAGCGCCTCACCCCTCTCCGCGAGCGCGCGATGAACCAGCTTCTGCCGATCACAGCGAGCGAAAGTGCCGTTACCAAGGGCCGCGAGGCGCCTAGAGGTTGGCATCCAGGAAAGCCTGAAGCTGTGGCTTGGCGATGGCCCCTTCGTGTCGGGCGATGACCTGACCGTCGCGGAACAGCATGAGCGTGGGAATTCCCTGCACCTGATAGGAGTCGCGGATTCCGGGGTTGCCATCCACCTCAAGCTTGCCCACGGTCAGACGGTCGCCGTAGGTCTCGGCAGCCCAGTCCATCAATGGCGCCATCAGCCGGCAGGGTCCGCACCAGGGAGCCCAGAAGTCAACCAGCACCGTGCCACTGACGCTGAGAACGTCAGCCTCGAAAGCTGCATCAGTGAAATCGGCGACTGCAGAGGACACGGCGTAGGGCAGGAGAGATCTGAATCCTATGCAGGTTCCGGGACCGGAGGAACGCCGGATCAGAGCTTGTCGATGGAGCGCTTGAGCTCCTCGAGATCAGCGTCGACCTGCTCCACCTTGACCGGCTGAACAGCGGGCTGGCTCTCGGCCGC
The DNA here is from genome assembly GCF_045559935.1 of Parasynechococcus sp. Classification (NCBI taxonomy): domain Bacteria; kingdom Bacillati; phylum Cyanobacteriota; class Cyanophyceae; order Synechococcales; family Prochlorococcaceae; genus Parasynechococcus; species Parasynechococcus sp. The sequence goes on from NZ_JBJLJL010000007.1 coordinate 187,661, forward strand.
TGGCAGGGCAACCGCTTCGGGGCCGCCTTTCAGCTGCTGGCGCAGTGCAGCCAGTTCGTCATCGACATCATCTCCGCTTTCCAGAGCAGCGAACTGACTCTCCAGATCGGCCCCGGCGAGCTCGGCCGCTGCCTGACCTGTGGCCTCCATCTGCTCGACCTTGTCCTCCATCCGCTCGAACGCCGCCATGGCGGAGTTGGTGCCGAGATTGCCCACGGCGCTCTGCAGCTGCTGCTGAGCCTTCGCCGCCTCGGCCCGGGCCTTGAGCATGTCCTTCTTCGTCTTGGCCTGAGCGATCTTTCCCTCGAGCGCCACCAGGCTCTTCTTCAGGGTCTCCACCTGTCCGTCCTGTGCCTGGATCTGGGTATTCAGGGATGTGGCGGTCTCCTGAAAGGTCTTGCGACGGCTCAGAGCCTCACGGGCCAGGTCCTCCTCGCCTTTCTTCAGTGCCAGCTCGGCACGTTCGTACCAGGTTTTCGACTGCGTCTCGGCCTGTTCAGCCTGGTTGCGCAGCCGCTTCTGGCTGGCGATCGCCATGGCCACCGCCTGACGCAGCTTCACCAGGTCCGACTGCATGTCGGCGACGGATTGATCGAGGATCTTGGCTGGATCCTCCAGGCCGCTGACGGCGGCGTTGGCGTTGGCGCGCACCAGTCGGCTCAGGCGGTCGAAGAAGCCCATGGAGGTATCCGGATCCGGGCTGAGGTTAGCCAGATCCGGCAGAAACCCTCCTAATGTCAGTCAATGGCCGTGGCTCCTGACTCTCAACGCCGTCGACTGAGAGGGCTCGAGCTGCTGCAGGCGCCCCAGCCGACTCCGGCAGCCCCTCTCCAGGACTGCCTTGAGGATCTCAAACGCGACTGGCATCGCGAGGGCAGCCTGGCGGCCCTCTGGCAGGACTGGCCCCGCATCGCCGGAGCTCATCTGGCCCCTCACTGCCAGCCCCTCAGTCTTCAACGCGGCATCCTCACCATCGGTGCCAGCCATCCCCAGTGGCGTCAGGCCCTGCAGTACAGCCGTTCTCAGCTTCTGGCCTCCCTGCGGGCCGCTGGCCACACCATCCAGGACCTGCGCATCCAACAGCACCATCCGGCGACGACGCGCGATCGCGACAGCGAGGCCAGCATCTGGGCCCGCCATCCCAGTCGGGCCGACGTCCACGGCATGGGGAGCTGCCCGCGCTGCGGCCGACCGGCTCCCAAGGGGGAGGTCTCACTCTGGGGATGTTGTGGCTTCTGCCACCGGGAACGGCTGACCCTTTAATCGATCAGAACCGCTCGGGCCTCGGATCGCGCCAGTCGGCATCGACCCCCTCCTGCATCAGGGCAGCAGCCCGCTGATCCAGCCGGCTCCGATCGAGACGCCAGACCTCATAGATGCCGTAGCTGCCGAGCAGCTGCGGATTCAGACCGCGCCAGTGCTCCTGACGCGCGGTGCCACGGTCGATCACCAGAAGCAGGGTGTCGGAAGCCTGCGGTGAACCCAGGGGATGTCCCTGCCAACCGCGCCGGCGCTCATGGCTGAGTCGATCGGCCAGGTTCACCAGAGCCCCATCCGAGCGTCCCTCAAACAGGATCACCCGTCCTGTGTAGAAGTGCAGCGACGGCTTCATCGCGCCCACCATCGCCAGCGGTTCCCGCTCTTGACGGGACTCGCTCATCCGTGCGGCGGCCTGCCGCACGGGCTGCTGACGCAGCTGATCCGCCAGCTCAGCGATCGGGACGAGAGCGGTCAGGTGGAACAGCACCAGGGCCCCCTGCATCCCGAGCAGAGCCACCAGGGCGTCGCGTCGATGCAACAGCACTCCGATCAGGCCGGCAGCCGTGAACCAGCCCGCAGCCCTCAGCACGAAACCACTGGCCAGCAGGTCGGGAGCCAGGGTGGGCATCTCCGGATCGCTGATCAGGGGAACCCAGATCGGTGAACTCCAGAAGCCGGCGGCGAGCAGCAGAGCCAGAGCAGCCGTGCTCAGCCAGGCCGCCCGAACGGGCCAGCCCGGCCGGGCGGCGATCAAGGCGATCAGGAGTGCAGCCGCCGGGGTGGCAGGCAACCAGTAACTGGGAAGCTTTGTGGCCGCTGTGGTGAACAGCAGAAGCACGGCCAGGAGCCAGGCGCTGCTGAACTGCTGAAGGGAATCCGGTGGCTCGGGGCGACCGCGCAGCCCCTGAGCCAGACCAACCAGCAGCAGGGGTGTGAAGGGAAGAGCCGCCACCAGCATCACCGGACCGAAGAACCACCAGGGCTGCAGATGGTCATTCACCACCGAGGTGAAGCGCTGGAGGTTGTGGTAGCCGAAGAAGCTGTCCCAGAACGGCTGGCCTTCCACCAGCAGTTCGGCGGCATACCAGGGCAGGCTGACGGAGGCTGTGATCAGCAGTCCCTGCAGGGGACGCAAGCGCTGCCAGGGCGTCACCGGATCTCGCCGCAGCGCCGCGAAGATCAGCAGGGTCAGACCGGTGAGGACCACGGCCACGGGACCCTTGGCGAGAACCGCCAGGCCGAGAACCACCCAGGCGGGCCACCAGCGAACCGACTCGGGGCAGGCGAAACGGCGCCACTGCAGAAGCAGGCTGAGGCCCAGCAGGGCACAGAGCAGAGCGTCACTCACCGCCGTGCGGGTCCACACGAGCACCAGCGGTGAGAGGGCGAAGGCGAGAGCTGCGGCAACGGCCGTCCTCCCAGGACGGCTGCTGCCTGGCTGAGGCCAGCGCAGCAGGGTGTCGGACAGGCCGAGCATCATCGCCACGGTCGCCAGAGCGGATGGCAGACGGGCTGCCCAGCTGCCGAGCGGATCCCACGTTTCACGGCCCGGCAGGGCGTTGAAGCCCCCCATGAGCCAGTACACAAGCGGTGGTTTGTCGTACCGCGGCAAGCCGTTGACACGGGGAGTCAGCCAGTCGCCGGTGTCGGCCATCGCCCGACCGGCCGCCGCGAAGAGAGGCGGCGTCTCATCCATCAGCCCCGTGCTGCCGAGTCGCCAAAGAGCGATCAGAACAGCCAGGACCATGACCAGCCCCAGCACCCGTCTTCGCTGTCTGTCCGACACCACCACCAACGCCGGCCCCTCAGTGCTGCGCGCCGATGCTGGCATCCTCCACGAGCCCATCCCTGATCCAGCGCTCCACGCGACCGCTGAACACCGCCCGGGTGGCGTTGTCCTCCACCCAGGAGCGGCAGCAGCGACGATCGATCTGCCCCACCCGATCGAGAGCCTCCACAAGGGCCTGGCGATCGTCCGGAGGCACCAGCCAGCCGGTCTCCCCGGAGCGGATCAGCTCCCCTGGCCCGCCCCGGTCGTAGGCGACCACCGGGACCCCGCAGGCCAGGGCCTCGACCACGACATTGCCGTAGGCCTCATTCCACTTCGGCGTGTTGATCAGTGCCCGGCAACGCCCCAGATCCCTCTGCAGCTCGTGCGTCGGCAGAAACCCTCTCCAGTCGATGGTGCCGGCCGGGACGCCAGCCTCCACGGCCTCTGCATAGGACGGATCCTCTCTCAGGCCCCACACCAACAGGCGCTCTCCAAGTGCAGCAGCCGCGGCCGCAGCATCTTCCAGCCCCTTCTCCGGAGCGATGCGGCCGGCCCATCCGAGGGGTCCGTCCGTCGCGAGCCGCAGCTCATAGCGACCCAGGTCAAAGCCATTTCCCACCACACGCGCTGGTGACGGCAGCTGGAAATCAGCGGCCTGCCGGCGGGTGTGAAAGGCCAGACGCCGCTGGTCCCACCGCGCCAGAGACTCGATCGCGTCGCGCATCACAGCCGCGACATCCCCCATGCTGATCAGATGAAACAGGGGGACCGAGACCCAGGGCGTGGTCCACAGAGGCAGCCAGTCGTAGCCGAAGTTGAGAACGGCGTCGGCGGCAGGGGCGCGTTTGAGGGCTTCAGCCAGCATCGACGGCAGCAGGCCGTTTCTCGGGATCACCACAGGGGCATCCTCAGCGGCGTGCTGCCAGCTGGGCTGATCCGCGCCCGGCAGCATGACCAGATCAACCGCTTCGCATCCAGCCGGCAGGCAGGAACCGTCAGCGGCGATCAGGGTCAGACGATGCCCCCGCTCGGCCAGCCCCTGCATCAAAGAGGTGAGGGTGAGTTCCACCCCGCCGCCGCGGCCGCTGCCAAGGGCGCCGATCGGGGTGCTCAGCAGCACCAGATCCAGTGGAAGCTCGCTCATGCCGCTTGAGACTCCGCAGGCTCCCAGAGGCGTCTTCGCTGACTGACGCAGAGCACGGACAACAGCACCAGAAACACCCCGAACCATTGCAGCGGCGCCAGTCGCTCGCCCAGGAACCAGCCACCGGTGGCCAGGGCGAACACCGGTGTGAGAAATCCAAGACTGCTGAAACCGGTGAGATCCCGCCGGCTGGCGAACCAGAAGAACAGGCCGTAGGCCAGGGCACTGCCCAGGAGGCTGGCGAAGGCCATGCGTGTCCAGTCGAAACCGCTCCAGGCAGGGGGCGCGAACCCACGCTCAAGACAGGAGAGAAGCAGAAGCGGGAGGCTGCCCAGAAGCATGTGCCAGCCGGTGGTGACCACCGGATCACTGTGACGCGAAGCGAAGCGGATCAGCACAGTGCCAAACGCCATCGCCAGAGCGGCCAGCAGCATCCAGGCCTCTCCGGCCTGCAGCAGGTCCTGCATCGCGGGCCGCTCCGCCAGCAGCCACCAGTGACGCAACAGGTCAGCAGGCACCCCCAGACAGAGAACGCCAGCCAGGCCGAGGCCCAGCCCCAGCCAGCCCACAGGATTGATCGACTCGGCGAACAGAGCCCTGGCGAGCAGCGCGACCATCAGAGGCTGAGAGTCGATCAGCACCGAGCCGAGACCCGCTCCGGTCTGCTCCAGACCGCGGACCAGCACGGCCTGAAACAGGCAGGCATCCACCAGGGTGAAGAGGCCGAACCAGCCCAGGTCCCTCGAATCGATGCGCAGGGAGCGCCCCGAGGCACGCACCCACAGGAGCACCGCGATTCCGGCAGGAAGCAGGCGGAGACTGGCCACGAGCCAGGGGCCGCCCGTCGGGATCAGCGGGGCCATCGCCGTCATCGCCGTGCCCCACAACGCGAATGGAAGCACCATCAGCAGCCAGCGGGCGGAGGTTGGCATCGGGATGGGGGGTTGAGGGCCTTTTTAAGATCCGGAAGGAAGCAGCTGTGAGACATGGCCTGGCCGTGGCGTCGTAAATCCCGCCGGAAGATGGCCCGAGTCGTTCTCGACGGACCCATCACAGGCGCCACCCGGTTGCGGGTGCTCAAGGCCTTGAGGGAGGTCGGCGAGCGGGAATTCCCTGCCCTGTTGCTGCGGATCGACAGCCCAGGGGGCACCGTCGGTGACAGCCAGGAGATTCACGCCGCCCTGATGAGGCTGCGGGACAAGGGCTGCAAGGTGGTGGCCAGCTTCGGCAACATCTCCGCCTCCGGCGGTGTGTATGTGGGGGTGGCCGCCGAGACGATCGTCGCGAATCCCGGCACGATCACCGGCTCCATCGGGGTGATCCTGCGTGGCAACGATCTCTCGCGAGTGTTCGAGCGGATCGGAATCCGCTTCGACACGGTGAAGAGCGGACCGTTCAAGGACATCCTCTCGCCGGATCGCCCGCTCAGCGACGCGGAACGGGCTCTGCTTCAGGAGCTCATCGACAGCAGCTACGACCAGTTCGTCGGCGTCGTCGCGGACGGTCGCGGCATGAGCCGTGAGGCCGTCAAGGCCTTCGCCGACGGTCGGGTGTTCAGCGGTGCTCAGGCCAAGGAACTCGGTCTGGTCGATGAGCTCGGGGATGAGGAACATGCCCGTCGACTCGCGGCCCGACTGGCGGAGCTGGATGAGGAGCTGCGTCCGGTGACACTCGGCAAGAGTCGCCGCAAACTCACCGGCCTCCTGCCGGGGTCTCAGCTGATCCAGCAACTTCAGAACCGTCTCTGCATCGAGCTCATGGGGAGCGGTCAGGTTCTCTGGCTGTATCGACCATGAGCGGCACCCTCCTGCAGCTGATCGGTCTGCGCGGAGCCACCACCTGTCCAGAGAACAGCTCAGACGCGATCCAGAAGGCCGTTGCCGACCTGATCGATGCCCTGGTCGATCGCAACGACCTCAGCGCGGACCGGATTGTGTCGGTGACCTTCTCCGTCACCGGGGATCTGAACGCCTGCTTTCCCGCTGCCGTCGCCCGCAGTCGCCGCGGCTGGGACCGGGTGGCGCTTCTGGACTGCCAGCAGATGGCCGTCGCGGGGGATCTGGAACGTTGCATCCGTGTTCTGGCCCTGGCGTGGCTGCCGGAAGGGCAGCTGCCGGTTCACCCGTATCTCGAAGGTGCCCGGATGCTCCGGCCGGACAGATCCGGTCACAACTGACAGCTCAGGCGCCGGCCCAGAGCCTCTCCTTCCTGGCTTGGGTCTCAGGAGAATCCCTTCATTCGAGTGGGTGCCATGCTCCGCAACCTGTTTCTCCGTCTGCTGCCGGCGGGGACGATCGCCGGCCTCGTGCTGGCCCCGGCATTGATCGCACCTCAGTCCGCGCCGGTCCGAGCCCAGGGCACGCCTGGTCTGATGGAGTTCCGCTGGGACACCGACCGGGACTACCGGAAGCTGTATTACTACCTGACCTCAACCCTGCCGGACGAACGCGCCACCTGGTATCTGACCCTGCGGGCCAAGGACCGCAAGACCGCCATCCTCAAGCTGACGGTGACCGTTCCCGATTACTTCGACTCGAAGTTGAAGACGGAACGCATGGCGGTCTGCCGCATGAGCAAGGGCGGAATGATGCACCGCACCAAATGCATCGAGGAGATTCCAGCCACCATCGAGATCAACAAGCAGCAGACCGCCATCGAGGTGTTCCCGGACAAGCCGATTCCGGTGGAGGGTGATTACGCCTTGCGGATCAAGCTGTTCAACCCGGAAGGCAAGCGGATGTACCAGCTCAACGCGCTGATTCAGGCCCCCGGCGACGTGCCCATGTCCGGCTACGTCGGCAGCTGGCTGATCGACATGGACTGACTGATAGGTTTACGAGTTCTGATCGGCCGGAAGCCAGACCACTGAGATGACCAAACGCACCCTGGGAGGAACAAGCCGCAAACGCAAGCGGGTGTCCGGTTTCCGCGTCCGCATGCGTTCCCACACGGGCCGTCGCGTGATCCGCACCCGCAGGAAACGGGGGCGTTCGCGACTGGCGGTCTGACGCACCTGTCCCGCAGTCGGGCCCATGGCACTCCCCGCGTCCATGCGTCTCAGGGGACACCGCTGCTTCAACCGCCTGCACCGCACCGGTCGTCGCCATCACGGGCAATTGCTGGTGCTGAGGGTGGTGCAGGCGGAGGTGCGTCTGCTCCGGCCTGAACTCCGTCGTCAGCCCGACGTGAGTTGCCGATGTGCCTTGGTGATCAGCAGCAAGGTGAGCAAACGCGCCGTGAAGCGCAACCGGCTGAGACGGCGGCTGCATGACCATCTGCGCCAGCGACTGGAATCCCGGCAGGACCTGGCCGGACTGTGGCTGCTCTTCAGTCTGCGTCCGGAGGCTGGGGAGGTGGATCCGTCGCAACTGCTCAAAGAATGCGACAGTCTTCTGAGAGATGCCGGGCTGGAAGGATGACCACCACCAATGAGCAGATCCACTACGAGGGTGGACCTGCCAGAGGAGATCTGATCTTCAACCTGCTGCTGGGGATCACCCTGATCGGCCTCCCCTTCACCATCGGAGCGGTGGTCAGGTCCCTGTGGCTGCGCTTCCGGATCACCAACCGGCGCGTCTCCGTCAGCGGCGGCTGGATGGGACGGGACAAGACCCAGGTTGTGTATTCCCAGATCAAGGAGGTCCGCAGCGTTCCCCGGGGCTTGGGTGCCTGGGGAGACATGGTGCTGGTGCTCAGTGACGGTTCCCGTCTCGAACTCCGCTCAATGCCCAACTTCCGCGAGACGGAGGCCTACATCCTCGAGCGGATGGCCGAACGCCGATCGTCGCCACAAGCCGGCCAGGCGGTCGAGGGATTCGCCGCCTGATCCGGTGGTACTGCACACTGGCATCACAATGATTTCTCCCACGGGACCTTCAACGTGATCGGGTACATCTCCGACAACCTGCTGATCCCGATCCTGGATTTTTTCTACGGATTGGTCCCCAGTTACGGACTGGCGATCGTGGCTCTGACGCTGGTCATCCGCATCGCTCTTTACCCGCTCAGCGCCGGCTCCATCCGCAGTGCCAGACGCATGCGGATCGCCCAGCCCGTCATGCAGAAGCGTCAGGCGGACATCAAGAGTCGCTACGCCGATAACCCCCAGAAGCAACAGGAAGAACTGGGCAAGGTGATGAAGGAGTTCGGCAGTCCACTGGCGGGCTGCCTGCCCCTGCTGGTGCAGATGCCGATCCTGTTCGCCCTCTTCGCCACCCTGCGGGGATCACCCTTTGCCGACGTTCCCTACACGGTGAACATCAAGGTGCTGCCGTCGGAACAGATCGCCGCGGTTGAACCGAAGCCCTTCAACAGCGCCAGCCACTCGATCTTCATCGGCGAGAGGGATCACGTTCCGGTGATCGCCAGCCTGCCCCGCGGCACCAAGATCGGTGTCGGAGACTCCGCCGACATCAACCTCCACACCAAAGACGGCCGTCCCTTCTCCGATGTCCTCAAGGGACTCGAGAACCCCGAACGTTTCCTGCCGAGCTGGAGCGTCACCAAGGGGGAGGGCGTGGTGAGCATCAGCCCTGATGGCAGCGTGACAGCGCTGACCCCTGGGGACGCCACCGTGGAAGCCAAGATTCCCGGCCTGGCCGCCCGCAGCGGCTTCCTGTTCATCAAGGCACTCGGGCAGGTCGGCTTCTACGCCGACGGTGCGATCAACTGGGATATCGCGATCCTCGTGGGTGGATTCGGCGTGACGCTGTTCCTGTCACAGCTGCTGTCCGGCATGGGGATGCCCGCCAATCCTCAGCAGTCGACAGCCAACAAGATCACACCGGTGATGATCACCGGGATGTTCCTGTTCTTCCCCCTTCCCGCCGGTGTTCTGCTCTACATGCTGATCGCCAATATCTTCCAGGGCCTGCAGACCTTCATCCTCGCCAAGGAACCGCTGCCGGAGAATCTCCAGAAGATCCTCGAGCAGCAGATGTCCCAGCAGACCGTTGCGGTCACCGCCACCTCCGGTGGCTCGGCTGCCAGCGATGCGCGGCTTCCCTTTGAACCCAAGGGCGGCAAGTGATCCAGGGGCTGGAGCCCGTGGCCCTGCAGGAGCTCCGCGCTCTGGGAGCTCCCCGGAACTGGCCCGTCGAAGGCCATCTGAAGGCCATGCCATCCCTAACACCGGTCCGAGGGCATCTGACGGCAGAGCATCGCGGCAATGTGCTGGCGGTGGACGCGGAACTCGCCACCATCGTCACCCTGACCTGTGACCGCTGCCTGGGGCAGTTCAATCAGCAGCTGAGCTGCAGCCCTTCCGAACTGATCTGGCTCGGTGATGCTCCACCGTCGGAGCAGGAGCTGGAGGCGTCGGAAGACGTCGCCAGCATGGAGGGATTGGTGGAATGCCTGGACCCGCGGGGTCACTTCGACCCTGAGCAATGGGTGTTCGAGCAGCTTCATCTGCAGAGACCGGTGGTCAACCGCTGTGGGGATCACTGTCCTGGGGCTCCCGGTCTGAATCAAGACCATGACGGGGCCGTCCAGGACCCCCGCTGGGAGGCTCTCCGCCAGCTTCGGAACCGATGAGCAGCGCTGCCTGGAGCGACCAGCTCGATCTGCTGATCCGTGCCCGCACGCCCTTGATCTGGATCCGCAGCCATGAGGAAGGCCGGGTTCAGGACCTGCTGGCCCAGGCGACCCAACGCCTGCAACGGCGGCTCGCCTGCTGGGATTTCATCGAGGGACTCAGCGGGGTGCTGAATTCCGATGGACTCGGCAGCCGTCAGCCGATGGCGATTCTCCAGTGGCTTCAGCAGTTGGAGGCCAGCAGTCCAACCCTGCTGATGGTCAAGGACTTCCATCGCTTCTGCGACGATCCCGGCGTGGCAAGGATGCTGCGGAACCTGAACGGCTCCCTGCGCAGCACACCCCACACCCTGGTGCTGTGCTGCGGTGCATGGACCCCTCCTCAGGACCTTGAGGAGACCTTGACGCTGCTGGATCTTCCCCTTCCGGACGGAGAGGATCTGCGTCAGCTGATCACCAGCATCAGCGTCAGCAGCGGTGAACCGCTTGCACCGCCGGCTCTTGAGGAGCTCACCCGGGCCTGCAGCGGTCTGAGCGAGATGCGTGTGCGTCAGGTGGCGGCTCGCGCCCTGGCCCGACGCGGCCAGCTCGGGGCGGAGGACCTTGCCGAAGTGCTGGAAGAGAAGCGTCAGACGATCGCCCGCAGTGAGGTGCTGGAGTTCTGCAGCAGTGATCTCGGCACGGAGGCGATCGGCGGCCTCGAAGCCCTGAAGGTCTGGCTGCAGCAACGTCATCGCGCCTTCTCCGAAGAAGCCCGACGTTTCGGACTGCCTCTGCCGAGGGGAGTGCTGCTGGTGGGTCCCCAGGGGACCGGCAAATCGATGACGGCGAAGGCCATCGCCCGCAGCTGGTCGATGCCTTTGCTGCGTCTGGATGTGGGTCGACTGTTTGCCGGTCTGGTGGGTGCCAGCGAGGCACGCACCAGGGAAACCATTCAACGGGCCGAAGCGATGGCCCCCTGCGTGCTCTGGATCGATGAGATCGACAAGGGATTCGGTGGCGATGGTCGCAGCGACGGCGGCACCAGCCAGCGGGTGCTGGCCAGCGTGCTGACCTGGATGGCGGAGAAACGATCAGCGGTTTTTGTCGTGGCGACGGCGAACGGGGTCGAGCAGTTGCCTCCGGAACTGCTGCGCAAGGGACGTTTCGACGAGATCTTCCTGCTCAACCTCCCCAGCAGCGAGGAGCGGCGGAGAATTCTGGAGCTGCATCTGGAGCGCCGGCGCCCGGGACTGGGTCTTCCACTGGCCACGGTGGTCAGTCGCAGTGATGGATTCTCAGGTGCCGAACTGGAGCAGACGGTGATTGAAGCGATGCATCTGGCCTTCGCCGACGCTCGGGAACTGAGCGAGACGGATCTGATCCGGGCCGCGTCCCAGCTGGTCCCTCTCTCCCGGACCGCCAGCGAACAACTGGAAGCGCTGAAGCAATGGGCCTCAGGGGGCCGGGCCCGCCCCGCCTCCATTGCGACACGTAACGAACCCTGACGTGGCGTAAAGAAGGCGGCGGTTCATGAAGGCGGGGTTAAGCCATCTCCCTACGGTCCAAGCAATTGCATCAGCACCTTGGAGCGCCAGAACGATCTCACCTCACAGCTCGCCGTGGCCTGCCTCGGTGCCGGTGTGATCACAACCGTGGCCGTGGCGCAGGGTCAGAACCCCCTCACCGCGCTGGGCATCACGCTCTTTTCCGCCGTCGCCGCTGTCATGGTCGGCCAGGTGCTCTGATCGGCCTGCCATAGGCTGCCCGCGCCCTCGCCGCAGGACCCGTGCTCGACCAGCGCCTTGTGCGTGACAATCCCGAACAGATCGCCAATGAACTGGGGCGTCGGGGCAAGGCTGTCGATCTGACGCGACTGCAGGTGATCGCCCAGCAGCAGCGGAAGCTTGAGGAGGAACGCAGCGGTCTGCAGGCGGAGGGCAACCGCATCGGCAAAGAGGTCGGCCAGAAGATCAAGAGCGGCGCCGATCCGAAAGGGGACGAGGTGGCTGAACTGCGGCATCAGGGCAACGCCATCAAGCAGAAGGTGGCCGTGCTGGAAGAGGAGGAAAAGCACCTCTCCTCTCAGCTGAAGGAGCAGCTGCTCACGTATCCGAATCTTCCCTCTCCTGACTGCCCCGACGGCAGGGATGAATCCGACAACATTGAACTGCGGCGATGGGGAACGCCTCGAAAGGAGGAGGGCCTCGAGGAGCACTGGCAGATCGCCGAACGTCTGAACCTGTTCGACACCGAGCGCTCGGTGCGCATCGCCCAGAGCCGCTTCGTCACCCTGATGGGTCAGGGAGCCAGGCTGGAGCGGGGCCTGATCAACTTCATGCTGGATCTCCACACCAGCAAGGGTTACCGGGAGGTGCTTCCTCCGGTGCTGGTGAACAGCGCCAGCCTCACAGGCTCAGGTCAGCTGCCCAAATTCGCTGACGACTGTTTCCGCTGCTCCGACGATGACCTCTGGCTGACCCCCACAGCCGAGGTTCCTGTGACCTCCCTGCATCGCGATGAGATCATCCCGGCGGATCAGCTTCCCCTCCGCTATGCCGCCTACAGCCCATGCTTCCGGCGCGAGGCGGGAAGCTACGGCCGTGACACCCGTGGACTGATCCGTCTCCATCAGTTCAACAAGGTTGAGCTGTACTGGTTCGCGCATCCGGATCACTCCGAGGAGGCCCACCAGCAGATCACCGCCGATGCCGAAGCGGTGCTGCAGGCTCTGGAACTGCCTTACCGGGTGCTCGATCTCTGCACCGGCGACATCGGCTTCTCGGCCCGCAGGACCTACGACCTGGAGGTGTGGCTGCCGGGAGCCGGCGCGTACCGGGAAATCTCCAGCTGCAGCGTCTGCGGCGATTTCCAGGCCAGGCGCTCCTCCATCCGCACCAAGGAAGGCAAGAACACCAAGTTGGTCCACACCCTGAACGGCAGTGGACTGGCGGTGGGTCGCACGATGGCGGCCCTGCTGGAGAACGGCCAGCAGCCGGACGGCAGCATCCGGATGCCCGACGCCCTTGTTCCCTACGTCGGCCGCGAACGACTGCAGCCAGAATGAGCCGAATGCGGGGTTGACGGCTGAATGAATGTGTTTGCAGCGATGGCAGTCCTGGCTCTGCTGATCGCAGTGCATGAAGCCGGCCACTTCCTGGCGGCCACGCTGCTGGGAATGCGTGTCAGCGGCTTCTCGATCGGTTTTGGCCCTGCCCTGATCAAACGCCAGCGCCGCGGCGTTACCTATGCGATCCGCATGCTGCCGCTGGGCGGCTTCGTCGCCTTTCCCGATGAGGATGAGAACAGCTCCATTCCGGCTGATGACCCGGATCTGAAACGCAACCGTCCGTTGTCCCAGCAGGCCCTTGTGGTGTCGGCTGGAATTCTGGCCAACCTGCTGCTGGCACTTCTGGTCTTGTTCGGACAGTTCGCTGTGATCGGTTTGCCCGCGGATCCCGAGCCGGGCGTGCTGGTGGTGAACGTTCAGCCCGGGGGAGCGGCGGACACGGCGGGGCTGCGTCCTGGAGACCGCATCCTCTCCATCGATGACGCGGGACTTGCCGCCGGCCAGGACGGTGTCCAGTCCATGGTGCGGCAAATCAAGGCTGCTCCGCAGCAGACCCTTTCGCTGACCCGCGAACGCCAGGACAGCAGTGACGTGATCCTCCTGCGTCCTGACGAGCAACAGGGTGAAGGGCGGATCGGAGCTCAACTGCAGGTGAATCTCAGCGCAGCCAGTCGTCCGGTGAGCGGGCCTGTCGAACTGATTCGATACACCGTGTCGGAGTTCCTGCAGCTGATTCAGCAGACCGTGCGTGGCTTCGGCGGACTGATCACCAATTTCCAATCCACGGCCGGGCAACTCAGCGGACCGGTGAAGATCGTCGAGATGGGAGCGCAGCTGAGTGAACAGGGGGGAGGCGGCCTGGCCCTGTTCACCGCCCTGATCTCCATCAACCTCGCTGTGCTGAACGCCTTTCCGGTGCCCCTGCTGGATGGATGGCAGATGCTGATGCTGGGAATCGAAGCCGTCGCGGGACGCCCGGTGCCGGAACGGCTCCAGCTGGCGTTTGCGCAGTCGGGTTTTCTGCTGCTGACGGGACTGACTCTTGTCCTCATCGTGCGGGACACAAGCCAGCTGCCTGCCGTGCAGCAGTTAATGGCTCGCTGATCGGATCAACCACGACCTAGTAACATTCGAGATTCGTCTGTCTGTACCAGTCAGCTGCATGGCCAAGAAGTCGATGATCGCCCGCGACGTGAAGCGCAAGAAGATGGCCGAGCGCTACGCCGCAAAGCGTGCAGCGCTGATGGCGGCGTTCAACGCAGCTGCTGATCCGATGGATCGCCTGGAAATTCATCGCAAGATCCAGGCCCTGCCGCGGAACAGTGCCCGCAACCGCATCCGCAACCGTTGCTGGGCCACCGGCAAGCCCCGCGGCGTCTACAGAGATTTCGGTCTGTGCCGCAATCAGCTGCGCGAGCGGGCCCACAAAGGCGAACTGCCCGGTGTCGTCAAATCCAGCTGGTAGATCCTCACGAACGGATCAACGTTTCGAAGAGCACAACAAAGGGGGGACCAGTCTCGGCATCCCCCCTTCGTTGTGAGCGGAAACCGCGAAGTGTAAGGATGAGACATGAAAGAGGACATAAACAGTCGTGCAAGGACAAACCCAGTCGATCTCATTTGACGGACGTGAGATACGACTGACCACCGGACGATTCGCGCCGCAAGCAGGCGGATCAGTTCTTGTCGAGTGCGGAGACACCGCCGTACTCGTCACCGCCACACGCTCCACAGGCCGCGAAGGAATCGACTTCCTTCCCCTCATCTGCGACTACGAGGAACGTCTCTACGCAGCGGGGCGCATCCCAGGCAGCTACATGCGCCGGGAAGGTCGGCCCCCTGAACGAGCCACCCTGATCGCCCGACTGATCGACCGGCCGATGCGGCCGCTGTTCCCATCCTGGCTGCGGGACGACCTCCAGGTGGTGGCCACCTGCCTGTCCCTGGACGAACGTGTTCCTGCCGATGTGCTGGCCGTGACGGGCGCATCGATCGCGACGCTGCTCGCCGGGATTCCCTTCAACGGTCCGATGGCGGCTGTCCGCGTCGGCCTGCTGGGGGATGACTTCGTGCTGAACCCCAGCTACCGGGAAATCGAACGTGGCGATCTCGACCTCATCGTTGCCGGAACTCCCGACGGTGTGGTGATGGTGGAAGCCGGAGCGAATCAGCTGCCGGAAGGGGATGTGATCGAGGCGATCGACTTCGGCTACGAAGCGATCTGCGAACTGATCAAGGCACAGCAGGGCCTGCTGAAGGATCTCGGCATCGAACAGGTGAAACCGGAGGCTCCGGAGGAGGACACGACGGTGCCCGCCTACCTGAAGAAGCAGTGCACCAAAGCCATCAGTGAGGTGCTCAAGAAGTTTGAGCAGACCAAGGAGGAGCGGGATCAGGCGCTCGATGCCGTGAAAGCAGAGGTCACGGAAGCGATCGCAGCGCTGAAAGACGACGATGCCGTCCGCAAGGCAGTGGCCACGAGCTCAAAACTGCTCCCCAACAGCTTCAAGGCGCTCACCAAGGCCCTGATGCGGGAGCAGATCTTGAAGGACGGCAAGCGCGTGGACGGTCGGACCCTCGATCAGGTGCGCACCATCAGCGCCATGGCAGGGGTTCTGCCACGGCGGGTGCATGGATCAGGCCTCTTCCAGCGTGGCCTCACCCAGGTGCTGTCCACCGCAACTCTCGGCACCCCCAGTGATGCACAGGAGATGGATGACCTCCATCCCAACACCGAGAAGCTGTACCTGCATCACTACAACTTCCCCCCTTACTCCGTCGGTGAGACCCGACCGATGCGTTCCCCCGGCCGACGCGAAATCGGCCACGGCGCCCTGGCGGAACGCGCGATCATCCCCGTGTTACCGGCGAAGGACACCTTCCCTTACGTGGTGCGTGTGGTGAGCGAGGTGCTCAGCTCCAACGGCTCCACCTCCATGGGTTCCGTCTGCGGAAGCACCCTCTCCCTGATGGACGCCGGCGTTCCTCTCAAGGCTCCCGTCAGTGGAGCCGCGATGGGGCTGATCAAGGAGGGAGACGAGGTTCGGATCCTCACGGACATCCAGGGAATCGAGGATTTCCTCGGAGACATGGACTTCAAGGTGGCCGGCACCGAGAAGGGCATCACCGCCCTGCAGATGGACATGAAGATCACGGGTCTGGCCGTGAAGACCATCGCCGAAGCGGTCAACCAGGCACGTCCAGCCCGGCTGCACATCCTCGAGAAGATGCTCGAGGCCATCGATACTCCGAGAGAGGGACTGTCCCCTCACGCTCCCCGTCTGCTCAGCTTCCGCATCGATCCAGAACTGATCGGCACGGTGATCGGCCCAGGCGGCCGCACGATCAAAGGCATCACCGAGCGCACCAACACGAAGATCGACATCGAGGACAGCGGCATCGTCACCATCGCCTCCCACGACGGGGCAGCCGCTGAAGAGGCTCAGAAGATCATCGAAGGGCTGACCCGCAAGGTGAACGAGGGCGAAGTGTTCCATGGTTCGATCACCCGCATCATTCCGATCGGGGCCTTCGTGGAGATTCTTCCTGGCAAGGAAGGCATGATTCACATCTCCCAACTCTCGGAAGCCCGTGTCGAGAAGGTGGAGGATGTGGTGAAGGTGGGCGACGAGGTCACCGTGCGCGTCCGCGAGATCGATAACCGTGGCCGCATCAACCTCACCCTGCGGGGTGTGCCCCAGAACGGGGAGGGAGGGGAGCCGGAGCCGGTGCCGACACCGGTGGCCCCCCTCGTCTGAATCAGACCGCAAAGCCGGGATCAATCTCCGCCATGGCCCGCGTCGCCCGTTCACCGAGCGCGACGTGGGCTTTCCCATGGCTGGCGATGAGACAACCGGCCTGACGCACGTCGCCGGTGTTGTACGTGAGATCGGTCAGATCCGCATGGGTGAAGCGGCCGCCGGCCGCCAGCAGCACGGCCTCCGGCGCCGCCATATCCCAGTCCTTGGGGGCACTGCGGCCGGAGAGCGACACATAGAGGTCGGTCTCCCCACGCAGGATCGTGGCCACTTTGCAGCCGACGCTTCCCACGGCTTTCGAACCGCCGAGTTCCAGAGCGGCAATCAACTGCTCCAGGCGGTCATCCCGATGGCTGCGACTGGCCACGAGGATCAGGTCCGCCAGGTCGGAGCGCTCACTGAAGCGCACGGGAGAGCGACCACCCTGACGGTCTTCACACCAGGCCCCCTCTCCCACCACACCGATCCAGAGCTCATCGGCCTCCGGCAGCAGCACCACACCGAGCACCGGCCTCCGACCGCGAACCAGAGCCAGATGCACGGCGTATTCACCGGTGCCCTTCAGAAAATCCTTGGTGCCATCAAGTGGATCGAGGATCCACAGCCACTCACCAGGTAAAGGCTGCCCCTGCGTGAGCTGCTCCTTGGCGGTCTCCTCACTGAGGAGCGTCCAGTCGACATCCGGGAAGGACTCGGCCAAGCCATCCAGCAGCCAACGGTTCACCGCCAGGTCCGCTGCAGAAACCGGTCCCTCGCCGCCGTCCTCCACGCTGAGAGCGGATGGGAAGCCATAGGGGGGCTGTTCACCACGGGCATAGGCCCGGAGGATGTCGGCCGACCCCCAGCTGAGCCGCCGAAGTTCCGTCAGCAGACCATCCAGGTCGACACCGGCGGGAAGAACAGCTGGGCTGGGCATCAGAATCAGATGGGGAGGGGCCATTGTGATGCAGCGACAGGAGCCGGCCGCCGGAACGCTCTATCTGGTGGGTACACCGATCGGCCATCTCGGAGACCTCTCACCACGGGCACGCGACCTCCTGGCTGCCGTCGACGTGATCGCCTGCGAGGACACCCGCCACAGCGGTCAGCTCCTCAGCGGTCTTGCGGCTCGCGGCCGCCGTCTGTCGTTTCATCAGCACAACATCCGCACACGATTGCCACAGCTGATGGAGTTGCTGGCGGAGCCGCTGAGTCTCGCGGTGATCAGCGACGCCGGACTTCCCGGAATCAGCGACCCTGGTGAAGAGCTTGTGGCGGAAGCACGCCGCCGCGGACATGAAGTGATCTGCATTCCAGGGCCCTGTGCCGCCACAACGGCTCTGGTCAGCAGTGGGCTGCCCAGCGACCGGTTTTGCTTCGAAGGCTTCCTGCCCGCCAAGGGCCGGGAACGCCGCGAGCGCGTGGCCCGGATCGCCGGCGAATCACGCACCAGCGTGATCTACGAAGCACCACATCGATTGCTCACCCTGCTGGAAGAACTTGAACAGCACTGCGGTGCGGAGCGGCCTCTGCAGGTGGCCAGGGAGCTGACCAAACGCCATGAACAGCAGGTGGGCCCCAGCGTGGGAGCTGCACTGGAACACTTCCGTCAGACCACTCCACAAGGCGAATGCACCGTGGTTCTGGGCGGGGCTCCGATTGCTGTCGATCCGGAACCGGACGACACGGAGCTGAAGCAACGCCTTCAGATCAAGATCCAGGCCGGCTCCAGCGCCAGTGAAGCAGCACGCCAGCTCGCCGCGGAAACCGGGCTGCCCAAACGTCGTCTGTACACCCTGCTGCATCAAGAGGGCTCCCAGGCAGACTGAGTTCATTGATGGTTAGAGAGTTGCTGCTGCGCCTGCGCCTGCTGTCGCTGAGCTTCGGAGCAGGTCTGCTGCTTTTGGTGGTGCTGTGTCTGGGGGCCCAGAACGGACGTGACCGGCAGGAAATCCAGCTGGGGGCGACCCGTTCGGTTCCGCTGCCGAGTGGTTTTCTTGTTGGTCTGTCTCTCGTGGTGGGGATTGTCAGTGGAGGGTGTGCCTGCGCCGTTCTCATGCCGGAACAGCGCAGGGACTGAAGGGATCAGGCGTTGACATCCAGGGCGATCAGGCTGCCTTCCATCACAAGCCTGGTGATGCCGCGCGCCAGAAGGTAGGAGCTGGTGCGCTCGAAGACGGCTGTATCCGGAACCTTGATCACGCGTTGACTACGCCCACACTGACGCTTGGCCGTCCGCGGACTGGAGAACAGACAGAGTCCATGACGCTCCAGCTCGGTGTCGGCCAGCGGGCCCAGCTCAGGGAACTCCTTGAGAGGTCGGGCATCCAGCTCGACGACCTTGTCCACAAGCATGTAGACACTGCTTGGAAGCAGACCGGACGTCAGTGGCTTCGGCTCCAGCCGGGAAGGATCGCCAAGGTCGCCGACATTCGCCAAAGGCACCAGTTCCCGGAACGGGTCGGCATCATCAGCTTGAGCATCCTCATCAACGTCCTCGGAATCGGGCTCGTCGTTGAAGTCATCGGCGTCGTCCAGAGCCAGCGTGCTGCCGTCCTCCTCACTGGAGACCACATCCTCATCCGATGAAGGCTGGTGCGGTGCAGACGTTTCCTCGGAGCTGATCACCGGAACAGCATCGGTCGACGGCGGCGACGTTCTTGGCTGACTGTGCTGGCGACTTGCCTTGAGAGACGCATAGTCAGCCGGTGACAGCAGACTTCTGACGGTACGGCTGACGGTGTTGACACTGCAGTCATAGGCCTCAGCCAGAACTGAGGTGGCTTCTCCGGCTCGATAACGAGCGACAAGCTCTTGCTTCTCGCTGTCGCTGAGGCGACGTGCGGCCATCCGTGCATGCCCTGCAGTTCTTAACCCTAGAGGCTTCAGGCCTGGCTGAACAACAGAGTGCGTCCCATGAGCAGGCTGGCACAATGAAACGAAGAGCTCCCTTAGCTCAGCTGGATAGAGCAACTGCCTTCTAAGCAGTCGGTCGATGGTTCGAATCCATCAGGGGGCGTTGCTTGAACCATCACCCGATTGGGGGAGCAAACACGACGGGTCAGCCCCCCGAACGGGGGATGCAAGACGGGAGCAGCAGTTCGAGACTGAGTGAACAGCAAGAAGCCTTATGGAGTATTTGAAAGTTTTACTCACTCAACGGCATGAAG
Organism: Parasynechococcus sp.; assembly: GCF_045559935.1. Lineage (NCBI taxonomy): Bacteria > Bacillati > Cyanobacteriota > Cyanophyceae > Synechococcales > Prochlorococcaceae > Parasynechococcus > Parasynechococcus sp. The sequence continues at coordinate 207,327 of NZ_JBJLJL010000007.1, forward strand.
AACTGGAACAGATTCTGATGAACCCAACAGCAATTCCGATCACAGAACGAGCCAGCATCAATGCAGAGTTGAAACATATCAACAATGCACTGGATGAACTAATGGTGGTTGTGAACTAAACGGCAGGCCGTGAATGTGACCAATCAACCTCAAGCAAAAGGGATGGCTGAGACTGCGGGGATGAAGGAATGGCGTCAGATAGAACGAAGCCATTGCGCAAACAGATGCCGTGCAGTTCTTTCGTCTGTCAGCTCACCATCGACTGAAGCGAGCACTGCACCTGGGTGTTTCCGCTCCATCTCCTGGCATGCCTCGTAGGCATCCATCGCCATGACGGGTTCAATTCCAGCCCTTCCCTCAGGCTGCTCGCTGTAAAAAACCTGATAGCGATGCATGGATATGCGGCGACTGACACAGGACTAGCCAGAGCAGAGCAAAGGTGGGGTTCTGCCACTGATTCCTCAAGGCTTTTGTTCCAGATGAATCGGAAGCTGGACAAGGCTGAACCGTGGAAAAGCCACCGTTAATCGACAGAATTAAAACCTGAGGAATCCGATAGTTTGGTCAATCAGACAGAAATGTTGACATCAAGAATCACATTTACTACAGGCCGCTACGGAATTTCATGTAACAATTAACTGAAATCGAAAAACTCGAAAAGCTGCGATACAGCCCTAACCTCGCAACCACCAGGAACACGAATCATGCGTTCCTACAACGGCAGCACTGGCAGCGTGAACCAGTCACATCATTCATGGTTGATTGCCGAAAACAGGTCTTAGCCAAGAGAATGGACTGTCTGGCGGTACTGACAAAAACCATAAAAGCAATCGACTCAACCGAGCACTTAACTCCACCTATGGTCACGACCAATGATGCAACTATTGAGAAAAAAGATTGAGGCCACGAACTGAATCAAGCCTGTCAACGCTTCAGGTGGTACCGACGGAGGGGTGATCCATGGGTGAGCTAGAGGCCACCGAGTCTCAAGCAGACTTCCAGAGCACCCAAACCAAACAAGAACGTTCCTCCGAGCAGAGCAAGCTCCTTCGAATTCTGAGCCATCGGGAGAAGGGCAGAGCCCACGAGCAACGCACCGAAGAATCTAAAGGGAATCTGTAGCTCCAGCATGTCGGAGAATTACGCTTTTCAAGCCTGACACACCGTCTTTACTCAAATTCATGAAACGTGCTTAATAATCGCTGAAATGGAGGGTTGACGCAACACAACGAAATAGCACTGTGGAAGAAATAATCCCGGGAAAGCAGAAGGACGCGCCTGACGAAACCAAGCCGAGGGATGAACCGGAAAGCCAGCTCAAGACCGAGACGAAACAGGAGACAACTCGTGCACGAGCAGCAAAGAAGAGAGTCCTGTTACCTGACCTGACCAAACGCTGGACATCACTGGCTGGGAAAGCTCAGAAGAACACAAGCAAATGCAGATAGACAAGAGAGAAACCGGTAATGGATACAAAAGCAGGCCAGGGGAAGCGTGCTAGCAAGGAAAAGCAACCAGGATGGTTGAGGCAGATCAGACATGCGAAAAATGAGAATATCAATCATGACGACAGTCATGGCCCTGGTTCTTAACGGAATCGGACCGGAGAGATCGGCAGCAGAGATCGTCAAGGCGTACTGCACGTTGACCTGGGAGGAATACAAACCCGGGGAGAAAGGAGACTGTGATTTCAGACAAGCATTCGGCAACGTGCAAGTCTGGATGGGACAACGCTGGCTCTTTGACTTCCCTGACAGTGAGCGTGGAAGAAGTTATCTACGAGAAAACACAAAAACTGGGATCATATTCACGCGAAAAGGTCAGTACACACTGAAAGTGAACCAAAGCGGAAGACCTACAAATTAAACAATTAGACCAGAAAAGCGAACAATGATAAACTTTTAGGCCAGGCAAGAAGGAAAGCAAACCCAGAGAAGTAGGCATAGTGAAATAATATTTAGTAGCAAATTTTACAAATCAAAGCATTAAGCCAAGAAGCAAAACATGAAACCCTAAGAGCCTTTTTGGCAGGGGAGGAACAGAACTGTGAACAAATGAAAAGCGTGGTCAGCCACCCTTGACTGGAGCCCATAAAAGTGAGAAGAAAACAAAAAAGCAGACAGCTATAAATAGAATTAGAGAACTGTCGCTTGACCTCCCCATGTCGATAATCAAGCTGGAGAATCTGCTGGGCAGCGAAAATTGGACGGAATGGTTTGAGGGGCTGGCCCCAGAGGAAGCCACCAAATTCCTGTCCTTGGGCGAAGAGGCCTGGAAAAAACTGGACAGCATCGGCACTGATGATCTTCTGTCTTGGCAGATCCTGTACGAACTAGACGACGGACAATGGGAAGCGCTGCAGTCGATGGGACTGGCACAAAGCGAGTACAACGGCAGCTATCAGGAGGCTGTTCTAAATCTCATTGGCGACAATAAATACACATCTCTATATGAAACTGCAAACTGGTCAAGTCAACCGTTGAGCTCATTGCTCGAGGGGGTAGCAGGGCTGATAGAAACAATCAAGGAAAGCATTGAAACAAGTATTAGCACAGCAGGTGCGTTGGCTCAGTTCCTTGATGACAATGAGCTGGAGGCGCTCACAGAAGACTACATCAGTCCTTTCATTGATTTCCAGAGCGAACTGCAAGAACTAATTGAATCAGTAGAGTTAATGCCTTCGCAGGTCGCAAATGAGTTACAAACAATACTGAATGAAACAATTAACGAGCCACTTGGCCTAAACGAAAGCGATGAAAGCAGCGTCACCATAACTTCAACACTACCTACTATAACAGAAATAGCAAATGGACTCGACAATCCAAAACGTGAGCTGGTCATTGATTTTGGTGGGGCAAAGCTAAAAAGTACAATTGAATTACCGCTGAAAGAATTTCTAGGTACATCACTAGGGATAGATTTAGAGGTTCTAAATGATCTTCCAGAAATTGAAGTCAACCTTGAAGCAGAGCTGCAAGGCGGGATACGGCTCGAAATAGATTTGGATGCCGAAGATTCAGGTGATATCGTCAAAATTGATACACATGGAATCAATCCGGATCGAAACCACTCTCAAGACTTATCTGTCCTGTTTGAAGGGAATGTCGTCAGTGGAACAACCGAGATTCCAACATGGCTGGGTATTAGCCAAAGCGATATCGAAAATCTACTGGTCGTCGGTGGAAGTGCAAATTTGGATCTTCAGACAACCAAGGAAAACCCATCGTATGAAAAAGGGTTGGTCGCCTTACAAGATATCGGGGAAGGAATGACCTATGAAACAAGCTCGGATGTTTATATCAAGTTAAACACAGATGTCTCATCAAGTATTGTAGAAAACATAGGCAAGGCAGTTGAAGATCGAATCACTGCGCTGAGTGACGCCTTTGATGTTGGTACCGACTTGGCATCATGGGTGAACTTGATCAACGAGGTCAGCGATTTAGTCGGTAATATTGCAGAGGCATCTGAAAGCATTGGGGAACTGCCGGACTGGGTTCCAGAAAGTGCAAAAAAAACATACACAGAATTCAGCAGCGGTCTAGGAAGCGCCGCAGAAGGGATCTCCGCATTAAAAAATGAAATCTTTGATTCTGAAGAATTTATTGAACTCATCAATGATGAACTGAACAGACATGAAACGGGATTAAGCCTCAATTTACTGGCGAAGCCGTCGAGCGATAAAAGGCCAACGGAAACGCAAGAATACATAGGGAGCCCACAGATTCTGAACTTCAGCACACTCGCGACAGACAGCACCAATGATCAACAGCCATTCGCAGAGTCCGGAGAATTCCAAGTAAGTGAGGATGCAGATTGGTCAACGACATCCGAAGAACAAAGCTTCAAGATTCTACAACTAGAGGAAAATATATTAAGAGATACCAATGGTATAGCTATCACCTCATTTATCAATGAGCAAGCGGTGTACATCTCTGGGCTGACATACAAACTTGACCTTGCTAGCAAAAATATAGATTTTAATCGAAGCAGTATTTCTGAGAACGAAATAGTTGTTGTCATCGGTGAGCAAACAATCATTCCTGAAAGCGTTGATCTGGTATCCAATGAAAATGGAGAAAAATCTCTTTTGATAACGCTACAAGAAAACACCATATTCGAAGATCAAAATGGTGTACTCACATTACCAGTTGATTTTGAGGAAGCAAACGGCAAATGGGCAGCAAGTGAAACCACAAGGGAGCTCTTTGAATCCGACTTAATTAAAGGATTCGAATATTCAGAGAAAGCTACTGAAGAAAATAGCTTGAAACTTCAGACTCTATCCGTCAATACAAGCCGGCCACTCCACTACAAACTCGAAGTCGAGAAGGTAGATGCACAAGGGGAGGAAACTCAAACAGTCACTGTGATCGTAGACAAAGAAAATGGCGTAGAAGCTCACTATCTGGGCAACAACCCACCAACGGGTCTTCAATACATTTATGCTAAAGGTATCGAAACTGGTCAAGCACTAACAAGAAAACACCTGGAACAACAGAGCGTTCAAAGTGAAACTGGAAGTGACCATCACGTAGCGACTGATGAAAATAATACAGAAGCATTATGGCGAGATGTCACCGAGACAAAGAGAGAATACTTTGAAACATTTCACGAGTATGGCAAAAAACTGGAAGAAGGAATCGTAGTTAAAAAAATAGAAATGAACACGGAAAATACACTCAATTATCAGCTAACACTATTAGACATCAACCAAGAAAATAAAAATGGCAACAAGGAAACAACGGAAATTATCGTCAATATCGATTGGAAAAACGGTATAGAAACACATGAGATCGGATCAGAGACTGTGTATACGCGAAACATTGATCTAAACACACGTGCTATTGAGGAAGAAACAGGTGAGCCCGTTATCGACATTCATTTGAAAAGCCAACCTAGTACATTGGACATTGAACCAGCAACGACAAATATAATCCCAAAGCAAATTGCCATCTCCTATGCAAATCCTGCATCCACAGTAATGGTTGATAGAGGTGATGGAAATGGTTATACAGAAATCCAAAGTGAAGAAGTCTTTGTAGGCACGAAGAATGGAGATGGCACTGGAACATGGAAACTGAAAGATAGCTCCTTCAAATTAAATGAGGCAATAGACAGCAACGCAGTTTTAACCACCTCAGTATTTGATAATTTTATAGAGAATGGCTTTGAAATTAATCCAATTCAACTCAGTCGACGAATGCCGGAAATACTTCCATTTGCTTCCTTGGGAGATGGGCAAAGACAAGTTGCCATTGTCGCATCAACCAGTGCAGAGTCATTAACAGAATCGACTACAGAAGAGATCCTAGAACGCATGTCTGAAATCGAAGGCTCTGCCCAAGGATCAATCGATAATAAAATCTGGAAGTTACTCAATTATGCATCAGTTAATGAAGACAATCTGAAAGATGCTGCGAATCATGATCTCGCGAAGTTACGAGCTTATTCGGCGTTACAAATATTGCTAGAAACTGGAGTGATTAACGAGACGGCACTCGATCAAACATTGGCAAGAACAGAAAATAGCAATAATAGTCTTGTAAATGAGTTGGCTGATTCAACCCAACCAGGCTTAAGTATCAGGCTAGATCCAGAGGGTACGATTAATGGAGACGATATATCAGGGGTTTCAATCGATCTAGGTTTTCACCGTGAAGGAGAGGTTGACCTGATCATCAAACCAGGAACATCGTCTGAGACATCGCTCTATGTCTTTGAATTAAGTTATCACGAAGGAAGTGAACTGAATGGAAGATACGAGTTCTCGAAAGATGAGCTTTTAACTCTCGCAAAATCTGGACACAAGTCCTTGGCAGATGGGCTGGATTCTGTATTTGAGGCCATCAGTGCAGACATCAACGCAGCCATTGATCTTGAGATGGATCTCGATGGAAGAATCGTCTTTGCCTACGACTTTTTTGCTCCAGTAACCAATGCATTTAGCTTCGACCCGAGCGGCCTTGATGAAGAAATCAACGATTGGCCGGAAGGAAGCAATGGGGATCAACACACGTTAGGACTGACACTGGGTGATGAAACATCACCGACAAACAGTGAAATCACAGCGTCACTTGGCATCGAACTGGCAAACCTTGAACTCAATACAGATATAACAAACGAAGAGGGAGAAGTAATTGAGTCAACGCTGGAAGACCCGGAGAAATCATTCTCACTGACTCTGGGTACCGCTATAGACGTGAATCGCACCGAAAACGATGAGTTGGAAATAGATGCTGGAATGAATCTAGACCTCAATCTAGATTTAAATCCGGTATTCGAAGTAGCGAAGGATTTTGGAGCACAACTAGGTGAAGCCTTTCTCGATGAGGTCAACGATCTCGTCAGTGACCTCGACTTTGACCTTGATTCTGCGGAACTACGATGCTGGCGCACACTGATTCCAGCAATTGCCAACTTGCTTGATGAAGTATCCAATCGATTCAACAAGGGAGCAGAACTGCTCGATCGATTGCCTAGCAATTTGAGCGGCAATCCAGTTCAATTAATCAGTAGTATTAGTGAGGAACTAGACGATATCAGCAACGCGATGATGCGTTTTCAGGATTCGGTCATGAATCCAGAGGCACTCGTCAAAAACATCAACAGTATGTTGATCGCAGCCTCCGTTCCGATGAGAATGGAACACAACAGCGGAATTGAGCTGATTAATGGCGTTGAAAGAGAAGTTGACCAATACGCCTTGATCCCAAGCAATGAATTGAGCCTCACCCAAACATTAAGCCTGGAGGGTGGTGACTTTGCGGAGATGCTCGAGGAGCGGGGTCTCAAAGGCGGGGCCATGCTCGTGGATATAGCCTCCACACTATTTGCTGACATCAGTGCAACGTTCGACTTTAATTTGGAATCAGCAGGCAGTTTGACACTTAAAGAGTATTGCGATGAGTCGGGATCAGTATTCGAACTAGTCAATACTAAAACAGAAGGACTTGATGGATACTGGCCGGATATTAGCGAAAATAACGTAGAAGAGGCTTTCTTTGAAAAACGATTGGATAATAACAGCCAAGTGAATTTATCAGAACAAGAACTTGCTATTGCAGCTGGGTTTGAACTCAGCCAACTGAACATCAGTATTCCACTACTAAAAAACAATGATGGAAGCACAAGAGTCTTTGAGCTGACACCGGAGGAAGCCTATGAAACGATGAGTTTAAGAATAGGCATGGGAGTGGATGCAATCGATGAAGAAGAGGCCACGAAAAAACTGACTGATGCACTGAAAGAAACAGAATTAGAAGGTGGTGTTCGGCTGAATCTCACTGAGAAACACCTTGTACAACTAGGCAATGATATCCAACAAGAAGTCAAAGAAGCAGGCCTTGCACTCGTGGATGATGTGCAGAAATTGATTGATTCCTTCAGTTCACTCACGATGCCAGAGTGTGCCGGAGGTTGGTTTGGCTTTCTTGATCAATTTATCACTACGATGGACGATATGTCGGATCAGTTGGTGGATCAACTGGCGGTCTTGAAAGATCAAACGGAAGAACTGCCGGATTGGATGCCAAGCGATTGGCTTAACGATGCAGAAAAGCTGGCCCAGGGATTTGCAGCTGTAGGCGATGAACTATCAGAGTTCAGAGACCAATGGTTAACGACAGAAAGTTTTATTCAAAAAGTCAATACAATATTCAGAGATAATGATCTCGACATTCATCTCAGGCAACTTGCAGGCCCTGAAAGCATGGAAGCTGAGTGCAACGATAAAGAGATCGGAGTACCCAGTGCAATGCGACTCAGCAAAGGAGATATTCTGTTGGAATCGAATGGCGAAGATCATGTTGCCGCTACATTTTTACTGAGCAAAGAGCAGGAAGCCCAGTTCGCCGCTGTTGAAAAAGACGGGCTGAATGTAGAAGGACATCGGGAAGAAACAATACAGATGTCAGATTTTATCGATATCGAAGATGAAGGAAATAAACAGTCCGTACTGACATTGCCGTTGAATACATTTGGCTTACCGCCGACTGAGGATAAAAGACTCGAGATCACACTCACTGATGCTGATGGAAGTGCACTGACAAGCGCCAACATCCAAACTGCAGAGGGCACAGGTATCGATACAAATATAGTCTATATCGAATGGAGTGAAGAGCACCAAGGGTATGCAATCTTCAATGGCAGATCAGAAGAAGCGAAACGAATCATCATTGCAGGGACAAACGATGGAGCGGAGAGCATTAAATTAAAAGTCAGTCATAGTGATCTCTATGCACACAAGGCTGTGAATATCCAGGCAATGAATCTTGAACAAGTACTCCGCACCAGTAAGGGAGAAGAAGTTGAAGGTCTGTATGCGTATACATTCACACCGAGCACCACAAACAGCCAAGCAAAAATACAATTAAAAACAAGTAATGACAGTGACTCTACAGACCTAGAAATACATAATGATGCTTCGGCGTATTTTGATGATTTACAACTTGATGCCGGTGTCGTCCTATCCACACATACACCGTTCAGCAGCGAAGCACAGATTTATCTGTATGAACTAAGCACAACCGGAAATACAGAACACATACTCGATTTATCGCACTTCAAGGAAGTAACAACCCATCATGAAGATGGCACTGAAGATAATGAATGGGTGCTTGCGTTACCCGAAAAAAGCTTCGGTGAACTCACAGAGGGCAGTAACAGATATCAACTGACGCTGTCCGAAACAGATGGAAGCTCACTCAGCAGTATGGTACTGGAAAAAGACAATCTCGAGGTGCACAACTCAGAAGAAATATATCTTGAATGGGAACAGAGCAGAAAAGGATTTGCACTCTACGACAAATCGGCAGGGGGATATCGACTCACTCCGATGATCGATGATCAAGGAGAAGATACGCTGCTACTCACAAATCCCAATGGTCTTGGAGGGTCATACACGTTTGGAGACTCTCTCAGTCTCAAAGCGGAGCAATTCATCGATCTGCTACCAGATGCTGTCACATCAAGCCCTATTGCCCAGGCCTTGGCCAATGTGGCGGATGGATATGAGGCGGATCTGTCGTACGGACTTGAATTTAATGCGGGAATGATCTTCGGCTATGACGCCGGTGCCACAGAGTTGGGTAGTTTCTTCTATCTTGATCCACGTGCAGCGCGTCCAATCGGTGACTATTGGCCGGAGGGAGATGATGACTCCCTATGGAGCTACAACACAACCGGAGAAGACTACACAGCAAGTATGGCAGAAATACTCCTGCAGTTTGGAGCAGGTGTCGATCGCCTGCAAAGACCAGACCGTTTCCTGATAAGCAATGAAGACGTAGTTTATAACAGTACAGACAATTCAGTAAGTTTCCCCTTGGGAGACAAGAAGTTTGGCTCGATCTATACAAGCAAAGAGAAAAAAGACGAAGATCGGCCCGACAGCATCACAGTATCATTTGAGCAGTATATCAGCAGTGAACATCTGTTTGTAGTCGATACAGAAAAGAAAGAAACTGAAGAGGCAATAACAGAGGTGGCCATAACAACACCGATCGAGATGGAACTCACGCTGGATGCTGCAGCAGGAGTGTACAAGGCAGGTCTGCCAGCAGGGGTCAAAGTGAGAGGCGACCTTAACTCTGTAGATGGAAATCCAAAAATCACCCTACGAACAACCGCCTATGTCGAATTCGCTGACGTACGAGATGCCCTGGGAATGGATGCGGCAATCGCGTTGGACTGGTATAACGACGACACTTCTGTCAGCCAGGAAACAGAACAAAGACTAGACCTTTTATCCAATATCGATGTCGTGAATGGTGGCGCAAATGCCGCAGCAGCATTCAATTTCAAAGCTACAGATATCGGTGATTTCGTATTAGCCGGTAATCCATTAGGTGCCACTGCAGATACCGTATCAAATGCAATTAATGCCGTACAGGATGCTGTGGATGAAGCATTGTGCGGGCTCAATGATGGAAACTTCTCACCAGCGAACTGGCTGGCCATGCTGACAGGTCTGGCAGACCGAATTGAAGACTTAGGCAAAACACTGAGTGGAGGCCTTGGTGGTGACCCGGTTATTAAGGGATTTGCCGATGAATTTGAATTCTCCTTCGCATCCGTGGAGACGGGATTCAACACGATTGCCGCAGAGGTGCGCAAATACACGGATTATGTACTTCCCCCTGAGGAATGGGTCGTCGCATTCAACGAAGGAATGGATGACATCGGAATGGGTGAGGTAACTCTGAAGTTGGTCGAAGTACCAAGCGTTGACGTCTTTGATGGGGAGTGCCCAGATCCAGAATCGGATGATCCGATCCGCTACACATTTTTGCTCGACTTTGGTGATTCGCTGGATTGGTCGGCAGGTGAAACCACAGACATTATCGAAGAGGCAATTGAGTTGTTTAAGTTTGAAAAACCAGATTTTGCCGACAGTTTTAAACTGATGTCGACATGGGATGTCGGTGTAGATGTGAACGCAGCACTCGGCTTCGGATTGAATCTGGATGCAACATCACCTGGTGATGTCTTCTTCTTTGATCCAGAACCAGCAGGCCTAGAGAGATTTGACATCCCTGATGTCCTTGATGAAGATAAATTTGCGAATTTAAATCTTGATGCAACAGAGATACAAGCAAGCGCCTGGTTCTCCGTATCAGGTCTTGAATTCATCGTTGAAAATAAGAACACTGGAGAAGTCATCGTCTCGGCAACACCAGATGATCCCAACGCATCGCTGATTGCCGCAGGAGCTGCAGCAGGAATTGATCAGCAGGGTGCGGGTGGTTTTTCTGATCTGTCCTTCGAAACAGCTTTTGATTTTAGAACAGAACAACAACCAGAAATACTTTACGAAATGGCCGAACAGACCGGTCAGCAAATAATGAATACCTTCAAGGCATTTGAAGACGCCTACGCAGATGGTGTTCAAGCGGTGGATGACATCGGCGATTTACTGAACTGCAGTGGGTTTGGCCTGTCCCAGGTTCTGTTCATCCTCGCCAAGATCGAAGAAACGATTGACAATGTGCAGACGAGCATTGAAGAAGGCATAGCAGACAATCCACTGATGCGACTATTTGCCCCCGATGCAGGCGATACCATTAAAGAGTTCACTGTTCATTTTGACACAGCAGAAGAAGCGATAGCTAGCGTCAGAGAAAAAGGAGAAGAGCTACAACCTTGGAATCTGATTCCAACACTCAACGAAGCCCTCTCAGGTGTTGAGTTCCTCTCGCTGAATCTCGATCCTCGACCCAATTTCGAAGCTTACTTCTGCGTAGACGGTAAAACGGAACCGGTCAATAAAAAAATATCCTTGGACACAAGTGCTCGATACACGAGCATGACAGATTACGCCATCACGTACGAAGTACCAGATTTTGGCACAGATAGCATCGGAGCCGAAGAAGACTTATACACACACATCATATTGAAAGAAAGCAAAGCCTTCGTGAATGGAAAGGAAAGAGAAAATGACATCCTGATACTTCCCGCCGGGTATCAGAAGATAGACCTTAACGATTCCGAGCTAGACAAAGAGTATGTCTTATTGCGAAAGACTGATGACAAAACCAAGCATGATCACTTGATCATTCTGCAAACACTGCAGCCAACAGATGCAACCAAGCTCCGAGAAAAAATTAGAACCATTAAGAAGGATACAAACGAAGAAACTATTTATGACCTAAGCAATACAGATGCTCGAGGACTGGATGGGTTTGAAAGACTGAGAGGATCAAATCTAAAACAGTTCAAGGAAGGATACCTGAAAGACATGAGTGCTGCGAACAACCAGGGCACCATGGCAGGAGACATGCCTGACTACTACCGTTTTGATTTAAGCCTTGATGGATTTGAATACAAAACACCGCTTAATTTTGACATCAGTCTGGCTGATGATCTGATAAATCTTGGAGGAGGATTTGATCTGAATCTCTTTGCAGGTGGATCCGTCGGATTTGCCTTCGATGCCAACCCGACAGATCTTAAATCGGCATTTCTGATTGATACAGAAGCAGGTGTGTCCTCAATGAGTGACATGCCAGAAGACATGAAGCTTCTGAGAGATAATATCAAGGGGGGAGAAGAAGGAAATGCAGAAATTGTTGCGGGCGCCTATCTGGAGAGCACGAAACCTTTAGAAGGATCAATTGCATTCCTTGAGCTTACAGCATCAAGTTCAGACGAAAATACCCTGGGATTAGGTGCTCCAAACAAAAAACCAGCTGTAGGTGAAAAAAATGTCAACACAACAGATCCCGAAAAACAATTCTCAACGAAAACGATTAAACCTGAAGAGGATCCTTTCTTAAGTGGATTTGTCACCGTTGAGCTGGACCTACAAGATGGTGATGGTGGCAGCGGATTAGTCCCTCTGGCAGATATCAGCCAACTGGATATTGAGGCCAATCTGCTTGGAGGATTTGAACTTGATCCAACGATCAGTGCATCGCTGGGAGATGTGATCTCAATCGATGGGGATATGTTGTATGGCGGTCATTTCTCGGGTGGAAGTTCAGGTGGTCTGTCATTTGAACAGACACCATTCCTGCTAAGCCCAGGAGATATCACCGTCAGCCTGGGTGACCAACTCGCGGCAGCCAGCGGACCATTTGTAAAGATCTCAGACTTCCTGAATGATTATTTTCTGGATCCTATGGAGCCAGTTGTAGACATCCTGGAAACCGAATTCTCAATTGCAGGCTTAAATCTACTTGGAGCAGGCAGACTTCACAATATCATCGATCTTGGCCGAGAAGGCACACCTAACGGATCGGTAACCAAGTGGGTCAATCTCTACAACGGGATCAACAGTGTTGTAGATACTGTCGCCTCGATTAGTGATTCAGGTGAAATCAGTGTGCCAACCACACTGTTCCTTGAAGACAAAACGTGGACAACCGGGAAAATCAAGCCAAAACAAGATGATTTGTTTAATTTCAAATATGCAACAGAAACTGAAGTTTCAAAACGTAGAACAGATCAGGGTGCTGCCAATGAGGGGCAGGGGTCAGAGTCGAGCGCGATCGACGATGCTCTTGGAGCCATCAATCTAGGTAGCGGACCGGTTGAAAAAACCAAATCACAAAAACCAGATATTGGCAAAACTGCTGTAACATTTCCGTTCCTTGATTTCGGATATACAGCTTCAAAGCTCAAGGATTTGATGATGGGATCAGATCCCGACAGTCGCTATGAACTCGACCTCATCCGGCTGCAAATACAAGGCTTCACAACAAGTTGGGACTTCTACAAGTCCATACCAATCTATTCACCACCGACAGTCAGCCTGAATGTTGGAGCAGAGCTAACACCATACATCCGACCAACCATCCTCGGTTATGACTTAACTGGGCTTGGGGGATTGATTGAAACAGGTGAGCTGAGCTCGTTGGCAGACGGATTCTATGTATTAGCAGAAGAACCTGGCTTCTCACTGTCGCCGAATGGGCCTCAATACGAAGGGGCTGGTGCAGAAATCCGCATGGAAGTCGGCGGTGGCGTCAGCGTTTCCATCGGACCCCTCGGAATTTATGGAGATGCTGCAATCATCGGAGATCTGGAGATAGAGCTGAATGATCCCAATGACGATGGTCGTGTTCGATTCCAGGAACTGTTCGACAACTTCTCATACAACCCGCTGGCAATCTTTGATGCCTCCTTAAGAGTGGCATTGCAGGCAGAAATTGGTGTGAAGCTTGACCTCTTGTTCTTCACGAAGAAGTTTGCACTCTATAGAACTCCGGAATTTGAATTGTTCAGGCTCGACATCGAAGGAGGTGCACCACCACAGCCATATTATGCAAGTGCACCAGATGGAGGTTCAACACTTCTGTTGAATATCGGTGCGAGAGCGGATCAGAGAAATCTAGATCCGAACGACAACGGCGAAGTCTTCACTCTGCAGGGTGGATCAAATATGAATGTACGAGGTCCAGGTGGACAATCAGAAGGATTTTCTGGTATCACCTTGATCACAGGAGATAGTGGTGAAGGTAATGATTACGTGGATGGCTCTGGCTCCAGTATCCGCCTCGAACTGAGTGGTGGGGAAGGATCAGATTCGTTGGTTGGTGGCTCAGCTGATGATCAACTGCTGGGAGATGTTGGAAATGATTCCCTGGTTGGTCATTCAGGCGGAGATGAACTGCAAGGTGGTGAAGGCGATGACAGCCTCGTTGGAGGAGCGGGTAGGGATCTCCTCTCCGGCGATGAAGGAGACGACCAGATCAGTGGTGGTGGCGATGGCGACACGATCCTGGGAGGTGCCGGTCAAGACAAGCTGACGGGAGATGCAGGTCGTGATCTGATCGATGGCGGGCTTGGAGATGACACCATCTCTGGTGGCAGCTCAGATGACACGGTTGTGGGTGATCTGGGTGACGATCACATCAGTGGCAATGAGGGTGCCGATCATCTGTCGGGTGGTAAAGGAGATGATCAGATCGAGAGTGGCACAGGTAACGACACGGTGCTGGGCGAAGGCGGAGCCGATGTGATCGATGGTGGTGAGGGTGATGATGTTCTGATTGCAGGTTCCATCTCAAAAGGGAGTGATCTTCCAATCTCAGAACTGAGAGCAGGAAGCAGCACCGCCATCCTTGGATTCGATGCTGATGTGGTCTCAGGTGATGACGGAAATGACCTGATCGGTGGTAGTGCAGGAGACAACAAACTGTCGGGAGGTGACGGTAGTGACACCATTGCTGCTGGTGCAGGTGAAGACGTCGTCTCAGCGGGCGAAGGACGCGATCTGATCTATGGAGAAGCTGGCGACGATCAGATCAAGGGAGACGACGGCAAAGACACTGTGTATGGGGGTGAAGGAGATGATCTGATCGAGGGCGGAGGCGATAGCGATTTGGTGTACGGAGACAGTGGGGATGACGTCGTTCACGGTGGAACCGGTGGAGATGTGCTGATCGGTGGAACCGGTCTTGATCACCTCATGGGCGAAGAGGGTGAAGACACCATGCAAGGTGGTGAAGACGATGATCTCTTGGTTGGTGGATCAGGAGCTGACAGTCTGCTTGGAGAAGCAGGCAATGATGTACTTCAAGGTGAAGCGGATGAAGACCGCCTGTACGGAGGGTCAGGGCATGACCTAATGCAAGGGGGCAGTGAGGATGACTATCTCCTCGGAGAAGGTGGAAATGACACCTTGCAGGGTGATACAGGCAATGATTTACTAATCGCCGGTACCGGGAACGACCTGATTGAAGGGGGAGCCGACAACGACACACTTGAGGGAAATGATGGTGACGATGTACTCAAAGGGGAAGGCGGAAACGACTGGCTGCAAGGACAATTCGGCCTGGACACATTGCATGGTGGTGCAGGTCAGGATGAACTGGAAGGTGCAGAGGGTCGAGACCTTCTGACTGGTGGATACGACCCAGACATTCTGGAAGGCCACGAAGGTGAAGACCGTTTATTTGGAGATGAAGGAGCCGATCAGTTGGATGGTGGCTCAGAAGATGATTTGCTCGTTGGTGGTGCAGGCGTCGATGTTCTATGGGGAGTGACAGGTGACGACCGATTGGAAGGAGGAAGTGAAGATGATGAACTTTATGGAGAGGAAGGAGACGATCAACTATCCGGATCTGAAGGTGCTGATTTACTCTATGGCGATAAAGGTAAAGACGTTTTAATCGGAGGTTCAGGTAAAGATCAAATTCTTGGTGGTACAGAAAGCGACTGGCTGTTTGGAGATCGCTTCAATCTCAAAGCTTCGGAAAGCACCTTCGACCAATACAATGACTTTGTGCTTAGCGTCATGCTGCCTGAGGTGCAGAAATATCTGATCAACGATTATACCGAAAACCCAGAAACACTGAATCTATATTTCAAAAGGGAAGAGGTTAAGAATGAAATCATGAAATTCGAGGGAGAAGAAGATATCAGCGCACTCATTGAAGAAACTGTACCGATCAAAAACAGGCTTGGAAAAATCGTCGACATGCGGAGCCTACTGGAGGTGGCATTCGGATCTGCCATCACAACGAGGGACAAGGGTGCTGAAAACGACGGTGATAGCACGACAGATTGGAGTGGGATCACTCCTGCTCAATGGGAGTTGCTGCGGCTACTAGCTGATGATCCGTCAGATGTCTATGGCGACGAAGACCGACTACAAGGGGAAGAAGGAGATGATTGGCTCCTAGGCGGACACGGTCCGGATCTTCTAGAGGGTGGAGTTGGCTCAGATGTTCTTCTGGGAGGTACAGGCAATGACATCCTGAAGGGGTACGCAGCCACCATGAATCTGGTGGAACAATTCCTGGATGGGAATGATGCTCTAGAGGGAGGTAAAGGTAACGATGAACTTTGGGGTGCTATCGGTGATGACCTGTTAGCTGGTGGTGATGGCAACGACAAATTAGTGGGCGATGACTCCGATGATCCGATGCTGCTCACGATGGCCAGCCCAGGGCAGACTTATGCAGGACGAGATGTGCTGGCTGGTGGGTATGGAAGTGACACTGCCTTTGGTGCTCTTGGAGAAGATATTCTCTACGCCGGTGAGGGGGGTGATTATGCAGACAGAGTTACAGAAGGAGCCATACCCGAAATAAAAGATCTGGTAGGTGACATAGCAATGCCGTACGCGGCAAGCGCCACCTTGACGACACGTGAGCGTATTGAGGAGATTAAAGAGTATGTGTTCAAATTGATCAATCTACCAACTGATATTCGCAGCCTGGGATTTGACAGACTCGTTGGTGGCATCAACTCTGATGTTCTGGTTGGACATCGCCTCAGACCAGTGAATGCAGAGGATCTGAAGAATGATCTGAACAAACTTCTAACACAAGTCGATGAAATCAATGCAATAACCAATGCAGATGGAAAGAAAGAAGTTGAGTTACTGAAGCAAGATACAGAAACAGATACCGTCCTGGCCGATCTAATGGTGACATGGGATGCCATCTCAACGGATGGTGATCTCAGGGGTGATCTCAGGAAAGCACTTGAAGGCGTGGTATTGACATTGGAAGCACAAGCGACCGATGGTGACAATGCCGGTATCCACTCAGGAAAACACTTCACACTGAACCGGCGTAGTACCGATGGTGTTGTTTATGAGCTGGCCCCTGGGACAGGTACAGACATCGTCTGGAACTTCTATGCGGGTGAACATGATGGAACGACTCGAAATGTCGTGCGTGAAATCACAACTGAAAATGGAATAGTGGACGGAGAACTGTACACATTGGACTTAACGGCAACGGAAGTAGTTACCAAAGAAGAAGTAGAGAATGATAATGGAGATATCGAAACAACCTATAGTTCCAGCATCGATTACGAGGTCAATGTCAATGCAGTCAGTACTGATGTCATTTCCCTGACAGATGGGCTGAGCTTCGGATCCATTGATTTAAAGTGGCAAAAATGGACACCAGAAGCACTACTAGATAAACTCATCATTGATCTTGGCGAGGAACAAGTCATAAATATCGTAAAACAATACGTCGCTCGCAATAAGAAAGACCCTAACACTGTACCAACTGACATAGCAGATAACAAACAAATTGCTTGGGAGGCATTGACATCATCGTATGCAGGCAATCAACCGATGCCGGCGTGGCCAGAAGAAACAGGAGACACCGGGCGAGTTGGTGTGATGTCGATTATTGATAGAGATACAGACCAGGTCCTAAGTCGCTTCATCAACGTGTCAGAGGATGCCATCGGAAGACACAATATTGATGAAGAAAATGTCCCACCAGATCGACTCGTTGTTGAACCAGGGAAGGCTGCATTTTCACCAGAAGAAAGAGTCACGATCCCAGAGGGAATGGCAAGAGACGCCAATGGTGCAGCTGATATCGCATCAATCGAAGCAGCGATCAGATACGTGGAAACACTGAATGACGAAGGTGAAGCCAGTGGTACTTGGAAAGATTGGAGAAATCATGGACTACTTGGCGTGAACCATGGTAGTGGTGCATGGTTCGATCTCGACAACGACCCAAGCAATGGTCTTGAATTAATTCTCGCCGGGGGGACAACGGTCGAAGAGAGAATCAATCGGGATCTGAAGCTTTGGGGAGCAACATTAGACTCCACGAGTTATAGGCTCAACAGCGAAGAAACTACAACGCCAGTCAATGGAACCATCTATACAATATCCGACGGAGTAAAAACGGTAAGCGCAAAAGCTAATTCTGATTCATTGGAGCAATTAGTAACCGAACTCAGAAAAGCGGAAGGATACAGTGATTTAACCTTTACGATTTCAGCCGATATAGGCATTGGAAGCATCATTGCAACCAGTAACGCAAAGGCAACAAGAGAAGTTAATGCAAAGAATGCAACATTAAAAATAGGAGACAGCACAAAAACAACAACTGCATTGATTGACGAACGTCTGGGAATGAAC
>NZ_JBJLJL010000008.1:0-842500 GCF_045559935.1 Parasynechococcus sp.
GAAGCAATTCTACTTTCTGACCTGTTCAGAAAGTCGCCGAATTTCCATGCTTTCATCACGATCTCCAGCACCGCACGACTGATCAAGACTGCTCACATAAAGGTCAGCCGTTTTCACAACAATCGGACGCTGCAAAACGGTGGCGTCCATGCCATTTTCACTCATGAGATCTTGAAGGATGCTACGGCCTTGAGCATCTGAGATTCGTCCATTCTGCTTCTGGCATTGGAATGCCGCAAGGTAACCAACAACAACAACTTCCTCATCAGTCAAAGCAGGAGTGAACTGCTTAAGCACAACACTGACAAGCGAACCTACAGTGGCAATGCCGAACAAACCAATCACAACAACGGCAAAGATCAGCCTGGGCTTATTAACAGCACGCTTTTCGTCCGAAGGAATCAAAGCATTGGGGATCGCCATGATTCGGCTGAAGCCTTAACGCCTTCTCAGAATGGCGACGTCCTTCAGTCGCGTCTACCAAGCCTGCCGCTTCCGGAATCGCGATCTCGCGAGCCAGCCATGATCGTTGGACGAGAACGTCATCCTGATCACAAAACGGGCAGCAACCAAATGTTTAGATGTGTAAACAGGTGTGGGCGTCATGCGTTCGGCCAATACAACCCGGTATCTGGCCATGGCCCGATTGCAGCGACGGCTCGCCTACCTCAGACGGGCTGAACGCACCAATGGCCGGATCGCCATGGTGGCCGTTGTGGCCGCCACGCTGGCTGAATGGTCGATCGGACATCCACTGATCATGCGACCCGGCGGCTTCTGAACGGAGTGCGTGAATCTCTGTGTTCAAACGATTCGTTTTATGTTCCTTGAGGAAATTATTCAGAGCTCGCCCTTAAGTTCCCTGAAATTGCAACAAGGAGCAGAAGAGCAATGCGCACCTATGAACAGAGAAAACGTCACAACGAAGTGGCCACTGGCCTTTCATTTGTCGCTGTAGCCCTGATGGTTCTTGGCTTTATGGGAATTGCCCAGCACTTCGGGCTGTCTCTGGTCTAACTCCCCTCGGATATCAGCGACGTCCGATCACGTCCTCCCAGGACACCAGTTGCTGCCGATGGCAGCTCACCGCCTTGGTCAGGGAATCAGACGTGGATGGTTCCGAGTGTGCGTGCTTTGAATCATTGAAACCGGCCGCACGTTGGCCCCGATGTGAACGATGGTTCTTGTTGGTTGTTGGCATGGATCAATCAAGGTTTATTCCAATCCGATCGCTAGCTCGACATCTGTCGATTCGCTCTCAACAACATCTTAGGCCTTCCTCCTCATAAACGAAAGGCGGAAAACCGTCTGAGGGAAATGGATCAGTCGTCGATCACGGTGATTCCGCTGGCCTGCTCCTCCAAGTGCTCGGCTCTTTCGAGAACAGCCTTGAGCACATCCTCGGCATCGGGGTCGAGTCCGAGCTGATCCAGGGTGAATGCCACGTCCCTGGTCGCCGTGAGCACAGCAGGAGAGACCTGCTCAATGGGAACGGACCGGGATCGACGTCGCCTCGATTTCTGCCCGGCCCTGGGGCTCGCCTCCTTCGCCATACTGCCCCCTGACGTTGAGTTCATTCTGGACCTCAGCCGCCGGTTCCACATCGTTCAGGAGGTGGCACAGTGCCAGTTATCGGCCAAGAGGCGCAACCGTTGATGTCCTACGCAACTCCTCCGGCGGAGACACGGCAGTGCACCTCCTGCAGAAATGTTCTGACCCTGAATTTCTTCAAGCTGGATCACCAGGAATGTCGCCACTGCGAAGGGAAGCGCCTGGCAGATCTGATCGATGCAAGCTCCGAAGAGGACTGAGACGAGGGAAGGCTTCGAGCACAACGTCTGAACTCCGGCCAGCTCCAGCTATTCACCGTAGAAGCGGCAGAAGCTCAGCATGTCGAGCTGATCAACCCCAACGAGCCGTTTGGTCTCCGCCCAGGCCTGAGATTCGCGCTCCCCTGAATCCGGTGCTCCCCAGAAGGCGGCACAGAGCGAACGCAGCTGGTCATTGCGGGACAGACGTTGATCGATCCGCACCAGCGCCACAGCCATGACCATGGCGCTGACGGTCATGAGCAGTTGAAGAAGCGCTGCGACACGGGCACGGTCTGGAGCCATTCCAAGATCCCGGATGGTGTCGGTTTAGCGCCACGGCCGGTCTCGCGACACCGGTGGTGCGTTCCACCCGACATCATCAGGGCAGTGGATCGCAACGGAATGCAGACCCCTCGCCCGATCAACGACGCCGGCAATGGTTTGGTGCTGGTGGTGGCACTCCTGCTGAGCGCCCTGCTGCTGCTGGGCCAGGCCACCTTCATCGTCCCGGCCGGACAGGTTGCCGTGGTGACCACCCTCGGCAAAGTGAGCGGTGGCTCTCGACTGCCTGGCCTGAACCTGAAGATCCCTTTCCTTCAGGCGGTGTATCCATTCGATGTGCGAACCCAGGTGCGGCCGGAGGAATTCGCAACGCTCACCAAGGATCTGCAGGTGATCGAGGCCACGGCAACAGTGAAATATGCCGTGCGTCCTGACGAAGCCGGGCGGATCTACCGGACCATCGCCGGGAATGATCGGGAAATCTATCCACGCATCATTCAGCCCTCCCTGCTGAAAGCGCTGAAATCCGTCTTCTCCCAGTACGAACTGGTGACCATCGCAACGGAATGGAATGACATCTCCGCGCTGGTGGAGCGAACCGTGGCCCAGGAACTGGACAAGTTCGATTACGTGGAAGTGCGTGGCCTTGATCTCACCGGTCTGCAGATCGCAGAGGAATACCGGGCCGCGATTGAGCAGAAACAGATCGCCGAGCAGCAACTGCTGCGTGCCCAGACCGAGGTGAAGATCGCTGAACAGGAGGCAATCCGATACGACACGCTCAACCGCAGCCTCGACGATCAGGTGCTGTTCAAACTGTTTCTCGACAAATGGGATGGCCGCACGGAAGTGGTTCCGGCACTGCCTGGCGCCACAGGGGGCTCAACTCCGGTGATCGTTGGAGGTCGCCGTTGAGGCAGGAGTGTTCCGGATCTTTGCCCCAAAACCCCGCCTGAAGGAGGGGCAACCCCTCGATCAGCTGCACCGCAGCTACGACAAGGATGCCGAGCTGAATGAGCCCTATGTGGTGCTCAGCATTGGAGCCGGCCTGATTGCAACCTTCGGATTGCTCTCTGACAACACCGCCGTTGTGATCGGGGCCATGGTGGTTGCACCCTGGATCCTCCCCCTTCGCACCGGTGTGTTTGCCATTCTCGTTGGCGATTGGGGCCTGTTGCTGAGGGCATCACGCACCCTGAGCATCGGTGTAGCCAGCACCACCATGCTGGCCATTGCGCTTGGCCTGTGGGCGGGTACGCGTGGCTTGCTGGTCGCCGAGACCATGCCGGCTGAAATCAGCGGCCGGGTGAATCCCAACCTGATCGATCTAGCCATCGCCCTGATCGCCGGAGCCATGGCGACCTACGCGAAGGTGAAGCCCAGCACAGTGAGCTCAATGGCGGGCACGGCGATCGCCGTTGCACTGGTTCCGCCCATCTGCGTGATGGGACTGATGATCGCGAGTGGCGAATGGGAGAACGCAGAAGGTGCCGGTTTGCTGTTCGCCGCCAACCTGCTCGGGATTCTGATCGGCGGGGTGACCGTGCTGGCGATCCGTGAGCCGTATTTACGGGGTCAGCTCCTCACCAGCCGGCGCACGAAGATCCCATTCATTGGCTCCCTCGTGTTGATGGTTGTGATCACAGTTCCTCTGCACAATCGCTTCGTTGCCCAGCTTTACGACAAACGCACAGAATTTGCACAACAGAAAATCGAAGAGACAATTCGCGATTATCTCCAGAGCAAAACATTGACTTTCGGAGCCAACGAGTCGCTGGCCTTGAACAGCATTGCATTTGACTGGCCGAACTTCTGGGAGAAGCGACGATCTCCAACTGTAGAAGTGGTGGTTCGGGTCACCAATCCCAATCTTCCCAGTTACAAACAAGTCCAGATCATTCAAGACACAATCAATGAGAGGATCGGATCTCGACTGGAAGGCCTGAAATTCCAGGTTCAGGTTCAACGCATCAATGTTTCCGTTGTGGAGGGCCGTGAGGTCAATCAACCGGATGGTTCCGCACCCGGATCACCACTGCTCAGTCCGCAACAGACCAAGCAGGTTCTTGAACAGGGAGCTCTGGAGCTGGATTCCGATCCTGAACAAGCCACCAATCGGAGCCGCTCTGAAACCCGTTGATGGGGTGAACAGTCCTCCCCTCCTGATCAGCCCGCTTTCCGGAAGCGCATCAGCCCCCAGCTGAGGCGACCCTGCTGGCCACCATCCACCCAGTGGCCAAGACCCACATCCATGCGGTCCAGATAGCCGGCACTGATTGTGGTTTCCAGTTCAGCGCGGCGGGACCGCGTGTCCTGGCGGACCCGGTCGTAGTGACGCACCAGCATCTCGGTGCGTTCATCCCACACCTCCAGCGTCAGACCAACCGCCTCTCCCCAGGTCTTGTAGCGAGCAGGTGAGGCGAGATCCGGCAAGTGAATTCGGTCAAGAATCGGCTGAAGAAGCCCCATCTCCACACCATCGGCCGCCATCGGATCGGTGAACACGAAACAGCCGCCAGGCTTCAGCAGGCGGGACACCTCGGCCAACACCCGGGCCCGATCGCCGGCATGCAGGATTGCATCCTGACTCCACACCAGATCCGCGCTGGCATCGGCCGCGGGCACCTGCTCAAAGGATGCGTCGTGGACTGTGATCTGTTCCGCCAGCCCAGCCGCAACATTCAGTCGGCGATGCCGATCGTTTTCCACCGTGGAGATGTTGATCGCATGGACCGGTCGTTCACTCCAGCGGGCCAGACGTCGGGAAGCCCCCCCGTATCCGGAACCAAGATCCACCACACACCCCCCTGAGGGCAGATCGGTCGCCAGTGCCAGAAGCGCCTGCACTGTGCGCTCGCTGGCAATTGCGATCTCCTGGAGAGGAGTCTCATAGAGACCGATGTGAATGTCCTCACCGCCCCAGACCAGTTCGTAGAACTGGTCTGCATCGCTGCTGTCGTAGTAATGAGCCGCAACATCATCCGCCGCGGTGCCACTGGTCATACTCATCGATCTCAGTGCATCGTTGCATCAACATCAAAGCGGTATTCCTTCTCCGCCACATGAATATAGAAGTCGGGATTTTCGTAACTCCGTTGATAGTCACCAAAGCTGGTGATGTTCTGGAAACCGACCTCCGACATCAGACGTCTGACATAGCCATAACGCAGCGGGAACATATTGAGGTGGTAAGTGCTGCCATCACCGAAGGCATAACGGAATCGGGCGAGCCCCTCATCCACATGCTCGGGGCCGACCTCCACGTCCTCACCGCAGTAGACGTTGCCTTTGCCCTGGCGCACAGCAGAGCCGCCTTCCAGCAACCGGTCGTAATTGCGGTGATCAAGGATCAGAACGCCGTTGTGCTTCAGCACGGCGTAGTACTCAGCCAGAGACTTGCGCCTGTCCCGTTCCTTGAACAGGTGGGTGAAGGAATTACCCAGACAGATCACCGCATCGAACTCACCATGGATATCGCGGTTCAGAAAGCGCCAGTCCGCCTGGGCCGTACGCAGGAGTTGATCACGATTGCGGGCATTCCGGAAGGCCCTGGCCAGCATGTTCGGGCTGCCATCGGCGCTGATGACATCAAAGCCCTCCTCCAGCAGACGGACCGAATGAAAGCCGGTGCCGGTGGCGACATCCAGAACCGAGTGGGCGCCGTGCTCCTTGAGAATGCGGATGAAGAAGTCACCCTCCGCCTCAGCCCGTGCGTTCCAGTCGATCAGGCGGTCCCAGCGGTCGGTGAAGTCCTCGATGTACTCCTGCTGATAGTGATCAGTTTCACGAACGGACTCCGGAGAATCACCGAAACGTTGATGATCAGATTCAGCGGAAGTGAACTCGTTCTGCGTTGATGTCATACCAAATGGGCCGAATGTTTACCCAGACCCACTTCCTGAGAACACGATTTCAAACGTGACGAACAATGGAAGAAGTGATCCGACTCCGAACAGAGCAACTGCTCAGATGTTCAGACCCTATACACAAACTCCTCAGTTGTCAGTGATGGCGCAAACCTGTCGCCATTCATGCCGCGCAGCCACACCTGGGATCGACTGTGCCGGATGGACTTTCAGAATATTTCAATCAATCGAAACAACAACAAGGCAGAACAAGGTGCTGCCTGCTCACACCCGTAGCATCAGGTTGCGTTGATCAGCGGAAATGAATGAGCTGATCCGCATTGAACAGCTTTGGAAAGTCTTCGGCGGCCGGCGTGATGCCGATCCAGAGACTCATCTGCAGGACCCGCTGGCGCGGGTCGCCGTCCGGGACGTGTCCCTGACGATCGGCGAAGGTGAGATCTTCGTGGTGATGGGGCTGTCGGGCTCGGGCAAGTCCACGCTTCTGCGCATGCTGAACGGCCTGATCCAACCCAGCGCTGGGGAGATCCTGGTCAGTGGGCGGCGTCTCGGAGATCTGAGCGGTTCGGAGCTGCGCATGCTTCGCCGACGCAGCATGGCCATGGTCTTCCAGTCCTTCGCCCTGTTTCCGCATCGAAGCGCCCTGGAGAACGCCGCCTTCGGACTGGAGGTGGCCGGAATGCCGAAGCGTCAGCGCCAGGAGCGGGCTCAGCAGGCATTGGAACGCGTCGGGCTCGGCAACGATCTCCATCGCCGACCGGACCAGCTATCCGGCGGGATGCGACAACGGGTGGGGCTCGCCCGGGCACTCGCTCTGGATCCACCGATCCTGCTGATGGACGAGGCCTTCTCAGCCCTGGATCCCTTGATCCGACGGGACATGCAGGATCTGCTGCTCGATCTCCAGCGCGAACATCGCCGCACCGTGGTGTTCATCTCCCATGACCTGGATGAAGCCGTTCGCATCGGCGATCGCATCGCCCTGATGCAGGAGGGACGGCTGCTGCAGTGCGGCACCGCAGAGGAACTGCTCCGCCACCCGGCTGAGGAAGCCGTGAGCCGTTTCTTCAAGGCGGTGGACGCCTCGGCGGTGCTCCGTGTCGGCGCCTTGGCAGAGCCGGCCCCCGATGGCATGGTCCTCGATCTGGGAAACCGCAGCCTTCCCCTGCTGAACGCCGCCACCCTGGTGCGGGATGCCATCCCCACCGTCGCCCGGGCGAATCGCCCCGTCCCCGTGGTCGGCGATGACCACCATTTGATCGGTGTCGTCACCCCGCAGACGCTGCTGCGTGCCATCGCCACGCCATGACCGATTCCATGCTCCCCCTGCTCGCGAGTTCAACCGAAGCCGGCACCATCGGCATCGCCACTGATGCGATCGTGCGCTGGCTCCTGGACCATGGCCAGGGTCTGTTTGATGCAGTCAATGCCCTGATCCTTGGCATGGCTGAGCTCTGTGAACAGATCCTGTCGGCCCCTGCCCCCTGGGTACTGGCGATCCTCATGGCTGCGCTCGGGCTCTGGCGGGTGAGTGCCGGATTCGCGCTGCTCACGCTGCTGGGGCTGAACCTGGTTCTGGTGATGGAGCTCTGGGATCCCATGATCAGCACGCTGGCGCTTGTTCTGGCCGCCTCGCTGCTGGCGCTGTTGATCGGGCTCCCGCTTGGTGTACTGGCTGCCCGTCAGACCATCCTCTGGCAGATCACCCGTCCGGTGCTGGATCTGATGCAGACGATGCCGGCCTTCGTCTACCTGATCCCCGCTGTGATGCTGTTCAGCACAGGGGCAGTGCCATCCATCCTCGCCACCCTGATCTTCTCCATGCCGCCTGTGGTGCGGCTCACCGTTCTGGGCATCCGACAGGTTCCAGCGGATCTGATGGAAGCGGGTCGGTCCTTCGGCTGCTCAGAGCTTCAACTGCTGCGCAAAGTGCAGCTCCCGAGCGCCTTGCCCACGGTGATGACCGGCGTAAACCAGACGATCATGCTGGCGCTCTCGATGGTGGTGATCGCCTCGATGATCGGAGGCGGCGGACTGGGAGACGTGGTGCTGCGTGGCATCCAGCAGCTGAACATCGGCCTGGGCTTTGAAGGAGGCCTGGCGGTGGTGATCCTGGCGGTGATCCTCGACCGGCTGACTCAGAGTTTCACCACACCCCCGTCAACGTCTCTGCCGGACCGGTTTCGCGGCTTCCTTGATCTGTGGAGGGTTCGATGAAGGCCAACCATCGCTGGCAACGACGTTCCGTTCTCCTGGCAGGCATCGGCCTTGCCGGCGCATCTCTGTTCAACATCGCCCGGCGTGGCCGCGAGCAGAGCGGATCGGTCAACACAACCGCTTCCCTGCAGAGCCAGGAGCAGTCGATGGACAACGCAAGGCCGTTGAAGCTGGGCTGGTCGCCCTGGGCCGATGCCGAGGTGGTGAGCCTGATGGCGGCACAGCTGATCCAGTCACGCCTGAACGTGCCTGTGGAGCGCGTGATGGCAGACATCGGCATCCAGTACGAATCGGTTGCACGGGGAGATCTGGATCTGATGCTGATGGCCTGGCTGCCTGGTACGCACCGGGACTACTGGTCTCGTATCAGGGATCGTGTCCTCGATCTGGGGCCGATGTATTCGGGTCGTCTCGGTTGGATTGTTCCGGACTACGTTCCGGAGACGGTGCTGAACAGCATCGAACAGCTCAAGGATCCCGACCTCGCGACCCGCTTCGCCAACCGCGTTCAGGGCATCGACCCAGGTTCAGGTCTCAATCAGGCATCGCTGGAGGCATTGAAGCGCTACGACCTCAAGGACGTGGACCTGGTGGCATCCAGCAGTGCCGCGATGGCGGCGGTGCTGGCCCAGGCCATCGACGAGAAACGCTGGATGATCGCCACCAGCTGGACTCCTCACTGGATGTTCGCCCGCTACAACCTGCGCTTTCTGAAGGATCCCGACGGAGTGTTCGGAGGCACGGAACGCATCCATGCGGTGGCACGCCAGGGGCTGGATCGGCGCGCCCCGTCGGTGACCGCCTTCCTCAGCCGGTTCCACCTGCCGGACAGCGACCTTGATGGCCTGCTGCTGCAGGCGCAGGAGCAGTCCGCGGAGGAGGCGGTGGCGGCTTACCTGGAGCGCAATCCGGATCGGGTCACCTACTGGTGCACCGGCCGCATGAGCGCCAGCTAACCGCACCCTTCCGGCTCAACATTCCAACGCGGTCGTCACTTTCTGGTGAGGATCACCCAGAAGGCATGAATGATGGCGATCGCTCCCATTCCGAACAGCGGTGGCAGGCCCAGAAAGCCACCGAGCGCGAGCGCGAACAGCACGAGATTCAACCAGAACGGCCCGCTGAAGCCCACCTGCGTGAACACCCCGAGCGGGGGCAGGAACACGGCAATGATGAGACGGAAGATGTCACCGCAAGTCATGGGCGCTCAGATCACACCCCCTTTCTTGTAGCAAAACGAACACTCATCAGAGCAATGCCTCGTCGATTCCCATCGGCCAACGGGAGCGAACTCGATCGCGCAGCATCTCGAAATCGTCAAAACTGAACCCCGGACCGACACAGCAGCTCACCAGGCTGTGCTCACCTTGACTTCGCGCCGCCATCCAGACCCCGGCTGGAACGCAGGCCACGGGCTGATCAGCGCTGAGCACGTCTTCATCCGAGGCGTTCGCATCATCTGGATGCTGAAAAAGGCTGAGCGGAGCCCCTCCGAGGAAGGTCCAGATCTCATCGCCACCATGAACGCAGTGCCAGCGACTCACATCGTCGGCACCAAGAAGGAACAGCACGGTTGTGATCGCACTGCGTTGTTCGCCATCAGGCCTGGTCACCTGGATTGAGCTGCGCTGCAACTCCCTGTACCACCCGCCCTCGGGATGGGACTGCAACCCCAGGCGCGACACGAGAGCGTCGAAAGAGTCCACCACCGAGCTGACCAGAGTTCTGCAACGCTGCCACAACAAAAGCCCCCTTGCGAAGGGCATCTCAACGTGAGCTAAGGCGATGCCGAAACCATGAGCCCTCATGCAACCAGGACGACAAGATTGGTTAACTGAAAAGACGCTCACGATTAAGCGGTCGTCGAGGCCATCGCGTTAGAGCAAACAATCAAAAGGAATGAGAGACCTGACGCTTATCTCCTAATGCTGCAAAAGCCTGCCCACAAGCAATAGAGACTGGAAACCTTTGCCCAGGACTAGTACCAAAAGACTGCAAAATTTGATTCACTATGCACAATCAACCTGTAGCTCTTCAACATTAAAACAAGAAGAAAACGATTTCCGATCTGGGCAAAAATATTAGCGTCCTTCATAAGCATGATTCCTTAAAATCTCAAACGGAACTATTTTCAAGGCAGATGGATCTGCAGCCTCAAGAATCACAGGAGGAGCTATTCCGTCGAATCTTGCCTATTCCCAACGAGATGCACACAAACATCAACTGTCTCCTGGCTTGAGTTCAGGAAAGTTAAACATTGGATTAGGATCTTTCAGATTATTGCCTTGAGCAAGAGTATATGACAAAAACTGATCAGTCATAACACTGCAAATTACACGCTCCCCCAAGTCAGATGCGTCGGCCCCACAGAATCCACCAAGATACCAACCAGTTAATGGCTTACAACCACACGGAAGCAAGGGCTCTCCAAGAATATTAGCCAGCATTATTCACATAGATAGCATACTTAAACACTGAAGCAAAGTGATTCAGGGGCCGAATAATTATTAATAGTTCTCCTACCGTCGAATAACCAATCCGAATAAATACTCGCAGTATTGCGTCGTTTCACTGTTGCAATTGACTGCGATTACACAATGCTGCAATGGCAGTCAAATAAGTCCCATCCACTATGGGGCACACCCGCATGACGGGGACCCGTTGCTGTCACAACAAAAAGCCCCCACCTTGCGGTGAGGGCTTTCCGATTCAGTTGATCTGAATCGTTTGGTCTGTTCCAGAAGGAACAGGTTGATTCCAGATCAACCGATGGCAGGTGCCTGCAGAGCCACAGGAGTGGACTCAGCAGCAGCCAGGTCGAGGGGGAAGTTGTGAGCGTTGCGCTCGTGCATCACTTCCATGCCGAGGCCGGCACGGTTCAACACGTCGGCCCAGGTGTTCAGGACGCGGCCCTGACCATCAAGGATGGACTGGTTGAAGTTGAAGCCGTTCAGGTTGAAGGCCATGGTTGACACGCCCAGGGCGGTGAACCAGATGCCGACAACAGGCCAGGCAGCCAGGAAGAAGTGAAGGCTACGGCTGTTGTTGAAGGAGGCGTATTGGAAGATCAGGCGACCGAAGTAACCGTGGGCAGCCACGATGTTGTAGGTCTCTTCCTCTTGGCCGAACTTGTAGCCGTAGTTCTGGGACTCGGTCTCGGTGGTTTCACGCACCAGGGAGGAGGTCACCAGGGAGCCGTGCATGGCGGAGAACAGGGATCCACCGAACACACCTGCGACGCCCAGCATGTGGAAGGGGTGCATCAGGATGTTGTGCTCAGCCTGGAACACCAGCATGTAGTTGAAGGTTCCAGAGATGCCCAGGGGCATGGCGTCAGAGAAGGAGCCCTGACCGAAGGGGTAGACCAGGAAGACAGCAGAGGCTGCAGCGACAGGTGCGCTGTAGGCAATGCAGATCCAGGGGCGCATGCCCAGGCGGTAGGAGAGTTCCCACTCGCGGCCCATGTAGGCGTAGATGCCGATCAGGAAGTGGAAGACAACCAGCTGGAAAGGACCGCCGTTGTACAGCCACTCATCGAGGGATGCAGCTTCCCAGATGGGATAGAAGTGCAGGCCGATGGCGTTGGAGGAGGGAACAACAGCACCGGAGATGATGTTGTTGCCGTAGATCAGGGAGCCAGCGACAGGCTCGCGGATGCCATCGATGTCGACCGGAGGAGCGGCGACGAAGGCGATGACGAAACAGATGGTGGCAGCCAGCAGGGTGGGGATCATCAGCACACCGAACCAACCGACATACAGACGGTTGTTGGTGGAGGTAACCCACTCGCAGAAGGACTGCCAACTAGAAGCGCCGGAGCGCTGCTGGATGGTGGTGGTCATGAGAACGGAAAGAAGTGCCCCCGAAGGGACGGTTTAAGGAAGGGCAGGGATGCCCTGCCTCCACCCAATGTAACGGAAGTTTGCGGTGTGTGTGCGGACATTGCGCGGGGTCCGGCGGCACACCCCAGGCCAGGACAGGGGGGCTCGGAAAGTCTTAAGGTTTGATTGCCCCCTTCGGGATGCGTCTTGGTTCTGATCCGCTGGCTCCATTCAGGGCAACGCTTGGAGGAAACCGTTCCTCTTTGCCAGGCACGGCATCGCCGCCATGAGCTCGAGGCCCAGGGAGCCACGGTTTATTGGAGTGAACGTCTGGTGCAAGCGGCGATCTGCTGAGAGCCTGGATCAACCGTTCTCCGGACCATGGTTTCTCGCGTCTCCAGGCCGATGTCTGTTGCAGCCCTCTGTTTCGGACTTCTGCTGCTCGGCGGGTGTCAGCGTGGATGGATTCCAACACCAGGCGCAGAGCAGTCCAGAACAGGCGCTGGCTCCGACGATGCCCTCAGGAGGCTGGAGCTTCGCCTGGATCAGCTGGAGAGACGCCTCGAGGATCAGAGCAAGGGAGCCGCCCCGAAAGACGCCAGGACTCCGGCAGGTCCGCTCCAATCGCTGACGCTTCGCATCGGAAGCGACGACGACAGGCTCCGCTTGTACTGGGCCGATGGTCAACGCAGTGACCTCAGTTGCAGCAAGGAAGGGACGGGGGTCTGGGCCTGCGGTTGATGGACAGGCGCATCCGGACACACCTATGTCCCAGCCGCGGGGATGCATCCCACCGCTCCAGCAGCAGAGTGACGGCACATCGCAAGTGCTCCGATGCGTCCGTTCCCTGCTCTGCTTGTCAGCCTGGGACTGGCTGTGACTGGGTCGATGGCCATCGCCCAGTCCAACAACTACCCCTTTGCCCAGACCAAGGCGGCCAATCTGGCCCGGATGAGGGCCGAGCGACTGAACGGCGGATTACGTCTGTACCGATCCGATCAGTGCATGCATGCTCTTCGGGGAGAGGCCTGCCTGATCTCCTCGACGGATGAGGGATTCCTCTTCCGCTTCAGGGGCGGTGCACCCGGCTGGCAGCAGCAGATTCCGCCGCAACCGACCCTGGTGACCGAAGTTCTGGTCTCACCAGACGGCGATCGGATTCTGGACGTCTCTTACAACGGACCGCTGCTACCAAAGGGGAACAGCTCTCCTCCGGTGATGCCACCGGACAATCCATGAGTTTCCTCAGCCGATCCCTCGGACTCGTTCTGATCGGAGCGAGCCTGCCCCTCGGCCTCGGCCCCGTTCAGGAAGCCAGAGCCCAGGTGTCCGATGCCCGGCAGAGAGCTGTGAATGTGGCTCGGATGCGTGCCGAGGCCATCAACGGTGGACTGAGCCGCTACCGCGCGGCCCGCTGCATGTACGGGACAAGCGTCGGTGGAGGTGACTGTCTCGTGACCACCGACGACGGCTACACCTTCCGGTTCGACGGTGGTGCTCCCGGTTGGCAGGAGGCCGGCGCACCTCCGACCGTGGAGACCGAACTGAAGATTTCTTCTGACGGACGTCAGGTGGAAGCAGAGATCTACAACGGACCTCCCCGCTGAACTCAGCTCTTCAGCAAGTGCTCGAGGGCCGTCCGCCAGGCGTCTTCCACAGGCCAAACCTCCCGCCGGGTCAGCGACAGAGCGATTCGCTTCTCGGCGTAAGCGGCCTCATTGATGAACACGGGAACATCGCCCACCTCGCCATCGAAGCCCTGAATCGCCGGCAGCCCCTGGCCGCAGAGTTCAACGAACAGAGGGTCCTCGGACGCCAGCGGCTGCCAGTCCCGGCCGAGACGATCACCATGCAGCAGGCCTGAAATCTGATTCCCGTCACGTCTCGGCAGATCCAGGCTGCAGCGATGGCGATGCACCACGAGCTGTCGTGGGTAACGCCCTGCCGCCCTGCGCGCTGCTGCCAGAGAGGCCAGGCAGGTTTCCACCGCCAGACGGGTCTGTTCAACGATCCGAACATCCAGAAGCGACTGCGGCACCGGACCCACCTCGATCACCAGACCACAGGGCCAGCACTCCACGAGGAAACCGGTCTGACGATCATCAGCCTCATGCAGATACACCGGCAGTCCGAGCGCACCCTGCACGAGGCTCGCCAGAGCCAGATCAGCGGGCCGACGGCCGTAAACCACCAGACAACTGCCCATGGCCGCCGTGGTGCTGTGCAGATCGAGGGCCACCCGGCAGGGATGCGTGCCGTGTGGACCATGCAGCTGCACCAGGGACCGGGCCCGGGCAAGCTCCAGCGCTTCACTCTCATCAGAGGCGAAACGTTCCGGCAGAAAGCTGCGGTTGAGATCACGGTCGATGTAGCGGCGATTGGCCGCTCGCGCATCGGGATTGCCGATCAGCGGCTGAACCGTGAGGCCATGGGCATCCACCAGATCAGGCGTCCTCTGCCAGGCCTCCAGCAGCCATGGCGCGTTCACCTCGTTGCCATGGGTCCCGGCCACAAGAAGAACGTCCGACGCCGTCATCAGGGGCACACGCTGCTGCACGACTGAAGCATGGGCTTCCAGACTGGCGGCAAACATCCTGACGATGTCGATCCCTCCGATCGTGGTGATGGCCGCCCGCTCAGGGTGGCGATGGCAATGGAGCCGGCTGATGGGAGGCCTGGGTCCTGCTGATGCTGCTGGGAACTACTGCCGCCCGGTCAGTGATCATCTCGAGGCAGAACGACCCGACCAAGCGCAGCTGAGGGGCCGCTCCGAACAGCAGAGGCCCCATCTGATCATCGGCCGCAGCTGTCCATGGGCCCATCGCACCTGGCTGGTGCATCGCCTGAGGGGTCTGGGAGACAGCCTGACCGTGCTCATGGCGACGGCTGATCACCGCGCAGGGCGCTGGCAACTGGATCCGGCCTGGCTCGGCTGCAGCAGCCTGCTGGACCTCTACAGAGCCTGCTCGGCACCACCAAGTCATCGGGCCACGGTGCCGGCTCTGGTGGATCCCCAGGGACCACGCATTCTCGGCAACGAAAGTGCACAGCTGGTGGAGCTGCTGAACCGCTGGCCCGCCTCCGAGGATGCTCCGGACCTCGATCCTCCTGATCATCAGGAGATGATCCAGCGGTGGCAGACCCTGCTGCAGCCGGCGGTGAACGACGGTGTCTACCGCTGCGGTTTCGCCCGGGGCCAGCTGGCTTACGACCGTGCTGAAACAGCGCTGTTCGAGGCTCTGGAACAGGTGGAGCAGGCGCTGGCGGAGAGGGGTCCGTGGCTGTGCGGCGAGACCCTGACCCTGGCGGATGTCCGACTCTTCCCAACGTTGATCCGTTGGGAACTGGTCTATTCCCCTCTCTTCGGCTGCAGCCGGAGACCCCTCTGGCAGTTTCCGCATCTATGGGCCTGGCGCAGGCGCTTCCACGACCTGCCCGGAGTGGCTGAAACCTGCGATGCCAAGGCCTGGCGTCAGGATTATTTCGGAGCCCTGTTTCCCCTCAATCCCGGGGGCATCGTTCCAGCCGGCCCGGAGCTGAGCACACTGGTGAACAGCACCATCCCTGAGGCATGAGCACGGCCGACCCCCAGTTCGACGGTGTCTACGGCCCGTACACGATCAACGAGCAGGATCGCCGGGAGGTGCAGCGCTACCGCATCGCCCTTCTGATCTCGGGCCTGGCGATGAGCGGAGGAGTGCTGCATTGGTGGGCCCTCGGCGGATCCTGGGCCTGGCTGTGGCTGCTGCCCCTGACCGCCGGGATCGGTCTGGCACTGAAGTGGATTCACATCTACCTGAGGCCGTTGCACCGCGCACTCCAGCTGTTCTGGTTGCTGGGATGTGCCGGATGGGGGGCCTTGCTGATCACAGCGGGACCTGCTGATGCCCTCGCCACACTGGCCGGCAGGCCGCTCTGGATCCTGGCCGTCGGGCCACTCTTCGCGGCCCTGGCGGGAATCGGCTTCAAGGAATTCTTCTGCTTCCAGAGACCGGAGGCGATCGGTCTCACTCTGCTGCTTCCCCTGGCGTTGCTGGGTCGTCTCGTCGGTCTGCTCGGCGACGAATCCGGGCTGGTGCTGGTGGGTGTTGCCGGCCTGCTTCTGGTCGTGCTGGCTCTGCGGAAATTCGGCATCGAAGCCGCTGCGGATGTCGGCGACAAGAGCGTCTTTGCTTATCTGGACGGTCAGCTGTCTGCCGGGACCCCGTGAGTCTGATCAGCCTGGTGGGGGCCGGAAAGGATTTCGGCATCCGCACCCTGTTCGCTGAGCTGGATCTCCACATCGGAGAGGGGGAGAGACTCGGACTGATCGGCCCGAATGGAGCGGGCAAATCAACGCTGCTGAAGGTGCTGGCCGGCCAGGAACCCCTCGGAGAGGGGGAACGGCGTTGCTCACCGCGGCTGCGGGTGGAGCTGGTGGGGCAGGACAGCCGCGTCACACCCGGACTCACGGTTCTGGAGCAGGTGCTGCAGGGATGTGGTGCCAAGCGTGATCTGCTGCTTCGCTTCAGCTCCCTGAGTGAGGCCGTGGCAGCGGATCCCGAGAATCAAGCGCTGCTGGCCGAGCTGGGCGACCTGAGCCAGCGGATGGATGAGGAAGAGGCCTGGAGCCTGGAGCAGCAGTGCCGCGAGGTGCTTCAGAAACTCGGAATCAGCGACCTGCAGAAGCCTGTGGAAGCTCTCTCCGGCGGCTACCGCAAACGGGTCGGACTGGCCTCAGCCCTGGTCGCGTGCCCGGACGTGCTGCTGCTGGATGAACCGACCAACCACCTGGACGCCACTGCCGTGGAGTGGCTCCAGAGCTGGTTGGACCGCTACCCGGGAGCCCTGGTGCTCGTCACCCACGATCGCTACGTGCTCGACCGAATCACCCGCCGGATGGTCGAAGTGGCCCGAGGCCGGGCGCGGACCTATCAGGGCAACTACAGCACCTACCTGCAGCACAAGGCCGAAGAGGAGGCGTCCGAAGCCTCCTCGGCGGCCAAGTTCAAGGGGGTGCTGAGGCGGGAACTGGCCTGGCTGCGCCAGGGCCCGAAAGCACGCAGCACAAAGCAGAAGGCTCGCCTGCAGCGCATCGAAACCATGCGGGACGAACAACCGGTGCAGGCCCGGGGAAAACTGGAGATGACCAGCGTCAGCCGACGCATCGGCAAGCTGGTGATCGAAGCCGAGGGACTGGGGGTCAGCACCGACGGCAGTGCCGAAGGCCGGAGGCTTCTGGATGACTTCACCTACAGCTTCAGCCCCGAGGACCGGGTGGGGATCATCGGCCCGAACGGCAGCGGCAAATCCACGCTGCTGGATTTGATCGCCGGTCGCCGCAGTGCCACCCACGGCTCCCTGCGCCTTGGGGAAACCGTCCACATCGGCTATCTGGACCAGCACACCGAGGACTTCACCAAGGGCAAGGGACTGGAGCGCAAGGTCATCGAATTCGTGGAGGAGGCTGCCAGCCGCATCGACCTCGGAGGCGAGCAGCTCACCGCCTCTCAACTGCTGGAGCGGTTTCTGTTTCCACCAGCGCAGCAGCACAGCCCCCTGGCCAAACTCTCCGGGGGCGAGCGGCGGCGCCTGACCCTTTGCCGGATGCTGATTCAGGCTCCGAATGTGCTGCTGCTCGATGAGCCCACCAACGATCTGGATGTGCAGACGCTGAGCGTTCTGGAGGACTTTCTCGAAGACTTCCGCGGTTGCGTGATCGTGGTCTCCCACGACCGCTATTTCCTCGACCGCACGGTGGACCGTCTGTTCTGTTTCGAAGCCGGCCGGCTGCAACGCTTCGAAGGCAACTACTCGGAATTCCTCGACCAGCAGCGGCAGCAGGAGCGACAGCAGACCAGTGCCGCAGTTCCTCCATCCCGAAAGGACTCCAGGGACAGAGGTGACGAGGAGAAGCCCCGTCGCCGCAGCTTCAAGGAATCGAAGGAACTGGCATCGCTGGATCAGCAGCTCCCTGAACTGGAGACCAAGCGGGCGGCCCTGGAACGGGAGCTGACCTGTGAGGGATCCGAGGTGGCCAGGCTCAGCATCGAGCTCGCCGAACTGATCAGCAGCATCGAACAGGCGGAGGAACGCTGGCTTGAGCTGAGCGAACTGAGACCCTGATCTCACAGGGCCAGGGCGGCGATGTCAGGGAACTGCCGCAAACGAAAACGACCGCACTCACCCTTGAGATGGGTCGTAATGTGGTGAGCGGCATCGGGGAGATTCCATGAAATCCATCGACGAGCACATCAACAAGGACAAGTCCGAGATCGAAGCGGCCAAAGCCGCAGGCGATGAGGCCAAGGTCCGTCACCTCAAAGATGAACTCCACTCTCTCGAGGAGTACAAGGAACATCACCCCGAGGACTCCCACGACCCGACGTCCCTGGAGCTCCATTGCGAGGCCAACCCGGACGCCGATGAGTGCCGGGTCTACGACGACTGATCAGACAGGTCGAAGGACCAGGGGATCTGCGAATCAGATCTCCTCGT
Organism: Parasynechococcus sp.; assembly: GCF_045559935.1. Classification (NCBI taxonomy): domain Bacteria; kingdom Bacillati; phylum Cyanobacteriota; class Cyanophyceae; order Synechococcales; family Prochlorococcaceae; genus Parasynechococcus; species Parasynechococcus sp. Next base: position 18,475 of record NZ_JBJLJL010000008.1, read on the forward strand.
TGAAGTCCGAGGGGCTGCCGGTAAGGCTGCAGACCACAGCCTCTTCATTCTTCATGGCCTTCACCTCAGCGATCGGGCGCCCCATGCGGCGCAGCACATCGATTTCTTGTTGGGTCTGACAACGGGCGATGATCTCGCCTTTGTCGTCAAAGCAGGTGTAAAAAGTCATGGCGGCTGTTGGATGCCAACTCCGTTATGGCGAGGAGTGACCGGCCTCACAACTTCAGATGTGCCGGCCGACACGGAGCATCAGACCCCCAGTTCGCGCCAGACGCGCTCCAGCAGAGCATCGAGATTGCTCCCCATCGCTGCTGAGACGCACAACACGGAACGGCCGCTGGCCCCTTCGAGGTCACCGACCAGCTCAGGCAGTTGATCGTCGGAAACAAGTTCCTGTTTGTTCAGCACCAGGATGCGGGGTCGTTCCACGAGCCCATGGCCATAGGCCTCCAGCTCGTTCTCCACCACCCGCAGATCGCCGATCGGATCGTCTGCCCCGGCATCAACCAGATGAATCAGCAATCGGGTGCGCTCGATGTGGCGCAGGAAGTCGTGGCCAAGCCCGGCTCCCTGAGCGGCACCGGCGATGAGTCCTGGGATGTCAGCGAAGACAGTTCCATCACCGCTCGGTCGTCGCACGACCCCGAGATTCGGGACCAGGGTGGTGAATGGATAGTCGGCGATTTTGGGGCGAGCGGCTGACAACACGGCGATCAGGGTGCTTTTGCCGGCATTCGGCAGGCCGATGATGCCGACCTCGGCCAACAGTTTGAGCTCAAGCTGAAGCGGCCACTCCTCTCCATCGCGACCCTCGGTGAATTTTTCGGGAGCGCGATTGCGGTTGCTCAGGTAATGAGCATTGCCCAGCCCTCCGCGCCCGCCGAAAGCGACCACCAGCCGTTCACCGCCGTTGATCAGATCGCCGAGCAGGATTCCAGTGGTGAGATGTCGCACTTCCGTCCCGCACGGGACCTTCACCACCAGTTCACGCCCTGAGGCCCCGGTGCACTTGTTCGGTCCACCGCGCCGGCCGTCGTCGGCAGCGAACAGACGCTTGTATTTGAAGTCCAGCAGAGTCTGGAGATTGGCATCGGCCTCCAGCACGACATGTCCGCCGTGACCGCCATCACCGCCGGAAGGTCCACCTGCCGGCACGTACTTCTCGCGTCGGAAGGCCGCAATCCCGTCGCCGCCGCGGCCACCTCGAGCCGTGATCCGTGCCTGATCGATGAACTGCACGGTGGCGCCGGGTGGGTCGAATCCACAACCCTAGGATCAGGTGGCTGCAGTCCCAACGCTTGGCCGGCGTCCGATTCGAAGCCCTCTGCAAGAGCTACCCAGGCCGACGAGGGGGCCGCCCCGTCGACGTGATCCGAAGCCTTGATCTGATGATCGAGGACGGTGAGTTTCTCGTGCTTGTCGGACCTTCCGGCTGCGGCAAAAGCACGCTTCTTCGTCTTCTGGCAGGACTTGAACTCCCATCCGCCGGAGAGATCCTGATCGGTGATCGACCCGTCAGCAGGGTGCGGCCGGCCCAACGGGATGTGGCCATGGTGTTTCAGAGCTACGCGCTCTATCCGCATCTGAGCGTCCGGGACAACCTCAGCTTCGGGCTGCGACGCAGCCGCTCTCTGCCGCCACTGCAGCGTCTGCAGGATCAGCTGCACCGAAGTGCTCGCCACCTGCCGCCCTCCCTGCAGGTGCCCAGTCCCCGCGAGCGACGCATCGAAACGCGCGTGGGGGAGGTGGCTGAGTCGCTGGAACTGACGGACTTGCTGGATCGACTGCCGAAGGAACTCTCCGGTGGCCAGAAACAGCGGGTCGCTCTCGGACGTGCGATGGCCCGGCAGCCAAAGGTCTTTCTGATGGACGAGCCGCTCAGCAATCTCGATGCCAAGCTGCGCAACAGCACCCGGACCCGCATCGTCGAGCTGCAGAAACAGCTGGGGACCACGACGCTGTATGTGACTCACGATCAGGTCGAAGCGATGACGATGGGTCATCGCATCGCCGTGCTCAATCAGGGATACCTGCAGCAGCTGGGGACTCCCATGGAGTTGTACCGATGGCCCTCGAATCTGTTCGTCGCCCAGTTCATCGGCAGCCCGCCGATGGCCCTGCTGCCGGTCACGGTGGCACCCGCAGCCACCCTGCTGCTGGAGGATCGTCGACTGCCGGTGGAGGGGCCGATGGCCGAGGCACTCCCTGCACTGGAGGGGCAGGTGCTCACGGCAGGGCTGCGGCCGGAAGGCTGGAGGGTCGCCCCTTCCACCAATCGCAACCTGCCGGCGGAGATCCGTCATGTCGAAGTGCTGGGCAACGAGCAGCTGATCACCTGTCAGCTGCTCCATGGCGGTCACCTGGTGACGGTGCGCACCGAGGCGGACCTTGCGGTGATCGTGGGAGGAAGGCTGCACCTGGATCCCGATCCCCAGGGCTGGCGGCTGTTTGACGCCGAAGGCGATGCCATCTGCCCACCGGAACCTGCCCGGAGCTCACCCGAAGAGCCACAGCTTCCCCCTCTCTGAAGGCTCCCTCAGCGCAGCCAGACCACGCTGCAGCCCTGTCCACCATCGCCCTGGTCCGCATCGGTGACGCGTTCCACGTAGGGCACCGTGTCCAGCCAGGCCCGCAGGCCGCGCTTCAGCTTCCCGGTCCCGATCCCGTGGATCACCCAGACGGCACCGGACGCAGAGCGCAGGTGCTCCTCCACGGCAGCCTCCGCTTCATGAACCCGAAGACCACGGACATCCACCGTGTTGCGCGACGTGCGCACCTGACCGCCGCCTCCTGATGGCGTCCGGGCTTTCACCTTCACCACCGCCTCCGGCGGCTCCGGCTTGCGGCCATCGAGACTTTCCACCGCCGCCAGCTCCACGGTGCTGCGCATCACGCCGCAACGCACGGTGAGCTGCAAGCCATCGTCTGACATCTCCAGCACATCAGCAGCCTTCCCGAGAGCCAGCAGACGGATGCGGTCTCCCACCTGGGGCCGCCATCCAGCGTGCGCCCGGCGCTCCGGTTCAGGCCGATGACGGTCCTCCAGCTTGCGCAGGCGCTGGCCGGCCCGCCGGGCCGTCTCACCATCAGCCTGGCCGTCCCTCAGCCGACGGATCAGGGTGCGCACCTCCTTCTGACCGTCACGGATCGAACGCTCCAGACGCTGCCGGCCCTGCTCCTGGCGCTCCGCTGACTGCTGTTTCTGCTGCTGCCAGCGCTGCAGCAACTCCTCATGCAGCAGCTCGGTGCGGGCCAGCAGTGCCGCGGCATCCTCCGCCGCGGCCTGCTGGCGTTGCCGTTGCTCCTCAAGACCACGGATGACACTGTTGACCTCTCCATCTCCGGCTGGAGCGAGCAGCTCCTGGGCCTGATCCAGCACCTGCCGGTCGAGGCCAAGCCGGGTGGCGATCGCCAGGGCATTGCTGCGCCCGGGGATGCCCCACAGCAATTCATAGGTGGGTGAGAGCGTCTCAGGGTTGAAAGCCACCGAGGCGTTCTCAAAACGGCCATCGCCGTACTTGAGTGCCTTCAGTTCACCGAAGTGGGTGGTGGCGATCGTGAGCCGGGCCCGATCCGCGAGAGCCTTCAGCAAGGCCGTCGCCAGGGCGGTGCCCTCGCTGGGGTCGGTGCCTGCACCCACCTCATCGAGAAGCACCAGAGCCGGGGCGGGCCCCTGCTGCAACGCGTCCAGGATGCGACCGATCCGCTTCACATGGCCGCTGAAGGTGGAGAGGCTCTGCTGCAGGGACTGCTCATCACCGATGTCCGCCAACACCTGAGCGCACCACGGCAGCGACGGCTGCCCGGAACAGGGAAGCAGCATGCCCGCGCGGGCCATCAGGGCCGCCAGACCGATGCTCTTCAGGGTCACGGTCTTGCCGCCGGTGTTGGGACCAGTGATCGCAACGACCCGCAGCTCTTCAGACACCTCCACCGAGATCGGCACCACAGCCGGGCCTTCGTCATGCTTCTCCTGCCAAACCAGCAGGGGGTGGCGCAGGTTCTCCAGCCGGAACGGCGCCTCCGGCCGGTCCTCCAGCTGGGGCACCGATCCTCCCAGCCAGCGACCGTAACGGCCTCGAGCCAGCGCCAGGTCCAGCCGAAGCAGCACTCCATTGAGAACGTTGAGCGGCTGCTCCTGCTCCGCCACCCGCTCGCTCAGCTCAGCCAGGACCCGCAGCTCCTCCTCACGGATCCGGGCCTCAATGTCCACCAGCCGGTTGCCGATCGCGAGCACGGAACGGGGCTCCACGAACAGGGTGCTGCCCGAGGCCGAACTGTCATGCACCTGCCCCGGCACCTGTCCCACCGCTCCGGCCTTGACCGCCAGCACAGGACGCCCGTGGCGTTGTGCGATCACCGTGTCCTGCAGCAACGGACCGAGACGCCGCAGCAGATCCTGCAACTTGTCGCGACGCTCCTGCCGCAGACCGTCCCATTGCCGCCGCAGGCCCGCCAGGGGAGCGCTGGCGCGGTCGGCCACACGTCCGCCCTCCTCGAGAGCGAACTTCAGCCGCTGCTCCAGCTCCGGAAGGGTCACCATCGCAGCGATCAGATCGCTGCACGCCGGTCGAAGCTCCGGTTCATCGATCTGCCGCCGAAGCCGCCGTGCGGTTGCCAGGGTCTCCGCCACCGCCAGCAGCTCCTCCCCGGATGCGGTGCCGCCTTTGCTGCAACGCAACACAACCGGCCGCAGATCCCGTACGCCTCGGAAGCTGATCCCTCCCTCGCTCAGATCATCGAGGGTCACCAGTTCCACGGTCTCCTTCAGAGCCGTTCGACTTTGGGCAAGGCCAGCCGGCAGCGACAGGGACCGTGCAGCAACGCGTCCCATCGCCGTGGACGCGAACCCGGAGAGGTGCTCGCACACCCGCGGCCATTCCAGGAGCCCGAGCGTCTCCTGCAGAGCACGATCCCGCTCGACGGGGGCGTCAGCTGCAGTTGGAAGGAATGCCACCGGGGGGTTCATAAAGCATCTCCAGCCAGTTGCCGTCTGGATCCTTCAGGTAGAAGGAAGCCGTGCCATCGCGGTGGTCATGCACAGACCCCACGAACACACCGGACTGCTGAAGCTGTTGATGGATCTGATCCACGTCGTCGCGGTCACGGAAGTGGAAGGCGAAGTGGGGGCCGGCAGCCTTGTAATCCGGACCCAGCAGGGCAAGCCCGTCGCGCCCGGGCCCTGCCTCGAGATAACACCAGTCGTCCGCTTTCCACACAAGGCGCATGCCCAGCCCCTCGTAAAAGGCCACGGCACGGGTGACGTCCTGGACGCGGATGGCCACATGGCCGAGACGATCCACCGATGCCATCAGGGGAGGCTCACTGAAGGGGACATTCTGAAGAGTGATGTGACCGAACCGTTGACAGGTCAGCCGCCCTTCAGCCAGCCGGCCGCATCGCAGGCGTGATAAGTGAGGATCAGATCAGCTCCGGCCCGCTTGAAGCTCAGCAGCGTTTCCAGCACCACAGCCCGTTCATCGATCCAGCCACGTTCGGCAGCAGCCTTGACCATCGAGTATTCGCCGCTGACGTTGTAGGCGGCAATCGGCAGCTCCGACTCCTGCCGCAGCCGATGAATGATGTCGAGGTAGGCCAGACCCGGCTTCACCATCATGATGTCGGCGCCCTCCTGCTCGTCGAGCTGGGCTTCCGTGATCGCTTCCCGAGCATTGGCGGGATCCATCTGATAAGTGTCTTTGTTCTTCGGGATCGGTTTGCTGCCCGCAGCCCTTGGGGCAGAGTCCAGCGCCTCCCGGAAGGGCCCGTAATACGCGGACGAGTATTTGGCGGTGTAGCTGATGATGCCCACCTGATCGAAACCCTCGTCATCGAGAGCTTCCCGGATGGCTCCGACACGCCCGTCCATCATGTCGCTGGGTCCGATCAGATCCGCGCCTGCTGCCGCCTGCACCACGGCCTGCTGACAGAGCTGCTCGATCGTCTCATCGTTGAGCACGATGCCCTGCTCGCTCACGATGCCGTCATGGCCATCGCAGGAATAGGGGTCCAGGGCGACATCGGTCATGATCGCCATCTCCGGCACATCTCTCTTGAGCTGACGGATCGCCCGTGGGATCAGACCGTTCTCGTTGAAGCACTCGGCCCCGTCCTCGGTCTTCAATCCCTCGGCCACCTTCGGAAACAGCACGACGCAGCGGACGCCGAGATCCCAGGCCCGCTGCACCTCCCCGCTGAGCTGCTCCAAACTCCAGCGGTTCGCACCCGGCATGGCGCCGATCGGTTCAACGCCCACTCCTTCGTGCACGAACAGGGGGTAAATGAAATCAGCCGCCGACAGACTTGTTTCCCGCACCATGGCTCGAAGAGCGGGAGTGCGACGCAGACGTCGGGGGCGGTAGGTGAGCTCCATCTGACCCGGGAACCAGCCGTTGATCGTAGGGCTGGGGGGGCTTGTGTTCAGAGGCTGGCGGACTTCAGCCAGCTGCGCCGTGGATCCTCAGACCGAAGCACGCGCAGCTGCTCAAGCAGACGTCGCTCCTCATCCGACCACTGGCCCGGTAGTTCCAGCACCAGCGAGAACAGGAGATCTCCCCGCCCGCTCCGGCCGGGCCATCCCTTGTTCCGCAACCGCAGGCTGCGGCCGGGAGGAGTTCCAGGGGGGATCGTCATCTTGGCTTCGCCATCCGGGGTCATCACCGGCACCGTGCCGCCGAGGGCGAGTTCATCGAGACTCACGGGCAGGTCTGCGCGCAGCTGATCTCCATCGAGACGCCAGACGGGATGATCCGCCACGGAAAGATTCAGGTAGAGATCGCCTCGGCGTCCTGTCCCCGGCTGAAGGTTGCCCTTTCCCTTCAGCCGCAGTCGCGATCCGGTGCGGACACCTGCAGGAATGCGCACCTGAACCCTTTCATCATTGACTGAGAGTGTGCGCTCCGTGCCGCGGAACGCCTCCAGAAAACCGATGGAGACACTGGCCTCGGCGTCCAGGTTGATGGGCGAGCGGGTCGCCTGAGCACCCCGGGGAAATCCGGCTGCACCGGCAGGACCACCGAAACGACCGAGCAGATCGTTGATGAAGTCGTCAAAGTTTCCGTAGCGCCCGAAATCCACATCGAATCCGGCACCCGGGGCACCACCTCCCATGCCCCCGGCTCCGGCCTGGCTCCAGTACTGGCCGAACTGCTCGTAGCGCTGACGCTTGTCTGGATCCGAGAGCACCTCATACGCCTCGCTGATCTCCTTGAACCGCGCTTCGGCTGACTTGTCTCCAGGGTTCACATCAGGGTGGTACTGCCGCGCAAGCTTGCGGAAGGCGCGCTTGATCGCATCCGCGTCAGCGCTGCGCTCGACCCCGAGCACCTGGAAGTAATCCTTGTATCCACTGCCGGCCATGGCGGTGCGCCTGTCTCCCGACCATCCCAACAACCCTGACAGTGTCCCAAGCGACGGGTGTTCGGTGCGGGTTCACGATGGAGGGAAGCCCGAACGGCGACGATCGACCTAGCTTCTAAAAACTTGAGGTCCGATGGCATGACGCCGCGCGTGAAGACTCTGCTGGCCGGCATGGCGCTCGGGCTGAGTTTCAGCACCACCCCGCTGGACGCCAAGGAATGGAGCGGAACCATCGGTGAGCCCCTCCGCGATTCGAGCGAGCAGGCCCTGCAGCTCGTCGACCATCTGCGCAGCATCGGAGCCCGCTTCTTCGGGGCCTGGACGTGCCCTGCCTGCTTCCGCCAGATGAATCTGTTCGGCAAGCAGGCCGGTGCCGAGGTGCCCTACGTGGAATGCCGCAAGCCTGAAACCCTCCCCGCGCAGGCGGAAGCCTGCCGAGAAGCGGGGATCCGCGCTTATCCGACCTGGGTTCTCTCGGATGGTCAACGGCGCGAGGGCGTCCAGTCTCTCGAGGCCCTGAGCACCTGGACCGGACTGCGCTGAGATGGCGCTGATCCACGGTCTGCATCGACGCAATCTGCGGGGGGATCTGCTCGGTGGTGTCACCGCAGCCGTGGTCGCACTGCCGCTGGCCCTCGCCTTCGGTAACGCAGCGCTCGGACCGGGCGGAGCGATCTACGGCCTGTACGGAGCCATCGTCGCCGGCTTCCTCGCGGCCCTGTTCGGCGGCACACCCGCTCAGGTGAGCGGACCCACCGGGCCGATGAGCGTCACGGTGGCAGGTGTGGTGTCAAGCCTTGCCGCGGTGGGGGTCTCCAGAGATCTCTCCGCCGGCGAAATGCTGCCGCTCGTGATGGCTGCCGTGGTGCTCGGAGGTCTCTTCGAGGCCCTTCTGGGCGTTCTGCGCCTCGGTCGCTACATCACGCTGGTGCCCTACTCCGTGGTGTCCGGCTTCATGTCGGGGATCGGCGCCATCATCCTGGTGCTTCAGCTGGGGCCTTTCATCGGGGTGAGCACCCGCGGCGGAGTCGTGGAGTCTCTCGGCACCCTGCTGTCTGACCCGACGCCGAACCCCGCCGCCATCGCCGTCGGGCTGATGACACTGGCCGTGGTGTTTCTCACGCCGGCACGGATCAGGGCATGGATCCCGTCGCCTCTGCTGGCCCTGCTGGTCGTGACCCCGCTGTCGCTGCTCCTGTTCAGCGACGACCGGCTGAGGGATCTGGACCTCGAGCCTCTGACGCGGATCGGGACGATTCCCGATGGTGGCCTGCGTCCGGTGATGCCTGATTTCAGTCGTCATCTTCCCGAACTGGTGAAGGCAGGCCTGGTGCTGGCCCTGCTGGGGGCGATCGACTCGCTGCTGACCTCGCTGGTGGCCGACAACATCACCCAGACCAATCACGACTCCAACCGGGAGCTGATCGGCCAGGGGATCGCGAACTCCGCAGCCGGTTTCCTCTCAGGGCTGCCTGGAGCAGGGGCCACGATGCGCACGGTGATCAACATCAAATCCGGCGGAGAGACACCGATCTCCGGGATGACCCACTCTCTTGTCCTGCTGCTGGTGCTGCTGGGGGCGGGGTCGCTTGCGGCAGAGATTCCCACCGCTCTGCTGGCAGGGATCCTGATCAAGGTTGGACTGGACATCATCGATTGGGGCTTCCTGCTGCGGGCCCACCGGCTGTCCACCAAAACAGCGGTTCTGATGCACGGCGTGCTGCTGATGACTGTCTTCTGGGACCTGATCTGGGGGGTGCTGGTCGGGATGTTCGTCGCCAATCTGCTCACCGTCGACTCCATCACCCAGGCCCAGCTCGCTGGGATGGATGAGGACAATCCCCACGACGGGGAGGCGGCACTGCCCTCGGACCTTTCTGAGCAGGAGAAGAACGGCATCCGTCGCTGCGGCGATGCTCTGATGCTGTTCCGGCTGCGGGGACCGATGAGTTTCGGAGCCGCCAAGGGGATCAGCGCCCGGATGGGACTGATCAGGAACTACAAGGTGTTGATCCTGGACATCAGTGAAGTCCCGCGCATGGGGGTGACGGCCTCCCTGGCGATCGAACGGATGGTCAAGGAGGCTGAGTCCCTCGGTCGGCTGGCGATCGTCGCGGGTGCCAATGAACGGCTACGGGCAAGGCTGATGGCCTTCGGCATCAACGCGCCCATGACCGATCGTCGTGAGGCGCTCCGACGCGCTGAGGAATTCATCGCTCCGCCGCGCTGAATTCTCAATCAGACGTTCGAATCATCTCCGGAGCGTGACACCCGGGGAGTGCATTCTCACCTCTTCAGGCTTCGCAAGGCTGCCTTCCAGGGCAAGGGATTCGGCTTCGGCCAACACCTCCAGACGTTCCATCACCAGCTGGCGTGACCAGCGGGCCTCCGCCAGGGTCCAGTAGATCCCGAAATGACGGGCCTCACTGTTCAGCAGATCTGCGTAAAGCGCTCGCAGCTCAGGATCCGGGCTGTGCTCGGCCAGCAGGGCCATGCGCTCATGGGATCGGGCTTCGATCAAACCCGCCACCAGAAACGAATCCAGCATCCGCTGGGGTTCACCGCGACGGATATGGCCTGACAAGGCAGCTCCATACCCAGCCGAGGGCAACGGTTCCAGATAACGACCTCTGGATTTGATCAGGGTCAGAACCTGCTCGAAATGCTCCAGCTCCTCTCTCGCCAGAGGACTGAGCACCTCCCCGAGACCTGGCTCGCAGAGGTAGCGGAACATCATCTGAACAGCGGATCCCGCTGCCTTGCGCTCGCAGTGGGCATGGTCGATCAGCACCTCCATCGGCCTGGCATTGGCCTGGTCCACCCAGCTCCAGCTCGTGGGGGCCGCCAACCAACGAATCGACTGAATGCTCTTGTCCGGAATCGCGACGGTCATGAGCTGGTGGTGCGCAGATGATGCAGCAACCCCTGCAGGGCCAGGCTGTAGCTCCCGGAACCGAACCCCATCACCACACCGACGGCCCGATCGGCGAGCAGGGAGCGATGGCGAAAGGGTTCCCGGGCATGGGTGTTGCTGAGATGCAGCTCCACATAGGGGATCGCAACCCCCAGCAAGGCATCCCGCAGAGCGATCGAGGTGTGGGTATAGGCCCCGGCATTGATCAGGATGCCCTGGCTCCTCCCCATGGCCTGGTGAACCTTCTCCACCAGGGCCCCCTCGAAATTGCTCTGAAAGCAGTCCAAGGTCACGTCGGCCGCCTGCGCTTCGGCCTGCAGCTTCTCCTCGATCGACGCCAGGGTGCCGCTTCCATAGAGTCCCGGCTCCCGCTGGCCCAGCAGATTCAGATTGGGTCCGTTCAGCAGCAGCAGATGCATGGGGCTTCAGCCCGGAACTGTTGACGTGATCGTATCGATCTGGTCGGGAGCGACACACCGGCTGGTAAGTTCATGCGGTGTGGTTCGGGTCGGTGCCCGAGTGGTTAATGGGGGCGGACTGTAAATCCGCTGGCTCTGCCTACGTTGGTTCAAATCCAACCCGGCCCACCTTCCACATGCCCTTGTAGCTCAGCGGTAGAGCACTCCCTTGGTAAGGGAGAGGTCACGAGTTCAAGTCTCGTCAAGGGCTTTCACTCCCCGTCACCACCACGGCTGATTGGCAGCCCAGGGCATCAGGGGTGGCGTTCAGGCCGTTCGATGACCAGATGATGATCCCGCTCCGGATGTGATCGGGAAGGGGCAGGTGCTGCTCGCGGCTGCGGTTGATCACCACCTGCAGGCTGTCTGTCTGACCGAGCAGACCGTCGCTGCCGAGACTGCTCCAGATGAGACAGCCCTCCCGGATGGCCGACTGGTGCGTCCGCAGTGCGGCCATGTCCCGGATCAGGGACTGAAGCGCCTCACAGCGGGGCCGGTTCCAGGGGAACCCTTCCCGACAGCCGGGTTCTGGCCCACCCGCCAGGGCGGCCTCGGTTCCGTAATAGACGCAGGGAGCTCCGGGCAGGAGGAACAGGAGAACCAGGGCAAGCTTCAACGCTTCGACATCGCCCTGGAGGCTGTGGAGAGCCCTGGGTACATCGTGGCTGTCCAGCAGGTTCATCTGAGCCCGGGTGACCTCTGGCCGGTACCAGCCCGCGGTGGTGTCCCAGATCCCGATCAGCTGCTCTGTGCTCAGGGGATCCAGCGGATACTCGGGGTTGCGGTAGTCCCGACGCAGGTGATCACCCGCCACCCAGCAGAGAGTGCTCCAGCCGAGGCGGTAGTTCATCACCCCATCGAAGTGCTCTCCCTGCAGCCAGGCTCTGGCGTCCCCCCAGATCTCACCGACAATCCAGGCCTCCGGGTTCACCTCCCGCACCACACGGCGGAACTCGACCCAGAAATCCGCCGGGACCTCCGCCGGCACATCCAGCCTCCAGCCGTCGATGCCGCGCTCGATCCAGTGCCGTCCCACGGCGAGCAGATGGTCCCGGACGCCGGGATCCGCGTGGTTGAACTTCGGCAGATCCGGAACGGCCCACCAGCAGTCGTAACCGCAGTCCATGCCCTCTTCGGGATAGGGACGCACGGGCCAGCTGTGCACATGGAACCAGTCGCGATAGGGCGAGTTCTGCCCGTTCTCCACCAGATGGTGGAAAGCCCAGAAGCCCCGACCGCAGTGGTTGAAGACACCGTCCAGCACCAGACGCATGCCGCGCTGGTGAACGGCGTCGATCAGGGCATCGAGGGCAGCGTTCCCCCCCAGCAACGGATCAACCGTCAGGTAGTCGTACGCGTGATAGCGATGATTCGACGCCGAACTGAAGATCGGCGTCAGGTACAGACAGGTGACACCCATGCCCTGAAGTTCCTCCAGCGCCTCGATCACCCCGTAGAGATCACCCCCCTGAAACCCCTGTTCCGCGGGGTCGTTTCCCCAGGGTTTGAGCGAAAGCGAGCGCTGGGCCACAACCCTGCCGCTGCAGCGGAAACGGTCAGGAAAGATCTGATAAAGCACCGCATTCGACACCCACTCGGGCGGATCGTTGAAGGCGACCGCACCTCCCATGACCTTTGCAGGCGGCGGTCCCCTCGCTAGCAGGGGAGAAACGGAACGGCCATGGCGGATCAGCCTCTCCTGTTGGCCCTGGATCAGGGCACCAGCAGCTCCAGGGCTGCACTGTTCACCGCGTCAGGGGCGCTGGTGGCCAGTGCCAGCGCCCCTCTGCCGATTCACTACCCCGCGGATGGCTGGGTGGAGCAGGACCCGCAGGCGATCTGGAACAGTCAGCGGCAGGCTCTGATCGATCTGCACAACGCCCTCAGCGAAGAGCAGCGGCAGGCTGTGGTTACCTGCGGCATCACCAACCAGCGCGAAACCACCGTGCTCTGGAGGCGCAGCAGCGGCGCCCCCTGCGGCCCTGCCCTGGTCTGGCAGGACGGACGCACCGCCGATCTCTGTCGTCAGTGGAAGCAGGAGGGACTGGAGCAGGAATGGTGTCACCGCACCGGCCTGCTGCTCGACCCGTACTTCAGCGCCAGCAAGATCCGCTGGATGCTGACGCACCACGAGGACGCCGCTGCTGCCGCTGCCGCCGGGGACCTCTGTTTCGGAACCGTTGAATCCTGGCTGCTCTGGAATCTCAGCGGCGGCCGTCATGGCTCCGACGTGAGCAATGCAAGCCGAACCCTGCTGATGGACCTGGAGCAGCGCTGCTGGGTCGAGGCGTTCTGCGATCACGCCGGCCTGCCGATGGCCTCGCTGCCGGACCTGCTGCCCTGCCGCGGCGACTTCGGACAGATCCGCGAGGGACTCCCCTTCGCGGGACTGCCGATCCAGGCGCTGCTGGGGGATCAGCAGGCCGCCACGCTGGGGCAGCTCTGCCTCGAACCTGGTGAAGGCAAGTGCACCTACGGCACGGGAGCCTTCCTGGTGATCAATACCGGCGAGCGCATCCGTCGTTCCGATGCCGGCCTGCTCAGCACCCTGGGCTGGACGGACGCCGCCGGGACACCCACGTACTGCCTCGAGGGGAGCCTGTTCAATGCGGGCACCGTCGTCCAGTGGCTGCGGGACGGCCTTCAGATCATCGACAGCGCTGATGCAGTGAACCGCCTGGCCATGGAGGTGCCCGATTCCGGCGGCGTGATGCTTGTGCCGGCATTCACCGGCTGGGGGACTCCGCACTGGGACCCGCAGGCCCGGGGCCTGATGGTGGGTCTGACCCGCGACAGCAGCCGTGGCCACATCGCCCGGGCCGCTCTGGAAGGCATCGCGCTCTCCGTGGCGACCCTGGTGGAGCTGGCGGAGAACGCCCTTGGCAAAAGCCTCGGGGAGCTGGCGGTGGATGGAGGAGCAGCCGCCTCCGATCCGCTGCTGCAGGCCCAGGCCGACAGCACCGGGCTGACGGTGCGGCGGCCGGCCAGCCTGGAGAGCACTGCCCGCGGAGTCGCCCTGTTCGCCGGTCTTCAGGCCGGCGTGGTGACGGACCTGCACGATCTTGCTCAGCAGCGCAGCGAGGGAGCCGATCGATTCGAGCCGCAGATCGACACATCCGCCCGCACGGCCTGGCGACGTCGCTGGAATGACGCCGTGACCCGCAGCCTTGGCTGGCATGGCTGACCCAACTTTCGATCTGCTGGTGATCGGTGCCGGCGCAAGCGGTGCCAGCGTGGCCTACGAAGCCGTGCGCCGCGGTCTGTCCGTGGCGCTTCTGGATGCAGGCGACATCGGTGGCGGCACCAGCTGCCGCAGCACGAAACTGCTGCATGGAGGCGTGCGCTATCTGGAGCTCGCCTTCAAGACAGCCGATCTGGCGCAGCTCCGACTGGTGCGGGAAGCCCTGCTGGAACGCGGCCACTGGCTGCGGGAAGCCCCCTTCCTGGCCCATCGTCTCGAGCTGGCCCTTCCCACCGGGACCCTGTGGGGGCAGGCCTACTACCGCGTCGGTCTCGGGATGTACGACGCGCTCGCCGGCCGCCAGAACATCGGCTCCAGTCGTCTCCTGGGGCGTCGCCAGCTGGAGCGGACCCTGCCAGGGCTGAAAGCCTGTCAAGGTGCCGTCGCTTACAGCGACGGCCAGTTCGATGACGCGCGTCTGAACCTGTTGCTGGCGCTGACCGCCGCACGGGGAGGAGCCGAGTTGCGCAGCCACTGCAGCGTGGTGGAGCTTGAGCTGGGAAGCGATGGCCGTCTCTGCAGTGCCGTCAGTGAGTCCAGAGACGGCGTGCGGGAGCGATGGAGGGCGCGGGTGATTGTGAATGCCACCGGCATCGGGGCGGATGGCATCCGCCGGATGGCGGATGCGTCAGCCGCGCCCCGCATGCTCACCAGCCGCGGCACCCACATCGTTCTGAAGGAGCAACTCTGCCCGGCAGGCCTGGGGCTGCTGGTGCCATCCACGGATGACGGCCGGGTTCTGTTCATGCTTCCTTTCTTCGGGCGCACCCTGGTGGGGACCACCGACGAAGCCTGTCCCCAGGCGATGGCCACCCATCCCACCGACGCCGAGCAGGGGTATCTGCTCGATTACGTCCGACGCTGGTTCCCTGGGAGCTCGGCAACGGTGACGAGCCGCTGGGCGGGCGGCCGCCCTCTGCTGAAGCCTGCCGGGGCTGGACTGGACAGCAGCCGGGTGGTGCGGGAGCACGAGGTGGAGACCCTGCCCTGCGGACTGGTGAGCGTGATGGGCGGCAAGTGGACCACATGCCGCCCGATGGCGCTCGACACGCTTGAGGCTGTGGAACAGCAGCTGGGAGCTCCGCTGTCCCCACCCCAGCCCCTGCCCCTGATCGGGGCGGCGGAGACCCCCAACGGCACCGCACAGGGGCTTGAACAACAGCGGCTGGAGCTGGAGGCCCTGCTCGAGGATTCCCCTGGGCGCAACGAGCAGATCGCTCATCTGCAGGGAAGTCACGGCCTGAACGCCAAGGCTCTGATCGAGAGCGCCCCCGCCGCCGATCGCGTTCCGCTCAGCGGGGTGATTCCACTCTGCGCAGCAGAGATCCACCATGCGATCCGCCATGAACACGCCCGCGATGCCGACGATGTGCTGAGCCGGCGCTGCCGACTGGCCATGGTGGATCAGGCGGAGGCACAGCGGTTGAAGCCGCAGGTCGAGCAGGCCCTGGATGGAGCCGGAATCAACCCTGCGGCATGAAGGGCTCGGACTCCACCTCCGCGGCGACCTCGGCATCCACCTCACCGATCAACCACCAGTTGAAGCCGTAGGCCGGCAGATACACGAACCAGCTGCTGGAGGCCTCGGGGAACTCGCAGCCCCACATCACCTCCCGGGTGCGCTCCCCGTCCCAGTCGGAGAGGTCGAGGCTGATCGATGCCCCTGCAGCCGTGACATTGCCGGCCACCAGAACGGTCATCGCCTCGGTGGATCGCACATAGACGATCACGCCCGGATGAGCACAGGAGAGCAGGCGGAAGCCACCGCTGCGCAGGGCGGGAAGCAGCCGCCGGCAGGTGAGCATCCGCCGGTGCCAGTTCAGCAGTGATCCCGGCAACTGCTTCTGCACCTCCACATTCACCACCCGGTAGTCGTAACCGGGGGCCGTGATGGGGGGCAGCACGAGCAGGGGATCGGGAGCCGTGGAGAAGCCACCGTTGCGGGCGGGCGTCCAGGCCATCGGAGTGCGGTTGGGGTCCCGATCCCGCAATCCCGGCCAGTCCCCCATCCCCAGCTCATCGCCGTAATAGAGACACGGCATCCCCGGCATGCTGTAGAGGAGCCCATGGAGAAGCCTGTTCGAGCGGGGGTCGCCGTTGAGCAGGGGCGCAAGGCGCCGATTGATGCCCCAGTTCAACCAGTGCCCCTGCCCTTGCGGCAGTCCGACCCGGATGGTCTGGATCACCTCATCCGGGATCAGATGACCATCCCCCAGCCAGAGCTCATCGTGATTGCGCAAAGGCAGAGCCCATCGGCATCCCGCCACGGCATCCTGCGCCTCCTGCAGACACTGCCCGAGGGTGCGGACACTGCCGCTGGCCACAGCCGCGAACAGGTGGGCCGTGAGAGCGAAGTTGAAGGCACCGTGCAGCTCGTTCTCAGCCAGATAGGGAGCTGCCTCCTGCACCGGCTGAATCGCCTCCCCGAGCAGAAGGATCTCGCGGCCATGGGAGTCGACCCGCTCGCGCAGACGCTGGAGGAAGGCATGGGTCTCCGGCAGCCCCTCGCAGCGGGTGCCCTCCGCTTCGCAGAGGAACGGCACGGCATCCAGCCGGAACCCGTCAACGCCCCGCTCCAGCCAGAAGTCCACCACCTCCAGCATCCGCTCCTGCACCCAGGGGTTGGCGTAGTTGAGGTCGGGCTGATGACGGAGGAAGCGATGCAGGTAGTACTGCTCGGCAACCGGATCCCATTCCCAGTTGGAGGCTTCGAAGTGACGGAACAGAACCGGGGCGTCGGCGTAGCGCCTCGGGTCATCGCTCCACACATAGACATTCCGCTCGGGGCTGTCCTTCGCAGCCCAGCGCGCCCTCTGGAACCAGGGATGGAGATCACTGGTGTGATTCAGCACCAGATCGAGGATCACCTGCATGCCCTGACCATGGGCAGCGGTGAGGAACCGATGGAAGGAGGCGAGATCGCCCAGATCCGGATGGATGTCGTTGAAGGCGGTGATGTCGTAGCCGCCGTCCCGCAGGGGTGAGGGGTACACCGGCGTCAGCCAGAGCGTCTTCACGCCAAGCCATCGCAGGTATGGCAAGCGGCTTGCCAACCCCTTGAAATCTCCGATGCCATCGCCGTTGCCATCGGCGTAGCTCCGAACGGTCAGCTGATAGATGACGGTGCCGGACCACCAGGGCTGGGCTGCGTGCATCCCCCGGACATTGCTGAACCACTGCTAGACCCGATTGGCCTGTTCGTCAGCCCTGTGCCCCTGACTTCTGCCCATCTGGAGTCGATGCGTGACCTGGTCGGGTGTGGCCGGAGTCGGCCGATCGCCTGGAGACAGACGCAGCTGAAGCAGCTCCGCTCCCTTGTGATGAGCCATGAGCAGGAGGTGATCACCGCCCTGGCCAGCGATCTCGGCAAGCCTCCGACGGAGGCGTTCTTCGAAGTGGTCGCCCTGCTCCAGGAGCTGAAGCTGACCGAACGGAAGCTCCGCCAGTGGATGCGTCCCCGCCGGGTGACGGTGCCGCTGGCCCAGCGACCTGGCCAGGCCTCCGTTGTGTCCGAGCCCCTCGGATGCGTGCTGATCATCGGTCCCTGGAACTACCCCTTCTCGCTGACCCTTCAGCCGCTGATCAGCGCCCTTGCCGCCGGCAACACCGCCGTTCTCAAACCCTCCGAACATGCTCCGGCCGTGGCGGACCTGATCGCCCGGCTGATTCCACTCCACTTCGAACCTGAAGTGGTGCGGGTGGAACAGGGGGATGGGGCCGTCGCCGCCGCTCTGGTGGCCATGCCCTTCGACCACATCTTCTTCACCGGCGGCGGCACGATCGGAAGCCGGGTCCTGTCAGGGGCCGCCGCGAATCTCACTCCCGTGACCCTGGAGCTGGGGGGCAAAAGCCCGGCGATCGTGCTTCCAGGAGCTGATCTGGAGGTGAGCGCCCGGCGTTTGATCTGGGGCAAGGGGCTCAATGCCGGGCAGACCTGCATCGCACCTGACCATCTGCTGGTGGCGGACGGCCTGCAGGAGCCGCTGCTGGCAGCGATGACGGAGGCACGCCAGGAGATGTACGGCGAGGCGCCGCTGCGTTCCGATCAGCTGGGGCACATCGTCAATGACCGTCAGTTCCAGCGGCTGGAAAGCCTGCTGGAGGGAGCCCGGGCGGCTGGACGGATCCTCCTGGGCGGCGAGGTGAACCGGGATGAGCGCCGCATCGCCCCAACCGTGATCCGCGTGGAGAACCGGCAGGACCCGCTGATGGCTGACGAAGTCTTCGGTCCGCTGCTGCCGCTTCTGGATCTCGGCGACCTGGACAGCACCCTTGCCGAGATCCGACGAGGCCCCAAACCGCTGGCGCTGTATGTCTTCGGAGGCAGTGATGAGCAGCAGCAGCATGTGCTGAACACCACAAGCTCTGGAGGCGTGTGCATCAACGATGTGGTGATGCAGGCCGGGGTCCCCGACATGCCCTTCGGGGGCGTCGGTGGCAGTGGCATGGGCAGTTATCACGGCCAGAGCGGTTTCGACACCTTCAGCCATCGCAAAGCCGTGCTGCGACGCCCCTTCCGGTTTGATTTCAAGGTGCGCTATCCCCCCTACAAGCTGGACCTGAACGTGCTCAGACGCCTGGCCGGCTGAAGGGAATGATGGGTTGACATCCCTTCCGCAGCAGCGGCTCTGGGGACTGGCGCATCCGGGAAAAAACCGTACATTCAAGTCAGCTCAGGTCAACGCATGCGTCTGCCCTCTTTCGCCGCCCTTGCCCTGACGGCCCTTCTGCCACTGTCCGCGGCGGCTGCAACGGTGACCGTCCGTTCCGGAGAGACACTGTCCGACATTGCGGCGCGTTACGACGTCTCCGTGGCTTCCCTGATGCGGCTCAACGGCATCAAGGACCCCGACCACGTCGAAATCGGCAGTCGCCTGAAGGTTCCCGGCCACGCGGCCTCAGCCACGGCCGGGCCGGGGCGTCACCGGGTGAGTGAAGGGGAGACGCTCGGTGAGATCGCGGTGCGGTATCAGATCAGTTCGCGCGATCTGATCGCCTTGAACGGCCTCCGCAATGCCGATCATGTGGAGCTTGGTGAAACGCTGAAGCTGCCGGCGAACGCCGTGCTCCCGGTGGCCAAGCCGAAAAAGGAACCGATCAAAGTTGTTCCCGGTGCCAGCCAGCACACCGTCGGGCAGGGCCAGACCCTGAGCCAGATCGCCCGGGCCTACAACCTGCCGATGACGAGCCTGGTGAGCTTCAACCAGCTGGACAATCCCGACCAGGTGACGGTCGGCATGCGTCTTTACCTGAAGGCGCCGGTGGCAACGGTCCAGACCGCCAAGCCCCAGACGGCGGTCAAGCCTGCAACAACCGTCAAACCATCAACAGCCGTCAAACCATCAACAGCCGTCAAGCCGACGACAACCGTTGTCGTCAACACAGCCACTGCGCCGGTCAAGACAGCCACCAAGCCTGTTGCTCAGAAACCGGCAACGAAACAACCAGCGGCCAAGGCATCGAAACCGGTTGATGCGGTGATCGCCAAGCAGGCTGACTGGCGGACCTACGGCCCTCTGCAGGTGGACTGGGCCAACTGGCGCCCGATGGGAGGCAGCCAGGTCGTGCCGAGTCTCAACGACCAGGGACAGGCCCTCTATCTGGCCGTGAACTGCTCCGCCGGGAAGATCAACGCCACAGGCGCTGATGGCAGCTGGAAAGCCTGGGCCGCCCCCTCCAGCAGCTTCGAGAAGGATCTCGTCAAGGATCGCTGTCAGGCCCGCGCCTGACGCGGCTCAAGCCGCGTAATCCAGCGGCCAGGGGTCATCGAGGAAGCGACGTCCGCTGTCCCTCAGGTACAGCCTCTGGACGCCATCGTCACTCTCACGGATGAGCTCCTCCTGAACGAGACGACGGGCCAGCCAGGTCCAACGCTCGTTGCGACCGGGCTCAGCCAGGGCCAGCCGCTCCCCAAGGCGCCGCAGATCCGTGCCGTCCTTTTCCGCCAGATGCTCAAGCAGGGTCTGGGCCTGAGTTGACCAGTCGCGCCGATCCGGGGTTGCGGTGCAGCGATCACAACGGCCGCAGGGTTGAACGAGTTCGCCCACTGTCAGCAACAGAGCCTGCTCCCGGCACATCTCCCCTTCGGCCACCGCCTCCATCCTCCGCAGCTGCTGCTGGGCAAGATCGAGTCGGCTGCGCTCATCCGCTGAAATCTCGCCCCGAGCCCCCGCCTGCATGGCCCAGCCGAGGCTGGTCCTGTCCCCCGGTGAAAACAGCACCAGACAGTCGGCCGGCAGACCATCACGCCCGGCTCGACCTGACTCCTGCAGATATCCCTCCGGCGTCGAAGGCAGATCGAGATGCAGAACCAGACCGACATCGCCCCGATCCACTCCCATGCCGAACGCCACAGTGGCCACCAGCACGGGGCGCTCCTGGTCGAGAAACTGGGTCAGAGCGAGCTGGCGCGCCTCAGGATCCAGTCCGGCGTGGTACGGCGTTGCCGGGATCTCCTGCTCCTGCAACCGCTCGGCCCAGCGCTCCACGGACCGCCGGGTACGGGCGTAGATCAGGGTGGCCCCTCTGGAGGCCTTCAGAGCCTCCAGCACCATCGGCATTGGGTCACGGGGGCGTCGGCGCATGGCGTAGCGAAGATTGCTGCGACGCGCAGAGCTCACCTGCACCGAAGGACTCCGCAGGTCCAGCAAGCGGATGATGTCCGCCCGCACACGGGGGGCTGCTGTGGCGCTGAGAGCCAACATCGGCACTCCCGGACAGAGACTCCGGATCTGACCGAGCCGTCGGTAGTCCGGGCGGAAGTCATGCCCCCAGGCGCTGATGCAATGCGCCTCATCCACCGCCAGTGCCACCAGTCGCCCCTCGCTGGAGTGGGTTTCGAGCATCTGCCGGGTCGCCTCCCCTTGCAGGCGCTCAGGTGCCAGGTAGAGAAGACGCAGCGATTCATCCCGCAGTGCGCTCAGAGCCTTCCTGCGGCGATCGGGAGCCAGACCCGCATGCAGACAGGCTGCGGCGATGCCGCGTCGCTGCAGCTGCAGCACCTGATCCTCCATCAGGGCGACAAGGGGAGAGATGACCACGACGAGGCCACCGCGCACGAGAGCGGGCAGCTGATAGCAGAGCGATTTGCCGCCGCCGGTGGGCAGCACCGCCAGGGCGTCTCGCCCCGCCAGAACGGCTTCCACAACAGGGCGCTGCCCAGCCCGGAAGCTGGACCACCCGAAATGTTCCTGGAGCGACTGTTCCAGACGGTCCAATCCACACCAGATCTAGTGAACCCAGTTTAGGCCGACACCAGTGGTGGCGTCAGGGCAGGGGCGGTGGCTCCAGCTGATCCGGCGACTCCTCCACCAGCTGCAACCGAACCCGCTTCCCCCCTGCCAGCTCACCAAGGGAGACCCGCATGGTGGAGCCGCTGAGGGACTGCAAAGCGTCGAGCACATCCCGAAGGTAAGGGGTGCTGCTGCCGCTTTCCACCCAGAGACGCTCCTGCAACCCCCCCAGTCGCCGCCAGGAGGTATGCAACTTCAGAACAGCGGCCTCGAGGGCCTGCGCCTGACCAACGGCATCTGCGAGCAGGCCGAGGGCATCAAGACGCTGTGCCTCCTGCATCGCCTTCTCAAGATCGAGTTCACCCTGCTGGAACGCCCGTACCGCCACACCGGCTTCCGTGGCCTTGGTGATCCAGCGAGCGGTGCTGGTCACATCCTTGATGCGATCCAGCTCCGGTTCATCACGCAACACCTTGCGCAGGTCCTCCTGCTGAGGCTCAGGAAGCTTGGCCAGCTCACGCACCAACGGGGCGACCGCCCGTGGTGGCAGCAGGTTCTCCTGGGTTCTCTGGCGGATTTCCTCCGGCAGCAGCGGACTGGTGGCGGCCGTGAACTCATCCGTCAGCCGCCGCACCTGCTTGCGGGTGATCTCCTGCCCCTCGTTGGCGGCCTCGGAGATCATCACCTGCACTTCCGGAGCCGCCTGGGCCGTCTCCAGAAAGGCCCGCTTCGAGAACTGATTGACGCTGCCTTCCTCGAGCATGCCCCCACCGACGAGATCGTCAGCGGATTCGGCCAGTTGAATCAGGCTGTAGGCGCGGGTCTTGCTGATCTCCCGCTCCCGCAACCACTGCAGAAATCCGGCGCCACGCCCCTCCCCGCCGCGCTTTTCGCGATCCCTCACGGCCCCCAGGATGCGACCACGCCAGATCTCGGTCTGCAGATCGAACCGGTCGCAGACAGCCCAGGCCTGCTCAAGCTGAGCCAGGAACTCCAGCGTGCTGATGTCATCCCGCTCTGGATCCGGGAGGTCCAGCTGCAGAGCGGGTTGTTCAGGCACAACAGATGATGTCAACGGAACCGGACGAGACGAGGGGACGACATTCTGTGACGCTGCGCGTTTCCGCCCCTGACCGGGCGATACGCTCCCGGTTGCATCCCTCCATGCCCTTCGATGGCGATCACCCGCGGCGCCAAGGTGCGCATCAAGCGTCCTGAGTCTTATTGGTTCAACGAAGTCGGTACGGTGGCGTCCATCGATACCTCCGGAATCCGCTACCCCGTGGTGGTGCGTTTTGAGAAGGTCAACTACACAGGCCTGGACGGCACGGATGGCGGCGTC
The DNA here is from genome assembly GCF_045559935.1 of Parasynechococcus sp. Taxonomy (NCBI): domain Bacteria; kingdom Bacillati; phylum Cyanobacteriota; class Cyanophyceae; order Synechococcales; family Prochlorococcaceae; genus Parasynechococcus; species Parasynechococcus sp. The sequence continues at coordinate 41,021 of NZ_JBJLJL010000008.1, forward strand.
AACACCAACAACTTCGCGGAAGCCGAGCTCGAGCCGGCCTGAGGCGTTTGCCTGAGCTTCCTGAAGTCGAGACGGTCCGCCGCGGTCTGGCGGACCGTCTTCAATCCTTTGTGATCGCGGATGTCGAAGTCTGCCGATCGAGAGCGATCGCCAGCCCCGGAGGTGAAGCAGAGTTCCGGGACGCTTTGCGCGGCGCTGAAGTCGGAACCTGGTCGCGTCGCGGAAAATATCTGATGGCAGAACTGCTTCCAGGTCGCGGCACCTGGGGCGTTCACCTGCGGATGACCGGACAATTCCAGTGGCATCCACAACCCAGCGAACCGTGCACACACACCCGTGTGCGGATCTGGAATGAACAGGATGAAGAATTGCGCTTCGTGGATATGCGCAGCTTCGGCGAGATGTGGTGGATTCCTGAGGGCCAGGAGCTGGACACAGTGATGACAGGGCTGAAGCAATTAGGCCCCGAACCATTCACCGAAAGCTTCACAGCACCGTATCTCAAGCGTCGACTGAAAGGATCCACTCGATCGATCAAAAGTGCCCTGCTCGACCAAAGCCTTGTGGCCGGTGTCGGCAATATTTACGCGGATGAAAGTCTGTTTGCGGCAGGAATCCGTCCGCACACTCCGGCAGGGCAGTTATCGCTGAAGCAACTGGAAAAGCTGCGCACCTGCCTTGTGGAAGTGCTGCAAGCAAGCATCGGCGCCGGAGGCACGACCTTCAGTGATTTCAGAGATCTCGAAGGGGTTAACGGCAATTACGGCGGGCAGGCCTGGGTGTATCGACGCAACGGGAAACCCTGCCGCATTTGCGGAACTATCCTGCTCCGGGACAAATTATCCGGGCGCAGCACTCACTGGTGCCCCAACTGTCAGAGCTGACTTTTGAAGGCACAAAAAAACCACCTCGTTGCGAGGTGGTTTCTTCGTATGGAATGTTTTACCTGGCATCGAGCTATTTTCTCAGGGGGCTACCCCCCAAATATCGTCGCCGCTGATGCGTTTCACAACCGAGTTCGAGATGGATCGGAGTGGTTCCACACCGCTATGGACACCAGGATAGTTAAACATTCTCATGGGTTGTGAACCCTGAGAACTGCATAGGATCTGCAACTTTCGTCGCGCGTCTGAATCAAACAAAGTCTGTCTTTCAGGCAAGAACCAAGAAGTTGGTCAAGCCCTCGGTCTATTAGTACTCCTCCGCTGCATCCATTACTGGACTTCCACGTAGAGCCTATCAACGGGTGTTCTGCCCGTGACCTTACTGGGTTACCCCATGGGAACACTCATCTTGAGGTGGGCTTCCCACTTAGATGCTTTCAGCGGTTATCCACTCCGCACATGGCTACCCAGCGTTTACCGTTGGCACGATAACTGGTACACCAGAGGTGCGTTCCTCCCGGTCCTCTCGTACTAGGGAGAAATCCTCTCAATGTTCCTACGCGTACACCGGATATGGACCGAACTGTCTCACGACGTTCTGAACCCAGCTCGCGTACCGCTTTAATGGGCGAACAGCCCAACCCTTGGGACCGACTTCAGCCCCAGGTTGCGATGAGCCGACATCGAGGTGCCAAACCTCCCCGTCGATGTGAACTCTTGGGGGAGATCAGCCTGTTATCCCTAGAGTAACTTTTATCCGTTGAGCGACGGCCCTTCCACTCAGAACCGTCGGATCACTAAAGCCGACTTTCGTCCCTGTTCGACTTGTTGGTCTCACAGTCAAGCTCCCTTCTGCTTTTGCACTCGTCAGCTGATTTCCAACCAGCCTGAGGGAACCTTTGCGCGCCTCCGTTACCTTTTAGGAGGCGACCGCCCCAGTCAAACTGCCCACCTGATACTGTCCGCTCCCCGGATAACGGGTGAACGTTAGAACCCTAGCTCTGAAAGAGTGGTATCTCACCAGTGACTAACTCATACCCACAAGCATGAGATCAACGTCTCCCACCTATCCTGCGCATTCAGAGCCCGGGCACAATACCAAGCTACAGTAAAGCTTCATAGGGTCTTTCTGTCCAGGTGTACGTAGTCCGCATCTTCACAGACAATTCTATTTCGCCGAGCCTCTCTCCGAGACAGCGCCCTGATCGTTACGCCTTTCGTGCGGGTCGGAACTTACCCGACAAGGAATTTCGCTACCTTAGGACCGTTATAGTTACGGCCGCCGTTCACCGGGGCTTCAGTCGCCAGCTTCGCTTACGCTGACCGGCTTCCTTAACCTTCCGGCACTGGGCAGGCGTCAGCCCCCATACATCGTCTTGCGACTTAGCGGAGACCTGTGTTTTTGGTAAACAGTCGCCAGGGCCTCTTCACTGCGACCACCTTGCGGTGGCACCCCTTCTCCCGAAGTTACGGGGCCATTTTGCCGAGTTCCTTAGAGAGAGTTACCTCGCGCACCTCGGTATTCTCTACCACCCCACCTGTGTCGGTTTCGGGTACTGGCAGTTATGCCTTAACGGGTATAGAGCTTTTCTTGGAAGCATGACGTCACCAACTTCGCTGCCGTAGCAGCTCGTACTCACGCCTCAGCTCGGAACGTTTTCTCCGCTCCTCAACGCCTCGAACGCTTGAACCAGTAACCAACATCTGGCTTGGCTAGCCTTCTCCGTCCCTCTTCCCAAAACATAACCGGTACAGGAATGTTGACCTGTTATCCATCGACTACGCCTTTCGGCCTCGCCTTAGGTCCAGACTAACCCTCCGCGGACGAGCCTGCCGGAGGAACCCTTAGGGTTTCGGTGCATGGGATTCTCACCCATGTTTTCGCTACTCAAGCCGACATTCTCACTTCTATGCAGTCCACGTCCGCTCACGCTAACGCTTCGCCCCACATAGAACGCTCCCCTACCATAAATCCGCAGCTTCGGTACAACACTTAGCCCCGTTCATTTTCGGCGCAGGATCGCTCGACCAGTGAGCTATTACGCACTCCTTTGAGGATGGCTGCTTCTAGGCAAACCTCCTGGTTGTCTATGCAATCCCACCTCCTTTATCACTTAGTGTTGATTTGGGGACCTTAGCTGGCGGTCTGGGCTGTTTCCCTCTTGACCATGGAGCTTATCCCCCACAGTCTGACTGCCTGACTACACACAGGGTATTCAGAGTTCATCTCGATTTGGTACCGCTCTCGCAGCCCGCACCGAAATGGTGGCTTTACCCCCCTGCTGGAGCATCAGACGCTACGCCTCAACGTATTTCGGGGAGAACCAGCTAGCTCCGGGTTCGATTGGCATTTCACCCCTAACCACAGCTCATCCGCTGACTTTTCAACGTCAGTCGGTTCGGACCTCCACTTGGTATCACCCAAGCTTCATCCTGGCCATGGTTAGATCACCCGGGTTCGGGTCTATAAACACTGACAAGCGCCCTATTCAGACTCGCTTTCGCTATGGCTCCACCATTTCCGGTTTAACCCGCCAGTGCCTATAAGTCGCCGGCTCATTCTTCAACAGGCACACGGTCACCCTATGAGTAGGGCTCCCATTGCTTGTAGGCTCACGGTTTCATGTTCTATTTCACTCCCCTCCCGGGGTTCTTTTCACCTTTCCCTCGCGGTACTGTTTCGCTATCGGTCACACAGGAGTACTTAGCCTTACGAGGTGGTCCTCGCGGATTCACACGGAATTTCACGTGCTCCGTGCTACTCGGGATACAGCTAGGTCAGTTCAGTTTTCAGTTACGGGGCTTTCACCCTCTGTGGCGTGTCATTCAAACACTTCTCCTAACATTCCTGATCCACGTTGCTGTCCCACAACCCCGATGCTCGAAAGCATCGGTTTAGGCTCTTCCCCGTTCGCTCGCCGCTACTGAGGGAGTCGTTTTTACTTTCCTTTCCTCCAGCTACTAAGATGTTTCAGTTCGCTGGGTTGGCTCGCGCCAGCCTATGGATTCAGCTGGCCGTACTAGGGGTTGCCCCATTCGGAAATTCCCGGATCAAAGCGTGCTTCCAGCTCCCCGAGACTTATCGCAGGTAACCACGTCCTTCATCGCCTCTGTGTGCCAAGGTATCCACCGTGAGCCCTTTGTAGCTTGACCAATTAACCTCTAAAACGCTTACCGTTGTTGAGACGGATTCTTCTGTTTTCAACCTCAGTTTTCACTGACACTGAAAACAAAATCAAACTCCCCGTCGCTCGACACGACAAGAAGAACATTTTAGAGTCTCGGCTCTTGCTCAAAAGAATTTTCATTGCTCTGGTTCTAGGCATCCTTTCGGATACTCAGACTCAAAACAATGCATCCATGAGATGCTTTGTTTTTTCCAGACTTCACCTATGCAGTTGTCAAGGTTCTGCCAGACTCCAAATCAAATCATTGATTGCTCAATAACTTGAATTGAGCCCAGCATCTTATCAACCAAATCATGAGTTCTCACTCATCCTTGGAATGACAGGAAGCTGGGGTCATCCAGCGGACATCATCCAAATCACACTCCTCATTTCGAGTCATTTCCCGTTACACGGAAAATGGAGATTGAGTTCGGTCAGTGGAGGTTAGGAGACTCGAACTCCTGACATCCTGCTTGCAAAGCAGGCGCTCTACCAACTGAGCTAAACCCCCAACACCGAATGGGCCATCCTGGACTTGAACCAGGGACCTCACCCTTATCAGGGGTGCGCTCTAACCACCTGAGCTAATGGCCCAGGAAAAAAACTCAACCCTTGTGGGGTGTGACCTAGACAAAGTTTAGGAACTGATCATCTCCATAACTCAAATCAACATTGCTGCTGATCCAGTTACTTCAACGCTGAGGTACCGATCGACCTAAGGTGACAGGATTTCGGCCTAAGAATAAAAGTACTCAGGCATCAAAATCGTTGTTTGTCTCCCTGTTAGGAGGTGATCCATCCGCACCTTCCGGTACGGATACCTTGTTACGACTTCACCCCAGTCATCAGCCCCACCTTCGACGTCCTCCTCCACAAGGGTTGGAGTAACGGCTTCGGGCGTGGCCAACTTCCATGGTGTGACGGGCGGTGTGTACAAGGCCCGGGAACGTATTCACCGCAGTATGCTGACCTGCGATTACTAGCGATTCCTCCTTCACGTAGGCGAGTTGCAGCCTACGATCTGAACTGAGCCACGGTTTATGGGATTTGCTTGTCCTCGCGAACTTGCTGCCCTTTGTCCGTAGCATTGTAGTACGTGTGTAGCCCAGGATGTAAGGGGCATGATGACTTGACGTCATCCACACCTTCCTCCGGTTTATCACCGGCGGTCTCTCTAGAGTGCCCAACTAAATGCTGGCAACTAAAGACGTGGGTTGCGCTCGTTGCGGGACTTAACCCAACATCTCACGACACGAGCTGACGACAGCCATGCACCACCTGTCACTGCGTTCCCGAAGGCACCCTCTCGTTTCCAAGAGGTTCGCAGGATGTCAAACCCTGGTAAGGTTCTTCGCGTTGCATCGAATTAAACCACATACTCCACCGCTTGTGCGGGCCCCCGTCAATTCCTTTGAGTTTCACACTTGCGTGCGTACTCCCCAGGCGGAACACTTAACGCGTTGGCTACGACACCGAGGGGGTCGATTCCCCCGACACCTAGTGTTCATCGTTTACGGCCAGGACTACAGGGGTATCTAATCCCTTTCGCTCCCCTGGCTTTCGTCCATGAGCGTCAGTGATGGCCCAGCAGAGCGCCTTCGCCACTGGTGTTCTTCCCGATATCTACGCATTTCACCGCTACACCGGGAATTCCCTCTGCCCCTACCACACTCAAGCCCAACAGTTTCCACTGCCATGATGGAGTTAAGCTCCACGTTTTAACAGCAGACTTTCTGGGCCGCCTGCGGACGCTTTACGCCCAATAATTCCGGATAACGCTTGCCACTCCCGTATTACCGCGGCTGCTGGCACGGAATTAGCCGTGGCTTATTCATCAAGTACCGTCAGATCTTCTTCCTTGATAAAAGAGGTTTACAGCCCAGAGGCCTTCATCCCTCACGCGGCGTTGCTCCGTCAGGCTTTCGCCCATTGCGGAAAATTCCCCACTGCTGCCTCCCGTAGGAGTCTGGGCCGTGTCTCAGTCCCAGTGTGGCTGATCATCCTCTCAGACCAGCTACTGATCGATGCCTTGGTGAGCCTTTACCTACACCAACTAGCTAATCAGACGCGAGCTCATCCTCAGGCGAAATTCATTTCACCTCGCGGCATATGGGGTATTAGCAGCCGTTTCCAGCTGTTATCCCCCTCCTGAGGGCAGATTCTCACGCGTTACTCACCCGTCCGCCACTAACCCGAAGGTTCGTTCGACTTGCATGTGTTAAGCACGCCGCCAGCGTTCATCCTGAGCCAGGATCAAACTCTCCGTTGTAGTTCATGTCCTCTTACAACTCAAATAATTACTTACCTGAATCGCTCAACATGATTTGCGTCACCCATTACTCAGCCAATGCCGGCAACAGTTGAGGCCTCCTTCCCGCTGACACAGAAAGGGTTCTTAAGAGTGCATCTCTAGATTTCTCTTTCAATGACTTTCCAGGATCTCAGATCCGGTTGTTGCTCCACATTGCGCACACCGGCAACCGCAAGGCTCGTGAAAACCTCGCCGTTGCAAGCACAATGCTTCTCTGCAACACGTTTGTTCTTTTGACGGGACCTCACACCTTCATCGCTTCTTCATTCAAATGTGCACCTCACCTTGCGGCTCAATGCTCATCTGAACGCGATGAAAGCGTCAGTTCCTAAACTTTTCAATTGTCCAGGTTCGATCAACTATCCTCTCCTCCCTTTCAGAAGGTGGGTGTTGATCAACGCGGTCTCGCGACCGCTTGTGAAACCTACAACACCGTGGGATCTCTCCCTCCGGGTCCTGTAAGCCGCCTCAGACACCTCAAGGCTTTCGCCTTCAGCGCTTCGGCTTGCGCACTCGCCTCTCGGCTCCTGCGCAAGACAAAACCATAACACCACAACGCCCACTCAAGCAACAGCAACGACCCTCAGGGATCAGCAGAATCGCTTCCACTGCCGAGACCCGTTGGCATGACTAGCTTCCCAAAAGGATGACGGGATGCGATGCCAACCGGCTTCACACAGCAGAATCAACGGTTCCGTCCGAGCTCGAAAGAAGATCAGGTTGTTCAGAAGGCCCGCGAGCATTTCGAACGCACCCTGATCCAGATCCGCGGGGAACTCGCAGGGAGCGTGGCAGCCCTGGAGCATCCGCGTCACGACGAGGCGCTGAACTACGGGGAGATTTTCCTTCGGGACAACGTTCCCGTGATGATCTATCTGCTGCTTCAGGGGAGATACCCCGTGGTGAAGCAGTTTCTCTCGGTCTGTCTGGATCTGCAGAGCACGACGGTGCAGACCCGCGGCGTCTTCCCCACCAGCTTTGTGGAAGAAGAGGGAGATCTGGTGGCCGATTACGGCCAGCGATCGATCGGACGGATCACGTCTGTGGATGCCAGCCTCTGGTGGCCGATTCTGTGCTGGCTCTACGTCAAGCGCAGCGGCGATTCAGAATTCGGACGCAGTCAGCGTGTTCAGCGCGGGCTGCAACTGCTGCTGGACCTGGTGCTCCATCCGAGCTTCGAAGGCACACCGGTGCTCTTTGTTCCGGACTGCGCCTTCATGATTGATCGCCCCATGGATGTCTGGGGAGCACCGCTGGAAGTGGAGGTGCTGCTGTTCGCAGCCTTGCGCAGCTGCATCGGACTGATGGAACTCTGTCAGCGGCACGACAGCAATGCGCTGCTGGAGGAACGTCTCCGGCTGAGCCGCCGATGGATGCACGATCTGCGCCAGTACCTGCTCAAGCACTACTGGGTCACCAGCAAAACCATGCAGGTTCTGAGGAGACGCCCAACGGAGCAGTACGGCGACAATCAATATCAGAACGAATTCAATGTGCAGCCTCAGGTGATTCCCGACTGGCTGCAGGACTGGCTGGAAAACCGAGGCGGGTATCTCATCGGCAACATGCGCACCGGCCGACCGGATTTCCGCTTCTACAGCCTCGGGAATTCACTGGCCTCCCTGTTCGGACTGCTTACCGCGCCCCAGCAACGGGCCTTGTTCCGGCTCGTGCTGCATAACCGCCAGCATCTGATGGCTCAGATGCCGATGCGCATCTGCCACCCCCCCATGGGTGGTGTGGAGTGGGAGAACAAGACCGGTTCAGATCCCAAGAACTGGCCCTGGAGCTATCACAACGGTGGGCACTGGCCGAGCCTGCTCTGGTTCTTCGGGTCGTCGATCCTGCTGCATGAACGGCTTCACCCGCATGCGGACGTGCTGCTGATGGGTCAGATGAAGACCATGCTGGAGGAGTGCTACTGGAGCCATCTGAACCAGCTGCCCAGACAGCAGTGGGCCGAATACTTCGATGGGCCCACCGGCACCTGGGTTGGGCAGCAGTCCAGGACTTACCAGACCTGGACCATCGTGGGCTTTCTGCTGCTGCATCACTTCCTGCGGGTGAACCCCGACGATGTGCTCATGCTGCAGCTGGAAACCGGTCTCCAATAAAAAAGCCCCCGGGTCGGACCCGGAGGCTTGTGGAGATGGTTCCGATCGGTGATCAGAACAGGCCGAGCGTCAGAGACTTGTCGATCGGCATCGCTGCTCCAATACCCAGATAGATGGTGGCGACGGTTCCGAACAGGAACACCGTCATGGCCACGGGACGGCGGAAGGGATTCTGGAACTTGTTGAAGCTCTCGATGAAGGGAACGAGCATCAGTCCCAGGGGAACAAGGGTCTGCAGAGCGATTCCCAGAAGCTTGTTGGGAACAACGCGCAGGATCTGGAACACCGGATACAGGTACCACTCGGGAAGAATCTCGAGAGGGGTGGCGAAGGGGTCGGCCTTGTCTCCGAGCATGGCCGGATCAAGAACAGCGAGACCAACAACACAGGCGATGGTTCCGAGGATGACGACCGGGAAGATGTAGAGGAGGTCGTTGGGCCAGGCAGGCTCTCCGTAGTAGTTGTGCCCCATGCCTTTGGCGAGCTTGGCCCGCATCTTGGGGTCAGAGAGATCAGGCTTCTTGAGGATGTGCATCAGAAACTCCGGGTGATGGTTGAAGAGTAGAGAAATCGATCACAACGGACCGGAAATGCCCTGCTTCCGGATCATCAGGAAGTGCATGAGCATGAAGACAGCCAGCAACCAAGGCATCACAAAGGTGTGCAGGCTGTAGAAGCGCGTGAGGGTGGACTGGCCGACGCTTTCACCGCCCCGGAGAAGTTCCACCATGAAGTCGCCCACCACAGGAATGGCAGCGGGAACACCGGAGACGATCTTCACGGCCCAGTATCCAACCTGATCCCAGGGGAGGGAGTAACCGGTGACGCCGAAGGACACGGTGATCACCGCCATGGTCACACCGGTGACCCAGGTGAGCTCACGGGGACGCTTGAAGCCTCCGGTCAGGTAGACCCGGAAAACGTGGAGGATCAGCATCAGCACCATCATGGATGCGCTCCAGCGATGCACGGAGCGGATCAGCCAGCCGAAGCTGACATCCGTCATCAGGTACTGAACCGAGGTGTAGGCCTCAGCCACGGTCGGCTTGTAATAGAAGGTCATCGCGAAGCCGGTCGCGAACTGGATCAGGAAGCAGACCAGGGTGATGCCGCCCAGGCAATAAAAAATGTTGACGTGCGGCGGCACGTACTTGGAACTGATGTCGTCGGCAATGTCCTGGATTTCAAGACGTTCCTGGAACCAGTCGTAAACCGGTGATGAGTTCGCCATGCACAAGCGGGCTCGGGTTGCGAAAGTCTACTGAGCACGCTTCAGCCAAGGCGCCGGAGGGACCGCTATGTATCCGACTGTTAACGGAAACTCAGAACGGCTGCGGCGCAGTGTGTCTGCCTGCCTGCGCAGCCTGATCGCGCTGCTGATGTGCTGCGGACTGGTCCTGCAGCCCGTGGGATCTGCCCAGGCCCTCAGCGATGCCCAACAGCTGGTGGTGGAGAGCTGGAGGCTTGTGAATCAGGGCTACCTCAGCCCTGAGCGCCTGGATGAGATCCGCTGGAGACGCCAGCGCCAGAAAGCCCTGGAGCGTTCGATCAGCAGCAGCGAGGACGCCTATCAGGCGATCGAGGCGATGCTCGCGCCCCTTGAGGATCCCTACACACGGCTGTTACGCCCTGATGATTACGCCGCTCTGAAGGACAGCACGACTGGAAATCTCAGTGGTGTGGGGCTCCAGCTCGGCCCGGGATCAGACAGTTCCAGAGTTGTGGTGATCTCAGCACTCGACGGCTCCCCGGCCGCGGACGCCGGTGTGAACAGCGGTGCCGAAATTCTCTCGGTGAACGGTGTGGCGGTGGCTGATCTCGGACTGGAAGGAACGGCCAACGCTCTGCGCGGCGACGTGGGGACCACGGTTCTGCTGATGCTGTCGGATGGGGTGGATGGGGAACATGAGCTTTCGCTGGAGCGACGCAGCGTTGACCTGCGTCCGGTGCGCACCCGGCGGCTCCGCAGCGATTCCCACACCTACGGCTACCTGCGCATCACCCAATTCACCGAAAGCGTGCCCGAGCAGGTCGGTCAGGCCTTGGCTGAATTGCAGGACAAAAACATCGAAGGGCTGGTGCTGGACCTCCGCAACAATTCAGGCGGTCTGGTGAGTTCCGGCCTCGCTGTGGCGGATGACTTCCTGGCGGGCGGAACCATCGTGGAGACCCGCAACAGGGAGGGCATCAACGACTCGATTCAGGCGGGATTCGACAGCCTTTATGACGGTCCGATGCTCACCCTGGTCAATGGAGGGACAGCGAGCGCGAGCGAGATCCTGGCGGGAGCACTGCAGGACAACGGGCGTTCGACGCTGCTGGGCGGCCGAACCTTCGGCAAGGGCCTGATCCAGACCCTGACCAACCTCAGTGACGGCAGTGGGCTCGCGGTCACCGTGGCCGGTTACGTGACCCCGGACGGACGGGACATCCAGGGCACAGGCATCGAACCTGAGCGGGTGCTGGATGGACCCGAACCGCTGAATCCAGGAGGGGATGGTGATCGCTGGCTGAACGAGGCCCAACAGTCTCTGGAGGCTCTGCTCGAAAGAACGGCGGACGTCCCCGCGGGATGAACCAGCGCACGTATCACGACCCCCTGCACCGGGGCATCCGACTCGACGGGGATGTCCCGGCGGAAGCGATGGTGATGACCCTGGTTGACACCCCACCTTTTCAGCGATTGCGCCGGGTACGTCAGCTGGGGCCTGCCTTCCTCACGTTTCACGGCGCGGAATCCAGCCGCTTCACCCATTCCATCGGGGTGTTTCATCTGGCCAGGCGCGCCTTCACCCAGCTGCTGAACCAGAACGATGAGCTGGAGGTTGATCGAGGGCTGCTGTACGCCGCAGCACTTCTGCACGACATCGGCCATGGCCCCCTCAGCCACACCGGCGAAGAGATGTTCGGACTGCGTCATGAGGACTGGTCAGCCCGGATCATTGAGGAGGATCCGGTGATCCGCGGCTGCCTCGAAGACCATGCCCCCGGAACGGCGGCAGCCGTCGCTGCCCTGCTTGCCAAGGGAGAGGCGGAACGGCTCGTGATCAAGAGACTGGTCAGCAGTCAGCTGGACTGTGACCGGCTGGACTATCTGCTGCGGGACAGCTACAGCACCGGAACGCGTTACGGACAGCTGGATCTCGATCGCATCCTGGCGGCCCTGACCCTCGCTCCTGACGGCGACCTGGCCCTGCATCCCAAGGGCCTCATGGCAGTGGAGCACTACCTGGTGGTGCGCAATCTGATGTACCGGAGCGTTTACAACCATCGCCTGAACGTGGTGTGCAACTGGCTGCTGGAGAGGCTGGTGCGCACCGCCAGGCAGCTGGGGCCCGATCAGGTCTGGGCCGATGCCGTCATGGCCCGATGGCTCTGGGAGCCCGACGGTCTCGACCTTCCCTGTTTTCTGGCCAACGACGACGTCCGCACCGGATATCACCTGCAGAGATGGCAGCAGGAGGGACCGGACTCCCTGGCTGAACTCTGCAGCCGTTTTCTGGATCGACGCCTGCTCAAGGCCATGGCGGTGGAACACATCGGAAGCGAGGACCAGTTGAAAGCCCTGGCGATCGCCGGACGTCTGGCGGAATCCATCGGCCTGGATCCGGCTTCCTGCTGTGGGCTGCGTCACCAGCAGATCCGTGGATATCACCCCTACAGAGGCGGGCTGCGGCTCTGGAATGGACGCCGTCTTCAGGCTCTCGAGCAAGCGTCCGCACTGGTGGCCAGTCTGTCGACACCTGCTGAGACGTCCTGGTTGATCCATCCGCGAGAGATTCAGGAGGATCTGCAGGCCGCTCTGGATGGGGAGGGGTTCTGAAGCCGAACCTTCGACCTGTCGCCTGTCTCCCGTTGAATGGGGCACACCAGGCTCCCGGCGTCGATGACCATGCTGCAGCTGCCGGACCGACACCATCAGCACTGGCGGGATGCTCTGGAGGACCGACTGCAGGACGCCTCGCCAGGGCCGATTGATCTTGACTGCGGGGATTGGCTGCTGACCTGCAGCGATCTTCAGCAGCTGAGTGGCATCGCTGCTGCCCGCGGCTACACCCTCCGGACCCTGCTCGGACACCGTCCGGAGACCATCGTCAGCGCTTCGGCCCTCGGTCTCGATGCACGGCTGCAGCCGCACCTCGCGGAAGACAACGCGACAGCCGATCCATCGCCATCGACAGGGGAAGGGCTGCTGTTCCATCACGGCACCCTTCGATCCGGCGACCATCTCCAGAGCGACCGGGATGTTCTGCTCTACGGAGATGTGAATCCTGGTGCACGGATCAGTGCTGCTGGACACGTGCTTGTGTGGGGGCGTCTGCGCGGAATTGCCCATGCCGGACGAGACGGCGATCCTTCAGCGCGGATCATCGCCCTGCAACTGAGGCCACTTCAGCTGCGCATCGGAGACGTGGTGGCGCGTGGACCTGAGGATCTGCCGCAGGAGGGTCTGGTGGAGCAGGCCCGCCTGGAGGACGGTGAGATCGTGATCGAGGCGGCACCCGCACAGACCCTCCCTCGCCGCTGATCAATTGGGTTGCCAGTGCAAACACTCTGTTTATCCTGGCGAGACCCAAGCGAATCCCTGGTGTCGACGACACGAACGATCCTGATCTGCTCGGGCAAGGGCGGCGTCGGCAAGACGACGACAACGGCGAATCTCGGAATCGCCCTCGCACGCCAGGGTGTCCGCACGGTCGTTCTGGATGCCGACTTCGGCCTGCGGAATCTCGACCTGCTCCTCGGCCTTGAAAACCGCATCGTCTACACCGCTCAGGAGGTTCTGGCCGAGTCCTGCCGGCTGGAACAGGCGCTGGTCAAACACAAACAGGAACCCAACCTGGCGCTGCTTCCGGCCGGTAATCCACGGATGCTGGAGTGGCTGACACCCAAGGACATGCGCGCCATCACGGCACTGCTTGAGCCCTCCTTCGACTACATCCTCATCGATTGCCCGGCAGGAATCGAGGATGGTTTCAAGAACGCCTCGGCCGCAGCACGGGAAGCCGTGGTGGTCACCACACCCGAGGTCGCTGCCGTCCGTGATGCGGATCGGGTGATCGGCCTGCTCAACAGTCAGGGAGTCACTCCGATTCAGCTTGTCCTGAACCGCGTCCGTCCGAAGATGATGTCGAACCAGGAGATGCTCTCCGCCGACGATGTCACCGACATCCTGGCTCTGCCGCTTCTCGGACTGGTGTTCGAAGACGAACAGGTGATCGTCAGCACGAACCGTGGAGAACCGCTGACCTTGACTGGAAGCAATTCCCCTGCAGCGAAGGCCTTCAAGAACATCGCCCGCCGCCTTCAGGGAGAAGACGTTCCTCTCATGGATCCCTCCGAAGCCCGTTCAGGGTTGCGCGCCAAGATGCGCCAGCTGATGCAGACCAGGATCTTCTGAACCGATGACGCTCAAAGATCTGATCGACAAATTGCTCCGCCGTCAGCCCGCCAGCGCCGAATCCGCACGGCAGCGACTGCAGCTCGTGCTGGCCCACGACCGGAGCGACCTCAATCCCGAGCTACTGGAGCAGATGCGTCGGGAGATTCTCGAGGTCGTGGCCCGTTACGTGGAAATCGACGTCGAGGAGGGAGACGTGAGTCTGGAGACCGAGGATCGCGTCACGGCGCTGGTGGCCAATCTGCCGATCCGACGGTCCCTGAAGTGAGAAGCGCGGGGAACACTTCTCCCCAGAGTCCTCCCGTACTTGAGATCTCTCAACCACCTCACCCCCAGTGAGCAGCGCGTGACTGCTCTGCTCACAGAGGGCCTCAGCAACCGCGCCATCGCAGACAGACTGGTGCTGAGCCACCGCACGGTGGAATGTCACATCAGCCGAGCACTCGCGAAGACAGGATGTCGCAACAGGCTGGAGCTGGCGCTCTGGATGATTACCATGCGTGAGATGCCGGCTTAGCTCAGTGGTAGAGCAGCGCTTTTGTAAAGCGAAGGCCGTCGGTTCAAATCCGTCAGCCGGCTTTCGGATTTAGCGCTCAGACCCGCCAGCGGGTTGCGAGGCGAAAATCCAGATCAACGTCAGAAGGGCCATCCAGCCCAGTGCTCGCACTTCGAGCAGAGCGGTGACAACCTGCTCGATTGGCTCAAAAAGCCAGTGGAACAGGCTCATGAACAACAGGCAGAGGCCGATCAGGGCAATCATCGGTCTTGACAACCTGTGGGCATCACAGCGCCCCTGCGCAGGAGGCGCCAGCGACCTGGACCATCCCAGGCCAGCACGGTGCTCGCCTGGCCTGACAAACGAGGCCATGGCTGAGGCCCCAGCTGCGGGAGATCCGGGAAAACGACCGCAGCCTCGGCCGCTGATGCGCAGGAGGGCTCACCTGAACGGTTGGCGCTGGTGGTTGCGAGCGGACCGCTCCGGCTCAGCAGCGAACACGTCAGGGACGAGTTCGGCACCCGCAGTCCGAGGCTGCTTCCTCCTGGATTGAGCCATCCCACCACGGGGGCTGTGGAGGGCAGAACAAGGGTGAGTGCACCCGGCCAGTGATCCAGGGCCATCGTCATGGCCTCGTCCCGGCAGGATTCGTCGCAGAGACTGATCAGCTCGACAGCGGAGGATCCCATCAGGATCAGCGGCTTGTCGGCGGGGCGCCGCTTGATCGTCCAGAGACGATCGGCGCACTCAGGTTGGATGGCAAGGCCAGGGAGCGTGTCGGTCGGGATCACGGCGGCTGAGCCTGCCAACAGCCGTCGAGCCAGTTGCGGAGCCTCGAGGATGTCGATGGGGGAAGAGCTCACAACGGCCTTCGCCCCATCGCGAAGCGCATCACACCCTGCAGATCGGGGGCCGCGTCCACATCGCTCAGACCGACTCTCTGCATCAGTGCCACCACGGCATCGCTCTGATCATGGTGATGTTCGATCAGAAGCCATCCCCCCGGCGACAGAGCCCTGGGGGCATCCTTCACAACGGCACGGACGCTGTCGAGTCCATCGGCGCCGCCACTGAGGGCGAGATGGGGTTCATGGTCCCGCACGACCGGCTCGAGACCATGGATCAGGTTCGACGGGATGTAGGGCGGATTGCTGAGCACGAGATCGAACGCACCCCACCAGGGCCTGAGCGGCTCCCACCAGCTGCCGCAGTGGAGCGTCCAGCAAGCGCAGGCGCCATGCGTTCTGAGATTCCGCTCCGCCAGAAGCAGGGCGTCAGGACTGATCTCCACCGCATGCACCGGAACGTCGGGCCAGCTGCGCCCGAGGCCGACGGCGATGGCGCCGGACCCTGTGCCGAGATCGGCCAGCCGCCGAGGAGCACCAGACAGCGGCCTTGAACTCGCCAGCTCCAGCAGCAGCTCGGTTTCCTGACGCGGAATCAGAGCGGCCTCCGAGACCTCAAGGACCACATCACGCCAGGGGCAGAGGCCCACCAGATGCTGCAGGGGCACCTGATGCTGCAGGTGACGCAACCAGTGTTCTTCAAGGATCTCGAGCGGACTCTGGAGGATCACGGTGCGGTCAGCATCGACCATCAACAGCTGCAGATCGCGCCAGGACAGGCCGCCGCCCAGGTCCAGGAGCCAGTCGAGGTCAACACCGCGACCACCGCGCTTCAGCTGTGCCCGTCGCCAGGCCATCAGCTCCGCGCCAGGGATGCTCCGGGGATCCGTCAACGTCGGCAGGGACGCCAGAGATAACCAGACTCACACACGACCCTGCCAAGCCGCTCCATCTCAAGAAGCCGGCGAGCCAGGGCGGCAGGAGATTGCCTCAGACGGCTCGACAGATCCTCCAGTGAGGCACCGGAGGCCATGGCCTGCAGCAGTTCGATCTGCTCCGCCCTCTCCGGGTTCAGCTGGGATGGAAGCGACTCAGGCTCATGCCGGAGCAAAGGCCCTGGCCCGAGATGCCTGACGAGGGCTTCGGCCGAGAGCAGCGGTGCCGCCTGGTTCTGCAGCAGAGCGTTGCTTCCCCTGGCCGACCAGCGCAGGGCATCCCCTGGCACCACCCAAACCGGGCAGGAGCGCTGTTCAGCCAGCCGAGCAGAGATCAGCGCACCGCTGCGCTCCGGGCACTCCACCACCACCAGCGCCGAGGCCAGGGCCACGATCAGACGATTTCGATGGGCGAAGTGGCCCCGCTGGACCGGCTCCCCGGAGGAGCGTTCCGAGATCAGCAGCCCCTGCTGCGCCACAGCCTTCTGGAGAGCATCGTGATGACGGGGATACACGCGATCGAGACCGGTCCCGAGCACGGCCACAGGAGCTCCATCCGCCTGAAGGCAGCCCCCATGCACTGCGGCATCAATGCCTTCGGCAAGGCCGCTGATCACGGGCCAACCGGAGCGCGCCAGGGCATGACCAAGGTCCTCCGCCATCCGGATGCCATGCGGGGATGCCGACCGTGTGCCGACCACCGCCACCGCTTGACCCGACGTCAGGCAGTCCAGGAGGTCCAGCCGTCCGCGGCGGAACAGCAGCTTCGGCGGCTGAGCCATCCGATCGAGCCGCACGGGCCAGGCGTCATCGCAGGGCAGCAGCACCTCGCGGGGAACCGTGAGATCCGGGTGCCGTCCAAGGTGGCTGCGATACCGCTCAACCGCCTGCAACACCGGTCGAGGCCAGGGGAGAGCTTCGGCCAGACGCGGCTCAGGCCAGCTCCAGAGAGCCTCAGGTCCGACGCCATGGTCCCTGGCGACAGCCCGCAGATGGGACAAACGCACCGCTCCGACACCAGGACACTGACTCCAGACCCACCACCAACCGCGCATCCCGCCAATCAGTACATCTGTACCAGATTAGACCGATGGCTCCTCGTGACCCCCTCCCAGCAGGCGGTCGATCACCGCCTGCACCTCCAGCGGCACCCGCCGGAGCACCACACCACCCTCTTCACTGCGCCGCAGCATCACCAGCTCCACGACCGCCTCCGCCATCACCGTCTCACCGAGCAGGAAGCGGGTCGTCCAGGGCCAGCGCACACCACGCCTCGCCTCGCAGCGACTCTCGAGGACGACCGCATCCCCGTGCCTCAGCGCCTGGCGGTAGTCGATCCGCAACGACACAACCGGCATCTCAATGCCCTCATCCGCCATGACGGCATAGGAGAGGCCCGCTGCGCAGAGGGCCTCCACCCTGGCTTCCTCAAGCCAGGCCACGTAGGCGCCGTGCCACATCACGCCGGCATGGTCGGTGTGCTGTGGAAGCACCCGCTTGCGCAGACGCCAGGGGCGCGTCGTAACGCTCTGCCTCTGCTGACGACTCATCCTGTTTCCCGCCCCATAGGCTTTCGAGACAGGCTGCCTCACCTACGTGTTTAGGAATCTGCTGATCGCCGACTCAGGGAAGGGTCATGTCGAAGAAATGGTCCGCATGCTGCAGGACGTCCCGAGCCTGAAAAGGGCCCGGGCCACCTTGCTCCATGTGGTTCCGGAGCAAAGCAAGGCGAAAGCGGAAGATCACCGCGCCGACGCCGAGAGCCTCCTGGGCAAGGCCACCGAGCGGATGGGTCTCCAGGCCGACAGCGTGAAGATCCTGGTCCGCGAAGGGGACACCAAACAGGTTGTGCTCAAGGTTGCCGAGGAGATCGACAGCGACCTGATCGTGATGGGATCCCGTGGGCTCGGACGCCTTCAGTCGATCCTCGCGAACAGCACGAGTCAGTACGTGTTCCAACTGTCGACCCGTCCGATGCTGCTCGTGCGCGATGACCTCTACGTGCGCCATGTCAACCGAGTGATGGTGACGATCGATGGAACCGGCGTCGGAGACGACGCCCTTCGCACCGCCTGTGAGCTGATCAGCGAGATCCCCGGCGGAACGCTGACGGGTCTTCATGTGGTCCGGCAGGAATCGACACCGACCCGCGGTGGACGCACCCGCGCCGATGAGATTCTCGACGCTGCGGTTCAACGCGCCCGCGGTTTCGGAGTGGAGCTCCGGCCGATGACCAGTTTCGGCAAGGACATCGGCCGGGCTGTCTGCGCCGCGGCCGGTGAAGCCAATGCTGACCTCGTGGTGATCGCCTCGCAGGACCGCCGCCCGCTCGTGGCACGGGGGCTGGTGGATCTCGACAAACTTCTCGGCGGTTCGGTCAGCGACTACATCCGGGTTCACGCTCCAGCGCCGGTCCTGCTGGTCCGGGAACCGGAGCGCGGATGACCCTCAGCTCTGCTGACTGTTGGTCTGGATATACAGAATGATCAGGAAGATCGCCGGCACCAGGATGAACAGGAGGCTGGCGACAAATCCGAGATCGTTGGTTTCCATAGCCGCAGTTGGAATCCTGGCGAACGTATCACCGTCGAGCGGCCATCGACGCCACAGTCTCAGCCCTCTTCATCGGCGTTAGCAGGAGTGCCGTCCTCCGACTCCTCCAGCTCGGCTTCCGGTGGCACCGGCCACGCGGTGGGCCCATCCGGCAGCGGAGCCTGCCGGGCCGCCGCCAGACGGGCCTCCGCATCCGGCAGGCGGACCTGAGGACGGGTCAGGACCAGCAGGGAACGATCCACCAGGGCCTGACACGCCAGGCGCCACTCCTGCGGGCGCCGACGCAGCTTGGCCTCCTCCACCGGGGTCCGCTCCGAGAGAGCCTCCACACCATCCTCGTCGACAACGGCGACGAAGCAGGTGATGCACTGACCGCAGCCACCGCAGTTGCCGAGCTGACCCTTGAGCCCATAGAGCTCAACCCCTTCCCGCAGAGCGACGTCGCGGAGGTTCTCTCCCGGGAAGCACTCCACGTCGCGACCTTCTCGAACAAATCGGATCACCGGCATGGGAAGAGCGGGCAGAAGACGACCATCATGGGTTCGAGGGTTGCGTTTTGTGAACAACCTGCCTCGAACATTCATGTCACCGCTCGTTTCAGCTGGAGGGAGGGAAAACCGCCAGACGGAACGAAACCCTTACGATCGGCCGGAATAGCTGCTAACCGTGCAGCTCTGTCCCCCCCGAACCTGACCCATGGGATTGCCCTGGTATCGGGTGCACACCGTCGTCATCAATGACCCGGGCCGCCTTCTGGCCGTGCACCTCATGCATACAGCCCTTGTTGCCGGCTGGGCCGGCTCCATGGCTCTGTACGAGCTCGCCATCTTCGACCCGTCCGATCCGGTCCTGAACCCCATGTGGCGTCAGGGCATGTTCGTGATGCCCTTCATGTCCCGTCTCGGTGTGACAGGCAGCTGGGGTGGCTGGAGCATCACCGGAGAAACCGGGGTGGATCCAGGCTTCTGGAGCTTCGAGGGTGTGGCAGCAGCCCACATCATCTTCAGCGGACTGCTGATGCTCGCCGCCATCTGGCACTGGACGTTCTGGGATCTTGAGATCTGGCAGGACCCCCGCACCGGGGAACCGGCCCTGGATCTCCCCAAGATCTTCGGCATTCACCTGCTGCTGGCCGGTCTCGGCTGCTTCGGCTTCGGTGCTTTCCACCTGACCGGGGTCTTCGGCCCGGGAATGTGGGTATCCGATGCCTACTCGCTAACGGGTCACCTGGAACCGGTCCAACCGTCCTGGGGTCCGGAGGGCTTCAATCCATTCAACCCGGGCGGCATCGTCGCTCACCACATCGCGGCCGGGATCGTCGGCATCATCGCCGGCATCTTCCACATCACCACCCGCCCACCCGAGCGTCTCTACAAAGCGCTGCGGATGGGCAACATCGAAACCGTTCTCGCCAGTGCGATCGCCGCTGTGTTCTTCGCCGCCTTCATCGTGGCCGGAACCATGTGGTACGGGTCGGCAGCGACCCCTGTTGAGCTGTTCGGACCCACCCGCTATCAGTGGGATCAGAGTTACTTCAAGACGGAAATCAACCGTCGCGTCCAGACCGCCATGGACGATGGTGCAACGCGTCAGGAGGCCTATGAGTCCATTCCTGAAAAGCTGGCTTTCTACGACTACGTCGGCAACAGCCCTGCCAAAGGTGGTTTGTTCCGTGTCGGCCCCATGGTGAATGGTGATGGACTGGCCACCTCCTGGGTGGGTCACATCGTCTTCTCGGACAAAGAGGGGCGTGAACTCGAGGTTCGCCGCCTGCCCAACTTCTTCGAGAACTTCCCTGTTGTCCTGCAGGACGAGCAAGGGATCGTTCGTGCCGACATTCCTTACCGTCGGGCGGAAGCCAAGTATTCCTTCGAGCAGCAGGGCGTCACGGCCCAGGTGTTCGGTGGAGCCCTCGATGGCCAGAAGTTCAGCGATCCCGCTGACGTGAAACGCCTGGCGCGCAAGGCTCAGCTGGGTGAAGGTTTCGATTTCGATCGCGACACCTACAACTCTGACGGCGTCTTCCGCAGCTCACCCCGCGGCTGGTTCACCTTCGGCCACGCCACCTTCGCGCTGCTGTTCTTCTTCGGCCACATCTGGCACGGAGCCCGGACCCTCTACAGAGATGTGTTCGCCGGGATCGATCCTGACCTTGGAGACCAGGTTGAATTCGGTCTGTTCGCCAAACTGGGCGACAAATCCACACGACGGCTGCCTGAAGGCTATGTGCCTCCAGCAGGCTCCCCGCTCAACTGATCGCCCTTTAAAGGAGTCCTCAGATGGAAAGCTTCGCTTACATCCTCATTCTCACGCTTGCGATTGCAACCCTGTTCTTCGCGATCGCCTTCCGCGATCCTCCGAAGATCGGCAAGTGAGTCCAACCCATGGGAACCCCGCTTCGGCGGGGTTTTTTCATGGCCGGACTCTGGGGCTGAGCGTCCCATTCCGATCTCGTCATCAGTCCGGGTATGGCGCAGTCTCACTCCAGCCCAAAGAGTCCGAAACATCCTTTGTTGAGACCTGTGTCCAGCACACCCTTCTCAAGCTTCGAATCACTGTCTACAGTTGGTGCACTTTGCTACCAGCTCCGACTTGCAGTGTCCCTCCTGCCAGAACACGGACAGCCGGGTGCTCGAGTCACGCGCGGCGGATGGCGGACGCAGTGTCAGACGGCGCCGCGAGTGCCTGAACTGCGAGTTCCGCTTCACCACGTATGAGCGGGTGGAAACCGTGCCGATCTCGGTGATCAAGCGCAACGGAACCCGCGAGATCTTCAGCCGCGGGAAACTGCTGCATGGTCTCAACCGTGCCTGCGAGAAGACCGGTGTTGACGCTTCACGGCTGGAATCCCTTGTTGAGGAACTCGAGCTGACACTCCAGCAGCGCAGTGGCCGAGAGGTGACCAGTGCGGAGATCGGAGAGATGGTGCTGGTTCAGCTCAAGGAGATGAGTGAAGTGGCCTACATCCGTTTTGCATCGGTGTACCGGCAGTTCCGCGGCATCGACGATTTCGTCTCCACCCTTGAAACCATGAACACCGACAGCAAGGGACATCTCGCAGCAGTGAGCTGAGTTCACTGATCTGTAGAGTCTTTAATTCTCCACAGGCTGTCGGCGGGCAGCCCGTGTGAATCCTTCGCACTGCCCATCCGAGGTAGACCGCCACTGCCCAATGTCTGCGACTCCGATCGAAGAACAGGCCCAGAACATCGATGCGCCGCCCAGCGATGAAAACACCGGCGCGGCAACAGCCACGCTGGATGCAGCGGAAGCCGATTTCAGCGAAGAGGATCTGAGCATCCCCGAAGAGGTCCCGACCGCTGACGACCCAAGTAGCCGTGCCAGCAGCCGCAATCTGGATGATGCCGGATTCACCATCGATGAATTCGCTGCTCTGCTGAGCAAGTACGACTACAACTTCAAGCCCGGCGACATCGTCAACGGCACCGTGTTCGCCCTGGAGTCCAAGGGCGCGATGATCGACATCGGAGCCAAGACTGCGGCCTTCATGCCGCTTCAGGAAGTTTCGATCAACCGGGTCGAGGGTCTCAGCGATGTGCTGCAGCCCGGTGAGATCAGAGAGTTCTTCATCATGAGCGAGGAGAACGAAGACGGCCAGCTGGCCCTCTCGATCCGCCGGATTGAATACCAGCGCGCCTGGGAACGTGTGCGTCAGCTGCAGAAGGAAGACGCCACCATCTACTCCGAGGTGTTCGCCACCAACCGCGGTGGTGCCCTGGTTCGGGTGGAGGGGCTGAGAGGCTTCATCCCCGGATCCCACATCAGCACCCGCAAGCCCAAAGAGGAGTTGGTCGCCGACTTCCTGCCCCTGAAGTTCCTGGAGGTGGACGAGGAGCGCAACCGTCTGGTGCTCAGCCATCGCCGCGCCCTTGTGGAACGCAAGATGAACCGCCTGGAGGTGGGCGAAGTGGTGGTTGGCACCGTCCGCGGCATCAAGCCGTACGGCGCCTTCATCGACATCGGCGGTGTCAGCGGTCTGCTGCACATCTCCGAGATCAGCCACGAGCACATCGAGACCCCTCACTCGGTGCTGAATGTGAATGATCAGATGAAAGTGATGATCATCGATCTGGATGCGGAGCGCGGTCGCATCTCCCTTTCAACCAAGGCTCTTGAGCCGGAACCCGGCGACATGCTCACCGACCCCCAGAAGGTGTTCGACAAAGCCGAGGAAATGGCGGCCCGCTACAAGCAGATGCTGCTGGAACAGGCTGAGGAAGGAGACGATTCCCTGGGTGTGATGCTGGTCTGAAGCCGGAAACGATGCCGAGACTCCTGCTCAGGACCTCCTGCATCGGCACGATCGACGCGGTGCTGTTCGACAAGGACGGCACC
Organism: Parasynechococcus sp.; assembly: GCF_045559935.1. Lineage (NCBI taxonomy): Bacteria > Bacillati > Cyanobacteriota > Cyanophyceae > Synechococcales > Prochlorococcaceae > Parasynechococcus > Parasynechococcus sp. The sequence goes on from NZ_JBJLJL010000008.1 coordinate 64,083, forward strand.
CTGTCCCACAGCGAACCGCATCTGCTGTCGCTGGCCCGACGACGCATCGACACCGCAGCACGGCTCTGGAGAGAGCGCTGTCCCGAACAGTCGATGGAGGCGCAGCTCCGGGACGGACTGCGTCATGCCTTCGGGATCATCCCTGAGGGCCTGCGTCCCGATGGAACCATCGCGGTGGCGGCCCGTCAGGACAATCTGGTTTCAGCGGCCACGGTCTTCTGTCTGCTGGGCCTCAGCTGGCCGGACGCTCTGAGTCTGGCGACGGCCAGTTTTGATCAGGTGGACATCAGCGACAACGCGGACAACACACCGCAGACGCCATCACCGCTGCTGCCGGGTGCGGAAGACTTCCTCCATCAGCTGGGACGCCAGGGGGTGCCAGCAGCGGTGATCAGCAATGACACTCGCACTGGCATTGAGCGGTTCCTCGCCCATCACAAGCTGAGCACGCTGTTCCAGCAGAACTGGAGCGCGGATGATTCCCCTCGCAAGCCCGATCCGGAGGCCGTTGCCCGGCTCTGCAAACGCCTCAGCCTGGATCCGGCGAACTGCGCCTTGATCGGCGATGCGGAAACCGATCTGCAGATGGCCGTCGACGCGGGCATTGGGGTGGTTGTTGGCTACCGGGGCGGCTGGAGCACCCACCCCCGGTTGCCATCGGCCCGCCACGTGATGGACAACTGGCAGGAGCTGGCGCTAGAAGCCGCCCCGTAAAGTCCTGCATCACTGCTAGAGAGCATGAGCCGTTACGTCTTCACCTCCGAATCCGTCACGGAGGGGCATCCCGACAAGATCTGCGATCAAGTGAGTGATGCGGTTCTTGACGCTCTGCTGGCTCAGGATCCCACCAGCCGTGTGGCCTGCGAAACGGTGGTCAACACCGGGCTGTGCATGATCACCGGTGAGGTGACCTCCAAGGCTCAGGTGGACTTCATCCACCTCGTTCGCGATGTGATCAAGGAGATCGGCTATAGCGGCGCCCGCGCCGGCGGATTCGATGCCAACAGCTGTGCTGTTCTGGTGGCACTCGATCAGCAGTCTCCCGATATCGCTCAGGGTGTGAATGAAGCCGATGACCACGCCGGTGATCCCCTCGATCTGGTGGGTGCCGGGGATCAGGGCATCATGTTCGGCTATGCGTGCAATGAAACGCCGGAGCTGATGCCGCTGCCCATCAGCCTGGCCCACCGTCTGGCCCGTCGCCTGGCTGAGATCCGCCACGATGACACCCTCGACTATCTGCTCCCTGACGGGAAGACCCAGGTGAGCGTCGTGTATGAAAACGACAAACCGGTGGCCATCGACACGATCCTGATCTCCACCCAGCACACCGCTGAAGTGGATGGCATCAGCGACGAACAGGGGATCCGCGAGCGCATCACGGACGATCTCTGGACCCATGTGGTGGAGCCCGCCACGGCTGATCTGGCCCTGAAACCCAGTCGCGAGTCCACCAAGTACCTGGTGAATCCCACAGGCAAGTTCGTGGTGGGAGGCCCCCAGGGGGATGCAGGTCTCACCGGCCGCAAGATCATCGTCGACACCTACGGCGGCTATGCACGCCACGGCGGTGGTGCCTTCTCCGGCAAGGATCCCACCAAGGTGGACCGCTCAGCGGCCTACGCCGCCCGTTATGTGGCGAAGTGCCTGGTGGCCTCCGGTCTGGCGGAACGCGCTGAGGTGCAGCTCAGCTACGCCATCGGTGTGGCCAAGCCCGTTTCAATCCTTGTGGAATCCTTCGGCACCGGCAAGGTGTCCAACGCCGAACTCACCGAACTGGTGCAGGAACACTTCGACCTGCGCCCCGGAGCCATCATCGAGACCTTTGGCCTGCGCAACCTGCCCCAGCAGCGAGGAGGGCGTTTCTACCAGGACACCGCCGCCTACGGCCACTTCGGTCGCAACGACCTCAAGGCTCCCTGGGAGGACGTGGCAGCCAAGAGCGAGGAGCTTGTGAAGGCAGAAGCCAAGCGCATCAAACAGGGAGCGCTGGCCTGAAGCGATGCAGGACGAACCGCTGGTCCTGGGCATCGACCTGGGGACCAGCGGTGTGCGGGTGGCGGTGATCAATGCCGCCCGCGAACTTCTGCACACGGAGGCCACCAGCTACGCCGAAGGCATCCAACGCCCCGATGACTGGCTCGAGGCCTGCCGCTCGCTCCTGAACAGCATTCCAGACACTCTTCGCGCCTGCCTGCGTGCTCTGGCGGTGGATGGAACATCCGGGACCCTGCTGGCCTGCGACCATCGCGGAGTCCCTCTGACGGAAGCGCTCAGCTATGCCCGGGCATACCCGGAACATGGCGAACGCATCCATGATCTGGTGCCGCAGGGGGGGCCTGCCTCAAGCAGCAGCGGCAGCGTGGCCAGGGCACTGCATCTCATCGATCAGCTCGGTCCGAAGCTTCTGCTGCGTCATCAGGCCGACTGGATCAACGGCTGGCTGCTCAATGACTGGCGATGGGGCGAGGAGGGCAACAATCTGCGCCTGGGGTGGGATCTGGAGAGCAAGAGCTGGCCAGCCGGAATCGCAGCCCAGGAATGGGCACAAGCACTCCCTGAGGTTCGAGCCAGCGGTGCCGTTCTCGGGATCATCGATGACGGTCGCGCCGATGAACTGGGCCTGCCCCCTGGGTTGCTGGTGGTGGCTGGCACAACGGACTCGAATGCTGCCGTGCTGGCCGCCGATCCTGGCCCCGATGACGGTGTCACGGTCCTGGGCACCACCCTCGTGATGAAACGCTTGATGGCTGCACCCATCCGAGGAGCAGGGGTGACCGTGCATCGGGTGGGAGGCCAATGGTTATGCGGCGGCGCCTCCAATGCCGGCGGTGGAGTGCTGCGCCGCTTCTTCAGCGACGATCTGCTGGCAGAGCTGAGCCGCCAGATCGACCCTGAGCGCAACAGCGGCCTGACGCTGCGGCCGTTGCCAGGGAGGGGAGAGAGATTTCCCGTGGACGACCCCGATCTGCAGCCGGTTCTGGAGCCAAGACCGGTCAGCGATGCGCTCTACCTGCATGGGCTTCTGGAAGGGCTGGCGGAGATTGAAGCGAAGGGTTGGGCCCGCTTGACGGAACTCGGGGCTGATCCACCGACTCGCGTGGTGAGCCTTGGGGGTGGTGCCCGCAACCCCCAGTGGCGTCGCATCAGGGAGCGCCGGATCGGCCTTCCTGTGGTGAGCTGCTCGACTCCTCCAGCTGCCGGAGTCGCGAGGCTGGCGCTGCAAGCCGTGTCCCAAAAAGGTGCGTCGGAGCATTAAGAAAACTTGCACAGCAGCGGTATCGCTGATCGAAAATGCAATAGGAGCTTGAAACCAGCTGACAGATTGCTGGCAAAAATTTTGTTGCAAGCCTTTCAGCCTGATGAAGACGTTGACGCAATCACACTATTGTCGTCGGCACGAATCCTCCTTTTGAATCACTCATGGTCGTCATCAAACCGACGCGTGATTTCACCAGCCTGAGCCGTATCTCGTACACGGCCTCAAATGGCTCGAAGGAGCGCAAGGGCAGCGTGACCAATCGCTACCGGCAAGAAAGCAAGCAGGGGCGTCTGTTGCCTCAGCCCGGCAAGGCTGCCTCCACCAATCTGGAATACAAAGAGAACCAGTGCGCAGCTCTCGGCAGCGGCATCGGCGCCCGCCATCACCAGGAATGCCCCTTTGCGGTGATGGCTGATCAGTACGCGTCAACTGGATCAGAAGCTCTCGAAACCGCTATCTCAGCTGCCTATAAACAGGTTTATGGCAATCTCGGGCCTACCGAAAGCCAGCGCAGCGTGGAGCTCGAGTCTCGATTACGCAATGGCGATATCTCAGTTCGTGATTTTGTGGCAGGCCTTGCTAAATCTGATCTTTACAAGCAAAGCTATTTTTTCAGAACGTCACCGATTCGGGGAATCGAGCTGAATCTCAAGCACCTGCTCGGACGTCCACCCATTAGCCAGGCAGAGGTGAGTGCCTGCATCAGCCTGATTGCCGAACAGGGTTACGACGCTTTGGTCGACAAAATCACCCATTCCGGTGAATACCTGGAAGTTTTTGGAACAGATACGGTCCCCTACCCGAGAGCCTGGACCTCAGAAGCTGGATTCCACTGCTCCACATTTGTCAATCACAGTCAAGTCACCCAAGGCAACGCCGCCTCCGACACCATCACGGAAAGGCGTAGTCAGCTGGTTGTGGCATTGAACAATGCCCGCAACATCAGCACCAAAAAAGGATTCGATGTTTCTGGCTTCGTGTACTCCAAGGCAGTTCAGGATCCCACCTCAGGAGCCTTCAAGAGAATGTTCAACCCGAAGAACTCGAAAAGCTGGGTCTGAGCAACAGCTGCTTCAGGCCCACCCGTCCATCCCCCCGCTTCAACCAGCAGCTCAGTTCAACGCATGCCCACCAAACCGCAAGAAGTGCTGTCCGTTCTGCTGTTCATCGCCTTAGCGGGCTATGTGGGCTTCAGCGGATGGAATCTGGCAACCTTGGTCTGGCAGCGTTTGCACTGAGCGGTCGTCCACACCGTTCAAAGCCCCCCCCTGCACCCCATTGGAAGAACCATGTCGGCCGACCCCCTCACTCCTGAGGTGAGTGCACGCATCTGCGCTCACATGAACGACGACCATGCCGAGGCTGTTCTGGCCTATGCCCGTCATTACGGCGGCATCGACTCTCCCTCTGAGGCCAGCATGCTCGAGGTTCAGGCCAGTGGGATGCTGCTCAACGTGGATGGGAGCGATCTCCACATTCCGTTCGACCACGCGCTCAGCGACAGCGAGGACGCCCATCGCACCCTGGTGGCGATGCTTCGTGCCATGCCCCGGACAGAAGACTGAACAAGATCGGGGAACACTCAGATCAGCATTCCTCCCGACTGTTCTGAAGTCACTGGTTCTCACGGCACGACATCTTCTTGTACAGCCCTACTGCACCCTCTGCCGAAGATCGGTCTCCGACTCCAGAGGGCCTATCCCATGCGACTCCTGTCAGACGCAACTCCGGCTTCCCAAGGGAGGCCTGCAGGGTGACACCCCGCTGCCCTGGAGAGCGCTCGGTCATTACGAGAGAGGTCTGCGCTCGCTTCTGCTCCGGCTGCGCGAGACCCCTGACAACCAACGCCTGAAGTCCCTGATCGCATTGCTGAAACTGACGCTGACCTTTCAGCCATGCGATCTCTTGGTGCCGATCCCGAGCTGGAAAAAACGGCGCCAGAACCCTCTGCCAGAGCGCTTGGTGGATGGTCTAGGCGTGGCCTCAGCCAATCTTCTGGAACGCCGTTTCGCCGGAACAAGCCAGCACAGGTTGAACCGACTCAGACGTCTCAGCAACCCAGGCGCGAGCTTCCGACTGATCCGCCAGCCTTCTGCAGAACACACCCTCTGGCTTGTAGACGACATCCTGACCACTGGAGCGACGGCACTGGCAGCTCAAAACGCACTGCAGGAGAATGGTTTGCTCGTCAAGGGAGTGATCTGTCTGGCCCGCACCCCGCTGCATCGGAATCAAGGACACCGTCTGCCACGGGCGGTGATCTAAGATGATTTTGTCGCGCAGGCGACGCGCCGGGATAGCTCAGTTGGTAGAGCAGGCGACTGAAAATCGCCGTGTCCCCAGTTCAAATCTGGGTCCTGGCATCAACCGATGCCGAATCTGTCGTGTCCTCCATTACGCCGGATTCCTCGACTGATCGCGTTTTTGACAACGCTGACAGTTTCGCGATGGTGTTCGATCGAACCTGGAAGTCTGTGGCGCAGAGGAGTACGGATGACGAGGCTGCGGAACAAAGGCTGGAAGCTGTTTTTGAAGCCATGGCCGATCATCCGTTCGTGATCAGTTCGCCTGATATGGCTCGTCAGGTGGCAGCATTTCAGGATTCGTCTTCTCGACCTGAGCTAATCAGGCAGAGAGCAGGTCAATCTGCGGATCATCGACGTATGTGGTCTCGTCGCTCTCGCCCGGAGAGGGATCACATCCTTGTTCATCAACTTCGACCTGTTCCTGATCCTCTAACGAATCCTGCGGGACCTGAGCAATCGAGAGGATCTCTGCCGGGGCCAGCCGACTGCGCAACTCCGTCACTTTGGCCTCACTGGCCGAGAGCAATTCAGCGGTTTGATCAGGAATCAGATCACGAACCTCCGAAGAAACCTGCTGCCCCTCTACAGCGGTCAGGCGAGCTTCGAGCTCCAGCACTCGGTCTGCCAGTGCTTCAGCCACTTCACTGAGGCTGTGCAACTGCGCACAGAGCTGCTGCTCGAACTCGGACCGCTGGAAAGAAAGGGCCACCGAAACGCACCTCGTCGGATATTTCGCCGATGGTATCGATGCTGCAGAACCTGTCCACAGACCGGAACGTCAGGAGGCAGGATTGGGCCAAGAACTCATCAGGGGTGCAGTTTGCGTCCGCTTCAGCTGGCCCGTTTGAGCCTGTTTCAGGGCTGCCTCGGGTGTCTGGCCGTGATATTCGCCGGGATGTTGAACCGAATAATGATCTCCGAGCTCGCCTTCCCGGCGCTGCTGGTGGGTGGTGCACTGGCCTTCGAACAGCTGATGGCGCCCGCCAGGGTGATGTTCGGACAGGTGTCCGATCGCTGGCCGCTCAGGGGACGCCACCGCACGCCATACATCTGGATGGGAACGGTCGGCTTTTGTGGACTGGCCACCCTTTCGATCCCAGTGATCTTTGCCACCGCTTCCGCGCTTCAAAGCGGTGCCGCCACGGCGATTACTGGATGGACACTCTGTCTCTGCGGTCTGTTCGCCCTCTACGGGCTGGCGATCTCAGCGGCCTCCACTCCTTATCTGGCCCTGGTGATCGATCTGACGGACGAGTCGGAACGTCCCCGCGCGGTCGGAATCATCTGGTGCATGCTCACCATCGGGATCATCGCGGGAGCCATTGCGATCTCGATCACCACTCGCTCTCTCGACGGCATCAGCGACCCGGAGGTTCTCAAGGTTGCTCTTCAGACGTTCATGAACAGGGTTGCCTTGGTCATCGGGGCGATCGTGCTGCTGGCAACAATCGGCATCGAACCGGCCAGCAGGCGCCTGGAAGCAGGTAACCAAGCAAGCAAACAGGGCGTCACGCTGCGCCAGTCGTGGGCGCTGATTCGCTCGAGCCGTCAGATCCTGATCTTCTTCGCCTTTCTGCTCTGCTTCACCCTCGGCCTCTTTCTCCAAGATCCGATTCTCGAAAGCTATGGCGCCGAGGTCTTCGGGATGCCGATCTCAAAAACAACGCTGCTGAACGCCTTCTGGGGGACTGGAACACTCGTGGGGTTGCTGATCGCAGGCCTTTGGTTCACGCCGACCTTCGGCAAGCTTCGATCAGCACGCACCGGCTGCTGGATGATTCTGGCCTCCCTTCTGCTGCTGGTGGCAGCGGGCTTGATCGCTAACACTGGAACCCTCCTCGTTGTGATGGTTCTCTTCGGTCTCTCTGCCGGGATCGGAACCAACAGCGCTTTATCACTCATGCTGGACCTCACCCTGCCCCAGCTGGCCGGCACCTTCGTTGGTGTTTGGGGACTGGCCCAGGCGATGTCACGTGCCTTGGGCAAGGTCATGGGAGGCGGGCTGCTTGACCTTGGTCGCCTGGTCAGTGGGGCTGATCAACCCTTGCCCGCGTTCGCCTTCGTTTTCGTGATCGAAGCAGGCGTGGTCCTCATTGCCATTTGGATCCTCGGTCGACTCAACACAGCTGAGTTCAGAAAGGATACGGAGACGAAGCTGGAGACCTTGTTAATGGCCAGTCTCGACGACTGAGCCCTGCTTACATGGTTGAACTGTCGGTCAGCAGATGGACCTCCTTTCGGATCCGGATCTGCTTCCCCTGCTTGAACGGTCGACCGAAGGAGAGCTGGAGATCCATGGGGGCATCGGACGACTGCGGATCGATCTCAAACCTGACGACATCCGCCTCTGGCAGGACACCCTTGTCACCATCAGCACACCCTGCAACCTGCTGCTGGCGTGCGAGAAGGGGGAGGTTGACCTCGAGGCCACCCTATTGACCTGGGTGGTCGGTGCAGCCATACGAGCCGCACAGGTGCAGGGGGCAGATGAGGCTGGCGGCCTGCTTGAAAAACTCGGGGTCGATCACCATTTGGTTCTTGCTGCCCAGCAACATTGCCCAGGGCTTGGCGGACGAATCACCTGGGCGTTCTACCTCGAGCGCCACGGCTGGCTGACCGCGACACCGGTCGCCGCAATGCCCCATGGCTGAATCAACGGCCGATGCAACGGTGTATCAACTGATCAAACAGGCGCGGGTGCTGGGTCTCGCGCAAGACCCTGAGCTTCCGGCAGAAGTCCGGCGCTGTCTTGCTTCCGCCGATCAGCAGCGGCGAGGCCTCCACGACGATGAGATGCTGCAAATCTGCTCATTCTCTGGCGTTGACCCTGGTCTTCCGAGGACTCTTCAGGACAGAGCTGAAGTACTGGTCACAGAGGCACGCCGACATCTGCTGTTGCGGCAACCCCAACTGACGGCCCCCGGTGGAGCTTTGCATCCTGAAGACCGCGCGGAAGCCTGCTGGAGAGACTGCTGGCATTTCCTCCGGGTTCTGATCTATTCCATCGCTTCAGGCCGAAGCGCGTTTACGGACTCGGAAGGGATGGCAGCACTCAGAAAGCTGTACTCCCTCAAGGGGGTACCGATCCACGCCATGACCATTGCGCTGGAGGAACTGCACCATCTGACACGGAAGGAGACGCACAACCCTGATCAGCAGCAGCAAATCTCAGCCTGCTTCCAGCATTTGATGAGAAACCTCAATGAAAGTGCAGTTAAGAGCTGATAAGCCGCTACCCGATCAAATGCCATTCAAAGGAGGATATTGGCAAGTATTTCTACCTAACCGCGAATGGTGATCGCCCTCCGCCCCTACCCCCTCAGCACGCAAAACAGCCGGGTCACCAATCTGGCCGGCGATGGAGACACCACCCGCGCGCCGCTGACCGGATCCGTTGGAAGCGGAGATGCAGACATTAGAAGCGATCTCGACCAGCTCATTGAGCAGGCCTACAGGCAGATCTTCTTTCATGCGATGCAATCCGATCGCGATCCATCCCTGGAATCGCAGCTGCGCAGTGGCAACATCACGATGCGCGACTTCATTCGAGGCCTGCTGCTCTCGGAGCGTTTTCAGCAGGGGTACTTTCAATGCAGTACGAACTACCGCATGGTCGACCAGGTGGTAGGCCGCGTTCTCGGACGTCCCGTCTATGTGGAGGGAGAGCGCATGGCTTGGTCGATCCTCATCGCAGAAAAAGGTTTCACAGCTTTTGTGGACAGCCTTCTTGACAGTGATGAGTATCTGCAGGCCTTTGGCTATGACCTTCTGCCCCGGCAGCGGAATCGTGTCATCCCCGGACAGCCCATCGGAGAGATGCCGATCTATCAACGCTTTCCGCGCTACGGCTCGGACTGGCGTGACGCCCTGGCCAAAAGAGGCTGCTCGACGTCCAGCGCTCAGCTCAATGCGTCGATGATCTCGTCAACATGGAGCAACGGCCAACCTCCTGCCTGGGCTTTGAAGCTCTGGCTCGTTCTCGCAGCCATCGGCGGTTTCGAAGTCGGCCGGGTGATCCTTACGATCGCCGTTGAGATGTTGCGCACCTGAGATGCCGCTACCCAGATCCGGATCTCTCAATCTGCGTGATTGGACGGCTCCGGAACACCGTTTGCCCGAGCATTCCGGTGTCACGCCGATGGATGCTCGCGGAGCCAACTGGAGCGGTCTGAATCTGGGCGAACTCGATCTCCGGGGGGCACAACTCTGTCGCTGCGACCTGAGAGGCACTGATCTCAGTCGCTGCCGACTCGACGAAGCGGACCTCCGCTTAGCGCGCTACGACAGTTCAACGTCAGTGCCAGAGGACTTTGATCTGCGCAGCAGTGGAGCCGTTGGGCCTGGCGCAAAGCTCAATGGCGTCTATCTCAACAGCACAGATCTGCGCGGCATGGATCTGCGCGGCAGCGTGCTGATGGGTGCTTACTTAAGCGGGGCAGACCTGAGCGGAGCCCTGCTGGACGGAGTCTCCTTGGCAGGATCAGACCTTCGCTCTGCAACCTTGCGGGGCGCCATGTGCCGAGGGACCAGGTTCGGCAATAGTGAACTGGACATGGCTGATCTGCGCGGAGCTGACCTCGAGGGAGCCGCTCTCGACACGATCGAATCCATCCGAGGGACCGATTTCTCATCCTGCAGCGGCCTTGAAACCCAGCTCGACGCCCTCCTGAGCCGACCGTTGCACGAACTTGATTGCTGGAACCCCATCACCCGTTCCACCACAAGGGCAAGTCTGGAATCGCTCAGAAATTAATCTTTATCCTGAAAGAAAACGCTTCCGGCCCTGGGCAGACGGCCGATATCGTCATGTCACGCAACATTTGAACACAACTGATTGAGGTTTATAAAGAACCCGCTCCGCTTGAGCGCTTCTGACGGACGATTGCATGGCGAAAACGCGTGAACATCCATGCCCTTCGGTCCTGCCTCGCTGCTCGGGGTCGAACGCTTCTCTGCTGAAAGTGAGGCGCCAATTGAGCTGGTCCCCTGCGATGACGACGCCAGGAAGGAAGAGATCATCCGGGCTGTCTACAAGCAGGTGCTCGGCAATGCCTATGTGATGGACAGCGAACGCCAAGTCGTCGCGGAATCCCAGTTCAAGCTCGGAGAAATCAGCGTCCGTGAACTGGTTCGTCGCATCGCCAAGAGCGACCTGTATCGCAGCCGCTTCTTTGAAAGCTGCGCGCGGTATCGCTACATCGAGCTTGCCTTCCGCCATCTGCTGGGCCGTGCACCGGTCGACTTCGAGGAGATGCGTGGCCATTCTGAACGTCTTGACAGCACCGGATACGACTCGGACATCGACAGCTTCCTCGACAGCGACGAATACCAAAATGCCTTCGGTGAGTGGACGGTTCCGTTCCAGCGGGGCTGGAAGACCGAGAGCTGCGGAACCTTGCAGGAATTCACCTGGAGCTTCCAGCTCCTTCGCGGCAACAGCAGCAGCAGTCTGAAAGGAGACCTGGCAGGCATCAGCAGCAAGCTCGGTGGCTCGGCCTACCAAAATCGCCCCATCGCTGTCGTCCCCCCTTCCTCGAGAGAGGCCTCTGGATGGAGCTTCCGTCCGGCCCGGAATCTGCAGGATGCTCCAACTCGCCTTGGCGCTGGAGCCAGCGATCAGGGCCTCACCTACCGAGTAGAGGTCACCGGATACAGCGCCAACAACGTGCGTCGGATCTCCCGCTACGCCCGTGGCAACAGAGTCTTCTACATACCGTTCGACAAGCTCTCCGAGCAGTTCAAACGCATCCACCGCGAAGGCGGGAAGATCGCCAGCATCACGCCGGTGACCTGAAGCCCACCATCACTACTCGCGACTTCCCCGACACTCTCCTCACCCTCACCTGAACAATGGCCAGCAATCAACCCTCACTCGGCTTCGGTGCCACGACGAAGTGGGACTCTCCCGTCAGCTTCCAGCGCAAAGGCCGTGGTGGTCAGAAGCCTGCCCTGACAATCGGGGAGTTCCTGAAGCAGTCATGCGATCAGATGGCCATCGGGGTTGGTCCCCGTAGCCATGCGGACTGCCCCCATCGCGTCACCAGTGAGTGCTACAGCCCTGAGGACGATGGCTCTCTCGATGCGGTCATTGCAGCGTCGTACCGACAGGTCTTCGGTAATGCCCACGTGATGGATTTCGAGCGGTGCACAGAACTGGAGGCTCAACTCAGGGACGGGCGTTTAACTGTGCGCGATTTCGTCCGCGGCCTGGCCAAGTCCAGCTTCTACAAGAGCCGTTTTTTCAACAGTGTTGCTCCGCAGCGGGGCGTCGAACTGAACGTTAAGCATCTACTAGGCCGCGCTCCGGAAAGTCAGGCTGAAGTTTCCGCCATGATCACTCTGCAGGCGGAACACGGACAGGACGCCCTCATCGACAGCATCGTCGACTCCGCTGAATTCCTTGAGGTGTTCGGCAGCGATGTGGTTCCTTATGCCCGGTCCTGGAGTTCTCCGGCCGACCTTTCGACGGCTGCTTTCCCGATGCTGGCTGCTCTCCAGAGGAGTTTCGCCGGCAGTGACAGTGCCCGTGGAGGAAGCCCGGCGCTGACCCGCAGCCTGGCCAGCGGCATCGCTCCCCGCATCAGTGTCCCCAGTCAGGCAGTCGGGGTTCGTCCCTCCGCAAGCTTCACCACAGGACGTTTCAGCAGCAAGGATCCTGGAATTACAAGCGGGAGGGACACCGCTCCACTGCGCGGCGACGCTTACGTCACCTTTGGTCTTGGCCAGCGTGAACAGGAGACATTCCAGCGTTGCCCAGGAGACAGCCCTGATCAACTCAATGCGCTGATCCGCTCCGCATACAAACAGGTGATGGGGAATCCTCATCTGATGGAGTTCGAACGGGCCCTCTCCGCGGAAAGCAAATTCATTGATGGCTATCTGAGCACCAGAGAATTCGTTAGGGCTGTGGGTCTTTCAGCTGAATACAAGCGCCGCTTCTTCGAAACCAACGCTCCTTATCGCTTTATCGAGCTGAACTTCAAGCATTTCCTGGGCAGAGCTCCCCAATCCCAAGCAGAAATCAGCGAACACACCAGAATCCTCGCCGAAGGTGGATATGAAGCTGAAATCTGTAGCTACGTCGACAGCGTGGAGTACCAAAGCATCTTTGGTGAGGACACAGTTCCTTACGCGAGGATCCTCACTGAGAACGGCCGCTCACAGGTGGCCTTCAATCGGCATCTCAGCCTTGCGGAAGGTTACGCAGCAAGTGACACAGTTTTAAGCAGCTCCTCTCTCGTCACCTCCGTGGCCACGGGCATGGTTCCAACTGGCTGGAGCGCGACAACAACACGGATCAACCGCACCGGGACCCAATCCGGTGCTCCTGATCCAACCAAGAAGCGGTTCCGGATTGTCGTCGCTAACCAGACGGCTCGTTCACGCCAGCGCACTGCTGGCAGCACTTATCTCGTTTCCGGCAAAGACATGTCCAGCCAGATGAAGTACATCCATGCACGTGGTGGCAAAATCGTGTCCATCACCGAGGTGATGTAAGAGCAGATCAAGTCCCACATTGGGAGCTAGGTAATCTTCCGGCTCCCAAAGATTTTCAACTCAACCCCAGCACCATGACTGAGCCCACGACTCTTGCCTCACAAGCCAATGTTGATAGCAGTCATGCCGCTGAGGTCATTCTCCAGACGTACCGTCAGGTCTTTGGAAATAGACACCTGATGGAACTCGATGTGAACACCTCCCTGGAGGCACTGTTCATGAATGGCGATCTCACTGTCCAGGGATTTGTCACAGCGCTGGCTCAATCGGAAACATACAGGAGGCTGTTTTTAGAGCCAAACGGCCCTTACCAATTCGTTGAACTAAACTTCAAGCATCTTCTGGGTCGACCACCTCATGATCAGGCTGAACTGATGAGTCACGTGCGCCTGCTTCAAGACGAAGGATTTGAGGTCGAGATTGCCAGCTACACCTACAGCGAAGAGTATCTCTCTGCTTTCGGTGTCGATCAGGTTCCTTACAATCGCGCCTCACAAAGCATGATTGGAGGCCGCACCCTGAACTACACCAGAGCTAGTGCATTGGATGCCGGCTACTCAGGTTATGACAACGCCCGACGTGACTCCAAATTGCTGAAGAGCCTCTGCTCAGACAGCTCACCAACCATTCTTGAACGCAAGAGTGTTGGCAACTCAGGCTCCTTGACCATCAATTGGACGTCAAGCCGTCAAATCGGTGCCAACCGACGCGCTGTCCAAAAATCGGTGGTTAGCCAAACTTCCATGTCGGCCACCATACGAACCATTCTCGCCCAAGGGGGAAAGATCCTTTCTATTGCGAAGGCTTAATCCTTCCCACCGATTCCCCGGTCTAGGCAAGCGAATCAGTCATGATGAGCGAGGGGGAATCCAAATGCCCCCCTCGCTGACACATTCAACAATTTCACATCTGAAAACGGTTTTCCTCATGCCAATTCTTCGCCCAACATCGAGCGAACAACCGACTCAGACCACTGATTTTCAGCAATCAGTAGCTGCAACACCAATGGCCATGTCGATGATGATCGACTCCATGGTTAACATGATGCAAATCAACCGTCCGCCACTGGATGATCGCACTATCGATCCAACCATTAGACAGAATGACAATTGAGCGATTTGTTGCTCAAAGCCTGGGGCAATGGCGCTCAATGCGATCTGGACATTCGCTCGCTTTTCAACAATTTGAAGACGTCCTTAGCGAAATCAATATTGAATCAATCAATAAAAACCACAGAGACATTCAGGGACTCCTGGAAAGCTCAAATGCAGCTCACGCAAACACCTCCAATGTTGTTGCTCCCTTCAAAATGCAGTGGTCTGCCGAAAGTGACTGGGAGCCGGACGATCCATCACAAGTCTCCTCAGGCTCATGCCTAATCATCCCATTACAAAAAGACGATTCCTCCGGAACATTGCTTAGGAGCGTGGGATACGCAGAGTCAGAGCCTGCCGAATCCACGTATCACTTCCTAGACGACGGAACGTTTCTACTCACAACGCATTACGAGCAATCAATTGCAGAAGAAAGGATCTGGTTTGCTTCTGAAAATGTGCGCTGCAGATCTTCCGTCCTAAAGACATCTGGCGGCTCAGGAATCCTACAGACATCATTCGCCTCCGAAGTCAGGAGAATATCAGCATAGGAATAAATGTATGAGTGATCATTTATCCCTCACCGAATTTGCAAAGACCCTTGCGGGCTCTTACGACAACTTCGAACAATCACAGAACAACCCGAAAGATTTCGCACGCATCAACATATATTTCCGACCATTGCCATGGCATATCTTTCAAGGTCCAGGCTTTTATTCCGAGCAATGTTATGACTACGCTCCATGGGATCCATATCGACAAGGAATTCATAGATTAACCATGGTCCACGATCTGTTCGTAATGGAAAATTATGGCTTTGCCAATTCTCGCAGAATTGCTGGAGCCGGACGAAATCCTGAACTCTTGGATGCTCTCCGCGTTGAGTCATTTGAAAAACGATGCGGCTGCGCAATGCAATTTCAGACCAAAGAGCCTGGACACTACATCGGCAATGTTGAGCCAGGCAAAAATTGCCTGGTTCCGCGGGACGGAAAATTAACGTATTTAGTCAGTGAAGTCGAGTTCAATCAGACCAACTGGATTAGTCGCGATCGTGGATTTGATCCAGAAACCAACGAACAAGTCTGGGGATCTGAACATGGCTTACTGCGCTTCAAAAGAACCTCAAGCTTTGCAGATGAAATTACCAATGAATGGCTTCAAGCAAAGCACTGAAGAATGCTTGACTACGAAAAACAAATGAAGGCCTGGATACGATCACATCATTTGATATGTGTTGGGAGTGATTTTATCTTTGAAACTGTCGACCAAACTCAACTAGACAAATTTGATTTATGTATTCAAGCCATCGGCGGCAAGATTAGAACCGTTAAAGCAATTGGCAATTGGCCCATGGGTCCAAGGCGCTCATTTAAGATTTTACAAGCTACCGCGAGTGTTCCTCGACCTGGTGGCGAGAACTTAGTCACATATTGGGCCAAAAAAGGAAGCAGAGCTACAAGATATTCAGAAATAAATTCTTGAATTGAAGACAATTCATTCTTCAAACCATCCCATCCAGGTATCTTTAGAAAAATTCGTATGCTTACTCCATTTTCTTAAAATAGTTAAGGAGTCAAATTCATAACCTCTAGAGGCAGCAATTGAAATGACTTGATCCTGATTTAAAGCAGCTTTAATTTCAGCTTGCAGTTCGGGATCTTGGCGAACCAATGCAATAAATGATTCTAGAGTTGAATCCTTCTTTGCGTTAGAGGCCGAATCGGTCATGTGAGGCCCAGATTGGGAAGCGTCTTATCCATCTTAGACGGACACCCTGGCTCAAGCACCATCCATCAACATGGCACGCCATTGCAAAGTTTTTCTAAACGCCCATGACCAATGCTCAACAGGCACAGCTCGAATCTTTTCCAGTTCAAAATCACTCAGAGAGGCCGCATCCGATGAAACATATTGCTCCCATTCACTCAATGGGAACAAAAATCCTTGGGACACCGCATAGTCAACAATCTGTTGATCCGACACACACGACTTCAATCCTGTAGCAATCGCATGATCATAAACAACAGACTGGATGAATTCATCAATCACCAGTGATGATGATGCCATGCTCAACAACTTTCGATCCAGAGTGCAAAGTTGACCTTGTCGCAAATCATTTGAAGCACTAATGGGCCACCAGGGCACCTCAGCAACCGCCACGGAATCTTTTGCTCAAGGATGCCAGAATCAATAATTATCTTTGGTGGACTAGTCGCCTGCTCATAGGGGATCAATGCAGATCCGTTCAAACTTGGCTCAATCTGATGAACAATCTCTTTTAACTGATCCAGTTCTGTGATCTTATTCAGCTCAGTCTGTACATCCGAACGACCTTGGACAGATTCGACAAATTCCAGGAGGGCTTGTTCACGCTCAGGAGAAACAGGCATAAGCGCTTGACCAATACGGACGACTATAACAGCGAGCCAACTGCACTTCGTTACAAAACTGCAGGATTTGAGGTGGGCCGATTAGCCAAGCCTCGTGCCTTGCCTCAACTGGTGCAACTATTCATCCAAACCAGGATGATGCTAGAATAAAATGCGAATTTTTTCATAGTTTCCACCGTAGATCCTTCAGAACCAACCCGAATATTCTGGTGAGCCTGCTCATCAGATCGTCATGATCAGGATCCAACGATTTCCTTGTTCGCACTTACAACATGGCAGAGCGGTTCGACAATCTGGTTGAGGGCTTGACCGAGGAGCGCGCCTTAGCCGTGATTCTTGCCGATCCAGACACGTTGGATCGTCCGGTAGACAAATACATGGCTGCAACAAGACTGGGAGCTAGCGATTCCGAAGAGTCACTTGACATCCTGATCAAGGCTTCGGAGTTAAGTCCAGAGCATCTGTTTAATCGCATCACCCGACGAAAAGCGATCGAGGCGCTTGGCAGAAGAAAAAGCCCCAAAGCCTTGCCATCTCTGTTTCAGGCGTTGTCCTGCACTGACGAAGCTGCCGTGATCAACGCCGTCGATGCCATCACCAGGATCGGCGCACCGCTGACAGACACCGACCACAAGAATCTGCTGAAGGCACTCGAAGGAGAAGATATCCAGAAAAGGGCTGTGGTCCAGGCCTTCTGTCGACTGGACGTGGCCAGTGCAGAAGCAAAAATCCGCCCCCTAGCGGACGACTCCAACCCTCTGGTCTCCGGTGCAGCTAGAGCGTATCTGGCCAAGGTGCACCGCCAGACCTCCGGACTGGATACTCTCGTCTCCCAGCTGATTGATCCCATAGCTGGCAGACGCCGATCCGCTGTGATTGATCTTGGTGATGCTGGTGACGTCACCAGGCTTGAGGTCCTCGTGACCGCACCTGTATCGATGTCTCTACGAGCCAGAAGTGCTTTTCAACTGGTTGACCCAGAGAAAAAATGCCATGTACCTGACGAGTACCAAGCATTGTTGACGAAACTTCTACAAGACGACCCCCGAAAATTAAAACTCCGGCAGGAATGGATCTGCTCTGTTGATGCCATTGAAATAGAAAACAATCTTCAACACCGCGACGAGGCCCGTCAATACGGCGGCGCTGCAAGCCTAATGGCCATGAGTATGCCTGAAAAAATAGTTTTGATTGATGAGATCAAACAAAAGTTATGGAGTGACTACGTCACCCACTACTACCTGACAGCAGTCGTCAGCCTGGAGAAACTTGACGAACGCAGTGAGCTGATCCGCCTTGCCTTGGCCGAAACGATTCCGCAGTACACAAAATCCAGGATCGCGGCTGCCTGGGGGTGCCTCAGCTTGGGACTATCGGATCAGAGACCAATCCTGGAGGAGCTCTCAATGTCCGCTCATTGGCTACCACTGAAGTGGACCTGCCGACAGGTGCTTAAACAGTTGTCATGATTAAAGGGAGATTCTTCACTGAAAACCACATCCACTGAAGTTGGGCGTTGCTGATTTTCCTTTTGTCAATTTGTGTGTCCTGACGTGCTCCTCATGGAAATCTGTCAGTTGAGCAGGGTTAATGTCCATCTCGATGCGGAATGCATCTCCTCCAACAACGTATTCCCCAACCTCATGCTCGACGCATTTTCCCGGGCTGCTGTCTCGGCCGATTCCAGCGGCTCCTTCATCGGTGGAGGCGAACTCGCTTCCCTGAAGTCCTTCATCGCTGATGGCAACAAGCGCCTTGACGCTGTTAACGCGATTTCTTCCAACGCCAGCTGCATCGTATCCGACGCCGTCGCCGGCATCTGCTGCGAGAACACTGGTCTGACCGCCCCCAACGGTGGCGTCTACACCAACCGCAAGATGGCTGCCTGCCTGCGCGATGGTGAGATCGTTCTCCGTTACGTCTCCTACGCCCTTCTGGCTGGTGACGCTTCAGTTCTGCAGGACCGCTGCCTGAACGGCCTGCGTGAAACCTACGCTGCCCTGGGCGTTCCTACCGGATCCGCTGCCCGCGCCGTGGCCATTATGAAGGCTGCTGCAGGTGCTCTGATCACCAACACCAACAGCCAGGCTAAGAAAATGGCTCTGACTTCTGGTGATTGCAGCAACCTGGCCGGTGAATCTGCCAGCTACTTCGACATGGTGATCAGCGCTATCAGCTGACCCAGAGATTTCATTTCTGTACATCTCGAACAACCCTCTTTTCAATCATGAAATCCGTCATCACCACCGTCGTCGGCGCAGCCGACAGCGCTTCCCGTTTCCCCTCAGCATCCGACATGGAGTCCGTCCAGGGCTCCATCCAACGCGCTGCTGCTCGCCTCGAAGCTGCTGAAAAGCTGGCCGGCAACTACGATCAGGTTGCTCAGGAAGCTGTTGACGCTGTTTACAGCCAGTACCCCAATGGAGCGACAGGCCGTCAGCCCCGTAAGTGCGCCACTGAAGGCAAAGAGAAGTGCAAGCGTGACTTCGTTCACTACCTGCGTCTGATCAACTACTGCCTGGTCACCGGCGGTACCGGCCCCCTCGATGAGCTGGCCATCAACGGTCAGAAGGAAGTGTACAAAGCACTCAGCATCGATGCTGGAACCTACGTTGCTGGTTTCTCACACATCCGCTCCCGCGGTTGTGCTCCTCGCGACATGAGCGCTCAGGCTCTGACCGCTTACAACCAGCTTCTCGACTACGTCATCAACTCCCTGGGCTGATTCTCAGTTCAAGCTGAGTGATGTACTCGATCTGATGGAGGGGGTGGGCAAATGCCCTCCCCCTTTTTTTTACCCATCATTATTCGAGAACCAACCAATTGATTTACTGTCAAACAACAAAAAGGTCCATCACTGGCTGAATCGTTAGAGCCATATCAATAAACCACCCTAATGCGTTGGTGACTGCATTTCTTGACGAGCTGAATGCTCACATTCAGTGATCAATCAATCATGAAGCAACCGTTTTTTGATTACGCGTCACTTTACCTCTCTCCCCAACACGCTTTCTAGAGCCAATTCTATTCATGATCTGGCCAGCATGTTTGAGAGAGCATAAAATCATCAAACTCAACCCTATTTCTCATCATGCTAAGTACGCAAACAAGTCCGGAAGGCATGGCTGCAGCCAACCGCACCAAGCCTGCCTCGTATTCCATGGCCAGCAAAGCTGGCAAAAACACGGTCCATCGCACTGTTGCTGGTTCCATCGCTGAATTCAAGCGCAACACCTGCTCAACGATGGGGCTTGGTATTGGGCCAAGACTGCACAGCGAATGTCCGTTTGGTTCAGTCTTTGATGAGTACCATCCAAACGATTCAGCAGCACTGGAGCGCACAATCATTGCTGCCTACAGACAGGTTTACGGGAATCTGCCTCCGACCGAAAACGAACGCTGCACATCACTGGAAGTTCGCCTGATGAATGGCGAAATCACAGTTCGTGACTTCGTCAATGGTCTCGCCAAATCCCCCTTCTATAAGCAGAACTATTTCCATGCTGTTGCTCCACAGCGTGGCATTGAACTGAACTTTAAGCACCTGCTAGGCCGCGCTCCTCTAAACCAAGCTGAAATTCAGAAAAGCATCAAACTCCAAGCTGAAGAAGGCTTTGATGCTTTGATAGACAGCCTGACAGATTGTGCTGAGTATGCTGAAGTCTTCGGCTCTAACATCGTTCCCAACTGGCGTACAGCTGATTCTTATGCCGGGATGATGACATCATCGTTCAACATGATGAGAGAGCTGGCCAGCACTAAAGTTGCCGTAAGTGATAACGCGCAGGGCAGCCGCAGCAGAACCTTGAACCCTCTGGCTACCGCAGCCGCCAAGGCATCGAGGCCTGTCACCTTCACTTACCAAGCGGTCGCAAAACCTGCTGCCAGACTGCCGCAGCAGCAGTATTCCGGACACCAGCCCCCGAAACAGACCGGCTACGTTGAGTTCCGTCCTTTCGGAATTCACTTCTGAGCTGACGTTTCCAAACAGAAACAGGCTTGAGCCATCTTTGGCTCGAATCAGCTCCCTTTCATCGAAAGGGAGCTTTTTTCTTGAAATCAATCGTTCCGTAAGGGTAAGGATTGGAACGCAAGCCCCCCGTTTACAACAGGTGAACATCGTCGATTAGATTGATTGGAGGATGACAACAGTGCTTGCAGTGCTCCAGGATTTCACCGACGTCTCATCGATCAGCGGAAGCCAACTCACGGAAGAAGAAGCACTGCAGCTTGCTGATGAGCTCAGCACACAGTTAGGTGAAGGTGAAATCCCTCAATCAGATGCAGAGTCACTCGAGCGCATGGTCGCCGGTCTCGGAGATGCGAGAGGAGCTCTGCGCCTCACCTTTGCGAAAAGTCTTGGCGCAGTAGGAGAAAAAGCTATACCCATTCTCTGTAAAGCACTTCGGAGTCACCAGAATGTCATCGTCAGAAGAGCATCAGCTAAGACGCTCAATTTAATAGGACATAAGGAAGCTCTCCCTTTTCTGCTCGAAGCCTTTTTAGAAGACAGTGATCCAGTTGTACTCGGATCTTCTGCTGGAGCAATGGCAACAATTGGACCCGACGCCATGGATTCCTTACTAGGAATCCTGAAAAATCCAGACTGCACACCATTTCAGGTTGGCTTGATCAACCTGGCGCTAAGTTTCATCGGTGTCAAAGCACCCGAGGCATTGCTAGAGGCTGCAGATTCCGACGTGGCTGAAGTTCGAGTTGCTGCAATTTCAGCTTTAGGAGATCAAATACAAAAGAGTGATGATCCTCGGGCACAAATCAGAGTATTCAAAGCACTAGATGACATCTCACCGGAGGTGAGAGCAGAAGCAGTTACACTGATTGGAAAATCATGCGATGCAGAAGATGTTGAACATATGCTGTGCAAAAAGTTGATCGACGAAGACAATCAGGTACGAAAGAATACTGCGATGGCGCTGATGAAATTAGAAGCATATAATTCAGTCGAAAGCATAGAAATAGCAAAGTCAGCAGAAACAGACGAGTCAGTACAAGCAGTATTCAATGTTGCCATAAACATACTAAGTAGAGATTCATAAGAACACAGGAGCAAATACGAATAAGAGGGCTAAAGCATTAAAAGGATGCCCTAAGCAGCCCAACCTCTACTCCTCTTAACATAAACAGAAGGAATTCGAGCAGATCTGATAAGAAGCGGATGCATGCTGGTAAAATATGGATATCACAAGGACTCTCTATGTCGCGTGCTGAATTCATACGCTTTCTTAAAGTTCTAGAAGAAGATTTGCCATTTCGAGCTCTTTTCCAAGAAGCTGAGCCCGAGGAAATCCTCAAACTCGCAGATCAACATGGATTTGTCTTTTCAGATGAAATAAAGGGTCGCTTCCTGAATCGATGGGCAGGTGTATATTTCTGCCCATTTGCCAATGATGTGGGAAGACTATGCCCAAAAATGGTACCCGAAGGATTTAGCACACTCCTACATTATTCACAGACAACATGTGCCAAAGAGGATAAAGTAGAACGTTTTGATTTTCGTGCTGGAGGCTATTATGAAGGAGTAAAAACAGTAACTGGATAAAGCAAAAGATATTAACTCCTAGAATTTAATAGGTTCTGAAGACGTGCCAATGCGGACTGAGCTGCTTCCTGAATCAATGGATCATCATTATTTTCTTGAAGTGTCTGTAAAGCATCTTCAGCCATAGGATTCGGGATATCGGCAAGAGCCTGAGATGCACTAAAGATCAAAGCCACATTTTCACTGCTGAGAGACCTTGCCAGAAGTCTGATTGCCTCTTCAGACTTAAATTGTTGCTTACCAATCTGACCGAGACACATCAAAGCACCTTGTACGACCACCATATCTGTATCATCAATCCCTTGTTCCAGCATCTCCATCACTGAATCAGGAAAAGGCTGATCAGGAAAGTTCTTGAATAATTGCACGAATGCCTTCGGGCAACAACGCCTTGCAGTTTGATTCTCAGTTGTTCCATAAAGTTCAATCAAAGGATTGAAGGCAGAACTCCCAAAAAAACCAATGCCTTTAACAGCGGCTCTATACACCTTAGGGTCATGGTGAGAGAATAAATCCAATAATTTCGGCATTGCTTCTTCGTGATAATATTCAGCAAGAATTAAACAGGCTTCTTCCTGAATTCTGGGATTGGGGTGCATCAGATCCTCAAACAAAGAATTGATGGCAGGCACTGGCTGGTTGTCGCTCACTGCGATTCTCGATCAATTTTTATATTAGATTTTAGCATCGGTTCTCATACAGGAGGAACAGCATTTGTCGTCAGCTCATGGGTACATTCTCCAGCAGCGATTGCGCTTTCCAACGAACCAAGATCTCAGGGTCTGAATGAGCAAGATCCTGCACTTGACCAAGATATCGAGACAAAGACTCATTAAAAAAGGTTGATTTAATCACAATTAAAGCGGCATAACGGACATCCCAAAATGGATGTCCGTTATGCGACAAGGCAGACTTCAGTATATGCTCACATTGATGAGGATATAAGCGGGCATAAGATAACAATGCAGCTGATGGAGACTTTTTGAATTGCGGTCGTCTATCTCGAAAAGCATCAAATAAAATGTCATGAATTGACGTCAGCGCCTCAGCATTCCAGTCTCTAATCAAACCAAATAGATGCATCATGAAATAGTGTGCACCATAGTCGTTGTGAGCTTTCTCCTGCCAGTTTGCCAACACATGGTGCCAAACATCTTCTGAATCGCGATCCAATAAGGCTTGCATAGCCAAATAACAGCGACTGAAATCAGGATGAAAGAGACCTTCAACTAAAAGCTTCGTTGGGAGGGGATCACCATAGTGATGGAGCACCGTGATCGACCTAGGATCATCCCGAAGAACCTGGTCAACAGCTGACAGAGCCTCACTTTTTGGCTGTTTTGCCAACGAGTTTTCTACAAGAGCACGCACAGCTCTAAGCCGAAATGCTGGTGAAACGGGTGCCTTGAGTAACGTTGGTAAGAGTTCAATCCCACCAGCATCGATGACATCCTGGACTGCCGACTGACGATCCATCTGATTAGAATCAAACAGATGATCACTTAGCTCACCAAGACGTGTTCGATCTCCTGACAAGTTAATCGTGGCCGCAATTGCCGCACCTCTTATAGAAGACCGTTCATGATCCTTCAATGAAGCGATTCTAGATAGTGCCGTGATGACACTGAGCTGAGACAGACTCTGAATAATAACTCTTTGATTTTGATTGGGATCATCCAACAACTGAATCAAGCGCTGATGCACAGACCGGTCCTGACAGTTCAACCGTGCCAGGGCCCAAGCAGCATTTTCGACCATATAGATATCAGAACTATCAAGAAAACTGGCAATCTTCGACTGGGCTGAATCAACTCCCAATCTTGCAAGAACTTCGACAGCCTTTCGTTGTGCCAAACGAACAGACGATTCAGTTGATGTCTTGCAAAGAAAGCTCAGCAAAGCGTCGTTCGCTGCAGGGCCAGGGAAGTTAATCAAGTGGGAAACAGCCATATAATAGTCACTACCGCTATCAAGATCTTGAGCATCCTTCGCCAAAATCTTAATAGCGTC
Organism: Parasynechococcus sp.; assembly: GCF_045559935.1. Taxonomy (NCBI): domain Bacteria; kingdom Bacillati; phylum Cyanobacteriota; class Cyanophyceae; order Synechococcales; family Prochlorococcaceae; genus Parasynechococcus; species Parasynechococcus sp. Next base: position 88,205 of record NZ_JBJLJL010000008.1, read on the forward strand.
GTCTTGAGCCAGCCCAAGATGAATGTTGTCAAATAGCCCCGACATCCGAGATCATGATTTTTGAATAATTCTACATGCCCATCTCCGTCAATCGCCACATTTAGCAAAACAGAAGAGCGCGGACTCAGTCATCGACTTTAGCCCCACACCACACAAGACACCCAAAATTCCACAAGCTAGTTGAGAGGATTTCAGATGGTTTACTCAAAGCATTTAAAGAAAAAGCGTCGAAATTAACCCATTACTTTCACGAAAACTTCTGGCAAGGCTCCAAAAAATACTAAAAAGTGACAATAACAAAGTCAACGTCAAATCCCCTGGAGACGAAGATTTTAGAATTAAGCGCCCAGAACAAATCTCAACTTAGCCATCAGAATTTTATTGAGTTGTCCTAATATTTTCTACATCGAGAGGGACTAACAGACCACAGTTCCTGAGTCGGCGCAAAGCATCCTGATCAGGAGTTGGAGGAAACCTCAAAGACACCATCGACAGGTCGGTTGGACTTCAAGACATCCCAGTTGATAGCTTGCAGAAAAGACTTTTCATCCTGCGTCTCGACAATATCGACACCCCAGAAACCTTGTTGAAGTGGCGCTCCTGGTGCTGCCTCGGAGTCTTTACGCCCGCCAAGTGCCAACACTGTATGGCTTGTATCGTGGCCAAGCTGAGATCTCAGCTGTTTCCAAGCAACAACCAATTCCATAGCCATATCGCAGGGAGATGCATTTGATGTCAAAGACAAAATCCAATGAGGATGTTCAATTACATTTGCAGAAATAAATGTTGCGGAGACAGATTGGATCCCCGAAGCCAACTCTTCAAGCCGGAAGGCCGGCACTTCTGAAGACTGAACCTGCAAATTATGCGAGAGAATGAATGTAGTCATGAAAAGAACTCCTTCTTATCAACCTTAATGGAGCCACAGCTCGAGCGTGATCAAAACCTCAACACATTGCAGTCATCAAAAAAGGGGGGCAGATGCCCCCCAATAGATCATGTCCAGTACTGAGTTAGGACAGAGCGTTGATGGTGTAATCAAGGTAGCTCTTGAATTCATTCAGAGCCTGAGCGCTCATGTCGCGAGGTGCGCAGGCACGATCGCGAGTGTAGGTGAGCGCTTCGATGTACGCGTTGGTTGGAAGCCCAAGAGTGCGATAAACCTCTCTTGCTCCGGCGATACCCCACTCATCGAGGGGGCCGGTGCCGCCAACGATGAGGCAATAGTTGATGAGGCGGAGGTAGTGACCGAGATCGCGGTAGCACTTGTCGATCTTTACCTGGGAGTCACCGGCTTCGCCGGGCTGCTTGAGGTAGGCGTACTTATTGAAGCAAGCATCACCAGCTTCACGGGTGACGTTGTCGAGGCCAGCGGCCAGCTTTTCAGCGGCCTCCAGACGTGCAGCTGCACGCTGGATGTTGCCCTGAACAGCCTCGAGGTCGTTTTGAGAAGGGAAGCGACCGGCTGCATCAGCTGCGGTCACAACAGTCGTGACGACGGATTTCATTTGAGATCCTTAGGTAAGGGTGCTGAGGAGGAAAGAAGAAGACGTAGTCAGTCGCCGATCAGCTGATTGCGCCGATCACGCGATCAAAGTAAGAGCCAGCTTCAGACACCAGTGCAGAGCAGTCACCCTGGGTGGTTTCCATCTTGCGGTACTTGGCGCCACCGCTTGCAGGCGAGTTGGTCTGACCGATCAGAGCCGTAGCTGCAGACTTCATGATCGCCACAGCACGAGCAGCAGACTGAGTGGGAACACCCAGGGCGATGTAAGTCTCTTTCAGACCATTGAGGCAACGGTCATCCAAAACGGAAGCGTCGCCAGCCAAGAGTGCGTAGCTGATGTAGCGAAGCACGATCTCGCCGTCACGAAGGCAGGCAGCCATGCGACGGGTGGGATAGCAATTGCCACCGGCCTGGATGAGGCCAGTGTTTTCGCAGATCATGCCGGTGACTGCATCAGAGACGATGCAGTAAGCATTGGAGGTGATGGCGTTGACAGCGTCCAGACGCTTGTTGCCGTCACGCACGTATGAGCGGAGGCTAGCGAGCTCGCTACCACCCACGGGTGCAGTTTTAGCGTCAGCGCTGACGACTGTGCGGGAAAATGCGTCGAGCATTGGGGGCCAGACAGTTTTGGAGATGCGGTGCTTCGGAAACCGCCTGGGGAACAAGTCACGAGGACCTGAGAGCCCAAAGGAGGGAGAAGCGCATCGCCAAGCTAAACCCCGGTCCCAGGCAAGCTTCCAAAACCGTCGCGATCACGCAAGGGTTTGTCACCTTGGGGCGTAAAGCAGCGATTCCCCCCTTCCTCACAGGCAGCTTTGAGAGCTCCACGAACGGACAGGTCCCCTCCGAAGCGTCGAGGAACTCAGCCAAGGCCAGGACTGGAAGTTAGAAGGTTTAAAATCCAAAACTGATCGACCGGTGCTTTGTGGACCAATCCGCTTCTGATCTGCCAAGTCTTGAGGAATTACAGGAGTCTATTGATGAACTGTCTGCCTACCGAGAGAGACTTTTTCAAGACGTGGTCGGGCTTGGGAAGAAACTTCGACTGTCCCAGAAAAAAATCGACGCAACAATTGCTGAGCATCCAGAGCTACAACGACTCGACGAGGTCATGTCTCAGCTTGTAGCACAAAGAAATGCCCAGCAGGCACAAGCCTGACTCCCAGACTCAAGACCTTGCACCTCGTCTGACCTATTTAGTTCTACACGTTAATCATGATGTCGCCAATATCCTCTCCCCCAATGACAATGGTGGACTTCTTCGAATCAAGCCGCGGAACCTGGTTGAATCGACGCGCTGTGCATCATCTGGATCACCAAGATGACGAAGCAGCAGATTCTAATCTTGTGATCGAACCTTTCAAGGCAGACGACCCTGCTGTCAGCAGAATCTGCGAAGCACTCAATATCAATACAGCAAACAGCACAGGGGGAGCGCGCTTTTGGTGGGAAAGCAATATCAAAAAAGGGGTCAGGAACGATGACTACGCTGCCGTGGTCATCGACGTACCCGACAATGGCAACGATCGCAGGGGATTCCTCCTCAGAGATGTGGGATACGTTGAAAAGCAAGCCGTTCTAAGCACTTACAGCTTCGCCGAGGATGGTGTACTGACGATCACCACGCGATATGACACCAATATCGGTATTGAACGATGCTGGTTCGTCACTGATCAGATCCGCATGAGGGTGAGCTCAGTTCAGTGCTTGGATGGTGTCGCGATGACCACCTACTGCACTGAATTCCGCTGTCCCACTGACGCTGACATCACGGCTATCGCTGAGCATGCCAAGCAGATGGCCAGCAATACTTCATCCCACGGAGCCTGACTGTCATGTTTGATCCGTTTCTTGAGGAATTACAAACTGCGATCAAAGCCCGCGGCGGAATATCCGTTGAAATACCGGCAGGCCTGGAACGCAATCAATCTCAAAAGCGCACCAGTACCATTCAAAGTTGGCTCTGGAAGGTTCCAGGTTTTCGCCGCTGGCGCGTCACCCGACTTGACGCCGGTGAAAGTCTCCAAGTTCTCAACTCTGTTGCCTACCCCGATTACAGCTTGGATCATCCCCTGATGGGAATTGATTTGCTCTGGTTTGGTGCTCGTCAGAAGCTTGTGGCAGTTCTTGACTTCCAGCCACTGGTCCAAGACAAAGATTACCTTGACCGTCACTTTGATGGCCTGAAGGATCTGAGTGCCCGCTTCCCTGATCTAAATGGTGAAGAGACGATGCGATCCTTTGATCCGAATCAATATTTTTCGTCCTGGCTGCTTTTCTGCCGTGGTGGTTCCGAACAGGCTGAAACATCCTTGCCTCCCGCCTTCAGCTCCTTTCTGAAGGCCTACTGGGACTTGCACGATGAAGCCTCCACAGCCTCATCCTCAATATCACCGGAAGACGTGCAGAAACTTCAGGAGAATTACGACGTCTATAGCGCCGACCGGGATCCAGCCCATGGACTGTTCACCAGTCACTTCGGCAAGGACTGGTCGGATCGCTTCCTGCACGAGTTTCTCTTCCCCGCCTCCGCTCGCTGATGACACCCGAACGCCCATCGAGCACCGATCCAGTCGTCCTGCCTGGCTGGACTTGGCAACCCTTTCTCGATGATGCAGTGAATGCCCTTCATCCACTGAACATCCAGCCCTATCCGGTCGCCGAGGAATTTCTTCAGAAACAGGACATCACCGGGTCACGATCCAAGCCGGTGACCGTCACCACGGCCACATGGGCTTGCCGAACCGAGAAGTTCCGGCAGGTGCGAGCCGCTTGTGTGGATGCCGGGGCGGCAGCATCAGTGCTCAACTTCGTAATCAACCCCCTCTCCCGATTCGACCTGCCGTTTTTCGGGGGTGATCTGGTGACCCTGCCTTCCGGTCATTTGCTCGCACTTGACCTGCAGCCGGCAGACAAATCAGATGAACAGCACACCCGTCCGGTCTGGAATCGGCTGATGCCGATTTTCGAGCGTTGGCGGGAGAAGCTCCCGGATGGGGGACCGATCCCGGAAGAGGCGCAGCCTTTTTTCTCACCAGGCTTTCTCTGGACCCGGCTGCCTCTCGGAGAAGAGGGAGACCATTTGATCGAGACCGTGGTTCGTCCTGCCTTCAACGACTATCTGAGGTTGTATCTCGAACTTGCAGCTGAAGCCGAACCTGTTTCCGATGCACGACGGGATGATCTGCTCGCCGGACAACGCCGTTACACGGATTACCGCGCCGAAAAGGATCCCGCACGCGGGATGCTGACTCGCTTTCACGGCAGTGACTGGACTGAGAACTACATCCATACAGTTCTGTTCGATCTCTGAAGGAATCGCCGAAGGACACCCATCAGACATCCCTTCCGGCGACAGGGATTAAGCATTATGAACAGGCTTCGGGAGCTCCTCGAGCACTTGGCGAGAATCTCACCGACCCCGACGGGACCTTCCTTACGATGTCCCTCCGGTGTCTGTGACACCCATTTAGACGCTGCCAAGAGGAGTTCCAAATGTTCGACGCCTTCACCAAGGTTGTCGCCCAGGCCGACGCCCGGGGACAGTTCATCAGCACCAGCGAGATTGACGCTCTCGCCGCCGTCGTCTCTGACAGCAACAAGCGTCTGGATGCCGTCAACCGCATCTCCAGCAACGCCTCCACAATCGTTGCCAATGCAGCCCGCCAGCTGTTCGCTCAGCAGCCTGCACTGATCGCCCCCGGCGGCAACGCCTACACCTCCCGTCGCATGGCTGCCTGCCTGCGCGACATGGAGATCATCCTTCGCTACGTCACCTACTCCGTGTTCACCGGTGACGCTTCCGTGATGGAGGACCGCTGCCTGAACGGCCTGCGTGAGACTTATCTCGCCCTCGGCACTCCCGGTGCTTCCGTTGCAGCCGGCGTGAACCTGATGAAGGACGCCGCTCTGTCCATGGTCAACGACCGCAACGGCATCACCTCCGGTGACTGCGCCTCTCTGAGCAGCGAGATCGGCACCTACTTCGACCGCGCAGCCGCATCTGTGGCCTGATCCAGGCATCAGCCCTCTTCGTCTAACCGCTTCTTACTTTCATCATGAAAACCCCTCTCACCGAAGCTGTCGCAGCTGCCGATTCCCAGGGACGCTTCCTGAGCAATACCGAAGTGCAGGCCGCTTCCGGTCGCTTCAGCCGTGCCAAGGCCAGCCTCGAAGCTGCCAAGGCACTGACCTCGAAAGCTGATTCTCTGGTCAACGGCGCTGCTCAGGCCGTTTACAGCAAGTTCCCCTACACCACCCAGATGGAGGGGTCCAACTACTCCGCCACCCCGGAAGGCAAGGCCAAGTGCTCCCGCGACGTCGGGTACTACCTGCGCATGATCACGTACTGCCTGGTGGCAGGTGGCACCGGCCCCATGGACGACTACCTGATTGCCGGTCTGGCAGAAATCAACCGCACCTTCGAGCTCTCCCCCTCCTGGTACGTGGAAGCTCTGAAGCACATCAAAGCCAATCATGGGCTCAGCGGCGACGCCGCCACCGAAGCCAACAGCTACATCGATTACGCCATCAACTCCCTGATCTGATCAGGTCCCGATGCGTTGAAAGCCCCCCACCGGGGGGCTTTTTTTATTGTTCCTGTCTATCAAGCCCAGCTGAGCTGAGATGACTTCCACCGTGCGTCGTTTTCTCAGCCTGCTCTGTGGGGAATACAGCAATCAGAAGCAGGCCTTCGACAACCCACCGCTCTATTCCCACATCTTTCTGCGTTATCGCCCACTGGACCATCTCAGGCCCGGATCCATCCTTCTGGAACAGACTTACGCGGTTGATCCGAGCAATCCCTACAGGCTGCGGATGATCCGGGCTGAGGAGCAATCCCCAGGTGTGATCAAACTCTGGAATCACGCCTTCCGCGATCCGTCCCGCTTTGCCTCTGCGACATTTGATCCCGAATGTCGACGGCAGATTGTCGAGGGTGATCTTGTTGCCGTTGACCAGTGCCACTACCAGGTACTGGAACAGGACAATGGCTACCACGGAGCCATCGAACCTGGCTGCCGGTGCATCGTGCATCGGAACGGAAAGGACACCGTGCTCTTCAGCACGTTTCACCTCTGGGGGGATGAACTGACGACCCTGGATCGAGGCCACGACCCCGTCTCCAACGAACAATGCTGGGGGTCGGTCGCTGGAGCGTTTCGATTCCAGCGGACCTCAAGCTGGGGTGATGACTTGCCGGCGGAGTGGTTGTGATGGAACCTTTGAGCGAAGCTCAGGTGATCGCCAACCTCCGCCAGACCGAGGACGTTCCGGCTCAGTACTACGCAGCCTGGTGGCTGGGGAAGATGCGCAGCAGACACCCGCAGGCGGTGACGTTGTTGCTCGACACCCTGTCTGCGCTCAGTCAGGTTCCCGTTGATCCAGAGCGCCGCGGTGTGGCTCTGAATGCCATCCGTGCTCTCGGCATGCTGCAGGACGCACCGGCTCTCAGCGCCCTGCTGCCTCTGCTGAAATCCTCTGATTACTCCGTCCGTGAGGAAGCGGCACGCAGCCTGGGGCTCCATCGGGCGACCGAAGCCGTCGGCCCGTTGTGCCATCTGATTGCCGGAGGGCCGGAGCAGGCGGGCCGGGAGCAACCTGGATCGGCCCTGCTCCAGGAACCCTGCGAAGCGATCCTGGAAGCTCTCGGAGCCATCGGGGTGGCAACGCCAAGCGTCATTGAGACGATCACCCCCTTCACCCAGCATCCAAGACCCCTGATCCGCGCAGCCGCCTGTCGGGCCCTGCTCCAGATCACCGGAGACCAGCGATGGGCTTCCGAACTCGAGCAACTGCTGCTGCATCCGGAACCTCTGGTACGCCGCGGAGCCCTGCTTGATCTCGGGGCCACGGGCTGGACTGCTTCGCTGCCGGCCATTGAGGCGGCAACGGTTGAAAGCAGTCTCAAACTGGTGGCGCTGAGAGGTCTTGCCGAACAGAGCGGTGACAGCACCATTCTCGATGTGATGGACAGGCTGCTCTGATGCCATCGGTTGCCTTGGACAGTGCCATCCGTCACCTGGATGACGCCAGAACCACTCCCGAGCTGGTGCGTGCAACTCAGGCCATCTGCGCCCAGGAAGATCCAGCGGCGGCTCCCACCTTGATCAAGGTGCTCGGTTACAACAATCCAGCGGTTGCCGCCGTGGCCACGCAAGGGCTGATCGCTCTGGGCCGAGCCATCGTCCCCACCCTGCTGATGAGCCTTGATGCTCAGAACTATGGCGCGAGAGCATGGGTCGTGCGGGTCATCGCCGCCCTGCGGGATCCCCGGGGCCTGGAGCTGCTCGATCGCGCCCTCCAGGCAGACATCGCTCCCAGTGTGAGACGTGCAGCGACCCGTGGGCTCGCTGAACTCGACCTCGTCGGTTCCACGGCACCGGCTGATCTGTCGCGCTGTTATCTCGCCCTCTTTCGCGCCGCCCGTGACGATGAGTGGGTGGTGCGATATGCGGCTGCCTACGGTCTGGAACGACGGCTCAGCCTGACGCCACCGCCAGAGCCCCTGGCAGATCGGGGGTGCGCGCTCCTGCAGGAGTTGTCAGAGGAATGCCGTGAAAATGTCAAGGTGGTGCGTCTGCGGGCCCAGCTCGCCCTCCAACGCCTGTCCACCGGATGACTCAGAAGCTGCTGTTCGTCTGCCTTGGCAACATCTGTCGCTCGCCAGCCGCCGAAGGGGTGTTCCTGCACCTGCTGAATCAGCGGGGACTCAGCGACCGGTTCGTGGTGGATTCCGCCGGCACCGGTGGCTGGCACACCGGCAACCCCGCTGACCGGCGCATGCAGGCGGCCGCCGGCCGTCGCGGAATCCAGTTGCCAAGCCGTGCTCGTCAAATCAGCCTGGACGACCTGAGTGACTTCGATCTGGTCCTCACCATGGATGACGCCAACCTGACGGCCGTTCAGGGCCTGGCCCGGGAAGCCGGACGACGCGCCACAGCGACCGTGCGGCCGATGCTGAGTTACGCCCAGCGCTTCACTGAAACCGAAGTTCCGGATCCCTATTACGGAGGTGAAGCCGGTTTCGAGCATGTGCTGGATCTGCTGGAGGACGCCTGCAGCAACCTCCTGGACGAGCTCAGTTCCCAGGCGTAGGCCAGACCTCTTCACCCACCCGCGAGCGGAACTGCCCCACCAGCTCATCAATCACGGCATCAATGCTCATGCCATCGGTGATCAGCTCCACCGCATCGGCAGCCTTCACCAACGGGGCCTCCTCCCGGGTGCTGTCCAGCCGGTCCCGCTCGGCGATCTGCGCCTCCAGCTCAGAGCGCTCTGGAACGGGGAAGCCGCGCTGCTCCAGATCCAGGGCCCGACGGCGGGCCCGCTCCGCGACCGTGGCGGTGAGAAACACCTTCAGCTCGGCGTCGGGAAACACGGCAGTGCCGATGTCACGTCCCTCCGCCACCAGACCTCCCTTCGCCCCCATCGCCTGCTGCTGGTTGGTCAGCGCCTGACGCACACACCGATGGGCCGCCACCGCGGACACGGACGCCGTGACCTCCGGCGAACGGATCACGGTGCTCACATCCTTTCCATTCACCAGAACCTGCTGACCACCCGCAGGCAGCGACTTGAGCTGAAGATCAAGACCATCCAGCAGCGGCTCGATCGCCGCCCCATCGGCAGGGTCCACCCCATGGCTCCTCACAAGCCAGGTCACGGAGCGATACATCGCCCCGGTGTCGAGATAGGTCAAACCCAATCGCTCGGCGAAGGCTCTGGTCACCGTGCTCTTACCGGCCCCGGCCGGACCATCGATGGCGACAAGGGGAGCTCGGCTCATCAGAAAAACGTGATCAATCAGACGGGTACCGCCGCAACGAACCGCCGCGGCCAACAGAGAGATCGCCTTCTCCTGACCGCAGGGCTGCAGGGTGACGGGATCCACTCTCTCTACATACTCCACCTCAAGGCCGGCATCCCTGAGTGCGTTGGGAAGTCGATCGATGGCGCCATCGTCCGTCGCCCGCAGCAGCCGTGGCAGAGCAGCCGCCCGTTCGCGTTGTTCCCCGGAGAGATAACGATTGCGAGAGCTGAAAGCCAGACCGTCCGACTCCCGCACGGTCGGAACGCTCAGCACGGACAACGGAAGACCCAGATCAGCCACAAGCCTGCGGAGGATGACCAGCTGCTGCCAGTCCTTCTCTCCCAGCACCAGACGATCCGGGCGCACCATGGCCAGAAGGCGGGCCACGACGGTGGCGACTCCATCGAAGTGGCCAGGGCGACCGCCACCACAGAGTGACCGCTGGAGAGAATCCGGCACCTGAATGCGCATCACATCCTCAGGCCCATCCGGATAAACCGTTGCATCGGACGGAACCCAGATCGCATCGGCCCCACAGGATTCGGCCACAGCAACGTCAGCATCCAGAGTGCGGGGATACCGCGCGAAATCCTCGTTGGGAGCGAACTGCAGCGGATTCACAAAGATGCTCACCAGCACCGGGCCCTGATCCGAGGAACGGGCAGATCGCATCAGCTGACCATGTCCCCCATGGAGTCCTCCCATCGTCGGGACAAAGGAAAGGGGACGATCCAGGCCTCGACGCCAGACGCTGAGTTCCGCAGCTGATCGCAGCAGGTGTGGCTTCAGCGCAGCACCTCGAGGCGGACTTCAGCGATGCCGGAGCCAGTCAGACCAAGAGTGCTTGCGGCTCCATGCCCCAGGTCGATGACCCGATGTGCCACGAAGGGACCGCGGTCGTTGATCCGGATCACGGCGGAGCGACCGTTCCAGAGATTGGTCACGCGCACCTTGGTTCCAAAGGGAAGTGTGCGGTGGGCCGCCGTCATCGTTCCCGGGCGGTAGATCTCACCGTTGGCCGTGCGATTGCCGTAGAAGCCCGGGCCATACCAACTGGCTTCACCTGTGATCACCTTCGCAACATCAGGAACAACCTTGACCTTGGGCTTCGGCAAGACAGCAACAGGTGGTTCCGGAGTCTCCACCACATCGTCCGGGAGGAGCATCGGGCCCTGCTCGGACGACATCTCGGAAGAAACCTCCAACGGCTCGCCTCCGTCCAGTGAGGAGAGATCGCTCGCCACGACCGGGATGACGGCAGCACTTGCCGAGATCGCTCCGGTCAGGCTGAAAAGGGTCAGAAAGGTTCGCATCCTGAATGGCCTTCGCGATCTGCCCTGCGGCTGATCGTCAGAACAGGCCTGCTTAGAAGTTCGTCACAAGGAACCTAGGGAGCATCTCTTGCGATCACGCCCCGCCTCCATCGCGGTCATGGCAGCGAAAGACAGGCTGCTGCCATGACGAGGTCCGGCATGAACACTGAGGTTGCTCCGCAGGATCCGAAGTCTTTCTGATCAGCCGCACTTCTCACAGCGATCAGCTCACCTGATCAGGCAGGCTGACGCTGTCTGCACCGTCACGACAACGGCGCCGGGGCAGGATCAGAACATCGGCTCAGACCCATGGACTACAAGAGCGCCGGCGTCGACGTTGAAGCGGGTCGCGCCTTCGTGGAACGGATCAGAACCTCTGTGGAGGCAACCCACCGACCCGAGGTGATGGGAGGCCTCGGCGGCTTTGGCGGAATGATGCGGCTTCCAGAGGGGCTGCGCCAGCCCCTGCTGGTGGCCGGGACGGATGGAGTCGGCACGAAGCTCGAACTGGCCCAGCAGCACCACGGGCATCACGGTGTCGGCATCGATCTGGTGGCGATGTGCGTGAACGACGTGATCACCTCCGGCGCCTCCCCCCTGTTCTTCCTCGATTACATGGCGACGGGCGCCCTCTCCCCTGACGCCATGGCCACGGTGGTGGAAGGCATCGCCGCGGGCTGCCGACTCAGCGGCTGTGCCCTGCTGGGGGGGGAAACCGCTGAGATGCCTGGGTTTTATCCAGATGGCCGCTATGACCTTGCAGGCTTCTGTGTCGCCGTCGTCGAGGCTGAGGAGCTGATCGATGGAAGCAGCATCCACCCCGGTGACCGGGTCATCGGATTGGCCAGCAGCGGTGTCCACAGCAATGGCTACAGCCTCGTCCGCAGGGTTCTGGAGCGGATGGAGGCCGACGCTTCCACCGTCTACGGCTCAGAACAGCGGCCGCTGATCAAGGACCTGCTCACGCCGACGCAGCTGTATCCAGGCGTGGTGCAGAGCCTTCTGAAGAACGGACTGACTGTCAACGGCATGGCCCATGTGACCGGAGGTGGCTTGCCGGAGAACCTCCCTCGCTGCCTGCCCGAGGCGACACGCATCGCCATTGACCCAGGAAGCTGGCCGCGACCGGATCTGTTCGCATGGCTTCAGCAGGCAGGAGACATCCCGGAACGGGACATGTGGCACACCTTCAACCTCGGCATCGGTTACTGCCTGGTGGTTCCCTCCGATCAGGAGAACGCCGTGCTGGACCTTTGCCGTGAGCAGCAGCAGCAGGCCTGGAGCATCGGGGAAGTCCTCTCCCGAGCAGCGGGTGATCCACCTGAGATCAGCGGAATTCCTCAGTAATTGCTTCGCTTTCCAACATCAGCGCAGGCCGGAGGGCGTCTTCAATTTCAATCGATTAAAATCACTCACAGCACATCGGATCCTTTTCCGATAGCAGCGTCGATACATCCGGACAAATCCGATGCCTCTTGATAGACCCCAGCGCACCACGCGGCGTCGGTCCTCTGCGGGACCCACGCCTCCTAGACGCCCCATCTCCACCTCCCACGAACGACCCAACGGACACCGACAAGGACCGAGACCGACCTTTCTGACCCTGCGCGATCACGGCAAGGTGTTCGTGGCTGATCTCCCGCACCTTTCTGACGGACAACTGGCGCACATCAGCAAGGAAGCCGCAGAGGTCCTTGACAGCCTTGAACGCCGGATCAAGGACCTTGAGCAGGAGCTCGGGCAGGCACCTCAGGATCGCGACACCCTGATCAAGGCCACCACCAAACGGGATGTGACCCATCGGTTCATCCGGGCCATCGAGGAGGAGCAGGAGCAACGACGCAGCAATCCGGCTCTTCGCAACGCTGCTGGGGAGTCCCTGCCACGCACCTTTCTCGAGGTAGCCCGACACCGTTTGCCCGGTGCCACCTTCGACTCCCTGCTGCAGGAGGCTCTGAGCGCATGCGAGCGGCAACTGGAAGCCGCCAAAGCCACTCCGAAGCCGGACCAAGACAAGGTTGTTCCACTGCGCAGCGAGGCCGCCAACAGCCTGCCGGTGGTGGTGAGTCCTGATCCGGAGGATCACATCGCCGAGGCCTGATCGTCTCGCTCAGGCACTCTCGAACGGATTGGCAGGCATTCTCACCGGACACCTGCTGCGGAGCGTGTCCAGCCGATCCTGTTCCTCTGGGGTGAGCTCCCAGCTCAGGGCAGCGGCCGCCTCGCGAGCCTGGGCAGGGCTGCGCAACCCGGGGATCGGTGTTGCTCCATGGGCTCGGCACCAGTTCAGAGCCACCTGAACCATCGAGACACCGCGACGATCTGCCATCCCCTTCAGTTCCTGCCGCAACGGGAGGCTGGCCGGCAGCAACCGGTTGAACAGCCTGCGACGCAGAAGCGTTCCAGGACGAGGCTGCGCATCGGGAGGCTGGCCGAGCACTCCGAAGGCCAGAGGGCTGTAGGCGAGCACCTCGATGCTCTGCTTCCGGCAGATCGCCAGCAGGTCCTGCAGTCGGTGATCCCCGGGAGCCATCAGGGAGAACTGCACCTGAACACTGCTCAGACGCACGCCACGCTGCTCGAGTCGATCCTGCATCCACTCGAGACGCCTGGGCCCCATGTTGGAGACGCCCAGCTCGCGCACGGCACCGTTCAGCACGAGATCAGCCAGTCCATCCAGAAGCGACACCTCCTGCCAGGGGGCATACCGAGCCGTCGACCAGTGCAGCTGGACTCTCTCAAGGTGCCCCTGGAGGCGGTCACGGCTGGCAGCGAAGGCTCGATCCAGTCCGCGTCGGCCGATCCTCCAGGGGAACGGCGCCAGTTTCGTGGCGACCAGAAGCTCGCGTTGCAGGGTGGCCGGCAAGGCCTGAACGAAACGACCGAGAAGAGCTTCGCTGCGACCGTTCAACCGCCCGGTGCCGTAGGAATCCGCGGTATCCACCAGACGCAGGCCTGACCTGACCGCCTCCAGGAACGTCTCCTCCAGCACAGGGTCATCCCGTTCGGGCTGGTACCCCCAGACCAGCTGATTGCCCCAGGCCCAGGTGCCGAAGCCGATCCCGTTCAACCGCCCCGCGTCCCTGCGCGCCATGATCGCCCCATCATCCGAACCGTTCATGGTCTCCGCCCCATCTTCCTCCGGCACTGGCGAAGCTGCGGATCAATCCGCCGGAACCGGCCAGAAGAGCGAGGACCGGGAGCCGGTCCTCTGCAACCACTGTCGCCGCACGGCCAGCAATGGAATCCGCTGCCTGGGGATGTGCGTCGCCGACAACGACTACTGAGTTCCAGGGATCGACGTGATGACCACCGGCTGCGAGAGTCGGGGGCATCCAAACGGGGATGTCAGACGTTGGTGAGCATTCGAAGGCGGCACCCAGATTCGAACTGGGGATAAAGGATTTGCAATCCTCTGCCTTACCACTTGGCCATGCCGCCGATCGGGAATCGCCATTCCCATCAGGGGATCGTATCAGCCGCGAAGAAGCTGCACTTCTCGTTCTCAGCAATGGCCACGGCGAGGATTTGATCGCCCTGCGAGTCCTGGAGGAGATCCACCGGTTCCGCCCGGGACTGCCCCTTGAGGTGCTGTCTCTCGTGGGCGGTGGCAGTGTATTCAGCAACGCCATCCAGGCTGGATGGCTGCAGAGGGTCGGCCCCAACGCCAGCCTCCCCAGCGGGGGCTTCAGCAATCAGAGTCTCCGCGGGCTGCTGGAGGATCTTGCCGCCGGTCTGCCGCTGCTGAGCTGGAATCAGTGGCGCCTGGTGAAACGCCTGGCCAGACAGGGGCGGCGGATGCTGGCTGTGGGCGATCTGCTGCCGCTGGCCCTGGCGTTCAGCAGCGGTGCTCCGTACGGATTCATCGGCACACCGAAGAGCGATTACACCTGGCGAAGCGGTCCGGGGCGTTCCATCAGCGACCGCTACCACCGCGTCAAAGGCAGCGAATGGGATCCCTGGGAGTGGGCTCTGATGCGGCGTGACCGCTGCCGGCTCGTGGCGGTGCGCGACCGACTCACAGCCCGGGGCTTGCGTCAGCACGGGATTGACGCCCTCGCTCCCGGCAATCCGATGATGGATGGTCTTAAAAGAGTCGCGGTCCCGACAGCGCTCTGCCGTTGCCGTCGCGTGCTGCTGCTCTGTGGCAGCCGCATGCCGGAGGCCCTGGAGAATTTCCGGCGCTTGCTGGGGTCCCTGTCCTCGATGCACACCCCGGTCCCTCTGGCGGTGCTGGTGGCGGTGGGATCGCAGCCGCCCCTGTCAGCGCTCGAGCGGGTGCTGCTGGATCAGGGCTATCGCCGCAGCCTGCCCCCGTCGGAGTCACTCGAGGCGGCGGCCTGCTGGGTGAGCGGACGACGCATGATCCTCATCGGCCCCGGGTGCTTCGCGCGATGGGCCGGCTGGGCGGAAGCCGGAGTGGCCACCGCGGGCACCGCCACGGAACAGCTGGTAGGGCTGGGCATTCCGGCCGTCTCTCTGCCGGGACCGGGACCCCAGTTCCAGTGGGGATTTGCAGTCCGTCAGAGCCGGCTGCTGGGAGGTGCTGTGCGGCCCTGTCGCACTCCATCCGAGCTGGCCGAACGACTCGCTCAACTGCTGGATGATGCAGCACTGAGGACGAAGCTTGGTGGCATCGGACGGCACCGGATGGGACCTCCCGGAGGCAGTGCCCGCCTGGCACGGCTGGTCCTGGACCGGTTGCACGGATACTGAAGGCATCCGGTAAGCAGAGATGGCCGCCCTTCAAGATCCCGAATACGTGAAGTTGTGCGCCAGGCTCGCCAGCGGGCTCGGCATCAGCCTTGCCAGTGCCCGACGCCAGGTGGACATGGCATCAGCCCGTGCTGGGAGCAGGGCTGTGGAAGACCGCCGTCGGGTGGCTCAGGAGATGCTGGATGAGCTGGACACATCCCGGAGCCAGGAACTCGGAGCCCTGCTGCAGTCCAGCGAAGGGCATGCCGACTTCATGCTCGAGGACTGAGCTGTCCGCCCCCGTCAGTGCTCGAAGGTCTGGTTGAAGCGCAGACGATCCAGCTCAGCCACGACAGGGATGCAGCCAAAACAGCGCTGGGCCAGCTCCCAGCGCCCCTCACGGCGCAGCATCGTCTCCAGTTTCCGGCGTGCCGGCAGCAGGTAGCGCACATCGTTGGCGGCATAGGCCAGCTGCGCATCGGTGAGTTCGTCGACGCGACCCCAATCACTGCTCTGGGCCCCCTTGTCCAGCTCCACACCCACGAGTTCCTGCACCAGATCCTTGAGTCCATGGCGAGGGGTGTAGGTGCGGCCCAACCGACTGCCGACCTTGGTGCAGAACAAGGGGTGGACGGCGATCCCCAGCCCGCTGGCCAGAGCCGCCACATCGAATCGGGCGAAATGAAACACCTTTTCCACCGTCTCAGCCTCCATCAACCTGCGCAGCTGGGGGGCCTCGCTCTGACCGAGGGCAATGCGCACGCAGGCGACGCGATCGTCCTGATCAGCGATCTGCACCAGACAGAGGCGATCGCGACCGTGCACCAGTCCCATCGCTTCGGTGTCGACCGCCAGGGCATCCATCTGCAGGTAGCGGTCGGTCCAGGCTTGATCAAGGTCCCTGTCAAAGACAGCGAATTCAGCAGGACTAGTCGGCGAATCAGCCACGGGTGAGTTCCCGGCAACTGCTCGAGTCTGGCGGGCCCGCGGCCAGCCGAATCACAAACTCCCTCTTGAATCTCAAAATGAGATCGCTTTTGATGGAGTCAGCGACTCAGCCGCTGTGTTCTCCCGCCGCAAGCCTTCACGCACCTGCCTTGCAGATATCGAACAGTATTTCCGTCAGCCGCCGCCGCAGTTCCTCGACCTGGAACTGGCCGTCTGCTGGGTTCTGGAATGCCTGCTCAAAGACGACAACTATCCCTCCGGACTGCTGCAGAAGCTGAACAGGGACAAACCCCAGCTGCGGCTTTCCGAAACCGTGCTGCAACAGGCCCTCGATTTTCTCGAGCAGCAGGGTTCGATCAGCACCTACACCCAACGCTGCCCGAGCCGGGGCCGTCCACGGCGGATGCTGCATCTGCAGACCGACGCCAGACGGGAAGCCGAACGGCTGATGGAGCCCTGGCACAGCTGGCTTGATTCCCACAGCCTGGTGCTCTCCTGATCCCAGGAAGAGCGGAGCACCTGAGTAAGGTTTCAGCGAATTCAGGCCCACCATGCCGCCGGGCTTCCAATCAACACTTCTGCTCACGGTGCTCCTGGCTATCGGCCTGGTGTTCTTTCTCCGGGCGGCCAGCAAGGATCGAACCACGGTGGTGGACATCCAGTCCCCCAGGCCACCGCTGGAAGTGCTTGAGGGGCTCAGTCACTGGTTGGAAGCCCGTGGATGGAACCGGGATGGCGGAGACGCTGAACGCCAGCTGCTGCGCTTCAGCGGCGAGGTCTCCGCGAGCCGCCCACTAGCCGTGCTCCTCTCGCTGCTGGCGGCCACAGGAGCCGGCAGCTTCGCTCTCGTCCTCCGTCAGCTGGCGCCCGGGCTTCATGCCTGGCCTCTGCTTCTGATCGCCCTCGGCCCTCTGGCCGGTGTGATCTACATCCGACGGGCAGCCCGCACCGAACAGCTTGAACTGCGGCTGCTCGAGGAAACGTCTCAAGGGGGCAGTGCCCTGCGCCTGCGGGCCCACCGCGACGAGCTGATCGCCATCGAGCAGGAGCTGGCAGGCCCGCTTGAACTGGCCAGCGATGGATCCCTGCTGTCCTCTCCGATCTGACTTCAAACCGATGCCTCTCCCGGGTTGGATGTGCCGTCGCCGCACGTCCGTGAGCTTTGCCGTCACGACGCTGTCCCTGGCCGCACTTGTTCTGGCCAACGCCGGGGAACGCCCCCTGCAGCCGAAGGATTCAGGGCAGCAGGACCTGACGGTTGCCGGTCGCAACTGGTTACCGGATCCGCCTGCGGCAGAGACGCCCTCCCCTGCTGCGGTCAAGGGAAACTGCCCCAGGCCGTCGGATCCCGATCCCTTGCTTGGAGCCCGAACCCGGATGCCGGGGAGCTGGCGGGGCCTCGATCCGGTGAGCAAGGATCTGCCGATCGTTGTGATGGCCGGCCATGCCGACTCCCAGGCCATGGACGGAGCAGGGACTCCGGGATACGCGGTGGATGTTCTCAAGCAGGCGCCCATGGACGCCCGCATGCGGGACGAACTGTTCTGGAATTTCAAGGTGCAGGACGCTGTCGTGCGTCTCGGGCAGGCACGTGGGCTGAACATCAGCGGTTACACCCCACCGTCTCTGACCATCCGCAACCACGCGAACCCTGCCACCAACTGGTCCCAGGCGAAACGACGTTCAGCCCGAGGGGAGTACGTCCTGGAGATCCACTTCGACGCCTACAGCCCCTATGGCTTCGGTTCCGGCCTGATCCCGGCTGTCAACCGCCGGCTCAACACTGTGGATGAAAGCTTGGCGGAAGCGTTCGGCCGCTTCCCACGCCTGTTCCGGGGTGGGCTCGGAGGACCGCGCCGCGGGATCGGCATCCTTGAGATCGGCATGCTTCAGGGCGCTCTCGAGCAGGGCCTCAGGGATCCCGCACGGCGCGATCAGACCGTGGAATGCCTCGCTCTGCGCGTCGTCGATGCCCTGGAACGGGGAGTCGGACGCGGCTGAGCGTCAGGACACCGCCTGATGGGGACGGCAACGATCCTCGAGTGAGGCATCACCCAGCCAGTCCTGAGGCTTGGTGAACACCTCAGTGAGCAGAGCCTCTCTGGACCCGGCCTCGGCCTTGAAGCCGTACTCCCAGCGCACCAGGGGCGGCAGGGACATGAGGATGGATTCCGTACGGCCATTGGTCTGCAGACCGAAGATCGTGCCGCGGTCCCAGACCAGATTGAATTCCACGTAGCGACCCCGGCGGTAGAGCTGGAAGTCGCGTTCCCGATCGCCGTAGGTCAACGGCTGACGTTTTTCGACAATCGGGGAATAGGAGGGGAGAAAAGCGCGTCCACAGGCTTGCCCGAGGGAGAACAGCTGCTCCCAGCCCAGCGGACAGGATCCCAGCTGCGAGGAGATGGCCGCGGCCGGACCGCCCTTGTCCTGGCCCTTGTAGAGCAGTCCGTTGGAGTCCTGATAGTCGTAGAAAATGCCGCCGACCCCCCGGGTCTCATCGCGATGCTTCAGGAAGAAGTACTCATCGCACCAGGGCTTGAAGACCTTGTGCAGATCCGGATGCACCGAATCACAGGCCGCCTGGTGGGTGCGATGGAAATGACGGGCGTCGTCGAGGAACGGGTAATAGGGCGTCAGATCAGCACCGCCACCGAACCACCACACCGGGCCGGCCTCGAAGTAGCGGTAGTTGAGGTGAACCGTTGGGATGTAGGGATTCCGGGGATGCAGAACCATGGAGGTTCCGGTGGCGAACCAGGGATGCCCTTCGGCTTCGGGCCTCTGCTTGAGGATCGAGGGAGGAAGCTGGTCTCCCTGCACCTCGGAGAAGTTCACGCCTCCCTGCTCGAACACGCGTCCCTCACGCATCACCCGGGACCGGCCCCCTCCGCCCTCAGGACGCACCCACGACTCCTCGACGAAACGCCCCTCTCCATCGAGGGCCTCCAGGCCGGCGCAGATCTCGTCCTGGAGGCCGATCACCATGGATCTGGCCCGGTCGCGGGAATCGGCAGGCGGACGCTCCAGCGCAGCCTGCGGGGCTCCAGACGCCGGACTCCCGGAACGACCGAGAACGCGTTGAAGCAGGCTGCGGACCATGGAAGTGACGGGTTCGGATCTGTGAACCTAAACAGCCCGGGTGAGGCCCCGACAAGATCCCGACAGGGACTGTCACGCAAGGCCACCCCTAGGATCCGCTCGCATCAGCTCTGAACATGGTCACGGCGGAGCAGGCGGTCAGCTGCCTGGAACAGGTGAAGGATGCCGGCAGCGGCCGACCGGTCATGGAGCTCGGCTGGATCGATCAGGTGCGCGTCGCGCCTCCACGGGTGGTGTTCCGGTTGATGCTGCCTGGATTCGCCCAGAGTCAGCGGGAGCGGATTGCCAGCGAAGCGCGCACTCTGCTCACCCAGCTCGACGGCATCGAAGAGGTTCAGATCGAAGTGGGACAGCCCCCCAGTCAGGGGGGGATCGGCCAGGCCGGACATGGTCAGCCGGCGGAGCGTCAGCCGATTCCAGGCGTGCGGCAGGTGATCGCCGTGAGCAGCGGCAAAGGCGGTGTCGGCAAGAGCACCGTTGCGGTGAACCTCGCCTGCGCCCTGGCCCAGCAGGGACATCGCGTGGGACTGCTCGACGCCGACATCTACGGCCCCAACGTTCCCACCATGCTGGGGGTGGCGGACTGCACCCCGGAGGTGCAAGGCAGCGGTGATCAGCAGCGCATCATCCCGATCGAAAGCTGCGGCGTGGCCATGGTGTCGATGGGGCTTCTGATCGACGAGCACCAACCCGTCATCTGGCGGGGTCCGATGCTGAACGGAATCATCCGACAGTTTCTCTATCAGGCCGAGTGGGGGGAACGGGACGTCCTGGTGGTGGATCTGCCCCCCGGAACGGGCGATGCCCAGCTGTCTCTGGCACAGGCCGTGCCCATGGCGGGCGTTGTGATCGTGACCACGCCGCAGCAGGTCTCTCTGCAGGATGCCCGCCGGGGTCTGGCGATGTTCCGCCAGCTGGGAATCCCCGTGCTTGGCGTGGCCGAGAACATGACCGCCTTCATCCCTCCGGATCTGCCCGACCGCCGCTACGCCCTGTTCGGCAGTGGCGGTGGGGCCACCCTCGCTCAGGACTACGACGTGCCGCTGCTGGCTCAGATCCCGATGGAGATGCCACTGCAGGAAGCAGGCGATGCCGGCCGGCCGATCGTGACCAGTCGGCCTGATTCCACCAGTGCCCAGGAGTTCCGACAGCTGGCCGAAGCTGTGTTCCATGCGGCCTCCCTGGCCGACACGGTGGGGCAGCCGACCTGAGGATGTTCAGCACCAGCCGCGGCCGACGGGGGAGACAGCGGGAATGGGTGCTCTGGGGTGTTCCGCTGGCGATGGTGGCGGTCGCGGGCGTTCTGATCGCCAGCACGCAGCGTCAGGCTGACTATGCGAACTGGTATCAGCACTGGGTCACAGCAGCCGTGGGCACGGTGATCGCGCTCATGCTCGAGAGGCTTCCCCTCAGCCGGCTGCGACCTCTGCTGATTCCGATCTACATCCTCACCGTGGCCAGCCTTGTGGCGGTGCGGCTGATCGGCACCACCGCCCTCGGAGCTCAGCGCTGGATCAGCATCGCAGGGGTGCATGTGCAGCCCTCGGAGTTCGCCAAGATCGCCGCCATCCTGCTGGTGGCCGCCGTGCTGGCCCGTCACCCCGTGGAACGACCGGTGGATCTCCTGCGACCACTCGGTGTGATCTCCGTTCCCTGGCTGCTGGTGTTCATCCAGCCGGACCTGGGCACCTCTCTGGTCTTCGGCGCTCTGATGCTGACCATGCTGTATTGGTCCGGCATGCCGTTCGAGTGGCTGGTGCTGCTGCTCTCACCGCTGATCACAGCCCTGCTCTCCGGGCTGCTGCCCTGGGCCATGGCGGCATGGATTCCCCTGATGGGAGTGCTGGCCTACTCAGCTCTGCCCTGGAAGCGGCTGGCAGCCCTGATCACCGTGACCATCCACGGAGCCATGGCAGCAGTCACCCCATGGCTCTGGATGCATGGCCTCAAGGACTATCAACGCGATCGTCTGGTGCTCTTCCTCGATCCCGCCAAGGATCCACTCGGCGGCGGTTATCACCTTCTGCAGAGCACCGTGGGGATCGGTTCGGGAGGACTCTTCGGCAGTGGCTTCCTCCAGGGGCAACTGACCAAGCTGCGCTTCATCCCTGAACAGCACACCGACTTCATCTTCAGCGCTCTCGGTGAGGAGACCGGATTCATCGGCTGTCTGCTGGTGGTGATCGGATTCGCGCTGCTGATGGCCCGGATGCTGCAGGTG
The DNA here is from genome assembly GCF_045559935.1 of Parasynechococcus sp. Classification (NCBI taxonomy): domain Bacteria; kingdom Bacillati; phylum Cyanobacteriota; class Cyanophyceae; order Synechococcales; family Prochlorococcaceae; genus Parasynechococcus; species Parasynechococcus sp. The sequence goes on from NZ_JBJLJL010000008.1 coordinate 109,807, forward strand.
GCCCGCGCCGCGCGCACCGATTTCGAAGCCCTCGTGGTGATCGGCATCGGCACCATGGTGATGTTCCAGGTCGTGGTCAACATCTTCATGACCATCGGTCTCGGGCCTGTCACAGGGATCCCTCTTCCATTTCTCAGTTACGGACGCTCAGCGATGGTGGTGAACTTCATCGCCCTCGGCCTCAGCCTCTCCGTTCTGAGACAGAGCCGATCGACGTCGGCAGGTCATTGGTGAGCGGAACCAGCTTCAACGACCTGCGCCGGCTGCTGGCCAGGGACCAGGTTCACGGCACCTGTGATGAAACCGGCGTCCGGCGGCTCTGGTGGGCCGCCCTGGAAACGCTGCAGCAGGAACTGCTCAGCAACGGACGTTCTGGCGGTCTCTGGCTGGCCGCACCACTGCCGGCGCTGTATGAGCCGGAGCTGCTGCGCCACCTGAATGGATGGGTCTGGGCTCCGGAGAGCCTCGACCGTCTCGCACCGGGTCAGACGGCGCTTCCGGCCGCCGGTCGGGAGGCGTCGTTCGAGCAGGGCTCGCACTTCCAGCGACTGCCGCTTCAGGACAGCGATGGACAGGATCCGTTCCTGCTGGTCATCACGCCGACGCTGCAGCTGGCCCTGGCGCTGATCGGAGATCCCGGACAGCGTCAGCTGCTGATGCGCAGTGATCCGGAGACCCTCTCCGACGCGCTCGCGCTGCTGGGCCATCGCTTGCAGCAGGAGCACCCGCTGCAAGCGGAGACACTCGCCGAGAAACTGGCCGACCTCGGGCCGCTGCACAGTGATGACGAGCTGCAGCAGCGCTTCTGGCCGAGACTCGCCGAGCGGCTGGCCACCACGGCACCGAGCCTCACCCTGCAGACCTCATCACCGCAGGCCTCATCACCGCAGGCTGTGCCGGACGCCAGCGACCAGGAGGATGACCTCAGCCTGCTGGAGGCTCTGACCCATGAAGTGCGCACCCCACTGGCGACGATCCGAACGCTGATCCGCTCCCTGCTGCGTCGCAGGGATCTGCCCTCGATCGTTCAGGGCCGTCTGCGCCAGATCGATGTGGAGTGCAGTGAACAGATCGACCGCTTCGGACTGATTTTCCACGCCGCCGAACTGCAGCGTCAGCCGCAGGAAACCAGCCTGGCCAGAACCGACCTTGAGACGATCCTTCGATCCCTGGCTCCGGGCTGGGGTGATCAGCTGGAGCGCCGGGGCATTGGCCTGGTGCTCGATCTGGAGGCCGGCCTGCCTCCTGTTCTGAGTGATCCCCGGCGGCTGGAGCCGATGCTCGGAGGCCTGATCGATCGCAGCGGTCGAGGACTGCCGGCGGGAAGTCAGCTGATCCTGCTTCTGCGGGCAGCCGGAGCTCGCCTCAAGCTGCAACTGCTTGTGGAATCAAGCGATCAGTCGCCTCCCGGCTCTGAGGGGAGTGCAGCGGACGGTGACACGACTGAGCAGGTCGGCCCTGTGCTCAGCTGGGATCCGACCACAGGAAGCCTGCAACTGAGCCAGCAGGCCACCCGACAGCTGCTGGCCAGCCTCGGAGGTCGGTACCACGCTCGCCGCGAACGGGAGCTGACGGTGTTCTTTCCAGTGGCCGAGGAGAACGGCTGAAGCCTCCGGGATCCCTTTGTTGACTGGTGTGAAGGTTGCTGTCCCAGCGCGGATCCTGGCCTGCTCACAGTGCTACTTTCCAGCCGTATCGGCCCGTCTGGAGTCCTGCAGCCAATGACAGCATCGGCGTTGAACGGTCAACTTCCACAGAACATCGGCAGCACCGGCGGTCTGCTGAATTCCGCTGAGACCGAAGAGAAATACGCAATCACCTGGACCAGCAGCATCGCTCAGGTCTTCGAGCTGCCCACCGGCGGTGCCGCGACGATGAACGCCGGCGAAAACCTGATGTATTTCGCGCGCAAGGAGCAGTGCCTTGCCCTCGGCACTCAGCTGCGGACCAAGTTCAAGCCCCGGATCGAGGATTACAAGATCTACCGGATCTTCCCCGGTGGAGACACCGAGTTCCTGCATCCCAAGGACGGCGTCTTCTCCGAGAAGGTGAACGAGGGTCGCGCCATGGTGGGTCACAACCCTCGCCGGATCGGCCAGAACACCAACCCTGCCAACATCAAGTTCAGCGGTCGCAACACCTACGACGCCTGATCGCGTCCCGACGGCAGAGCCGTCGCCCGGAGGGATCCCCCTTCGGGCAGGTGCTGCGAGGATGCGCTCATGTTCAGTCCTGATCGCGCCGCCTTTCAAAAGGCCGCAGACTCCGGCGCCAATCTGATTCCACTGGCCCAGAGCTGGCCAGCGGACCTGGAGACCCCCCTCACCACCTGGATCAAGGTGGGAGCAGGTCGTCCCCCCGGAGTGCTGCTCGAATCCGTGGAAGGTGGTGAAACACTGGGCCGCTGGAGTGTGATCGCCTGCGATCCGTTGTGGACAGCATCCGCCCGCGGTGACCGGCTGACCCGTCGGTGGCGTGATGGAGCGTCAGATGTCCATCAGGGCAATCCCTTTGACGGCTTGCGTCACTGCCTGTCTCCGTACCGGTGCGCGAATCTGCCTGGGCTGCCTCCACTGGGACAGCTTTACGGCATGTGGGGCTACGAGCTGATCCACTGGATTGAGCCCACCGTTCCGATTCATCCGCAGGACGACACCGCACCAGCGGATGGCATCTGGATGCTGATGGACGGCATCTTGATCTTCGATCAGGTCAAACGTCTGATCACGGCGGTGGCCTACGGCGACCTCAGCGGCGGCTGCGACGTGGAGGCCGCCTGGCAGTCAGCTCTGGCGCGCATCGCCGACCTGCGACGCCGCATGGATGCCCCCCTGCCGGCGGTCGCACCTCTCCAGTGGAGCCCGAACGCGGATGTGCTGCCGGACGTGAGCAGCAATCGCAATCGGAGCGACTTCGAAGCGGCGGTGGAATCCGCACGGGAGCACATCGCCGCGGGGGACGTGTTCCAACTGGTTCTCAGTCAGAGGCTGGAGGCATCGGTCCCCCAGTCACCCCTGGAGCTGTACCGGAGCCTGCGGATGGTGAATCCGTCTCCCTACATGGCTTTTTTCGATTTCGGAGACTGGCAGCTGATCGGGTCCAGCCCGGAGGTGATGGTGCAGGCGGAACCAGCGGCGGATGGGATCCACGCCAGCCTGCGGCCGATCGCCGGCACGCGTCCCAGAGGACGGAACCCGCTGGAGGACAGGGAACTGGAGGTGGAACTGCTGGCAGACCCCAAGGAACGTGCCGAACACGTGATGCTGGTGGATCTCGGCCGAAATGACCTGGGACGGGTCTGTCAACCGGGAAGCGTCACCGTCAAGGATCTGATGGTGATCGAGCGCTACTCCCACGTGATGCACATCGTCAGTCAGGTGGAGGGGCGCCTGTCACCTGAGCACGATGTGTGGGACCTGCTGATGGCCGCCTTCCCGGCCGGAACCGTGAGCGGGGCCCCGAAGATCCGGGCGATGCAGCTGATCAACGATCTCGAACCGGATGCGCGCGGTCCGTATTCCGGGGTCTATGGCTCGGTGGATCTTGCCGGCGCCCTGAACACCGCCATCACGATCCGCACGATGGTTGTGCGCCCCGGCGAACAGGGCGGCTGCCGGGTGAGCGTGCAGGCGGGGGCTGGTGTGGTCGCTGATTCGAAACCCGCGGCGGAGTATGAGGAGACACTCAACAAAGCCCGCGGCATGCTCACAGCGCTGGCCTGCCTGAATCCGCTCCCGTCATGAGCGATTCACTGCTGCTCAAAGGCTTCGAGGTGGAACTGTTCACCGGCCGCCCGAACGGTGAAAACGTCGGTGTCGCCACTGAGGTGGTGCGGGACCTTCCTGATTTCGTCACGGAGCCGGATCAGCGGAATCTGGAATACACAACAGCGCCGATCGCGGACTACGCGCTTCTGACGGAGGCGCTGCTCGCCCCCCGAAGGATCCTGCGCACCTGGCTCGCCGAGCGTGGACTGACGCTGCTCCCAGGCAGCACCCTCAGCCTCGGGGACCCCAGCCGTTTTGAGCGCTCCGATCCGGAGAACCCGTATCACGCTCTGATCGAGAACAGCTACGGCACCCGGGTGGTGACCGCCAGCATCCACATCAATCTCGGACTCACTGACCCTCAACTGTTGTTCGCAGCCCTGCGGCTGGTGCGCTGTGAAGCCGCCCTGCTGCTGGCCCTCAGCGCGAGTTCACCGTTCCTGGGAGGTCAGCTCTGTGATCACCACTCCCAGCGCTGGCAGCAGTTCCCTCTCACGCCCGGCAAGGTGCCCCTGTTCCTTGATCACGACCACTACAAGCAGTGGGTGGAAGAGCAACTGGCCATCGGATCGATGCGCAACGAGCGACACCTGTGGACCTCCGTTCGCCCCAATGGCCCCCGACGGCCCTACGACCTCAATCGGCTCGAACTGCGCATCTGCGACCTGGTCACCGATCCGGCCGAACTGCTGGCGATCACCACCCTTCTGGAACTGCGGGTGCTCAGCCTGGCGAGGCACCCCGAGCAGCTTGATCCACTGCAGAGCAGCAGCCTGAGCCCCGATGAACTGGCGGAGCTCGCCGATGGCAACGATGCTGCGGCGGCGCAGCTCAGCCTCGATGCGGATCTGCACCACTGGAGGGATGGGGCTCCTGTGCTGTGCCGCCGCTGGATTCAGGACCTGATTGAAAGCATCACCCCCCTCGCCGAAGAGCTCGGACTGCACCAGCGACTGCTGCCGCTCGAGGGTCTCCTGGCGAGCGGGAATCAGGCGATGCGCTGGCGTGAGGCCCATGCCCGCGGCAGCTCGATCGCTGATCTGCTGCGTGCCGGCAGTGATGCCATGGAGCACCAGGAGCAGCTGCTCCACGAACCGAGCCCCGCTTTGGGATGATCATGGCCAGTCACCCGTCCAGCGGAGCTTCGATGCCCCAGTCCACCGCCCAAGCTCCCGACGGCGAACAGCCCAGGGCCAGCGGTGGAGGCCAAGGAGCTGGCCGCCTGCTGCAGAACCGCCTTGAGCTGGTGGAGGACCTCTGGCAGACCGTGCTGCGCAGTGAGTGCCCGCCGGAGCAGAGCGAAAGACTGCTGCGTCTCAAGCAGCTCAGTGATCCCGTGGCCCTGGAAGGTCGGGACGGGGAGAGCACCAGCGAAGCGGTCGTCGAGCTGATCCGGGCGATGGACCTCTCCGAGGCGATCGCCGCGGCCCGGGCTTTCTCCCTCTATTTCCAGCTGATCAACATCCTCGAGCAGCGCATCGAAGAGGACAGCTACCTCGACAGCCTCAGGCCCAGCTGGAGCCAGCAACCCGATGCGGGTGATCACTTCGATCCCTTCGCACCACCCCTGGCCAGCCAGACCGATCCGGCCACCTTCGGCGAAGTGTTCGAGCGGCTCCGCCGGATGAATGTCCCACCCGGCCAGGTGGAGAACCTGCTGCAGGAACTCGACATCCGGCTGGTGTTCACCGCTCACCCCACCGAGATCGTTCGCCACACCGTTCGTCACAAGCAGAGGCGTGTGGCCCATCTGCTGCAGCGGCTGCAGTCGGACCTGCCGATCGCCCGTCAGGACGAGGAGAATCTGCGGCGCCAGCTGGAGGAAGAGATCCGGCTGTGGTGGCGCACCGACGAGCTGCATCAGTTCAAGCCGACGGTTCTGGATGAGGTGGACTCAACCCTCCATTACTTCCAGCAGGTGCTGTTCGCGGCGATGCCTCAGCTGCGGCGACGACTCACGTCTGCTCTGAGCCGCCACTACCCGGATGTGCAGTTCCCCCAGGCATCGTTCTGCACCTTCGGCTCCTGGGTTGGATCGGACCGGGACGGCAACCCTTCGGTGACCCCGGAGATCACCTGGCGCACCGCTTGCTACCAGCGCCAGCTGATGCTCGAGCTCTACATCGGCTCGGTTCAGGCGCTGCGCAATCAGCTCAGCATCTCGATGCAGTGGAGTCAGGTGGCGCCTCAGCTGCTCGAATCGCTGGAAATGGACCGGCTTCGCTTCCCGGAGGTGTACGAGGAACGGGCGGCCCGCTACCGCCTGGAGCCGTACCGGTTGAAGCTCAGCTACATCCTCGAGCGCCTGGAACTCACGCTGGTGCGCAACAACCAGCTCTCGGAAGCGGGCTGGCAGACCCCGCAGGAAAGCCCTGCCCAGGCTCAGGACGGTCTACAGGGCAATGAGGCCCTTCACTACACCTCGATCGATCAGTTCCGGAGCGACCTTGAACTGATCCGCAACAGCCTGGTCTCCACAGAGCTGAGCTGCGAACCCCTGGACACCCTTCTGCACCAGGTGCACATCTTCGGGTTCTCGCTCGCCAGCCTTGATATCCGTCAGGAAAGCACCCGTCACAGCGATGCGATCGATGAGCTGACCCGCTACCTCCAGCTGCCCAAGGCCTATGGCGCCATGGAGGAAAACGAACGGTTCTCCTGGCTGCTTCAGGAACTGCAGACGCGTCGCCCGCTGATCCCCGCCGCGGTGGAGTGGTCGGAGCCCACGGCCCAGACGATCGCGGTGTTCCGCATGCTGCATCGCCTCCAGCAGGAGTTCGGGCAACGGATCTGCCACTCCTACGTGATCTCGATGAGCCACACGGGCTCCGATCTGCTGGAGGTGATGCTGCTGGCGAAGGAGACCGGCCTGGTGGATCTGCAGGCGCAGCAGGCTTCCCTGCTGGTGGTGCCGTTGTTCGAGACGGTGGAGGATCTGCAGAAGGCCCCCGCTGTGATGGAGAGCCTGTTTCAGACCAGCCAGTACCGCGAACTGCTGCCCGCGGTCGGCGTCCAGGGACAGCCGCTGCAGGAACTGATGCTCGGCTATTCCGACAGCAACAAGGATTCAGGCTTCCTCTCGAGCAACTGGGAGATCCATCAGGCCCAGATCGCCCTCCAGGAGCTGGCCAGTCGCCATGGTGTGGCCCTTCGGCTCTTCCACGGCCGTGGCGGATCGGTGAGTCGCGGCGGTGGACCGGCTTATCAGGCCATCCTTGCCCAACCGAGCGGCACGCTTCAGGGACGGATCAAGATCACCGAGCAGGGCGAGGTGCTCAATTCCAAGTACAGCCTGCCGGAGCTGGCCCTCTACAACCTCGAAACCGTCACCACCGCTGTGGTGCAGAACAGCCTGGTCACCAACCAGCTGGATGCGACACCCAGCTGGAATCAGCTGATGAGCCGTGTCGCGACCCGCTCCAGGGAGCATTACCGGGCTCTGGTGCATGACAACCCGGATCTGGTCGCCTTCTTCCAGCAGGTCACTCCGATCGAGGAGATCAGCAAACTTCAGATCTCCAGCCGCCCGGCCCGCCGTAAGAGCGGAGCGCGCGATCTCTCCAGCCTGCGAGCCATCCCCTGGGTCTTCGGCTGGACCCAGAGCCGGTTCCTGCTGCCCAGCTGGTACGGCGTGGGAACGGCTCTCGCCGCCGAGGTGGATTCCGATGCTGAGCAGCTCGATCTGCTGCGTCGCCTGCATCAGCGCTGGCCCTTCTTCCGGATGCTGGTCTCCAAGGTGGAGATGACCCTCTCCAAGGTGGATCTGGACCTTGCTCATCACTACATGACCAGCCTGGGCAATCCGGAGCAGAGGGAGGCCTTCGAAGCGATCTTCCAGTCGATCGCGGATGAATACGCCCTCACACTGCGGCTGGTGCTGGAGATCACAGGGCAGCAACGCCTGCTCGGAGCCGATCAGGCGTTGCAGCTGTCCGTCGACCTTCGCAACCGCACGATCGTGCCCCTCGGCTTCCTGCAGGTGGCCCTGCTGAAGCGCCTCCGCGATCAGAACCGTCAACCACCCATCAGCGAGGCACCTGGAGTGCCGGAGGACCGGCGCACCTACAGCCGCAGTGAGCTGCTCCGCGGTGCTCTGCTGACCCTCAACGGCATCGCCGCCGGCATGCGCAACACAGGCTGAGTCTCCTTGCTTCCGTTCTTCCAGCAGTCCTCAACCCCCCAGCTTCCGACCGGATACCGGCTGGAAACTGTTGAGCCTCCCTCTGCTGCTGCGATCAACCAGCTGCTGGCCTCCTGCCAGGAGAGCACCCATGCCGAAGCTCTCTGGCCGCAGGCTCTCGCCCGCAGCCTCTGGCATCTGAGCATTCTCGAGGAATCCAGCGGTGAGCTTGTGGGCTTCGTGCGGGCCACAAGCGATCTCGCCCTCAACGCCAACCTCTGGAATCTCTCGGCGCGGCCTGGCCCGGACCAGGGGGTGTTGCTGACCGTGCTGGTGCACCGAGCCCTGCACATCCTCCGCAGGGATCTGCCTGGATGCAGCCTTTCGGTGTCCGCCTCGTCGATGGCGATCGAGTCGCTTCAGTCGTGCGGTTTTGTGATCGACCCGAGTGGAATCCGAGCCATGGGCCTGAGGCTTCAATCACCTCAGACCTGATATGAACACGAGCATGGAGGGATTCGAACCCCCGACCCTCAGAACCGGAATCTGATGCTCTATCCAGCTGAGCTACATGCCCACTGAACGGCCTGAGCCGCAGCAGGAGAACGACCCGGAGGCCGCTCCATTCCAGGTACCTTACCCACAGACCGCTCCCGGACCCATCCGGCTCCACAAGCTCCATCTGCAGGGGTTCCGGAACCACACGGCGCTGCAGCTGGAGCTGAACCAGCCGCGGCTGCTGGTGATCGGCCCGAACGGCATCGGGAAGTCCAATCTTCTGGAGGCGGTCGAACTGCTCGGGAGCCTGCGCTCCCATCGCTGCAGCAGTGACCGTGACCTGATCCAGTGGAACGCCTCGAGAGGAGTGCTGCGGGCGGAGGTGGGAGACGGTGATCGCTTGGAGCTGGAACTGCGGCGCAGCGGAGGACGCCTGGCCCGCCGCAACGGCAAGGTGCTCGACCGGCAGCTGGATCTGATCGGCCCCATGCGCTGCATCGGATTCAGTGCGCTGGATCTCGATCTGGTGCGGGGTGAACCGGCCCTGCGACGGCAGTGGCTGGATCGGGTCGTGCTGCAGCTCGAACCCGTTTATGCGGAGCTGATCAGCCGTTACGGCCGTCTGCTGCGGCAGCGGAGCCAGCTCTGGCGCCAACGCAGCAACCGCGACAGGACAGGACTGGAGGCACTGCTGGATGCCTTCGACATTCAGATGGCGCTGGTGAGCACCCGCATTCACCGGCGCAGGCTGCGGGCCCTGCGGCGTCTGGAACCGATCGCCTGTCGCTGGCAGAGCCATCTCAGTGCCGGCAGCGAACAACTGCATCTCAGTTACCAGCCCGGCAGCCGACTGGACGAGGAGGAAGCGGAGGAACCCTGGCGCCTGTCGATCGAGGAGCAACTCCGGCAGCAGCGGGAGGAGGAGGAGCGGCTGGGCAGCTGCCGGGTCGGCCCCCACCGCGATGAAGTCGCGCTGCTGCTCGGCGACAGCCCCGCTCGTCGCTTCGGCTCAGCAGGACAGCAGCGATCGCTTGTGCTGGCCCTCAAACTGGCGGAGCTTGAGCTGGTCACCGATCTGTGCGGGGAACCCCCGCTTCTGCTGCTGGATGACGTCCTGGCGGAACTCGATCCCCAGCGTCAGCGCCTTCTGCTGGAGGCGGTCGGCTGCCATCACCAGTGCCTGATCAGCGCCACGCACCTCGACGGCTTCGACGGAGGCTGGCGTCAGCAGGCTCAGATCGTCGGAGAAGAAGAGCTGAACAGCGCGGTTCACATCGGATAGTCTTGGCGACTCTTTTCTGAATTCCGCCTGATGGAGCAGACCCTGTCTGACCTGCATCCCAACCCGGGATGGACCGACACCAATGGCCAACCCACCGACATGGTCGGCAAACATTGCATTCTCGAGCTTTACGACTGCGACAAGAGTCGGCTCGACGATGAAGCATTCCTGAGAACCACCATCACAACCGCAGCGAAACGTGCTGGTGCAACCCTTCTCAATCTCATCACCCATCGATTCGAGCCCCAGGGTGTGACGGGCCTGGCCCTCCTGGCTGAATCCCATATCTCCATCCACACCTGGCCGGAGACCGGCTACGCCGCCGTCGATGTCTTCACCTGTGGTGACCACACCATGCCCGACCGGGCCTGCCAGGTGCTTCGCGAGAAATTGCAGGCCGGCAGCCATGCGCTCAAGAGCTTCCTGCGAGAGACGCCATCCGCTGTGGCGACGGATCTGAGGACTCCCATCGGGCTCAACCGCTGACGGGAACCCTGTTGAGCTTGCCGCTCACCAACCCCTCAAGATCCAGGCTCACCGAGGTGAATCCCAGGTTCAGCAGCGTCGGCACGAGGCTCGCTTCATCAGCCAGCCTCAGCAGATCCTGAAGACGGTCCCTGGGCACTTCGATCCGTGCCGCCAGTCCCTGACTGCGGACCCGCACGCGGGTAAACCCGTTCCTGATCAACCATGCTTCTGCATGACCCACCCGACGCAAGCGCTCGGCGGTGATGCTCTCTCCATAGGGGAATCGGGAGGCGAGGCAGGGCTGAGCCGGCTTGTCCCACCAGGGGAATCCAAGCGCGTGCGACAGACAACGGATGGCTGCCTTATCGATCCCCAGCTCCGCCAAGGGAGAACGCACCCCCGCTTCCTGAGCGGCCCTGATTCCGGGGCGATGGTCTCCCAGGTCATCGAGGTTCACCCCGTCCACCACCTGGGCAGAGCCCGCCGCCGCCGCAATCGGCTGCAGATGGCTGTGCAGTTCCCGTTTGCAGGCGAAGCAGCGATCCATCGGATTGCTGCTGTAAGCCGGGTCGTCCAGCTCCTGGGTCGCACACTCCCGATGCCGGATCCCGATCCAGCCGGCCTGCAACCGTGCCTCCTCCAGCAGATGGGGGGCCAGTGCCGGCGACACCCCGGTGACGGCAAAGGCCCGCTCGCCCAGCTGCTCGTGGGCGATGGCAGCCACCAGCGTGCTGTCGACACCGCCGGAATAAGCCACACAGAGCCCGGGTGATGGCGCCATCCAGGCGCGCAGCTGCTCCAGCAGGTCGGCCTCTCGGGTCGGTAACGGCTCCTGCAGACGGAACATCAGCTTCTCAACCCGGTCGATCTCGGTAGGCTCCAACCGTAAGAGCCGACTCCATGCCCCGAAGCATCGGGATCGTCACCGCCGCCGACAGCCGTGAACGCAGCCATGGTCAGCTGCACATCTACGACGGTGAGGGAAAGGGCAAGAGTCAGGCCGCCCTCGGCGTGGTGCTGCGGACCATCGGACTCGGGATCTGTGAGCAGCGCCGGACCCGCGTTCTGTTGCTTCGGTTTCTGAAGGGTCCCGGGCGTGCCTACGACGAAGACGCCGCCATCGAAGCTCTGCAGCAGGGTTTCCCCCATCTGATCGATCATCTGCGCACCGGGCGCGCCGATCACTTCACGGCGGAAGAGGCCACGCGCTTCGACCGGGACGAAGCGGAACGCGGCTGGGTGATCGCCAAGGGGGCGATCGCCAGCGCGCTCTATTCCGTCGTGGTCCTCGATGAACTGAATCCTGTCCTGGACCTGGGACTGCTCGACATCGAGGACGTCGTGAGAACCCTCAGCAAGCGTCCCAGCGGCATGGAGGTGATCGTCACAGGACGGGCTGCACCCGCACCGCTGATCCGTGGTGCGGACCTGCACTCCGAGATGCGGGCCCACCGTCGCCCCGGGATGGAGGACGATCGGGTGATCCCGCTGAACATGAGCAGCGGCATCGAGATCTACACAGGCGAAGGGAAGGGGAAATCCACCAGCGCCCTTGGCAAGGCCCTTCAGGCGATCGGACGCGGCATCAGCCAGGACAAGAGCCACCGGGTTCTGATCCTTCAGTGGCTGAAGGGCGGCACCGGATACACGGAGGACGCCGCCATCGCCGCCCTGCGCGAAAGCTATCCGCATCTGGTGGATCATCTGCGATCCGGACGGGATGCCATCGTCTGGCGCGGCCAGCAGGAGCCGATCGACTACATCGAAGCGGAGCGGGCCTGGGAGATCGCTCGGGCCGCCATCTCCAGCGGTCTCTACAAGACCGTCATCCTCGACGAACTGAATCCCACCGTGGATCTGGAACTGCTGCCCGTTGAGCCGATCGTGCAAACCCTGCTGCGCAAACCGGCCGAAACGGAGGTGATCATCACAGGACGATGCAAGAACCCGCCTGCCTACTTCGATCTGGCCAGTGTCCACTCCGAGATGGTGTGCCACAAGCACTACGCCGAGCAGGGAGTTGATCTGAAGCGCGGCGTCGACTACTGAGCCGGGTCAGTACCGGGCCATGGTGGGGTCCACCTGCTGGGCCCAGGCATCGATGCCCCCCTCGACGTTGCTCGCAGGAATTCCCTGCTGCGACAGAACCTCCACGGCCTGCGCGGAGCGCCCACCAAGCTTGCAGTGCACGAACACGCGGCAGCCCGCTGCGAGCGAACGCACCTGCTCCATGGCCTCACCGCTGCGAATCGTGGCGAGAGGAATCAGATGGCTGCCGGCGATGACCGCAACATCGGCTTCGGACTGATTGCGGACATCGATCAGCACCACATCCTCGGCGCCGGAATCCAGCAGCTCCTTGAGCGCGGTGACGCTGATGCTGTCCATGGGGGCAACCTCGCCGCGGCAGAACTGGCTGTAGTCAATCAGGCCCTGGACCGCCGGCCGGTCCGGATCCCTCTCCAGGCGCAGCTCCCGGAAACGCATCGACAATCCATCCACCACCAGCAAACGACCATCGAGCGGATCCCCGATGCCCGTGATCAACTTGATCGTCTCGGTCGCCTGAATCAGCCCCACCAGTCCGGGCAGCACTCCCATGACGCCGGCCTCCGCACAGGACGGCACCTCACCGGCAGGCGGCGGCTCCGGCAGCAGGTCCCGATAGTCAGGACGCCCCGGCCCACGGTTGAACACACTGACCTGGCCATCGAAGCGTTGGACGGAGCCGTAGACCAGCGGCTTGCCCAGCAGCACGCAGGCGTCATTGATCAGATACCGGGAGGGAAAGTTGTCCGTGCCATCGCAGACGACGTCGTACGGACGGATCAGCTCCAGGGCGTTGTCGATGGTGAGCATGACGTCGTGGACCTCGACCCGGCAGTGGGGATTGAGATCAGCGATGCGATGAGCCGCCGAGCGGGCCTTGGACCGACCGACCCAGGCACTGCCGTGAATGACCTGCCTCTGCAGGTTTGAAACCTCCACCACATCGCCATCGACGATGCCGATCGTGCCGATTCCCGCTGCCGCCAGGTACAGCAGAAGCGGTGATCCAAGGCCGCCGCTGCCGACGCACAGCACCGACGCGCCCTTCAACCGTTCCTGCCCGGTCCTGCCGACCTCCGGCAGGATCAGATGCCTTGCGTAGCGCTGCTTCTCGTCCGCAGACAGCGCCGGATGCTCTTGAGGAGTGGTCATGGCGCTTCGGGGAGCCGATCACCGCAACGAGTGTCCCAGACCTCGATCGGAACCTCCCGCACGCGGCGATCGGCAGCCAGCCACCAACCCTTCAGATCGCCATCCCCCGAGAGGATCAGCACGAGAGACCCCGGGATGCCCCAGTGCCGATCACGGGGGGAAGGTTCCGCCGAACCCCTGGGATGGGAATGGGCCACCCCCAGCACCTGCTGACGGTGTTGCCTGGCCCAGCGCTGCGCCGCCAGCTGCTCCCGCGGATCCAGGGTGAAGCGCTGATCTCGAGCGGATCGCGGCAGCCAGACATTGCAGCAGGGCCAGACCTGTTCCAGACGCCAGAAACCGTGTTGTGAACAGCTTCCGATCAACAACGCACACCCCTCATCAGGTTCTGCGGCGGACAGCGACCGACGGAGAATCGTGAGGCATCGATGATCGAAGCCCAGCATGGATGGCGAGATCGGGAACTCACCGATACGCTCTGCTGACGTTGTTGCGGATTCCGCCAATCCCATGAGTAACGCCGTCTCCGATCTGAAGGATGCCGTCACTGGCGAGACTCCGGTTGTGGACGCTGCCGCATCGGCATCCCCGGAGGACACCACCTCCTTCGCTGAGCGCTACAGCGAAGTGATCGGCAAGGTGAATGAAACCCTTGACAAGGTGGATTGGAACCAGATGGGTCGGATCGGCAAGATCGCCGGAATCTTCGCGGCCGTCATCGTTGCTCAGATCCTGATCAAGGGAATCCTCGACACGATCAACCTGCTGCCGATCGTTCCCGGTCTGCTGGAACTGCTCGGCCTCGTGGTGGTCGGACAGTGGAGCTGGAAGAACCTCACCACCAGTGACAAGCGCAATGCCCTGGTTCAGCGCATCCAGTCCCTGCGTCAGGAATACCTGGGCTGATCAGCTCAGAGCATCCAGCGGATCAGTCCCTGCAGGCTGGCTCTCGCCTGACTGACATAGGACCCACCGAACAGATTCGCGTGGTTCAGCAGGTGATACAGGTTGTAGATCGCCACCCGGTCTGCTTCCCCTGGGCGGGGAGGCAGAACCGTCCGGTAGGCCTCCCGAAACTGCCTTGAAAACCCGCCGAACAGGCTGGTCATCGCCAGGTCGACTTCCCTGTCGGCCCACCAGGCCGCGGGGTCAAAGATCGCCCCACGACCGTCGGAGAGAACCCCGGCATTTCCGCCCCAGAGATCGCCATGCACCAGAGCAGGCTCTGCCCCGTGGTCATCCAGCCGTGCTTCCAGCTCACTGAGAACCCTGTTCAGTTGGTCGGGTGGACATCCGCAATCCCCGAGCAGGGCCAGCTGGGGGCGTAACCGAAGGTCGACGAAGCACGCTCCCCAGCGCTCTCGCCAGCCTCCGGGCTGGGGCCCGGCACCGATGAAGCCGTCGCGATCCCAGCCGAAGCGTCCGGGGGAGACACGACCGGAATGCTGATGAAGCAGCGCGAGACCGCGACCGAGCGTCTGCTGATCGGATCCCTCCAGATCCATCCACGGCATCAGCAGAACAGCGCCACCGGAGATGGACGACACCGCCAAAGGCCGTGGCACCAGCAACAGCGCCTCATCGGCATGGTCGTGCAGAGCGGCGAGTGCCTCGGCCTCGACCTCGAACAGAACGAGCGCGTCAGCGGGGCCGCTCTTGGCGAAGAGACGGCGTCCATCGGCAAGCTGAAGGCGGCTGGCCTGGTGGATGCAGCCGCCCCCGACGGGTGTCACGGCCTCGATCGTGGCTCCTGCCAGCGCCCCCCCGGGGGAGACCAGGCCCTGCAGCAGCTGCTCGTTCATCCCCGACCGAAGCCAATGCTTGCCAGCATGGATCGGATCGCTTCCGCACCTTGGCCCCAGACGGAGTGATCGTCATCGGTGGAGGCATCGCCGGCCTGACGGCGGCGTGCCTGCTGGCCCATGAGGGCGTGCCGGTGACCCTGCTGGAAGCCCATCACCAGACCGGAGGCTGTGCCGGAACGTTCCGGCGTGGACCATGGACCTTCGATGTCGGCGCCACCCAGGTGGCCGGGCTGGAACCCGGGGGGAGTCATGCCCGTCTGTTCCGGCATCTGAACCTGCCGCTGCCGGAGGCTGACATCCTCGATCCCGGGTGCGTGGTCGATCTCGCCGACGGCAGTCCGCCGATCCATCTCTGGCATGACCCGGAGCGCTGGCGGCTGGAGCGTCAGCAGCACTTCCCCGGGAGCGAACGCTTCTGGGCTGTCTGCAACACGCTTCACCGCAGCAATTGGGCCTTCGCCGGCCGGGATCCTGTGGTGACACCCCGCAGCCTCTGGGACCTGGGTCAGCTCCTGGCAGCCCTCCGACCTGCCACGCTCGCCTCCGGCCTGTTCACAGGCATGACGATCGCCGACCTGCTGGTGCTCTGCGGATGCGGCGAGGATCAGCGGCTGCGGCGGTTTCTGGATCTGCAGTTGAAGCTTTACTCCCAGGAGCCGGCGGACCGGACCGCCGTGCTTTACGGAGCGACGGTGCTGCAGATGGCGCAGGCGCCTCTGGGGCTTTTCCACCTGCGGGGATCGATGCAGGTGCTCAGCCATCACCTGGAGGAGGCGCTCGTCCGCGACGGCGGCAGGCTTCTGCTCCGCCATCGCGTCACGGGCCTGCAGCGACACGATGGCGGCTGGCAGGTGACGGTCACAGCTCCGCAGCAGAGAACGTTGCGGCTGGAAGCACAGGACGTGATCTGCAGCCTGCCGCCCCAGTGCCTGCCGGATCTGATTCCGAGCGATCAGTGGCCAACCGGTTACGAAAGACGTCTGAACGACCTGCCAGAGCCGAGTGGTGCACTGGTGTTCTACGGCGCCGTCCGGCGCGAGGCGTTGCCGGACTCCTGCCCGGGACATCTGCAACGGGGTAGCGAGCATCCGGGTTCACTCTTCGTCTCGGTGAGCCGAGCGGGGGATGGACGTGCCCCCGAAGGAGAGGCCACGGTGATCGCCAGTGTGTTCACCCCGACCGCCGACTGGTGTCGTCTGGCTGAACCCGCCTATCAGCAGCGAAAGCAGGAGGCGCTGCAGAGCATCCGCGGCGAACTGGAACGCTCGCTCCATCTCCGGCCGGACGTGTGGCTGCATGCCGAGCTGGCCACACCACGAGGCTTCGCCGGCTGGACAGGCCGTCCGCGCGGCATGGTCGGGGGACTGGGGCAGCACCCAAGCCGCTTCGGACCGTTCGGTCTGGCGGGACGCACTCCGATGCAGGGGCTCTGGCTCTGCGGAGACAGCTTGCATCCGGGGGAAGGAACGGCCGGAGTGAGCCTCTCAGCCCTGAATGCCAGCCGTCAGCTGCTGGCGGAACGCGGAAAGCACCTGATCATCAGGGATTGACCTCGGGAGCCGTTCGGAGAAACTCCGGCCTGAGGGCCTGGGTGCGCTCGAGTTCCTGTCGCAGCTGCGGCCAGTTGTCCCGGAGCACAGCCTCTTCCAGTTGCTCAAGGCTCCATCGATAGGCGGCCAGTCCCTTCAGAACCGCCTCCCGGTTGCTGGACGCCATCGCCACGCCGAGATCCGGGTTTCCACCGCCGACGCGGCTGGTGTCGGCAAATCCACTGGACGCCAGGGCGATCGCGAGCTGTCGGATCTCCGGGTCCCGTTCCTCCCCTACAGCCCGCAGCAGAGCCGCACTGACCAGCACGGGCAGATGCGAGATGAGAGCGACCGCCTGATCATGCTGAGCGGCACCGGAGGTCAGCCAGTGGCAGCCGAGATCTCGGGCGACCGCTTCGACCACCGCCAGCGCATCGGGATCGGTCTGAGCATCAGGCGTCGCGATCCAGGGTCTGCCTTGGAACAGACCGGCCAGGCCGGCCTCGACCCCGGCTGCCGCGGTCCCTGCCATCGGATGACTGGCCACGAAGCGTGGATGCCGGCCGTTCCAGGCCTCGAGCACAGGCTTCTTGACAGATCCGACGTCGGTGATCACGGCATCCCGCGGCAGAGCCTCCAGCAGGGCGGGATCCGGGTTCAGCAGCAGAGGAATCGGCAGCGCCAGGATCACCAGATCACAGCCGCTCAGGCAGGCAGGATCCGTGCTCACCGCCGACACCAGCCCGCGGGCCAGAGCACGCTCAGCCGTCGCCTGACGATGCACCAGACCCTGCACCCGCCAGCCGCGACTCTGCAGATCGAGGCCGAGCGATCCGCCGATCAGACCCAGACCGACCACACCCGCCTGTGCCGCCATCAACCCGTCCCTGTCCTGCGGTCATGTTGATCGATGGATTGCAATGCGCCGTGGCGGATGGAAACCCTGCGTAGGGTTCCCAGATGCTGGAAGCTCAGGCTCACCAACAACTCAAGACGCTGCTGCGCCGCGAGGAATCGGACTGGCCTCACCACCTGACCCTCAGTCGGTTGGTGGGCCGCAGCCTGCGCCGGCGGGACACCACGCTGCTGCGGCTCTCCTCAGGCACTGACCAACGCTGGTGGCTCGGCCTCCTCGTTCCTCTGTGTCTCGGATCCCACGACGCCGTGCTGGTGATCGATCACCAACAGCGCAGGCGGCTGCTGGAGATCGAGTTACCGCGTCTGAAAGATCAGGGCTTCCGCCTGCCCTGCTGGGAGGGAGACGATGCCCCTGATGGGGACCAGCTCTGGCTTCTGGATGAAGCAGGACTGGTGCGCGCCTATCAGAACAACAGGCTGGGAACGCGTCAGCTGCTGCTGCCTCAGGTGGACCGTCTCAGCGACCGGCTCCGCAACAGCATGGCCATCCACATCGGGGTTGGGGACTGGGAAAGCCTGCGGCGGAGCCATCCCGCTGCAGACAGCGCACTGCTCGAGTGGCACAACCGTCTCAGCAGCCGACTGTTCCGCCAGGCCGCAGGGGCTGATGCACGGGTCCGCCTGCATGCCAGCGACACCCTGGCGCTGACCGACCTTCTGCGGACGATCGGTGCTTCGCCGGCGCCCTGGCCCTCCTTGCTGGCGATCGAGCAAGGCCGCTGGGCCAGCTGGGCGGAGTTGGATCACGGTCAGCTGCAGTGGCGGTGGTGTCTGGAGCCGCTGGAACCGCTGCAGCTGCTGGATGGCCTGCTGCGGGAGCGACCGGTGCTGATGCTCAGTGAAGCCGGCTCGACGGATCGACTGGAATCCGAGCTGGACGCTGCTGATGTTCAGCCTGATGTGACCGCCACGCTGCGGGATGCGGAGCTGATGGAGCCTCTGCCGGTGTACGCACCACGCCGTCAACCGCTGCCGAACACGGAGATCTATGCCCAGCATCTACTGGAACAGAGCCGCCGATTGATTCTGGGGCGATCGGGCCTCAGCGTGGTTCTGCTCGATGACGCTGATCTGAGGCGCTGGCTCACCAGTGGTCTGGCCGGTGAATTCGGCAGCCGGGTGATGGAGGAGACGACCGCCCCGGAAACCAACGGTGTGATCAGTGCCCGCTGGTCCTGGTGGCTGGAGCACCGCGACCAGCTGCCTGAACCCGATCAGCTGATCGTGGCGCTGCTGCCGATCGCCAGCCTCCGCTGTCCGCTGACGGCGGCACGGGTGGAACGCATGAAACAACAGGGCGGTGACTGGTTCCGCACCCTGCTGCTTCCAGAGGCTCTGCGCCTGATCCCTCCGGCCATCGCTCCGCTGCGACGCGGCGGTGGCCGCCTGGCGGTGCTGGACGGACGACTGCGCGGCCGTACCTGGGGAGAGCAGGTTCTGCGTTGCCTCGAACCCTGGACCCCTCTTCAACGGCTGCTGCCGGACTGAGTGGCACAGCCCGTCTAACCATCCTTAGGTTGAACGGAGGACATCGAACACCGCATGGGAGAAGCCCGCCGGCGCGCGGCCCAGGGACTGCCGCCCCGAGAACCGAAATCAACGCGACAGAGCCCCGACACCTCTCCCAGGATCGTCCCGTGGCTGCCGCTGACCCAGAACCAGACCCGAAGCTTCGTGGCCGTCACCACGCGCGGTGCCTGGATCGGGATCGGAGCCATGGTGCTGTTCTGGATCACCGTGCGCTTCATCGGTCCCGCCGCGGGCTGGTGGAGCCTTGCGGACATGCCCTGAACGGCTCTGCGTCAGCCACCCCTGATCGGAACCCACAATTCTGAAGAAAACCTTTAGCGTCGTCTCAGATAAGTCTGGGTATGTTTCCGCGTCTCGCTGAGCACTATCGCTCCGTCGTTCAGGATCTGGTCATGAGCCTGCAGGCCCTGGCCAACGGACTGAAGGACTACGGAATCACAGCCACCTGCTACTCCTGCGGCGATGGCAGGGATGGCCACGGAGCATCTTTTGTGGCGGACCTTGGGGATGGCCACATGGTGCGGTTTCTGGTCTCTGACTTCGGGATCAGCTGGGTGGAATCGCGCAACGGTCGCGAGCTGGTGAAACTCGAAGGCGCTGAAGCGATTCAAGAGCTTCAGCGCATGAGCAATCTTCTCCACCAGGGGCATGGAAGCAGGGCCGGCAGCAGCCCGATGACCACCGCCGAACCGCTCTGATCGTCGGACCCCGACGATTCAGGCCGCAGCCTCGGCGTCCTTCGCGTCAGCCTTGCGGTCCACTCCGGTGCGGGCTGCCGCAGCGATCGGGCGCATGGAATTGGCCGTCACCTCCGACCCCTCCGTCAGTTTCTGACGCACCAGTTGCTCCACGGTGATCGTGGTTTCAGGGTTCTGCTCCAGCCAGGTGATGGTGTTATCGCGGCCTTGGCCGATGTTGTCGCCTTCGTAGCTGTACCAGGCACCTTTGCGCACGACCACACCGGTTTCCTCCGCAAGGTCGAGCAGACAGCCCAGCGTGCTGATGCCACGGCCGAACAGGATGTCGAACTCGGCGATGCGGAAAGGAGGTGCCACCTTGTTCTTGGCCACTTTGACCTTGGCGCGGATGCCGTACTCCTCCGTGCCCCGCTTGAGGGTCTGAATGCGGCGGATATCGAGTCGCACCGAGGCATAGAACTTCAGCGCATTGCCGCCCGTGGTGGTCTCGGGGTTGCCGTAGGTGACGCCGATCTTCAGGCGCAGCTGGTTCAGGAAGATCACCGTGCAGCCGGACTTGCCGATGTTGCCGGTGATCTTCCGCATGGCCTGACTCATCAGACGGGCCTGGCTGCCAACGGCCAGATCTCCCATCTCGCCCTCGATCTCAGCCCGTGGAGTGAGAGCGGCGACCGAATCGACCACAACGATGTCGACGGCCGCGGAACGCACCAGCTGATCGACGATCTCCAGAGCCATCTCGCCGGTGTCGGGCTGGGAGACGAGCAGGTTCTCGATGTCCACCCCGAGGGAAGCGGCATAAACCGGATCAAGAGCGTGCTCAGCATCCACGAAGGCCGCCACACCACCGCGCTTCTGGACCTCGGCGATGGCGTGCAGGGTGAGCGTGGTCTTACCGGAACTCTCAGGCCCGTAGATCTCGACGACACGACCCTTGGGATAACCGCCACCGAGCGCAAGATCGAGAGTGAGCGCACCTGTGGAAATGGTTTCCACCCGCATGCGGGAGGCGTCGCCGAGACGCATGATCGACCCCTTGCCGAAGTTGCGCTCGATCTGACCGAGCACCAGGTTCAGCGCCTTGTCGCGCTCACCGGGACGGCCCTCCGGAGAACGGGCATCGGAGGCGGAGGATTTCATCTCTGCAGGCATGGAAACGACCTGAAGCTAAGGAACGAGAGATCCAATGCCACGGAAGCGCGGAATCGTCTCAAGTAGTACAGGCGTACGCTAACGGATCAGGGCCACTGCGCCAAGGGAGCCGCCAGATCTTCCGGCTGCAGCAGCTGAATGCCATCGGGAAGCCCCGTGCTGTCGGATGGCCTGAGATAGCCCCAGCTCACCAGCAGACAGACGAGCTGCTCCAGGCCGGGGGTGGCACGAACGGTCTCGAGGGTGGCACGACGATCCTCCAGGAAGGCTCGCAGAGGGCGCTCTCGCTGGAGTCGCAGGAGAACCTCCGGCTTCGCGCCCGCCTCCCGGCCGTACAGACGCCATGGGTGCAGTCCCAGATCATCCAGAAGTTCGGCTGTGAACGTCTCGCTCTTGGTCGTCAGCACCGCCCAGTCCGCTCCCTCGTCCACCAGAGCCCGCAACCGCTCCACCACACCTGGAAAGGGTCTGTGGAGAGCCAGCCAGCCGGAGCGATCGCGGGTGACGGCATCTGCCCGCGCACGATCCAAAGCGTCCTGCAGCTGGGGCACGCTCCAGCCCCTTCGCCGCAGCGCCTTCTCACGCTCTCCGGGGTAGTCCGCGATCCAGGCAGCGGGGTCGAGGACCTCCACTTCCGCAGCCTGAAGAACCATCTCCCAGCCGTGATGAACCCATGGCCGCAGCTGGCGGAATCGCTGAGGCACCTCTGGGGTCGGCGACTCGGACGGTCCGCCGGGAAGCAGCCGGCAGGCGCGACAGGCGCTCCACCAGTACTCCTGCATTCCGTCGACGATGACTCCGTCGAAATCGAAGACGAGGAGAGGTCTGTCCGTCATGACGGAAAAACTGGGCCGCTAGGATTCGAACCTAGGAATGGCGAGACCAAAACCCGCTGCCTTACCACTTGGCGACGGCCCAACGATCCGGGCGATTCCGCATACGGACGCCGCTCCGGCTTCCCAATAGTTACACATAACAGGCTCACCTTCGTCAATCCTTGCCGCTGGTCACGACACACGTCGGAGGTGTCGTCAGGGGGGAAACACCCGAAGCCGGCAATGGTCAGCCTGACCGAACACATCGCTGCGCAGCCTGTAGCGACTGACGAGATCCGCCTGCATGCGGCGCACCCGTTCGCTGCGCGGCAGCAGTTCCACCGGGCGCCCCTCCGGCATCACCACCTGCTCCACAGCGAGCCGGCACTCCTCGAGACCTGCCAGCTCATCATCCTGTCCGCCAGGTGGCGTGACCGCCTCGGGCTCCTGCGGCACATCCCGGCGCAGGAGCAGCCGTTCCAGAGCCCTCTCCACCTGAGGAAGGCTGTCGGATTTGATCACCAGAATCGGCACCCTCAGGTCCCGGGCCTGGCGCCGCAGGCTGGGCTGTCGCCCGAGGCCCTGACGGATGCTGAGCACGACATCGGCTTCCGCGAGGTCCTCAACCACCCGCACAGGCCAGCGATGGCGTCGGCTCGCCTCATCCACCAGTCGGGACGTGATGCCACAGCAGATCACCTGGAGGTCCTCAGTGGCGACAGGACCGTTGTCCACCTCGGACGCATCGCTTGCCATCAGGGGCCCTGGGACAGACCGCAACTCCGGGTTCGGCATCGGGACCGCCGCCAGCGCCGGACGCCGATGCGGGCGGTTCTCCTCCGGCTCGTCGACCAGTCGCAGGGAGCCGTCAGAGGCGAGCTCCCGCATCTGAACGCGGGGCTGCTGCCCCCGGAGCAACTGATCGACTGTGGCCGCCACATCGGTGTGCACCGACCAGCGGTGGCGGCTGTGCATCTCCACCGCAACCGGGAAGGTGGGCTCGGCCGCCCGCTCCAGCACCGTCTTCTGACTGCGGCGTCGGCGGGCCTCGTCATCACCGAGGGTCACCGACTGAATCCCACCCACCAGATCGCTGAGGGTGGGGTTCTTGATCAGATTGGCGAGGGCATTGCCATGGGCGGTGGCCACGAGCATCACACCCCGTTCAGCGATCGTTCGGGCCGCCTGTGCCTCAAGCTCCGTGCCGATCTCATCGATGACGATGACCTCGGGCATGTGGTTCTCGACAGCCTCGATCATCACCTGGTGCTGATGTTCCGGACGCGTCACCTGCATGCGGCGGGCCCGGCCGATGGCGGGGTGGGGAATGTCGCCGTCACCGGCGATTTCGTTGCTGGTGTCGATGACGACGACACGCCTCTGCAGGTCATCAGCCAGCACCCTGGCGATCTCCCTGAGAGCGGTGGTCTTGCCCACACCCGGCCGTCCCATCAGCAGAAGGGACTGGGCACTGTCGAGCAGGTCACGGACCATCCCCACCGTTCCGTAGACGGCGCGACCGACACGGCAGGTGAGGCCGACCACCTCTCCCTGACGGTTGCGAATGGCGCTGATGCGATGGAGTGTGCGTTCGATCCCGGCCCTGTTGTCGGCACCGAAACGACCCAGCCTGGCCACCATCGCCTGCAGGTCGTCTTTGGTGAGACAGGCTTCGCCCAGCGCCAGGGCACGACCGGGATAGCGGGCTTCCGGAACCCGCCCGAGATCCAGCACCACCTCCAGCAGCTGTTCCCGGCGTTCGGGCGACTGCAGGGCCTCGCGGACATCGTCCGGCAGACGTTCGAGCAACCGGTCCAGGTCGTCAGTGATCCGCTGAGTGGTCATGGCGGTGGATCATGACCGCCTTCTAGCAGGATCGCTCGCCGGCCGGGCGGCGGATCCAGGGCTGCACCAGGGCTTCAGCCTGATCCAGGGCGAGGCGTCGCCCCTCAGGCCACTCGCGCAGCGGCTCTCCACGGTCACGGGCCGCCTGCAGCAGGGGCAACAGCTGACTGCGGGCCATTCCGCCGAATGCGATTCCTGCCGGACGCTCTTGGATCCCGAGATGTCCGAGGGTTGCGGCATTGGTTCCCCCGGCGAGCTGGAGGGGCCCCGGAGGAGCGATCGGAATCATCTGGCGCCAGAGCTGGACGGCAGCACGCGCAGTCCCCGCACCGACATCACCACTCATCGGACGGCCATCAAGCTGCCAAAGGGGCAGAAACCGATGACGCCGGAGAGCGGCGTGGCGCTGCCAGAGCTCACGGCTGAGATCCTCCGGGGTGAGACCGTGACCCTCCAGCCCGCAGCTCACCGCCAGGCGCCGCAGGGAAACCCCGGCCGCGGAGAGACGCGAGAGCAGAACGGAGAAGGCCTCTCCCCGGCCTGGTGCTGTGTGCACCTCCACGGCATCCGGGCGGATCTCCTTCAACAGATCCACCATCGCTTCGAGGCCGATCCGATGGTCATGCTCCTCGATCAGCCCCAGCGGACAGGCCGGCAGACAACGGCCGCAGCCGTAGCAACGCCCGGCCGCGATGCCCCCGGAGCTTGAGATCGCTTCCGCGGGGCAGACCCTCTGGCAGGGACGGCTGCAATCCTCCGGACAGCGCCGCGGATCGAACCAGGCCTTGCGGAAGTGGGCATCGGACCCATCGCTGAGGCTGACCATCAGCCAGGGACTGTTGGCCGACCGCCCCTGAAGCCAATCGAGACCCTGACGAGCCGCCCTGACCACCGCTGGATCAGCGGCGACATCAATGCAGTGCACCCCCGCGAGACCGTAGATCGCGCAGAGATCGGCGATGGCCGGCAGATCCTGATTGCTGGCTCCGCAGATGAGCTTGACCCAGCGGCCCTCGGCCAGGGCCCGCTCGGGACTCAGCTGCCGAGAAGCTCGCGCATCGGCTGCCATCGCAGACTCCTGGCTCCTCCCATCTCCACCACGATGCGCAGTCGCGGCTCGCGGCGGCAGAGATCACAGAGAGACAGCAGCTCCGAACGGGAGAGCACCTGGCCCTCCAGCAGCCAGAGAGCGACCTGTGCATCACCGTCAAGCAGATCACCCAGCTGAGGCACCACCTCCTGAACCTCGCCGACGGCGGCACCGCGGCCGACGCTGTGATGGCCGAGATGAGGAGGACGGATGCCGTGCTTCTGAGTCAGGAAAACCTCCGGATCCCCCAGACCCCGTGCCGAGGAGAGGCGGGTTCGGTAGCCGGCGCCGCGCAGACGACGGAGCAGGCGGGTTTCGGCACCACCCTCGAGAGGGGCGTGAACCGCAAGACATCCGCTGGCTTCGAGGTCACGGCGAAATCCCCGACCGGTGAGAAGCAGGGGCATGGCTGGTCGATGTCTGAGGGGGAGTCTGGCAGGAGGGGGAGAGTTCAGGGAAGGCAGAAGGGCAGTGATGTATGTTTTTTGTTTGTTCTGCATTTCTGTGCCCGTCCGCTAGCCGGGCCTCCAGGACGCGGAACGGATTCGGCGATAGCGCCGGATCTCCAGGCCAGTGCGGTCACCCACATTGCGTGAGGACCGCCGGGAAACTGCCCACCCGCTTCGGCGGATCGACAAGTCCCAGCCTCGCTGAAACCGATCGCTAGCTCCATTCGGATCCACGCATTCCCCGGAGTGCTGCGCGATCCGAACCACGACTGCGTCACGTTGATCAGCACGTCAAGCCCCGACCGGTTCGCCGGGCGGTGGCTGTTCCCGCTGGCGTTTTTTCCCTCCCATGTCCATCGGCATTCTCGGGAAGAAGCTGGGTATGTCCCAGTTCTTCGACGAGCAGGGCAGAGCGGTCCCCGTCACCTTGATCGAGGCCGGTCCCTGCCGCATCACACAACTCAAGAGCGATGACACCGACGGCTATGCCGCGGTGCAGATCGGCTTCGGCGAAACCCGCGAGAAGCTGATCAACAAGCCCTCCAAGGGTCATCTCAGCAAATCCGGCGACGACCTGCTTCGTCATCTGCGCGAATACCGCGTGGATGCCGTTGACGGCCTGGAGCTGGGTGGATCCATCACGGTCAGCGATTTCGAAGCTGGCCAGAAGGTGGATGTCAGCGGTGACACGATCGGTCGCGGTTTCTCCGGTTTTCAGAAGCGCCACGGTTTCAGCCGCGGCCCGATGACCCACGGTTCCAAGAACCATCGGGAACCGGGTTCCATCGGACCCGGAACCACGCCAGGACGCATCTATCCGGGCAAGAAGATGGCCGGTCGCTACGGCGGCAAGAAGATCACCACCCGCGGCCTCACCATCCTCAAGGTGGACAGCGACCGCAATCTGCTGGTGGTCAAGGGCTCCGTACCGGGCAAACCCGGCGCTCTGCTCAACATCCGACCCGCGGTGCGGGTGGGTGCCAAGCCCGCCAACGGAGGTAAGAAGTGATGGCTGATTGTGTCGTTCGCGACTGGCAGGGCAAGGAAGCCGGAAAGGCGACCCTGGACCTGAAGGTGGCCAAGGAGACCACCGCCGTCGATCTGATGCACCGGGCTGTGCTGCGACAGCAGGCCCATCTCCGCCAGGGCACCGCCAGCACCCTCACCCGCTCAGAGGTGCGTGGTGGTGGCCGTAAGCCTTACAAGCAGAAAGGAACAGGTCGGGCACGACAGGGCTCGATCCGCACCCCTCTGCGTCCTGGTGGCGGCATCATCTTCGGACCGAAGCCGCGCACCTACAACCTGGCGATGAACCGCAAGGAACGTCGCCTGGCCCTGCGGACCGCGCTGATGTCCCGCATCGAGGACATGACGGTGGTCAAGGACTTCGGAGCTTCTCTGGAGGCCCCCAAGACCAAAGAGATCATCGACGCCCTCTCCCGTCTCGGCATCGCAGCTGACGCCAAGGTGCTGATCGTGCTGACCACGCCGGCCGATGTGGTCCGACGCTCGGTGCGCAACCTCGAGAAGGTGAAGCTGATCGCCGCGGACCAGCTCAACGTCTTCGATCTGCTCCACGCCAACGCACTGGTGCTGGGTGAGGACGCTCTCGCAACCATCCAGGAGGTCTACGGCGATGACTGAGCGTTTCCAGGGCCGCCTGGCGGATGTCATCCGCCGGCCGCTGATCACCGAGAAGGCGACCCGTGCCCTCGAGTTCAACCAGTACACCTTCGAGGTGGACCACCGCGCCGCGAAGCCCGACATCAAGGCTGCCGTCGAGCAGCTCTTCGATGTGAAGGTCACCGGCATCAGCACCATGAACCCTCCCCGGCGGAGCCGTCGGATGGGTCGCTTCGCCGGGAAGCGTTCCCAGGTGAAGAAAGCCGTGGTGCGCCTGGCGGAGGGCAACTCGATCCAACTCTTCCCTGAGTCCTGAGGGGTCTGAAACGTCATGGCAATCCGTAACTTCCGCCCTTACACCCCCGGCACCCGCACCAGGGTGGTCACCGACTTCAGTGAGATCACCGGCCGCAAGCCGGAGCGGACCCTGGTGGTGTCCAAGCACCGTCGCAAGGGCCGCAACAACCGCGGTGTGATCACCTGCCGCCATCGCGGTGGCGGGCACAAGCGTCTCTACCGCGTTGTCGATTTCCGCCGCAACAAACACGGCGTGACCGCCAAGGTGGCTGCGATTCACTACGACCCGCACCGCAACGCCCGTCTGGCGCTGCTCTTCTACGCCGACGGCGAGAAGCGCTACATCCTTGCTCCAGCTGGAGTTCAGGTGGGCCAGACCGTGGTCTCCGGTCCTGATGTACCGATCGAGATCGGTAACGCCATGCCGCTTTCCGCGGTGCCGCTGGGCTCCAGCGTGCACTGTGTCGAGCTCTATGCCGGCCGCGGTGGTCAGATGGTCCGGACCGCAGGGGCCAGCGCTCAGGTGATGGCGAAGGAGGGCGATTACGTCGCCCTCAAGCTGCCCTCCACCGAGGTCCGCCTGATCCGCCGGGAGTGCTACGCCACGCTCGGCGAGGTGGGCAATTCCGAGGTCCGCAACACCAGCCTCGGCAAAGCCGGCCGACGTCGCTGGCTGGGGCGTCGCCCCCAGGTGCGAGGCAGTGTGATGAACCCCTGCGACCACCCTCACGGTGGTGGTGAGGGCCGGGCACCGATCGGCCGATCCGGCCCGGTGACCCCCTGGGGCAAACCCGCCCTCGGTCTCAAGACCCGCAAGCGGAACAAGCCCAGCAACCGATACGTGCTCCGGAAACGTCGCAAGACGTCCAAGCGGAGCCGTGGCGGACGCGATTCCTGATGCCAACCATCGTTTTGCCGCTTGCTTAAACCGCTATGGGACGTTCACTCAAAAAAGGCCCGTTCATCGCTGACAGCCTGCTTCGCAAGGTTGAAAAGCAGAACGACAACGACGACAAGTCCGTGATCAAAACCTGGTCACGGGCCTCCACGATCCTGCCGATGATGATCGGTCACACCATTGCCGTTCACAACGGCAAGACTCACGTGCCCGTCTTCATCACCGAGCAGATGGTGGGGCACAAGCTGGGGGAGTTCGCTCCCACCCGCACCTTCAAGGGCCACATCAAAGACAAAAAAGGAGGCCGCTGACGCCATGACCACGTCAACCCCCACGGCCCCCATCGCCCAGGCGCACGGCCGCTTCATCCGAGGCTCCGTGTCGAAGGTGCGCCGTGTGCTCGATCAGATCCGGGGTCGCACCTATCGCGACGCCCTGATCATGCTCGAGTTCATGCCCTACCGCTCCACCGGACCCATCACCAAGGTGCTGAGGTCCGCTGTGGCGAATGCGGAGCACAACCTGGGTCTTGATCCGGCTTCGCTGGTGATCTCCAGCGCAAGTGCCGACATGGGCCCTTCCATGAAGCGCTACCGGCCCCGGGCCCAGGGTCGCGCCTACCAGATCAAGAAGCAGACCTGCCACATCAGCATCGCTGTGGCAGCTCAGACCGATTCCTGACCCCCGAGGACTCTGACCCAATGGGACACAAAATCAACCCAACCGGTCTGCGCCTGGGGATCACCCAGGAACACCGGTCCCGCTGGTACGCCCCCAGCAAGAGCTATCCGGCCCTCCTCCAGGAGGACGACCGGATTCGCAAGTTCATCCACAAGAAGTACGGCTCAGCCGGCATCAGTGATGTGCTGATCGCCCGCAAGGCCGACCAACTCGAGGTCGAGCTCAAAACCGCTCGCCCCGGCGTCCTCGTCGGTCGCCAGGGCAGCGGCATCGAGGACCTGCGCTCCGGCATCCAGAAGACGGTCGGGGATCAGAGCCGCCAGGTTCGGATCAACGTCGTCGAAGTGGAGCGCGTGGACGGCGATGCCTTCCTGCTGGCTGAGTACATCGCCCAGCAGCTGGAGAAGCGGGTCGCCTTCCGGCGCACCATCCGCATGGCTGTCCAGCGCGCTCAGCGCGCTGGCGTCCTCGGCCTGAAGATCCAGGTGTCCGGTCGCCTCAACGGCGCCGAGATCGCCCGGACCGAATGGACCCGCGAGGGTCGTGTCCCCCTGCACACGCTGCGGGCGGACATCGACTACGCCACCAAGGTTGCCAGCACCACCTACGGGGTGCTGGGAATCAAGGTGTGGGTGTTCAAAGGGGAAGTGCTGGGCGATGAAGCCCCGCAGATCCCGGTGGGTGCCACCCCCCGCCGCAGGGCCAGCCGTCGGCCCCAACAGTTCGAAGACCGCTCCAACGAGGGGTGAACAGGAGGCCTGAACCATGCTGAGTCCAAAACGCGTCAAATTCCGGAAAATGCAGCGAGGCCGCATGCGCGGCGTCGCTACCCGGGGCAACACCATCGCCTTCGGTGAATTCGCACTGCAGGCACAGGAATGCGGCTGGATCACCTCGCGCCAGATCGAGGCCAGCCGTCGCGCCATGACCCGCTACGTCAAGCGGGGCGGGAAGATCTGGATCCGGATCTTCCCGGACAAGTCGATCACGATGCGCGCTGCCGAGACCCGGATGGGTTCCGGTAAGGGCAACCCGGAATTCTGGGTGGCCGTGATCAAGCCAGGTCGGATCCTGTTCGAGATGGGCGGTGCCGAAATCACCCCCGAGATCGCACGGGCTGCCATGCGCCTGGCCCAGTACAAGCTGCCCGTGAAGACCAAGTTCATCTCTCTGGATGAACCGAAGGAGCAACCGGCTGCGGAAGCACCGGCTGCTGCTGAAGCCGTCACCGTGGAGTCCTGACCATGGCCCGTCCCAACGCCGCTGAGGTCCGCCAGCTGTCCGATGCGGACATCACTGAACAGATCGACGGTCTGCGCCGCGAACTGTTTCAGCTCCGCTTCCAGCAGGCCACCCGCCAGCTGGCCAACACGCACCGTTTCAAGGAGGTCCGCATCAAGCTGGCCCAGCTTCTGACGGTGCAATCGGAGCGTCAGCGCTCCGCCGCATCCTGATCCCCCCCCTCTGTACCCATGGCAGTCAAGGAAAGGGTCGGCACCGTCGTCAGCGACAAGATGGAAAAAACGGTGGTGGTGGCGGTGGAAAGCCGCTTCCCACATCCCATCTATCAAAAGACGGTCAGCCGCACCACCCGTTACAAGGCGCACGACGAAGACAACACCTGTCGCGTCGGAGACCGCGTCCGCATCACCGAGACCCGTCCGATGAGCCGGCACAAGCGCTGGACCATCGCCGAGGTTCTCAGTCACAGCCCCAAGGCTGACAAGACGGACAAGGCTGCGACCCCTGAGGCCGAGGCCCCACCCGCTGAGGAGGTGACCCCGTGATCCAGCAGGAGACCTTCCTCACCGTCGCTGACAACAGCGGCGCCAAGCGCATCCAGTGCATCCGTGTGCTGGGAACCAACCGTCGCTACGCCCACGTCGGCGATGTCATCGTCGCCGCCGTCAAAGATGCGATGCCCAACATGGGTGTCAAGAAATCCGATGTGGTGAAGGCTGTGGTGGTGCGCACCAAGGCCACACTCCGCCGCGATACCGGCAATTCCATCCGGTTCGACGACAACGCTGCGGTGATCATCAACGATGACAAAAACCCGAAAGGCACCCGCGTCTTCGGACCGGTGGCCCGTGAACTGCGCGAGCGCAGCTTCACCAAAATCGTGTCCCTCGCTCCGGAGGTGATCTGACCATGGCGACTGCAACCAGCAAGGCCAAGCCCACCGATCGCATCAAGATGCGCATCCGCAAAGGCGACACCGTTCAGGTGATCGCCGGCAAGGACAAGGGCAAAACCGGAGAGGTGCTGCGCACCCTGCCGAATGAGAACCGGGTGATCGTCGAAGGCATCAACCTGCGCACCCGACACGAGAAGCCCACCCAGGAGGGCGAGACCGGTCGCATCGTGACCGAGGAGGCATCTCTGCATGCCTCCAACGTGATGCTCTATTCCACCGACAAGAAGGTGGCCAGCCGCGTGGAGATCGTCGTCGAAAAGGACGGCAGCAAGAAACGACGGCTGAAGAAAACCGGTGAAGTCATCGACTGAACCCGACTTCTGACCACGACCAGAAGCACCCCACACCCCCCATGTCACTCAAAAAGCGCTACCGGGAGACCATTCAGCCCAAGCTGAAGAAGGATCTCTCCCTCACGAACATCCACGAAGTCCCCAAGGTGATCAAAGTCACCGTCAACCGGGGACTCGGCGAAGCCGCCCAGAACGCCAAGTCCCTTGAGGCCTCGGTGAATGAGCTGGCGCAGATCACCGGCCAGAAGGTCGTGGTCACACGGGCCAAGAAGGCCATCGCCGGCTTCAAGATCCGCCAGGGCATGCCGATCGGCTGTGCCGTCACCCTGCGTGGTGACCGGATGTATGCCTTTCTGGAGCGCCTGATCAACCTGGCTCTGCCCAGGATCCGTGACTTCCGGGGTGTGAGTCCCAAGAGCTTCGACGGCCGGGGGAACTACACCCTGGGCGTCCGTGAGCAGATCATCTTCCCTGAGATTTCCTTCGACAAGATCGATGCCATCAGGGGCATGGACATCACCATCGTGACCACTGCCCGTTCAGACGAAGAGGGCCGGGCCCTCCTCCGCGAGATGGGAATGCCGTTCCGCAGCAACTGAGCCCTCCCCGTCGACACCTATGGCCAACCACGACCCCATTTCCGACATGCTCACCCGCATTCGCAATGCGAGTGAGAAGCGTCACGAGACCACCAAGATCCCCGCTTCGCGGATGACCCGCAGCATCGCCAAGGTGCTGCAGCAGGAAGGCTTCATCTCCGAGATCAGCGAACAGGGTGAAGGGGTGCGCACCGAACTGGTGCTCGCCCTCAAGTACAGCGGTAAGCATCGTCTTCCCACGATCCGATCGATGCAGCGGGTGAGCAAGCCAGGCCTGCGCATCTACAAGAACACCCGCGGACTGCCCAAGGTCCTGGGCGGCCTCGGCGTCGCGATCATCTCCACCTCCAAAGGGGTGATGAGTGATCGCGATGCCCGACGCGAGGGCGTCGGTGGCGAAGTGCTCTGTTACGTCTACTGATCTGGAGCTGAACCATGTCACGCATCGGCAAAAACCCCGTTCCACTTCCCGACAAGGTGACCGTCTCCCTTGACGGTCTGACCGTGAAGGTCAAGGGCCCCAAAGGGGAACTGGAGCGCACGCTTCCAGAAGGCGTCAGCGTCAGCCAGGAGGAGAACACCATCGTGGTGACTCCCTCCACCACCAAGCGTTTCTCAAGGGAGCGCCACGGACTCTGCCGCACCCTCGTCGCCAACATGGTCGAAGGGGTCAGCAACGGTTACAGCAAGAGTCTGGAAATCGTCGGTGTGGGCTCCCGAGCCCAGGTCAAGGGCAAGACCCTTGTCGTCAGTGCCGGCTACAGCCACCCGGTCGAGATGGAGCCGCCCGACGGCATCACCTTCAAGGTTGAGAACAACACCAAGGTGATCGTCTCCGGCATCGACAAGGAGCTGGTAGGCAACGAAGCCGCCAAAGTCCGCGCCATTCGTCCCCCTGAGCCCTACAAGGGCAAGGGCATCAAATACGAGGGCGAGCGCATCCTGCGCAAAGCGGGCAAGTCCGGCAAGAAATAACCCTCTTCCTGACGTTCCTCCGCTTCCTTCCCCATGTCCACCACCTCCCGCAAACAGCAGACCCAGAAACGCCACAGGCGTCTGCGTCGTCATCTCAGTGGCACGGCCAATCGCCCTCGGCTGGCCGTGTTCCGCTCCAACAATCACATCTACGCCCAGGTCATCAACGACGAAGCGCAGAGCACCCTCTGCTCTGCGTCCACCGTTGATAAGGAGCTGCGTGCCGGCCTCAAGGCCAGTGGCGGCAGCTGTGACGCCTCTGTCGCCGTCGGCGAGCTCGTGGCCAAACGAGCCATCGCGAAGGGCATCCAGCAGGTGGTCTTCGACCGTGGCGGCAACCTGTACCACGGCCGGATCAAGGCCCTTGCCGACGCCGCCCGGGAAGCGGGCCTTCAGTTCTGATTCCTGCTCTACCCATGACCGATTCCTCCCCCCAATCCAATCCAAACGCCGTGCCCGGCGCAGCTGATGTTCCTGCAGCGGCTGAAGGCCAGCAGCAGGAACAGCGCCGTGGTGGCCGCGGTGAGCGTGGCGAACGCCGCGGTCGTCGCGGTGATCGCCGCAATCAGGAGCGCGACTCCGAATGGCAGGAGCGCGTGGTGCAGATCCGCCGTGTCTCCAAGACCGTGAAAGGCGGCAAGAAGATGAGCTTCCGGGCCATCGTC
The DNA here is from genome assembly GCF_045559935.1 of Parasynechococcus sp. Lineage (NCBI taxonomy): Bacteria > Bacillati > Cyanobacteriota > Cyanophyceae > Synechococcales > Prochlorococcaceae > Parasynechococcus > Parasynechococcus sp. The sequence continues at coordinate 143,202 of NZ_JBJLJL010000008.1, forward strand.
GTCGTCGGCAACGAGAAAGGCCAGGTCGGCGTCGGCGTCGGCAAGGCCGGTGATGTGATCGGCGCCGTCCGCAAGGGTGTCGCCGATGGCAAGAAGCATCTCGTGAAGGTGCCCCTCACCCGTCACAGTTCGATCCCGACCCTGTCCAACGGTCGCGACGGCGCCGCCAGTGTGCTGATCCGCCCCGCTGCCCCAGGTACCGGTGTGATCGCAGGCGGTTCGATCCGCACGGTGCTGGAACTTGCCGGCATCAAGAATGTCCTGGCCAAGCGCCTGGGCAGCAAGACCCCCCTCAACAACGCCCGGGCTGCCATGGTGGCCCTGTCGCTTCTCCGCACCCACAAGGAGACGGCCAAGGAACGGGGAATCTCCCTCGAGCAGATCTACTCCTGATTCGCGATGACTCTCCGACTCGACTCCCTCAAAGCCAACAAAGGCGCCCGACGCCGCAAACTGCGCAAGGGTCGCGGCATCGCCGCTGGTCAGGGCGCCAGCTGCGGTTTCGGCATGCGTGGCCAGAAATCCCGTTCCGGCCGTCCCACCCGCCCCGGCTTCGAGGGTGGTCAGATGCCTCTCTACCGCCGCGTCCCGAAGCTCAAGCACTTCCCGCTGGTGAACCCGAAGCAGTTCACCGTGCTGAATGTGTCGGCCCTCAACGACCTCAAGGACGGCAGCACCGTCAACCTTGATTCACTGGTCAAGGACGGGATCGTCACCAGCCCCAAGCATCCCCTGAAGCTGCTGGGCAACGGTGATCTCAAGGCCAAGAAGCTGACCGTGCAAGCCGCTGCCTTCACAGCCTCCGCCCGCACCAAGATCGAAGCCGCCGGCGGCACCTGCGAAACCCTCGCCTGATCTGGGGGATCCCCCCCTTCAGCCCTAGGGTCTGAGCCGTCCGACGGATCCTGATCCGCGGACGGCTTCGCTGCTTCAGCCCAACACACCTTTTCCGGACATGCTCGTCAGTCGGGGACGCAACCCCAACGCCGCCGAAGTGATCAGCCAGTTGGTCACCAACCCGGGGCTGCGCAACCGGGTGCTCACCACCCTCGGACTGCTGCTGCTCGTCAGGCTTGGGATCTACATCCCGATTCCGGGCATCGACCGGGACGCCTTCCGCAGTTTCATCGACCAGGGCGGCCAGCTGATCGGCTTCCTGGACATCTTCACGGGCGGGGGCATCTCGACTCTGGGCGTGTTCGCCCTCGGCATCCTGCCGTTCATCAACGCCTCGATCATCCTGCAGCTGCTGACGGCAGCCTTGCCGCAGCTGGAAGACCTCCAGAAGAACGAAGGCGAGGCAGGACGACGCAAGATCGCCCAGATCACCCGCTACGTCGCTCTGGGCTGGGGCCTGATTCAAAGCGTGGTGTTCGCCATGATCCTCCGGCAGTACGCCCTGGAGGGACTGAGCGAGGTCGTCTTCGTCGTTCAGACAGCCCTGTGCCTTGTCACCGGCTCCATGGTGGTGATGTGGCTGAGCGAGGTGATCACCGAGCGCGGCATCGGTCAGGGAGCCTCACTGGTCATCTTCCTCAACATCGTGTCCACCCTGCCCACGGCTCTGGGGTCCACGATCGAGAAAGCCCAGACCGGCGACCGCGGCGATGTGCTCGGCATCATCGTGCTCGTGCTCGTTTTTCTGGCCACGATCGTGGGGATCATCTTCGTTCAGGAAGGAGCCCGGCGGATCCCCATCGTCAGCGCCAAGCGTCAGGTGGGTGGGGCCGGCGTTCTGCCCACCCGACAGAGTTATCTGCCCCTGAAGCTCAATGCCGGCGGCGTGATGCCGATCATTTTCGCTTCGGCGCTGATCTTCCTGCCCGTCACGGTCGCCAATCTCACCAGCAACGAATGGCTGATCCGTGCCGCCAGTGCCCTGAATCCAGGCGCTCCGAACCCCTGGCCCTATGCCCTGGCCTTCTTCGCGTTGATCCTGGGATTTTCCTATTTCTATGCCTCACTGACCGTGAACCCGGCCGACATCGCCTCGAATCTCAAGAAGGGTGGTGTCGCAATTCCAGGGGTGCGTCCCGGCAGTGCCACGGCCACCTATCTCTCCGGGGTTCAGAACCGGCTCACACTGCTGGGCGGTCTGTTCCTCGGTGCCGTGGCGATCATCCCCGCAGCCGTGGAACGCGCCACCAACGTGCAGACCTTCCAGGGCCTCGGTGCCACCTCACTGCTGATCCTGGTGGGCGTGGCGATCGACACGGCCAAGCAGGTGCAGACCTATGTGATCTCCCAGCGCTACGAGGGTCTGGTGCGCCAGTGATTCCTGCCGCTGCGCCAATCATTCCCGCCAACCACCAACGTCCACACCACGATCCACGATGAAAACCCGCCTCCTCTTTCTCGGTCCCCCCGGCGCCGGCAAGGGCACCCAGGCCGGCCGGCTCTGCGAGGCCCACGCCATGAAGCACCTCTCCACAGGCGACCTGCTGCGCGGAGAGGTGGCTGCCGGAACAGCCCTCGGCAAGGAAGCCGAAGCCGTCATGAACAGAGGCGAGCTGGTGAGTGATGGGCTTGTCCTGGCGATCGTGGAAAGTCAGATGAAGACGCTGCACGGCGGCGGCTGGCTGCTGGACGGTTTCCCCCGCACCGTTCCGCAGGCCGAAGCACTGGAACCGCTCCTGACGGATCTGCAGCAGCCGATCGAGGCCGTCGTGCTGCTGGAGCTTGACGACGCCGTGCTGATCGAGCGTCTGCTGGCCCGTGGCCGGGCCGACGACAATGAAGCGGTGATCCGCAACCGGCTGGAGGTTTACCGCGAGAAGACCGCTCCCCTGATCAGCTTCTACCGCGACAAGGGTCTGCTGATTCAGGTCCCGGCTCAGGGGAGTGTCGAGGAGATCTCAGAGCGGATCGTTCAGGCCCTGAGTTGACCCGCATGGTAGGGTTGCCGTTTGGAAATTTGGAGAGCCACGCCTCATGAAGGTGCGCGCCTCAGTCAAGAAAATGTGCGACAAGTGCCGGGTGATCCGTCGCCACGGCCGCGTGATGGTGATCTGCACCAACCCGAAGCACAAGCAGCGTCAGGGCTGACCCTCCAGCTCCGTTCGCAGCAAGCACTGCTCGGCCAGGAGGCCAGCAGCGCAAGTCTCCACAGCCTCCGGATCGACGGAGGCTTTTGTCCCTCCCCCCCCTCGATTGAAACTTCGTGGCACGGATCGCCGGCGTTGACATTCCCCGCGACAAGCGGATCGAAGTCGCCCTCACCTACATCTATGGAATCGGGCCCACCCGGGCACGGACCATCCTCAGCAAATCCGGAGTCAATCCGGACATCCGGGTCAAGGATCTCGAGGATGGCGATGTGCAGAAACTCAGGGGGGCCACCGAGGCCTACACGATCGAAGGCGATCTGCGCCGCCAGGAGGGCATGGCCCTGAAGCGCCTTCAGGACATCGGCTGCGTCCGCGGCCGTCGCCACCGCATGAGTCTGCCTGTGCGCGGCCAGCGCACCCGCACCAATGCACGGACCCGCCGGGGCGCCCGCAAGACCGTGGCCGGCAAGAAGAAGTAATCCACCTCCCTCCCACATCGTTATCGGCCCATGGCCAAACCCGCCAAGAAATCCGGTCCCAAGAAGGCCAAGCGCAACGTCCCCAACGGCGTTGCCCACATCCAGAGCACCTTCAACAACACGATCGTCTCGATCACCGACACCGCCGGCGAGGTCATCTCGTGGTCATCGGCCGGGGCGAGCGGTTTCAAAGGTGCCCGCAAAGGCACACCCTTCGCTGCCCAGACCGCTGCCGAGGCTGCAGCCCGTCGGGCCCTCGAACAGGGAATGCGCCAGATCGAAGTTCTGGTGCGCGGCCCAGGATCCGGCCGTGAAACCGCGATCCGGGCCCTTCAGGTCGCCGGACTCGAGATCACGTTGATCCGGGATGTCACCCCTCTGCCCCACAACGGTTGCCGCCGGCCCAAGCGCCGCCGCGTCTGAACCGGCTTCGTTTCAGGTTCCCGTTCCCTACCCCGCCACAGACCGTGCTGCAGTACCAGATCGATCGCATCGAGCATCAGGTTGATGAGGACCGCGCCCAGACCGGCGTGTTTCTCATCGGCCCCCTCGAGCGCGGCCAGGCCACCACTCTTGGCAACGCCCTGCGCCGGGTGCTGATGGGAGGCCTGGAAGGCAGTGCGGTCACCGCCATCCGCATCGCAGGCGTCAATCACGAGTACGCCACCGTTCCGGGCGTTCGCGAGGACGTGCTCGACATCCTGCTGAACTGCAAGCAGCTGTCGATCAACAACCGATCGGGTGAGCTGGAGATCGGCCGTCTTGTGATCGCGGGCCCCGCCGATGTGAAAGCAGGCGATCTGCAGTTCTCCTCCCAGGTTCAGGTGGTGGACGTCAACCGTCCGATCGCGACGGTTGCCGATGGCCACAGCCTGGAGCTGGAGGTGCATGTGGAGCGAGGCGTCGGCTACCGCCCCGTCGACCGCCACAACGAGGACACCAGCGCCATTGATCTGCTCCAGATCGATGCCGTGTTCATGCCGGTGATCCGGGTGAACTTCAGCATTGATGAGACAGCCGTGGCCGAAGGCGGTTCCGCCCGCGAGCGTCTCAAGATCTCGATCGTCACCGATGGATCCATCACTCCCGACGACGCTCTGGCACAGGCAGCCAACCAGCTGATCGAGCTGTTCCAGCCCCTGGCCACGGTGACTCTGGTGGAGGAACCCGGTGTCGAACCGGAGCCCTCCGCAGAAGCCCAGATCCCTCTCGAAGAGCTGAACCTCTCCGTCCGGGCCTACAACTGCCTCAAGCGGGCCCAGGTCAATTCCGTTTCCGACCTGATGGGCTTCAGCTACGAGGATCTGCTGGAGATCAAGAACTTCGGTTCCAAGTCCGCCGATGAGGTGATCGAAGCGCTTGAGCGCATCGGCATCTCCATCCCCCAGAGCCGCACGACAGCCTGAAGCTGTCCGGCCTGATCGTTCCCACGACCTGACCACGCCTCCCCCAGAACCATGCGTCACCAATGCCGAGTTCCCCAGCTGGGACGCCCTGCTGACCAACGCAAGGCGATGCTGAGGGCCCTGACCACCCAGCTCATCCGAGAAGGTCGGGTCACCACCACCAAGGCCCGTGCCAAAGCGCTCCGCGATGAGGCGGAGCGCATGATCACCCTTGCCAAGGACGGCAGCCTTGCCTCCCGCCGGAGGGCCCTCGGCTTCATCTACGACAAGCAGCTCGTGCATGCGCTGTTTGAGAAGGCACCGGATCGCTACAGCGACCGTCGCGGCGGTTATACCCGCATCACCCGCACCGTGCGCCGCCGCGGCGACAACGCCGAGATGGCCATCATCGAGCTGGTCTGACGGAATCTTCGTCTGCAGTGACGGATCAGCCGATCCCCCACCGGATCGCTCTCAGCCTGCAGTACGACGGATCGGAATTCTGCGGCTGGCAGCGGCAACGGAACGGCCTCAGCGTCCAGGCCGTTCTGGAGAACGCGATCGAGCAGCTCGATCCGCACCGGCCCATTCACTGCTTCGCTGCGGGCCGCACCGATGCCGGAGTGCACGCCGCCGGCCAGGTGGTTCATTTCGACTGCATCGGCCCCATTCCGGCACACAAATGGGCTCCTGCGCTCAACGGACGGCTGCCAGCCAGCATCCGGGTACGGGAGTCGGTCGAGCGTCCTGCCGACTGGCACGCCTGCTACAACGCCATCTACCGGCGCTACCGGTACACGATTCACAACGGCCGTCGCCCCAATCTCTTCCTCAGCGCCTGGAGCTGGCACCGCTATCAGCTCCGCCTGGATGAGATCAGCATGCGGACAGCCCTCGAAGGCATGCTCGGGCGGCACGACTTCGGCGCCTTCATGAAAGCAGGCAGTCGCCGTGCCGATGCCATCACAACGGTGCAGGACGTTCTGGTGGAACGTCAGGGGGACATGCTCAGGGTGGAGATCCAGGCCAGTGGGTTCCTCTACGGCATGGTGCGGCTCCTGATGGCACAGCTGGTGGCCGTGGGAGAACATCGGCTGAGCCTCGAGCACTTCGAGCGTCGCTGGCGTGAACGCCGCCGCTGCGACGTGAAGGAAGCGGCACCGGGTCAAGGGCTCTGCCTGCTGCGGGCCGGCTATCAGGACGAGATCTTCAGCAGGGCTGGTTGGTATGATTCACAACCGTGGTTTTTTCTGGCGGACTGTGATCCCCCTCCGGATCCTCTTCCCCCGCCGAAGAACAGCGCTCCAGAATCTCTGACCACCCCATCGTCATGATTGGGGCTCCGTCGGAGCGTAAGCTCACTGTTTGAGCTTTTGTCGCGCCCGATTCCGGGCCGACTCTGCTGTCCAGCTCCGTTCCAGCAGCGGAGAACCTCCGAACCGGCATGCCGGCGTGATGAACAAGACCTCCCTTCCTCCGATTGATTCGATCGACCGCCAGTGGTACGTGGTGGACGCTGAGAATCAGACCCTCGGTCGCCTCGCCACCGAGGTGGCCGCCGTGCTCCGCGGCAAGAACAATCCCAGCTTCACGCCTCACCTGGACACCGGTGATTTCGTGATCGTTGTGAACGCCGAGAAAATTCAGGTGAGCGGCCGGAAGCCGCAGCAGAAGCTGTACCGCCGCCACTCGGGACGTCCGGGCGGCATGAAGGTGGAAACCTTCCAGGCCCTGCAGGAACGCATCCCTGAGCGCATCGTCGAGAAGGCCATCAAAGGCATGCTTCCCCACAATGCTCTCGGCCGGCAGATGTTCCGCAAGCTGAAGGTCTACAAAGGCAGTGATCACCCGCACGCCGCCCAGCAGCCCCAGCCCCTCCAGCTCAACCCCTCCGCTTCCGCCAAATGAGCAGCAACACCGTCGTCTACTGGGGCACAGGCCGCCGCAAGACCTCCGTCGCCCGGGTGCGCCTGGTGCCCGGCAACGGCACGATCACCATCAACGGCCGTCCTGGTGACAATTACCTGAACTACAACCCCGCCTACATCTCCGCGGTGAAGGCCCCTCTTGAAACACTGGGGCTGGGCAGCGAGTACGACGTTCTGGTGAACGTCCGCGGCGGTGGTCTCACCGGCCAGGCCGGTGCCATCAAGCAGGGGGCCGCCCGTGCCCTTTGCGAACTCTCGGCCGACAACCGCAAGCCGCTGAAGACCGAAGGTCACCTGAGCCGCGACCCGCGCGCCAAGGAACGCCGCAAGTACGGTTTGAAGAAAGCCCGTAAGGCACCCCAGTTCTCCAAACGCTGATCACTCCAGCTCCTGCCAGCTCCCGACCCATGCCCAAGCCCGACATTCATCCCACCTGGTATCCCGATGCCAAGGTGATCTGCAACGGAGAGGTGGTGATGACCACCGGCTCCACCCAGCCGGAGATCCACGTTGATGTGTGGAGCGGCAATCACCCCTTCTTCACCGGCACCCAGAAGATTCTCGACACCGAAGGCCGGGTGGACCGTTTCATGCGCAAGTACGGCATGGGCAGCAAGAAAGCTGGGGGCGACAAGGCCCAGGCCGCCGAAGCCAAGGCGGAAGCCAGCTCCTGAGGCTGAGCGCGGGGCATGGACGCCTCGACCCTGATCACCAGGCTGGAAACAGCCACGGCCAGCTTTCAGAGCCTCGAGCGCCAGCTGGCCGACCCGGATGTCGCTGCTGATCCGAAGCGGCTCGAGACGATCGCGCGGGAGCGGTCCCGGCTCGAGCCACTCGTGCTCGATTTCGCGGCGTTGAAGCAGCTGGAGAAAGAGCAGGGCGATGCCCGTCAGCTGCTCAGGGACAGCCGTGGGGATGCGGCCATGGAGTCCCTGGCTCAGGAGGAGCTCGACGCCCTGGCCGAGCATCGCGGGACCCTGCTCGAGCGCCTGACACTGGCCCTGTTGCCCCGGGATCCTCGGGATGAGCGCAGCGTGATGCTGGAGATCCGCGCCGGAGCCGGTGGCGATGAAGCCTGTCTCTGGGCCGGGGATCTGGCCCGGATGTATGAGCGCTACGGCCAGAAGCTCGGCTGGGCCGTGCAGGCGGTGAGTTCAACAGAAGCCGATCTTGGGGGCTTCCGGGAGCTGATCCTCTCGGTGAAGGGGGACAGCGTTTACAGCCAGCTGAAATTTGAAGCCGGCGTTCATCGGGTGCAGCGGGTGCCCGCCACCGAATCCCAGGGCCGTGTGCACACCTCCACCGCCACGGTGGCGGTGATGCCGGAGGCAGATGCCGTCGAAGTGCAGCTCGACCCGAAGGATCTGGAGATCAGCACCGCCCGATCCGGTGGTGCCGGCGGACAGAACGTGAACAAGGTGGAGACCGCTGTGGACCTTCTGCACAAGCCCTCGGGCATTCGGGTCTTCTGCACCCAGGAACGCTCCCAGCTGCAGAACCGCGAACGCGCTCTGGACATCCTGCGCGCCAAATTGCTCGAACGGGAACTGGAGGCAGCGGCCGCGAAGGAGAGCAGCGACCGACGGGCCCAGGTGGGCAGCGGCGATCGAAGCGAGAAGATCCGCACGTACAACTACAAGGACAACCGCACCACGGATCACCGGCTGGGCCGTAATTTCTCCCTCGAGCCGGTGCTCGAAGGACAGCTGGAGGATCTGATCGGTGCCTGCATCGCCGAGGAGCAGCGTCAGAAGCTCGAAGCTCTCAGCGATCAGGACGACATCTGAGCGAGCAGACGCTCAGGCGCCGATCACGTACTTGGCCCACTCACTGTGATGTCCGGAGTGGATCTGCCGGCTGGCTTCGAAGCTGAGGCTGCTGAGCGGGCGCCGCGGAACCCGTGACAGGGGCATGTCCGCCTCCTTGGGCGTGCGGCTTCCCTTTCGAACATTGCAGCTGAGACAGGCGGTGGTGACGTTCTCCCAGGTGTCCCCGCCACCACGGCTGCGGGGCACAACATGGTCGATCGACAGCTGCTCGCCGCGGGCACCGCAGTACTGACAGGTATGACCGTCGCGGTGAAACACGTTCCGACGCGTCAACGGCAACTGTCGGAACGGCACTCGCACGTACTGACGGAGTCGGATCACGGTGGGCAGATGGGTGCCCTGACGGATCTGGCGGGTGACATCCTGCTCGAGGCTCTCGGCCTTGCCTTTGAGCATCATCACCATGGCCCGACGCCAGGTTGTGATGTTCAGCGGCTCGTAGGACGCGTTCAGAACGAGAACCTGGCCCATGCCAGCTCCCAGATTACTCGCCATGCTAACGATCCCACCAAGGCCCTTTCGGTAACCCTGAGCACGCAAACCATGCCGGAGCCGAGCCCCCGACAGCGCGCCTGGGTGGAGGTGTCACCCTCCGCCATCGAGGCCAATGCGAGGGCATTGCTCGCTCATCTGACCGGCGGGGCCTCGCTGATGGCGGTGGTGAAAGCGGACGGATACGGTCACGGGGCCGAAACCGTGGCGCGAGCTGCCCTGCGCGGCGGAGCGACAAGCCTCGGCGTCGCCACCCTGGAGGAGGGGATCACCCTGCGACGGGCGGGCATCGATGCCCCGGTGCTGCTGCTGGGCAATCTCATCGAGGCGGAAGATCTGCGCTGCTGCCTGCACTGGCAACTGATGCCGACACTGAGCAGCCTGCAGGAGGCGCGTCTCTGTGCAGCCTTGGCTGACGGCAGCGGCCGCCGCTTCCAGGTGCAGCTGAAACTGGACACGGGCATGACCCGTCTCGGCTGCGACTGGAGGGAGGGCCCCGCCATCGCCGAAGCCATCCAGAACCTGCCTGAGCTGGAGCTCTGCGGCCTCTACAGCCACCTGGCCTGCGCTGATGAGCGCGACGAGACCGTCACCTCCCTGCAGCAGAGCCGCTTTCAGAACGTTCTCGATCAGCTGCCGGATCACGGCCGTTTCCTCTGCCGCCACCTGGCCAATTCCGCCGGCACCATGCGGGATCCGGCCCTGCACCATGACCTTGTGCGGGTGGGTCTGGCCCTCTACGGCCATGCGCCCGCCGAGCATCTCGATCACCTGCTGCCCCTGCAGCCCGCCCTCAGCGTGCGGGCCCGCGTCACGCTGATCCGCCAGGTCCCTGCCGGCGTGGGTGTCAGCTACGGGCAACGGTTCGTGAGCGATCGCCCCTGCCGTCTGGCGGTGGTGAGCATCGGCTACGCCGACGGCGTGGTGCGATCCCTGAGCGGCAGGATCCACGCCCTGCACCGCGGCCGAGTGCTGCCGCAGGTGGGGGCGATCACGATGGACCAGCTGATGCTGGATGCCACATCGGTTCCGGATCTGGAACGCGGTTCCATCGTCACCCTGCTCGGTTGCGACGGACATGCCGAGATCAGTCCGCGCCACTGGAGTGAGCGCTGCGACTCGATTCCCTGGGAGATCCTCTGCGGCTTCAAGCAGCGGCTGCCGCGTCTGGAGGTGTGAAACCGAAGCAGGCGGTTGGCTTTGGGCAGCCTGTTGGTAGTCTGTTGTTGCCACTGGAGAGGTGGCTGAGTGGTTGAAAGCGGCTCCCTGCTAAGGAGTTACAGGAGGCAACTCCTGTCGAGGGTTCGAATCCCTCCCTCTCCGTTTCCGGCCCTGCGCCGACGATTCAGTTCTCCTCTGGAGAGCTGAATCCGTTCAGAGCCTTCGCCAGCTCAGGCAGCAGGCGCTCATCCCTGGCGCGATCGGGCCCGGTGCTGAACACCACCAGCATCGTCGGGGGCTGATCCGGAAGCTGCCACCAGGCTGCGTCATGGCGGGCCTGGCTCATCCAGCCGGCCTTGCTCCACAGCCGCGTGCCCAGGGGCAGACCCTCGCCCAGGAAACCGTCCACCTGGTTCTCCGGGTCCGCGCGGCGCAGATCTGGGTCCAGAGAACGATCGAGCAGGTCTCGCAACCGTCGGCAGGCTGGCGGTGAGACCACCCCACCGGTCATGACCGCCTCCAGCATGCGGGCCGTGGCAGCGGTTGTCAGCGCATTGCGATTGCTGTTGTCAGCCCCGTAGAACTGCTTCTCACGGCCGTAGGGGCCATCTCCCCAGGTCTTCTGGCAGCAGTTCACCGGCTCGAGTTCGGGCCACGCGAGTTCGGCGAGCCAGTCATTCACCAGCCTGCGCTGACGCTGCCACTGCTGCCAGCGATCCCCTTGAAGTTCAGGACCGCTGGTCGTGCCGGTGAGAAGGTCCAGCACAAGACCGGTGGCGTCATTGCTGGAGTCGGCGACCATGTCGCGGAGGGCCCGTCGCAGCTCCTCGGCTTCGGGGATCAGATCCCGCTGCAGCCAGCGCTCCGCGGCGACCGCATAGAACAGTTTCACCACGCTGGCCGGATAGAGGGGCCGCTCCTCGCTCCAGCCAGCACCGACTCCGGCACCGGCCTGCGGTGAGTCGTCCTCGTACCGGATCCAGGTGATGGCCAGACTGTTCCGCAGCCCCGGCCGGCCATCCGCCGCCAGGTCGTCCAACACGCTCTCCAGCCTGGAGGTCATCGCGGTGTCGGGACGGTAGAACGCCATGGCAACGGCATCGGGCCATGGCGACCCTAAGCACCCTGCTGGCACCGGAGCTCGCGCTCACAGGAAGCTGCTGGAGGCTGCGGACCAACGCGAACGGCTACAAACGGGCCGTGGGCAAGGCCCTCGTGACCCAGGCCTCGAACGGGCGCAGCTTCCGGATCCTGGAGCGGCGTGGATCGCGTCTGTGGATTCAGTTGCTTGAGGACGGCTACCGCTGCTGGTTTGAACTGGAAGCCGTGCTTGGCCGAGCCGAACAGCGGAGCCCCTGGCGGCCGGCCCTGCTGCCGGAGGTTCAGATCGCCTCTCGACTACCAGCGGTGCTGTCCTGGACGGAACGGGCTGAACAGCAGGCCAACACGTATCTCTGGGGCGGCACAACGGAGCCGGATATGGACTGCTCCGGACTGATGCAGATGGCCTTTGCCAGCCAGGGCATCTGGATTCCGAGGGACGCTTACCAGCAGGAACGGCACTGCCAGCCGGTGGCGGTGGCGCCGGATGCGGTGGGCCTGCTGAGACCGGGAGATCTGATCTTCTTCGGATCCCCGCGGCGCTGCACCCATGTCGGCCTGCACCTCGGCGGTGGCCGCTATCGCCACAGCTCGGGACAGGACCATGGCCGCAACGGCATCGGCGTGGACAGCCTGTTCAGCGCCGACCGGCACCCGGTGGCCTGCCACTACCGCGCGCAACTGCGCGGGGCCGGGCGGGTCGTGCGCTGCCACGACGGCCGTCATCTGGCCTGAAGCGCGACCTCAGCGGTCCGGCTTGAACCGATCGGAGATCTGAGACAGGTACACCTCCGGGCCGCTCATGCCGTTCTGCCCGGGGATGGGCAGCTCCGGCAACTCGAGATTCGCCGGTCGCCCCTCCAGGGCAGCCTTCAGCGACTCGATCATCATGGCGTTGCCGGAATCCTTGATCGCCTCCAGGGCCTTCTGCAGACGCTGTTCACGGCTGTCTGAGCTGACAGCGCCCACCGCAGCCGGGGTCTGCCCGGAAGCGCGGACGGAATCCAGCTGGCGAACGAGGTTCTCCCAGAGCAGGGCCATGGTCGGATCAGAGGAGGTGATGCCTCCATAACCAAGCACGGGACAGCCTTCTGATCAGGCCCGATTAAGTTTCCCGCCATGAACACCGCGGCATCGATGGCCACCTCCATGGATCTTTCGGTGGTGGTGCCTCTGTACAACGAGGAGGAAAGCCTTCCGCATCTGGTGCAGCAGTTGCTGGACGCCCTGCGACCGAGCGGTGAACGCTTCGAGCTGGTGCTGGTGAACGATGGCTCCAGTGACGGCACAGCCACCGTGCTGCAACGCCTCAGCGCTGAGGTGCCGGAACTGGTCGCGGTGCTGCTGCGCAAGAACTACGGCCAGACCGCTGCCATGGCCGCTGGCTTCGATGCCGCTGTCGGCGAGGTGATCGTGAGCCTGGATGGAGACCTCCAGAACGATCCCGCCGACATCCCGATGCTGCTGGCAACGCTCAGGGAGGGCTACGACCTGGTGAGCGGCTGGCGTCATCAGCGCCAGGACGCCGCCATCCAGCGGAAACTCCCCTCCCGGATCGCCAACCGCCTGATCGGGCGGGTCACCGGTGTTCGGCTGCACGACTACGGCTGCTCCCTCAAGGCCTACCGGAGGGAGGTGCTCGCCGACATGCGCCTCTACGGCGAACTGCACAGGTTTCTCCCCGCCCTGGCCTTCATCGAAGGCGCTCGGATCACGGAGGTGAAGGTGAACCACCGTTCCCGGCAGTTCGGCGCCAGCAAGTACGGGATCGATCGAACCTTCCGCGTGCTGATGGATCTGCTCACGGTGTGGTTCATGAAGCGGTTCCTCACCCGACCGATGTACGTGTTCGGCTTCGGGGGGCTGATGGCGATCGTCGGCAGCCTGATCGCCAGCACTTATCTGCTCGTTGTGAAGCTGATGGGGCAGGACATCGCCAACAGACCGCTGCTGACCCTGGCGGTGGTGCTCGGCCTGGCGGGGATCCAGCTGTTCTGCTTCGGGCTGCTGGGGGAGCTGCTGATCCGCACCTATCACGAAAGCCAGGGGCGGCCCATCTACCGCATCCGAGCGACGTTGCGGGGTGGCCGCGAAGCCTGAACCGGTCCGGGTTGCGACGCCCCCCGCAGCGGGGCAATGGCGGCGGCCGCCGCCGTCACCACCCGTGAATCGCTGTCGTGCAAGGCCCGGCGAAGCAGCGGCAGCACACTGCGATGCCCCCACAGCCCGGCGATGGTGACCGCCTCGAGGCGCTGTTCAGGGCCTTCCGCCATGGCCGCGCGCAGACAGATCAGCAGGAGCCGGCTCTCACGGGCATCCGTCGGCGGCTGCCAGAGCGGCGCATCCTGATCCGGAGCCTCGGAGGCATCGGCCTCCGGCTCGAGCACCAGAGACAGCTGGGCTCTGTTGAGACGAGCCACCTCTCCGGCGTCAGTGCTGCTCAGCATCGGTTTGATCGGCCGGCGCAGCAGCCACAGGGCACCGACAAGAACGACTGCCGACACGCTCGCGAGGAAGGTCTGCATCTGGATTGAACTTTTATGTCGCCGTCGAGGACCTGAAGAGGCCGCCAGATCGGTGATCCCTACAGTAGCGGCGAAGCTTTTGGGCCTGACATGACTGGAGAGTTCGCTGCCGCCTGGCTGCCTGCGATTTTTGTGCCGATCACGGGAATCGTTTTCCCCGCCGTGTTCATTGTCCTCGTCGGTCGCGTCATCACCGCTGCCGAATGACCGCAGGCTGCGGATCTCCACCCACCATCAGCGCACCCACCCCATGACCGTCACCCCCGTCTCTGATCCCTGCGTCGGCAACCTGGCCACCCCGGTGAACAGCGGCTATTTCATCAAGGGCCTGATCAGCAACCTGCCCTTCTACCGCTCCGGCATCTCGCCCAACTTCCGCGGTCTGGAAACCGGAGCCGCCTTCGGCTACCTGCTGTACGGACCCTTCACCATCCTCGGCCCGCTGCGCAACACCGAGTATCAGCAGACCGCCGGCCTGCTGGCGACGATCGGTGCGGTGCACATCCTCACCCTGCTGTTCCTGCTCTACAACCAGCCCGGCAAACAGCCGAACATCCCCCCTGCAGACGCCACCGTCGAAAATCCCCCTTCCGATCTGTTCACCCGCACCGGCTGGGCTGATTTCACCAGCGGCTTCTGGCTGGGCGGCTGTGGCGGCGCCGTGTTCGCCTGGTATCTCTGCAGCACCGTGCACGTGCAGGATCTGTTCAAGATCGCTGCCGGCGTCTGGAGTGTGGGCTGATCAGCCCTAGCTCGTCTGAGCACGGTCTCCAGGACCGCTCCTGACCAATCGAAACGCTGACCCCCGGCTGTCCCTTCCCGGAACAGCCAGGGGTTTTTGACTGTCAGGATTCAGGCCAGTCCGAGTCGTCCCGGTGCGGTCGCTCTCCCAGCCGTTTCTGCGCCGACCGGTCTTCACGATTGTCTGCAGCCTGCTGATCCTGCTGGCGGGCCTGGTGGCCCTCACCGGACTCGGACTCGAGGATCTGCCGCAGTTGGCACCGACCCGGGTCAGCGTTGGAGCCACCTTTCCGGCCGCCTCGCCGGAGGTGGTGGAGCAAAGCGTCACCGCCGTGCTGGAACAACAGCTCAAAGGGTTGGAGGGGCTGGAGAGCATCAGCTCCAACAGCCGCCAGGGAGGCGCCAGCATCAGCCTGCGCTTCAGCGAAGGCGCTCCCGAGCTGAATGCCATCAAGGTGCAGAACGAGGTGAACCTCGCCACCCGCCGCCTGCCTCAGGCGGTGAGCCGTCAGGGCCTGAGGGTGCGCCGTTCCTCGGATGACCTGCTGATGATCCTCGGCTTCAGCCATCCACCCGAGCAGTACGTTCCCACCTTTCTGGCGGGCTGGCTGGATCAATCCCTGCGCGAGTCGCTGCTGACCACACCTGGGGTTGGTGATGTGCTGGTGTTCGGCAGCAGTGAGCTTTCCTTCCGCCTCTGGCTCGATCCGGATCGACTGGAACAGGCCAACCTCACCATCACCGACGTCAGCCGCGCCCTGGCCGACCAGAACGTGCTGGCAGCCATCGGCAGCCTCGGCGCCTCACCGGCTCCGGATGGTCAGCTGATCAGCCTGCCGGTGGATGCGGAGGGACGGCTGCTCAGTCAGGAGGATTTCGAGAACCTGATCCTGCGCCGCCTCGACAACGGCGGTTTGCTGCGGCTCAAGGATGTGGGTCGCGTCGAGCTGGGACAACGCAGCTACGGCAACCAGGCGATGAATCTCGACGGGGAACGCTCCGTGGCCGTGGGCCTGTACCAGCGGGATGGCGCCAACGCCCTCGACGTGAGCCGGGCCGTCAAGGCCGAACTGAAGCGGCTGGAACCCAGCTTCCCTCCGGGCATCGAACTGTCGATGATCGTGGATGTGGCCGACAACGTCCAGGCCAATCTCGACCGCACCATCGCCACCCTGCGTGATGCCGTCGTGCTGGTGCTGGTGGTGCTGGTGCTGTTTCTGGGACGCTGGCGCCTGGCTCTGATCCCTGGTCTCGCCGTCCCGGTGGCCCTGGTGGGCAGCCTGGTGCTGGTGAAGCTGAGCGGGTCCAACCTCAACAGCCTGATCCTGTTCGGGATGGTGATGGCCACCGGCATCGTCGTCGATGACGCGATCGTGGTGAGCGAGGACATCGCCGGTCGGATCGAACGGGGGGATGAGCCCCGGGCCGCCGCAGAAGATGCCATGGCCGAACTGGCCGGAGCGGTTGTTGCCACCTCCCTGGTGCTGGCCGCCGTGTTCGTGCCGGTGCTGCTGATCCCCGGCTCCGTGGGGCGGCTGTATCAACCGATTGCCCTGGCGATCAGCGGCGCGATTCTGTTCTCCACCCTCAATGCCCTCTCGTTCACACCGATGGCCTGCGCCCGGGTGCTGGACTCAGATGAGGGGCGGCTGCCGGGTCCGCTGCGTCAGCTGAGCAGAGGGCTGCGGCAGGGCATGCGTGATCTGCAAGGGCGCTACTCGAACACACTGGAGCGCTGGCTGCGGCGCGCCCCGCTGGTGCTAGCGCTGCTGCTGGCGGGACTGCTGCTCACCGGCGGCGGGCTGGCGGCGATGCCCACCGCCTTCATTCCCGACGAGGACCAGAGCCAGATCCGGGGTTACTTCAGCCTGCCGGAGGGGGCGAGCCTGGAGCGCACAGTGGCGGTGATGGACCGGATCCGCGCCGTGGTGGCGGAAGAGCCTCTGGTGCGCACGGGCAACTTCTACGCCGGCCGATCCTTCGGTCAGAGCGGCGAGGACCGGGGCTCGTTCTATCTGCGGCTTCAGCCGCTGGAGGAGCGCTCCGGTCGCGATCAGAGCAGTGAGGCTGTGAAACGACGGCTGACCCGTGCCATCCGCAGCCAGGTCGGCGACGCCCGCGTGGTGGTCACAACCCCACCAACCGTGCGGGGCTTCAGCAGCGAATCCGGCCTGAAACTGGAACTGCTGGACCGCAGCGGTGGACAGCTCAGCCTGCAGGATTTCGAAGCCGTCGCTCAGCGCTTCATCAACACCGCCGAAGCCAGCAACCGCTTTGAACGGGTGAGCACCCGCTTTGACGCCAGCTCCCCCCGTTGGCGCCTCAGCCTCGATCGCGATCTACTGGCCGGGCTCGACCTTGATCTGAGCACCACACTGCGCGACATCGGCACGGCCATCGGGGGCCGCTACATCGACGACACCTACGACGGGGGCCGCATCCGCAGCATCTATGTGCAACTGGACGGAGAGAACCGAACAGGCCCCGAGGATCTCAGCGGCTTGATGGTGCGCAACCGCCGAGGGGAACTGGTCTCTCTGGACAACGTGGCCACCCTCACCCGGGCGGAGGGAGCCAATGGCATCCGCCACTACGGCCTGAACCGAGCCATCACGGTCACAGCCGTGCCGGCGCCTGGGGTGAGCAGCGGTCAGGCGATCCGGCAACTCCAGGCCGCCGGCGATGCGGTGGGGGGCAACAACATCGGACTGGCCTTCACTGGCCTGGCCCAGGAGGAGCAGAAGGCAGCCCGCTCGACCTGGGTGCTGTTCAGCCTGGGGGTGGCGGTGGTGTATCTGCTGCTGGCGGCTCTCTACGAGAGCTTTCTCGATCCGCTGATCATCCTGCTCACGGTGCCGATCGCCCTGATGGGAGCCTTGATCGGTCTGAAACTGCGGGGTCTGCCTCTGGACGTCTACGGCCAGATGGGTCTGCTGGTGCTGGTGAGCCTTGCCGCCAAGAACGGCATCCTGATCGTGGAGTTCGCCAACCAGCGACTGGCCTCGGGCATGGAGCTGCGGGAAGCGATCCTGGGGGCGGCCGTGAATCGGATGCGGCCGATTCTGCTCACGGCGGTCACCTCACTGGCTGGCTTTCTGCCTCTGCTGCTGGCTCAGGGCACGGGATCAGCCAGCCGCATCAGCATCGGCACCGTGGTGTTCAGCGGTCTGCTGGTGTCCTCCGCCCTCTCTCTGTTCGTGGTGCCGGCGGTCTACCTGATCCTGAAGCGATGGAACGGCCAAGGAGGATCCGTAGCATCGCCGCTGCCGGAGGCATAGCCCATGACCGATCCATCACGGCCCCGCCGGCTGATCATTCACGCCGGTACCCACAAGACTGCATCGACATACATCCAGGCTCGCCTTGATCTCAACCGTGATCGGTTGCTGTCGCAGGGGATCACCTACCGCTTTCCCAGCTCCGAGAGCACCACATTCAAATCGCTGACCAAGGCGATCAGCGACGGCGCCTGGTCGCTCTGGGACGCTTACCTGAGCAGCTGCAGCCACTCATCTGACGATGTGCTGATCAGTGCCGAACAGTTCTCGCCGCGACTGTGCGACCCGAAGGTGATTGCCCGGCTGCGTCAGGTGGCGAGCAAACACGGCTACGTGCTGAACATCGTCATCTTCATCCGCTCACAGCTCGACTACATCAACTCGCGCTACGCCTACTCCCTCAAGCGCTTCTATCACACCCAGACCTTCGAGACCTATCTCACGGAAGTGCTGGAGGGACGCCTGCCCTCCTGCGGCACCTTCAGCGGACCGCGGGCGAAACGCCAGGACGTGTTCGATTTCTGGAACTACTTCTCCGCTCTTCTGGAGGCACGCCGAGACGGCCTCGAGGTGACGTTCATTCCCTTCCGGCAGACGGATCGCGATCCGTTCGTGCAACTGCTTCAGGCCCTGCAGCTGGATCCAGGCCTGCCCTGGGCGATGAGCTCGGACGATTCCCGCAACCGCAGCCCGGGGACCCGCGGCACCTGGCTGGCCCGGGCTCTCGGACTGCGCCTGGCCGAACACGGCATCTCCCATCGGGTGATCAGGAATTCCTCCGCGATCATTCCGAGCGAAGAGCGGTTCCGCGGCTGGAAGGATCCCTCCTTCTGGGGCTACGACAGCGATCACAGCCGTCGTGTGACCCGCCATTTCAAAAGCAACAACAATCAGTTCGCGGAAGCGGCCTGGGGAAAGCCCTGGAAGCAGGTGTTCGTGCACGATGACAAGCTGCGCAAACGGCCCCAGAGCACCTTCAGCCCCTCCTCTCCTTCCGAGGCGGTTCGCATGAATCACATCGCTGACCACCTGCTGCTGAGGGTGGCCCGGCGGCTGGAACCCCGACCTTTGCACCTGCTGCGGGAACCCCTGGAACGACTCAGCTCTGCTTTGATCTAGCACGATAAATACACTTTATCGTGCATAAATCGTGAACATATCGTGCCTCAGGAGCGTCTGAGGGTCATGCAGCGGCTGCACTGCCAGGCACCGTTCGCGTCGTAAACCCGCTCCATCCGTTCCAGGCGATCCGGTGCCGCAAGCCACCAGGCCTCGATCGCGAACCTCTCCCGGTGGTGGAGCGGATCCGGCACCCGGATCGCTCCACCATCCGGCAGCCAGCGCAGACCCTCCAGTTCCCTCTCCGTCAGATGCAGTCGGCATGGGCTGATCTCAGGCTCTGACAACCCAGCTGTGCTCAACAGTTCCGACTGCTGCCCCTGCCAGGAACCGAGCAGTGACTCCGCGGTCAGCAATGGCCGCTCATCAGCAGGGCTTCCGTCTCGATGCTCGCGGATGAGCACCGGATGCTCGAAGCGGCCGGTTCCATCCCAGAACAGCACCAGACGGTGCCGCCTGTCGCGGAACAGGAATCCGAACTCGGTATGGGCCCGGACCATCGGAGCAAGTTGCCATGAGCCGCGGCTGAAGCTTCCCGAGGGGAAGAAGACCAGCTGACGGTCAGGGCCATGAAAGCTCTGACGGATCGTCCGCACTGGCTCACCCTGATGGGGGTCGCTGTTCGGATCCGGATCATTGGGCCAGAAGAGCAGCGTCAGCTCCAGAGGCACACCTGCCGGAGCGGGTTCCAGCAACAGCAGCGACGGCTGCCGCTTGATCGGCTGCAGGTCGTCGGCAAGTGTGTCGAAGCTGCCACGCCAGCGTCCGCAGTTGAGCAGCAGTTGATCCCACTGACTGGTCAAGGAAACCGCAGAGAACTGCCGAGAGCCTATGCAGCGCTGTGATGCAGCGTGTCGCGTGGAGACTCCCCGAACAGTGCTCGGTAGTCACGCGAGAAATGATTGCGGCTGTAGAAGCCGAAGTAGGAGGCGACCGCATGAATCGTGCGGCAACCGAGCTGACGCTGGAGGTCGGGGTTGCTCAGCACGTGGTGCACCTGCTGAAGGCGAACGCGTTTCAGCAGCAGCATCGGCCCGAAGCCGAACATCTCCCGGCAGCTCACCGTGAGAGTGGTCTTCGTGGTGAACAGCGCCCGGCAGACCTCCTGGAGCGTCATCGGGGTCTGTCTGTTTCTGAAGGAGAATTCAACGACCTCACGCACCAGATCGCTGCGGTGGGTCTGAGTGACGGGACGCAGACAACTGTCCGGCTCTGAAGCGAGAGCGTCGAACAGCTGAGCTTCCAGCAGGTCTGCCTGAAAGCATCCGTGAGCGTCGACGCCCTGCCATGCCGGCGGTTCCATCAGCTGCTTGAGCCCCTGATGGGACGCCTCACTCAGAACGGCTGTGTTGCTGCCATCAAGGTGATCCTGGAGGCGCCCGAAGGGATCGAGGGCAGCCATCTGCTCGATGCGCCGACGATCCAACAACACCGCACCGATCTGACTGCCCCCGGGCGATGTCCGCAGCAGGGTCTGATCAAGTCGGGTGTTGAACCCCCCCAGCGTCCTTGGAGACAGAGCTTCTCCGAAATGGCGATGCTCTGCGATGTTGTCCGTGTGCTCGATGGTGAAGGGGACCCAGTCCGGGTTTCGGGCTCCCTGAACGAGCAGAGCCTGATCCGCCTGGATCGAAACCAGGATCATGCCCTGCTGACGCTCGACCCGGATTCGCCCGTTCAGCGGTCCGGGAGAGATCTGAAGCCACTGGTAATCGCAACCCAGAAGTCTCCAGATCTCCGTGCACTGCTCTGCGCTGGTGAACTGCCTATCCAGGCAGAAATGCAGATCTTTTCCAGCGCTGACGGTCTGCATCGAGGATTCAAACGCACTGGAACAGTACTTATTTTTTGTCGCGCTTGTCCTCAAGATGACGATTGGAAGCCTCGCTCGTCAGTAAACAATGAAAAACCCTGTCCGGACAACGCCGGACAGGGCAGGAAACGAGGAACGACTCGTGATTCAGACCGTTGGACTGATATGGATCAACCGAACTTGCCTGATGTAGACGCGATCAGGAACGCCGCGTAGGTGAGGACATAGCCCACTGAGAAGTGAGCCAGGCCGACCACACGAGCCTGAACGATCGAGAGAGCCACAGGCTTGTCGCGCCAGCCCATCATGTTGGCGATGGGGCTGCGCTGGTGAGCCCAGACGATGGTTTCGATCAGTTCCTGCCAGTAACCCCGCCAGGAGATCAGGAACATGAAACCGGTGGCCCAGACCAGGTGACCGAACAGGAACATCCAGGCCCAGACGGCGAGGTTGTTACTGCCGAACGGGTTGTAGCCGTTGATCAGCTGGGAGGAGTTGAGCCAGAGGTAGTCGCGGAACCAGCCCATCAGATAGGTGCTGGATTCGTTGAACTGAGCCACGTTGCCGGACCAGATGGCCAGGTGCTTCCAGTGCCAGTAGAAGGTGACCCAACCCACGGTGTTCAGCGCCCAGAAGACAGCCAGATAGAAGGCGTCCCAGGCCGAGATGTCGCAGGTACCGCCACGGCCGGGGCCGTCGCAGGGGAAGGAGTAACCGAAGTCCTTCTTGTCGGGCATCAGCTTGGAGCCGCGGGCATCCAGCGCACCCTTCACAAGGATCAGGGTGGTGGTGTGCAGACCCAGAGCGATGGCGTGGTGCACGAGGAAGTCACCAGGGCCGATGGGCAGGAACACATCGGTGTTGCCATTGATCGCATCCAGCCAGTAGTGGTCACCCGGAATGTTCTGGGAGGCCAGGCTGGCGGAACTGGAGGCGTTGGACAGCAGCACGTCGAAGCCATAGATCGCCTTGCCGGAAGCGGCCTGGACGAACTGGGCGAAGACGGGCTCCACCAGGATCTGCTTCTCAGGCGTACCGAAGGCCACGCAGACGTCGTTGTGGACGTACAGGCCCAGGGTGTGGAAACCGAGGAACAGGGAGACCCAGCTCAGGTGGCTGATGATCGCTTCCTTGTGCTCGAGCATCCGAGCCAGGACGTTGTCCTTGTTGGCTTCGGGGTCGTAGTCACGGATGAAGAAGATCGCACCGTGGGCGAAGGCACCGCACATCAGCGCGATGGCGATGTACTGGTGGTGGGTGTACAGGGCTGCCTGAGTCGTGTAGTCCTTCGCGATGAAGGCGTACGACGGCATCGAGTACATGTGCTGCGCCACCAGGCTGGTGATCACGCCGAGGGAGGCGAGAGCCAGACCGAGCTGGAAGTGCAGGCTGTTGTTGATGGTGTCGTAGAGACCTTTGTGGCCAGCACCGAGGTCACCAGGGGTGCCCTTGGGCGGGTTGTGGGTCTCGAGGATCTCCTTGATGGAGTGACCGATCCCGAAGTTGGTCCGGTACATGTGGCCGGCGATCACAAAGATGCAACCGATGGCCAGATGGTGATGGGCGATGTCGGTGAGCCACAGAGCTTCGCTCTGGGGATGGAAACCGCCGAGGAAGGTGAGGATCGCCGTGCCTGCGCCATCGGCGCTGCCGAAGGCCTGGTTCAGAGAATCAGGGTTCTCGGCATACACACCCCAGTTGCCGGTGAAGAAGGGTCCAAGACCGGCGGGGTGAGGCAGAACGTTGAGGAAGTTGTCCCAACCGACGTGCTGTCCGCGGGCTTCGGGGATCGCCACGTGAACCAGGTGACCGGTCCAGGCGATGGAGCTGAAGCCGAACAGAACGGCGAGGTGGTGGTTCAGACGCGATTCAGCGTTCTTGAACCAGGCCAGGGAGGGACGGAACTTGGGCTGCAGATGCAGCCAACCGGCGAACAGGGCCCAGGCCGACAGGATCATCATGAAGATGGAACCCTGGTACAGCTCGGCGTTGCTGCGCATCCCGATCGTGTACCACCAGTGGTACAGACCGGAGAAGGCAATGTTCACCGGGGAGGACGCACCCGCCTGGGTGAAGGCGTCAATGGCGCCTTGACCGAAGTGGGGATCCCAGATTGCGTGAGCGATGGGGCGCACGTGCAGAGGGTCAGCGACCCACTGCTCGAAGTTGCCCTGCCAGGCGATGTGGAACAGGTTGCCCGAAACCCACAGGCCGATGATCGCGAGGTGACCGAAATGAGTCGAGAAGAGCTTCTGATAGAGGCGCTCCTCGGTCATTCCGTCATGGCTCTCGAAGTCGTGAGCCGTGGCGATCCCGTACCAGATACGACGGGTTGTCGGGTCCTGAGCCAGACCCTGGCTGAACGAAGGAAATTTCGTTGCCATTAGAGGGAAAGGTCAGTGAGGTCAGCCGACCACAAGAATGTGGGCGTGGAAGAAGGCCCACGTGGTCGCAATTCCGCCCAGGAGGTAGTGGGCGACACCCACGGCACGGCCCTGGATGATGGACAGCGCACGGGGCTGGATGGCGGGAGCCACCTTCAGCTTGTTGTGAGCCCAGACGATGGACTCGATCAGCTCCTGCCAGTAGCCGCGGCCGCTGAACAGGAACATCAGGCTGAAGGCCCAGATGAAGTGGGCGCCCAGGAACATGATTCCGTAGGCACTGGTGGCAGAGCCGTAGCTGTTGATCACCTGCACGGCCTGAGCCCACAGGTAGTCACGCAGCCAGCCATTGATGGTGATGGCGCTCTGGGCGAAGTTGCCGTTGGTGATGTGCTGGACGGAACCGTCTGCATTCACCGTTCCCCAGATGTCGCTCTGCATCTTCCAGCTGAAGTGGAAGATCACGATCGACAGGGAGTTGTACATCCAGAACAGCCCCAGGAACACGTGGTCCCAGGCGGACACCTGACAGGTACCACCGCGACCGGGGCCGTCGCAGGAGAAACGGAAGCCCAGGTTGGCCTTGTCTGGAATCAGGCGGGAGCTGCGGGCGTAGAGCACACCCTTCAGCAGGATCAGCACCGTCACGTGAATCGTGAAGGCGTGGATGTGGTGCACCATGAAGTCGGCAGTGCCGAGCGGCATGGGAGCCGCGGCGACCTTGCCGCCGACGGCCACAACAGAGCCGTTGAACACTTCGCTCACGCCGGCGAGGGCATTGGGCGCGGTGCTGCCGGCTGCTGCAGCGTGGGCGTTCTGAATCCACTGAGCGAAAATCGGCTGGATCGAGATCGCCGAATCACTGAACATGTCCTGGGGACGCCCCAGGGCACGCATGGTGTCGTTGTGGATGTAGAGGCCGAAGCTGTGAGCTCCGAGCCAGATGCACACCCAGTTCAGGTGGCTGATGATCGCGTCGCGAGCCTTGAGCACCCGGTCCAGAACGTTGTCGACGTGCTTGGCGGGGTCGTAGTCACGCACCATGGCGATGGCCGCGTGAGCGGCGCCACCGACGATCAGGAATCCACCGATCCACATGTGGTGGGTGAACAGACCGATCTGGGTCGGGTAGTCGACAGCCATGTACGCATAGGGAGGCATGGCGTACATGTGCTGAGCCACGATGATGCTCAGAGAACCAAGCATCGCCAGGTTCACACCCAGCTGGGCGTGCCAGGAGGTGGTCAGGAACTCATAGAGACCGTCGTGACCGTTGGGAGCGGGGAACAGCAGGGGATCTCCCTTCTGACCCTCGTGGATCTCCTTGATGGAATGACCGATGCCCCAGTTCGTCCGGTACATGTGACCGGCAACGATGAACAGGACGGCAATCGCCACATGGTGGTGGGCGATGTCGGTCATCCACAGACTGCCGGTGACAGGATTCAATCCACCTTTGAAGGTGAGGAAGTCGCTGTAGGCAGCCCAGTTACCGGAGAAGAAGGCTCCGATCCCTGCACCGATGCCGGGATAAAGCTGTGCCAGCAGGTCCTGATTGAAGAACTCGTGCGGCAGAGGGATGTCCGCCACGGTGGCGATGGTTTTGCCA
Source organism: Parasynechococcus sp. (assembly GCF_045559935.1). NCBI lineage: Bacteria > Bacillati > Cyanobacteriota > Cyanophyceae > Synechococcales > Prochlorococcaceae > Parasynechococcus > Parasynechococcus sp. Next base: position 168,093 of record NZ_JBJLJL010000008.1, read on the forward strand.
TCGAGCACCAGCGGTTGGCCGGCGTCGATGGCATCCATCAACTTGCTGACGGGAGCGGACACGTGAATGAGGTGACCAGCCCAGGACAGTGAACCGAGACCCAGCAGGCCTGCCAGGTGGTGGTTCAGCATCGACTCAACGTTCTGGAACCACTCCAGTTTCGGCGCTGCCTTGTGGTAGTGGAAAACACCAGCGTTGAGCATCAGGCCGGCCATCACCAGGGCACCGATGGCCAGAGCCATGAGTTGGGTTTCGCTGGTGATGCCCCATCCACGCCAGACGTGGAACAGGCCTGAGGTGATCTGGATGCCGTGGAAACCGGCACCAACATCACCGTTGAGGATTTCCTGGCCGAACACCGGCCACACCACCTGAGCGCTGGGCTTCACGTGGGTGGGGTCGGCAAGCCAGCCGGAGTAGTTGGAGAAACGGGCGCCATGGAAGAAGGCACCGCTTAACCAGATAAAGATGACGGCCAGATGGCCGAAGTGAGCGGAGAAGATCCGCCGAGAGACCTCTTGCAGGTCACTCGTGTGAGCGTCGAAGTCGTGAGCGTTGGCGTGAAGGTTCCAAACCCAGGAAGTGGTTTTGGGACCCTTCGCGAGAGCGCGGTCGAAATGTCCGGGCTTGCCGAACAGTTCAAAGGTTGCTGGATTGTCAACCTTCTCGACCTGGCTTTTCGCGTCACTCCCACGCTCTGGTGGGCTGATGGTCATCGAGTCGTTCCTCGAGGGACGGGTATCGAGGTGGAGGGCCACCCCTGCGACGGACCGGAATCCGTCGGGGCCCCGGGCACAGCTCCGCAGGGAAACCGTGACAGGGCGTCAGACCGCTTGGGAGCCGAAACCCCTTTGCTGCACTGAAGCTGGGGCCCCAAAAAGGGGACCGCTGGCGGAAGCATAGGGGCTGATGACGACGTTTCCGGACAGTGAGTTACAAAGGTTCAATCCCGCCATGGACCAGTCAGGAACAGGGGTCTGCCAATCGCTCGCAATCATTGAAATCTGGAAGATTCAGACGCATTAACTACACAAAAAAGACCGATTACAGAACTTGGTTGACAAAAACTGGTGAAGACGCCATGAGGCTGTCCAGAATGGGTGAATCATCGTTACCGCCATGCCGAAGCCGGTCCTGAAGCCGTTGCTGGGGGTGCTGCTGTCCATGCTGCTGCTGGTGGCCGTGCCGGTTCAGGTGCAGGCTCGGGGGGGCTGGTTCAACCCTGGTGGCGGCGACGGCCAACCATCGGGGCTGAGTGGGCCCACCGGCGCGAGGCTGCAGGAAGTGGCCCCGCCGGGAGCTGTCGAGCAACTGCGCCGGCAGCTGGATCAACATCGACCGAAGCTGCGTCTTCGCAGCCCGGATGACAGCACGGTGACCCGGGCTGACCAGGTTGACCTGGTGCTGGAGATCGAAGACTGGCCGCTGCGCGATGCCGGCGATCTCGGACTCGGGCCGCATGTGGCCGTCCAGATCGATGGGCAGCCGCCCGTGCGGATCAGCGAAGCCCCGGACGGCGAGGTGCGTCTGACTCTCGAGAGCCTGGCCCCCGGCAGCCATCGCTTGAGTGCATGGGCGGCCTACCCATGGGGTGAGGCGGTGACCTCACCGGGAGCGACGATCCAGAGCCGGCTGCATCTCTGGCAGCGGCTTGCCTCCACACAGCCGGATGCCGATGAACCGTGGCTGGTGCCGATCGGAGCTGCGACGGGGACCAGCGACCAACCAATTCTGGTGGACTGGCTGCTCTGGAACGCGCCGCTGCAGAACCTTCGGGATGGCGACCAACGCTGGCGCCTTCGCATCAGTCTCAACGGAGACAGCTTTCTCGTTGACCATCAGGAGGCTCTGTGGCTGAAAGGCAGCAACGGACGGGAAGGGGCGACGCTGCAGATGGAGCTGCTGGATGGCAGGGGCGAACCGATCAACCCTGTTTTCAACAATCGGTTGCTGAGACTTGCGCCCGCCACGGCCCCACGCCCGGCCTGGATGAAAGAGCATCTGAATGAGCGCGACCTTGCCCTGCTCAGCGGAGACCCCCTGCCTGTGAAGGAGGAACCGGAGCCGGAGCCGGAGCCCGAACCTGAGCCGGTCGCAGCACCGGAGCCTGTTGTGAGCGAGGAGCCTGATCCCGTTTCAGCTGAACAACCGCAGCCATCCGAGGAAACCAGCGCCGTGCAACCCAGCACTCAGGAACCGATCACTGAGGAACCGATCACTGAGGAACCCATCGTCCAAGAGGGCATCGGTGAGAACGGCATGGTTGAAAGCGGTGAGCCGGCGCCCGGGGATGAAACCCTCACACCGAAGTCCAGCCTGGGAGGATCAGCCCGAGAGCTGCTCAACCCCGATGGCAGCCTGCGCCAGGCCTGAGCCGGTCCCATCGCCCCTGCTGAACTGACTGCCACGATCCCGTCCACGACATCCCGGCGACTGGCCATCGGCCTGTCCATTGCAGCGGAACCGATGCTGCAGCGCCTGATGCAGCGCCATCATGTCGATGAGACGCTGCAGGCCGGCAACGGCCTGCAGCCCGTTCTCCAGAAGCACTGGCATCACGACAGTGTTCTTTTGATGGTGGGCGCCGTGGGGGCGATCACCCGACTGATCTCTCCGTACCTACAGGGAAAAGAGAAGGATCCGGCTGTGCTGGTGCTCGATCCAAAGGGTCAGTGGGTGATCCCGCTGCTCGGGGGTCACAGCAGCGGTGCCGAGCAGCTGGCCAGGGAACTCGCCGCCGATCTCGGCGGACAGGCCGTTCTGACAGGAGCCTGTGCCAGCGACCGACGGCTGGCACTCGACAGCTTCGGCGAAGGCTGGGGATGGCGACGGGGCGGAAGTCCGGACGCCTGGCGAACCCTGATGCAGGCACATGCCCGCGGTCACGCTGTGCGTGTCCACCAGAGCCATGGTGCGACCGACTGGCAGCGGATCTCAGCGGGACAGGACCTAGTGGAAGGAAGCCCCGATTCGGCAGAGCTCAGCATCGGAGCGGAGCTGCAAGCCCCTTGCCGCTGGCATCCGGCCAGCCTCTGGCTGGGGATGGGCTGCGAGCGCAACACCAGTCTGACCCTGGTGGAACGCGCCATCGATCAGGCCCTCGCGGAAGCCGGACTGGCCGTCGAGGCCGTCGCCGGTCTGGCCAGCGCTGATCGCAAGGCTGATGAAGCCGCCTTGTTGCAGGTGCGTGACAGCAGGGATTGGCCCTTTCGCACTTACAGCGCCGAAAGGCTGGATGCCATCGACGTGCCGACGCCTTCTGAGGTGGTGCGATCCGAGCTGGGCACAGCCTCCGTGGCGGAGGCCGCTGCCCTGCTCGCCGCTGGAGACGACGCCCGTCTGAGGCTGAAGAAACGGATCAGCAAGGCGCAAGCGAACGAGCATGGAGCGGTGACCGTGGCCATTGCGGAAGCAGCCGTGCCTTTCGCCCCGCAACGGGGGGAACTGCACCTGATCGGCAGCGGCCCTGGAGATCCCGCGTTGCTGAGCGGGGATGCCCGGAGGGCCCTGGCCCGCTGCTGCGTCTGGGTGGGCTACGGCCTCTACCTCGACCTGCTGGAACCGCTGCGACGCAGCGACCAGGTGCGCTGTGACGGTCAGCTCACCCGTGAGTGGGATCGCTGCGAGCAGGCTCTGGGCCTGGCGCGGCAGGGAGCGAAGGTGGCCCTCATCTCATCGGGTGACAGCGGCATTTACGGCATGGCCGGCCTGGCCCTTGAGCTCTGGCTGCAGCAACCCGCTGACGCCAGACCTTCCTTTGAGGTGCATCCCGGCATCTCGGCACTGCAGTTGGCTGCCGCCAAAGCAGGAGCTCCGTTGATGCACGACTTCTGCACCATCAGCCTTAGTGATCGACTGACGCCATGGCCGGTGATCGAGCAGAGGCTGCAGGCAGCTGCCGCCGGCGATTTTGTTGTGGCGCTATACAACCCCCGTTCCAGGGATCGCAACTGGCAGCTGGAACGGGCCAGAACGCTTCTTCGCGAGCAACGCGCAGGCACGACCCCGGTGGTGCTGGCTCGTCAACTCGGCCGTGCGGAGGAGGTGGTGGAACTCACCAGCCTGGAGGCCCTTGAGATCGAGAGCGTGGACATGCTCACGTTGGTTCTGATCGGCAACAGCAGCAGCCGGGTCAGCGACGGCCGCATGGTGACACCGCGCGGCTATCCGGGAGCCAGTCTGAGCTGAATCAACCAGACCTCCGACACGTAGAAATCATCACAATCAGTTGATGCTCACGTCGTCAGGACACCGCTTGGCTCATCTCCGCCGATGCCTGATGGTTCCGCTGACCCTCAGCCTGCTGGCACCGCTGGCGGCCGAAGCCAGCGAGCCACTGAACCGCCTCAACCGATGGATGGATCTGACCGCGGAGGACTGGGCCTATCGGGAGCTGGCGCAGCTGAACCAGCAGCACAGCTGCGTCTCCGGCCAAGCCGATGGCATGGCCCGGAGCCCAGCAGCCATGACACGCATCGAAGCAGCGGCTCTGCTGCAGGCTTGCTTGAACAAGGTGAGCGTGACGACGGATGCCATCAGGCGTCTGATCCGGGAATTCGAAGCGGAACTGGCCATCCTCAAGGGCCGCGCGGACGCCGTGGAGGCCCGTGTCGGGGAACTGGACGCGACGTCCTTCTCCACCACCACCAAGCTGAGCGGTCTGGCGACGTTCGTGCTGGGGGCCAACCGGTTCATGGGGTCCGCCGACGCCCTCGTGAATCAGAACAACCAACGCTTCGGAGCGACCAGCTTCAACAACGATCTGCAGCTCAGCCTGGAGACCAGCTTCACGGGGAAAGACCTGCTGACCACCGTGCTGCGTGCTGGAAACTTCGATGGCGACAGCAGTGTGTTCGGTGGGGCGGGACCCAGCAGCTTCGCCACCCTGGAAACGGCGTTTCAGGAGGGCGACACGCCGAACCTTCTGGCGATTGACAAGACCTTCTACGCCTTCCCCGTCGGTGACGCCTTCACCATCACCGCCGGACCACGGGTGGGGCAGGAAGACATGCTCGCTCTCTGGCCAAGCGTGTACCCCAGTGATGCCATCCTCGATGTGCTGACTCTCAATGGCGCTCCAGGGGCGTACAACAAAACACTGGGCGCCGGGGCAGGCGTCAGCTGGAGCCCAGGAGACAACCTGAGCCTGTCGCTTAATTACGTGGCAGCGAACGGCAACAGCAGTTCCCCGCTCGCTGGCGGGATCGCCACGGCCCAAGCCGACAGTGCCGCGACGCTGCAGGTCGGCTACGAGCAAGAAACCTGGAGTCTGGCGGTGATCTACTCAGCCCTGATGAGCGGTGATGAGCAGCTCGCACCGGGCTTCACCCATGCCTTCGGCGTCGGCGGCTCCTGGCAGCCGGAGCAGAGTGGCTGGCTTCCCTCGATCAGCGGCGGCTGGGGCTACAACCGCCGTGACAGCGACAGTCAATCCTGGAGCCTCGGGCTGGAGTGGAGCGATGTGCTGATCGATGGACACAGCATCGGCATGGGGGTGGGAGAACCGGTGATCGCCAGCACGATCGATGACGGCCTGGTGTGGGAGTGGTGGACCTCCTGGCCGATCAGCGACTCCATCAGCGTCACTCCCGCACTGTTTCTGCTGACGCGACCGCTTGGCGAGGCAACACCGTCGCAGCGCACTGTTCAGCAACTCGGAGCCCTGGTGAAGACCAGTTTCCGGTTCTAAGAACGTCCCCGAGCCTGACCATCACCCCGAGCCAGAGCATCAGATCATTCGCGCGCGTGGAGTGAGACGACCAAGTTCGATCCGGCAGTTTTTTCAATCTTGATTGCTGGCAGTGGGCATCAGCTCGAGCAGGAAAAAGGAACGAATGACGACCACAATTTTCTGACAAAGCAGAAGAATTCAGCCTGTGCAGATGATCTGCACAGGCTGATCCAACGCTATTGGTAGTGACTGAAAACGCTTACGACAGCACATCTTGTGTTGATCGGGGATGACACCGCCATGTCCAACATTCATTCAATGAGCGTCAAAAAAGACCGCCTTCGCAAACTGCCACAAACAGAAGCATGCTTTGTAGCACTTGCTGTTTAATGGGATTGCCTGGAGAGGTGTCCAGGTTCAGGGACTGCTCCCTTGGTGTGAAGGCCAGGGGAGTTTTTATTTTTGGCGAAAAATCTGCACTGGAATCACTGCTCACGCGTGTTGCTTTTACAGGTTCCGAGCAAAGCAACCGGACCAACAGTCGTTGGCTGGCATTGCATCGTTATTCAGGGCCTGGATCTGCCCAGCATGCGAATCCAGACGAAGAACAGGGCCCCGACAGGAACGATGATCACCAGCAGCTGGGCGATCACGAAACGCTGCACATCCGGAGCCATGTCAGTTCCGGCTGAGCGCTGCCACCGCACCGGCCGCCGCCAGAGCGATGATTCCGCCCATCCAGAGCCTGTTCTGGCGAGCCAGCAACCACTCAGCAGAGCTCGACCAATGCAATCGACCCGTCGCCACTAAAGCGGTCAGCCCCAGCAACAGAAGCGTCGGAATCAAAAGCGCCAGCAGAGCCTGCACCAGCATCTCCAGTCTTGTTCAGCAACTCAAAACGCCATCGGCGTTGAAAATCGGGATGACAGGATTCGAACCTGCGGCCCCTTCGTCCCGAACGAAGTGCGCTACCAAGCTGCGCTACATCCCGTTGGTTCCATCGTAGAAGACGACCCTCAGCCGGGCAGCAGATCCCTTGCCCCCATTAAGGTCAGAGATTGACCCTGATCAGCCGTGCTCAAGCCCGAGTGGTTGCGCGTCAAAGCCCCGCAGCGGGAACGGATCGGCGCTGTCGCCGACCTGCTGCTCGACCTCAAGCTGAACACGGTCTGCCAGGAAGCCAGCTGCCCCAACATCGGTGAGTGCTTCGCTGGCGGCACCGCCACCTTTCTGATCATGGGGCCGGGCTGCACCCGAGCCTGCCCCTACTGCGACATCGATTTCGACAAGAGCGTCCGTGAGCTCGACCCCACAGAACCGGAACGGTTGGGGGAGGCGGTGGCCCGCCTTGGCCTCAAACACGTGGTGATCACCTCGGTGAACCGCGACGACCTGGCCGATGGCGGTGCCTCCCAGTTCGTGGCCTGCATCGAGCAGGTGAAGCAGCGCTCACCGCTCACCACGATCGAGCTGCTGATCCCTGATTTCTGCGGGAATTGGGACGCCCTGGCCACCGTGATGGCCGCCGCCCCCCATGTGCTGAACCACAACATCGAAACGGTGCCGCGCATGTACCGGCTGGCTCGCCCCCAGGGCATTTACGAACGCTCGCTGGAGCTGCTGCAACGGGTGCGCCAGGGCTGGCCAAGCGCATACAGCAAATCCGGCCTGATGGTGGGACTCGGTGAAACCGACGAGGAGGTGATCACGGTGCTGCGCGACCTGCGCGCCCATCGGGTGGACATCGTCACCATCGGCCAGTACCTCTCCCCCGGCCCCAAGCACCTGGCGGTGGACCGTTTCGTCACGCCCGAGCAGTTCGACCACTACCGCCGCGTCGGCGAAGAGGAGCTGGGCTTCCTGCAGGTGGTGAGCACCCCCCTCACCCGCAGCAGCTATCACGCCGGTGAGGTGCAGCGGCTCATGGCCAGCCATCCCCGCTGACGGGAATCCACTGCTGCAACGTCCAGCTCACCAGGCCGGCCTGGATCATCGGGTCCTGCTGCACCCACGCCAGGGCTTCGGCGTAGGACGCCGCCTCAAAGATCAGCAGCCCGCCACCACCGGGCCGTTGCTGTTCATCCACAAGAAAGCCGCTGCGGATCCGCCGGCCCGCTGCACCCTGCTGCTCCACCCAGGCCCGGTGGGCCTCCAGGTGCGGCCGCCGCTGGTCCAGGGACAGCTCGGCGGTCTGCGGCGTGAAGGTTTCGTGCTTGATGAACCAGGCCACAGGTCGCCGGGGCCGGATCAGGCCGCCACCGCCTGCTTCTGCGTCAGCCCCATCGCCGCCCGTTCGCTCGGTGGCACCAGCACTTTGAAACGGCCCTTCGCCGCGGCCCAGTCCGCCAGCAGCGCTGAGGCTGTGCTGCTGGCGGTGGCCGCCACATGCGCCTCCAGCAGGCCCTTGAGCACGGTCTCCTGCTCAGCCGTGGTGATGCTGCAGACCTCCACGATCTCAGGGTTCACCCGCGGCACCACCCGATCGCCCTCATCCAGCAGGAAGGTGACGCCGCCGGTCATGCCGGCCCCGACATTGCGGCCGGTGCTGCCCAGCACTACCACCACACCACCGGTCATGTACTCGCAGCAATGGTCGCCGGCACCTTCCACCACAGCGCGGGCACCGCTGTTGCGCACCCCGAAGCGCTCGCCGGCACGGCCGAGGGCGAACAGTTCACCGCCCGTGGCGCCATAGAGGCAGGTGTTGCCGAGGATCACCTGATCGCCGGGATCAGCGCAGCCATCGGACGGCACCAGGCTGATGCTGCCGCTGTTCATGCCCTTGCCCACGTAGTCGTTGGCTTCTCCTTCCAGGCGCACGTTCATGCCCTGCACCAGGAAGGCGCCGAAGCTCTGGCCGGCCGCACCGCGGAAGGTGAGATCCAACGCCCCCTTGAAGCCGCGGTTGCCGTGGCGCTGGGCGATCTCACCGGCCAGGCGGGCACCGACGCTGCGATCGGTGTTGATGATCGCGATCGTGCGGCTCAGGGAGCCGTGGCTCTCCAGCGCAGCCATCAGCTCGGCGTCGGCCAGCAGCTGATCCTCAAGAATCGAGCCATTGCCGTGGGCTTCGGCGCTGTGGCGCAGCCAGGCACGGTCTTCCGACCCCTGGATCGGTGCCAGCAGGCTGGCAAGATCCACGCCCTTGGTTTTGGCCAGCTGCACCGCACGCGGCTGCAGCAGGTCGCTGCGGCCGATCAGATCCTCGAGTCTGGCGACGCCGAGCAGGCTGAGCAGCTGACGCACCTCCTCCGCCACATACCAGAAGAAATTCACCACGTGCTCGGGCACGCCGGTGAAGCGCTTGCGCAGGGCTTCCTTCTGGGTGGCCACCCCCACCGGGCAATTGTTGGTGTGGCAGACGCGGGCCATGATGCAGCCCTCGGCGATCATCGCCACCGAACCGAAGCCGTATTCCTCCGCACCGAGCAGAGCGGCGATCACCACGTCCCAACCGGTCTTGAGGCCGCCATCGGCGCGCAGCAGCACCCGATCCCGCAGACCGTTCTCCAGCAGGCTGCGATGCACCTCGGTGAGCCCCAGTTCCCAGGGGCTGCCGGCGTGTTTGATCGAACTCAGCGGTGAGGCACCGGTGCCGCCGTCATGGCCGGAGATCTGAATCACATCGGCATTGGCCTTGGCCACACCGGCGGCGATGGTGCCGATGCCGATCTCGGCCACCAGCTTCACGCTCACCGGCGCCTTGGGATGCACCTGGTGCAGGTCATGGATCAGCTGCGCCAGATCCTCGATTGAATAGATGTCGTGATGCGGCGGCGGCGAGATCAGCGCCACGCCGGGTTTGCTGTTGCGCAGCCAGGCGATGTACTCATCCACCTTCGGGCCGGGCAGCTGGCCGCCCTCACCGGGCTTGGCCCCCTGGGCCACCTTGATCTCCAGCTGTCTGCCGCTGCGCAGGTATTCGGCCGTGACGCCAAAGCGGCCGGAGGCCACCTGCTTGATCGCCGAGCAGGCGGTGTCGCCATTGCGCAGGCCGCCGATGCTCGGGAAGGCGGCTGAGCGCCCCTCGCCATCCACATCGTTGAGCACCTGGAAGCGGGCAGGATCCTCGCCACCTTCACCGCTGTTGCTCTTGCCACCGATGCGGTTCATCGCCACCGCCAGCACTTCGTGGGCCTCGCGCGACAGGGCCCCAAGACTCATGCCGCCGGTGCAGAAGCGGCTGCAGAGGCTTTCGGCACTTTCCACCTGGTCGAGGGGAAGCGGCGTGGGCGCCAGCTTGAACTCCAGCAGATCCCGCAGGGCCGTGACCGGCCGGTTCTCCAGAAGGGTCTTGTAGGTGGAGAAATGGTCGTAACCCGGCCCGGTCTTCACCGCCGCATGCAGGGCCTTGGCCATGTCTGGGCTGTTGAGGTGGTACTCACCGCCGGTGCGGTACTGCACGAAGCCCATGAACTCCAGCTTGCTGCGGTTCAGCTCCGGGAAGGCCTTGGCATGCAACGACAGCGTCTCGTTGGCCAGTTCGGACAGGGTCATGCCAGCCACACGGCTGGTGGTACCGGTGAAGGCGGTGGCGATCACATCGGCGCCGAGGCCGATCGCCTCGAAGATCTGAGCGCCGTGATAACTGGCCAGCAACGAGATGCCGATCTTCGAAAGGATCTTGCGCAGGCCGTTCTCCAGCGACACCCGCACATTCGCCTGCACCTTGTCGGCATCGAGTGCCGGCAGCTTGCCCTGCTCGATCCGCTTCTGTGTTTTGGGATGGGCGAGCCAGTGACGGGTGGTCTCCCAGGTGAGCCAGGGGCAGACAGCGCTGGCGCCGTAACCGATCAGGCAGGCCATGTGATGGGTGCTCCAGCACTGGGCGGTGTCCACCACCAGCGAGCAATGCAGCCGCAGCTTCTGACGCAGCAGATGGTGATGCACCGCACCCACCGCCAGCAGCGCCGGCATCGCCACAACGGTGGCCGTCAGCGGAGCCGGAGCACCGGCACGGTCGACCCGGTCGGACAGCACCAGCACCTGAGCGCCGCCGCGCACTGCCTCCTCCGCTGCCTGGCAGAGCGCATCCAGGGCTGAGCTGAGGCCACCGGCACAGGCCTCAACAGCCACCTGAGTGGAGAGGGTCGTGACCGGCAGACCCTGCTGGCTGATCGCCGCCAGCTCGGCTTCATTCAGCACCGGAGTGTCCAGGTGAATCACCGCGGCGGCCTCCGCCTGGGGCTTCAGCGCCGGGCGACGTTCACCCAGATGCATCTCCAGGCTCATCACCAGCTTTTCCCGCAGGGGATCGATCGGTGGGTTGGTGACCTGGGCGAAGCGCTGTTTGAAGTAGTCGTACAGCAGGTGCGGCTTCTCGGAGAGCACCGCCAGTGGGATGTCATCCCCCATGCAGTACGTGGGCTCCTTGCCCAGACCGGCCATGTCCTCGATCACCAGATCGAAGTCTTCGGCGGTGAAACCCATGGCGGTCTGCAGCCGCAGCAGATCCAGCTCGCCGATCTGGCGCTCCTGCGTCCAGGGCTGGGCCGCAACGCTGCGACGGTGCTGCTGCAGCCAGTCCTCGTAAGGGAAGCGCCCGGCGGCGTCCTCCTTCACGGTCCAGTTGTCCAGCAGCTGCCCGGCCTCCAGATCCACCGCCACCATCTGGCCCGGACCGAGGCGCCCCTTCTGGACCACGGTCTTGCCGCTGAGATCCACAACGCCGGTTTCCGATCCCATGATCACGAACCCATCCGCGGTGGTGCACCAACGGGCCGGTCGCAGTCCATTGCGATCCAAGGTGGCGCCCACCCGCTTGCCGTCGGCGAACACCAGCAGGGCGGGGCCGTCCCAGGGCTCCTGGATGCCGGCATTGAATTCGTACATCGCCGTCACCTGCGGACGGCTGTCGAGATCGGGCTGGTTGCGGAAGGCCTCCGGCACCAGCGTGATCAGGCTGTCGGTGATCGAGCGGCCGCTGCGCACCATCAGCTCAAGCGTGGCGTCGAGATTGGCCGAGTCGCTGAAGCCCGGGTTGACCACCGGATTGAGGTCAGCCGCTGCATCTCCCCAGACCTCCGAAAGGCTGGCTTCTGAGGCCTTCGCCCAGTTGAGGTTGCCCAACAGGGTGTTGATCTCACCGTTGTGGCCCAGCAACCGCATCGGTTGAGCGAGGGGCCAGCGGGGCAGGGTGTTGGTGCTGAAGCGGCGGTGATACACCGCGAAGCTCACTTCAAAGCGGGGGTCCCGCAGATCGGCGTAGTACTGCGCCAGCACCTCGGAGCGCACCATGCCCTTGTACACAACGGTGCGGCTGCTCAAGGAGGCCACGTAGACATCCAGCGAGCCCTCGAAGCCCCAGGCCTCTCGGGCGCGGGCACCGATCCGGCGGCGCAGACGCAGCAGCAGCGCTTCAAAGGCATCGCCCTCGGCATCACCGGCCAGCAGCCATTGCTCGATCACGGGTGCGGTCTGCCGCGCCATCGGTCCCAGCACAGCGGGATCCACCGGCACCACCCGCCAACCGGCGGAGCTCAGCCCCAGAGCCGCAGCTTCGTCCTCGCAGAACTGATGCGCCAGGTCCCGCTTGCCGGGGTCCTGAGGCATGAACAGCATTCCAAGACCTTTCGCCGATGCCGCATCAGGCCAGACCGCCCTCAGATAGGTCCATGGGATTTCGCAGAGCACCCCAGCGCCATCGCCGGAATCCCCGTCACCACCACAGCCGCCACGGTGTTCCATGCAGCCGAGACCCCGCAGAGCCTGCTGCAGAACCCAGTGGCTGGTCTCACCCGACAGCTGCGCCAGGAATCCAACGCCGCAGGCATCCTTCTCTCCCGCGACCGACTCGGGCGCTGGACTGTCCCGATAGGGCCAGAACGCTGCGGGACAGGTGGATTCGGGCATGGGCGGAGACCGGACAAACGCTTGGGTCTGCAGCGATGTCCTCTGCAGAAACCATCTGTTCCAGTGATCCTAGGCAGGCGCCTTTCGCTTCCCACGCGCTTCCATGCTGCCCCTCGCCCAGCTGCCTGAACCTCTGCCGGAGGTGCGTTCTGCTGCCAGCCGCAGCGGCGACCGCATCGTGATCGCCGGCCAGCGCCTGTCGGGAGGCTGGCAGTGGCAGGGGCAGCGCGATGACCTGCCCGAAGAACTCTGGCTGCCGCTGGATCTGCTGGAGGGTCAGCTGGGCTTCAGCCGTCTCGAGAGCGGAAACCTGGAGTGGTACGGCGAGCAACGCCCTCTGGAGAGCATTCCGCAGCGGCCCCTCGGTGATGAAGTGGCGCTGGAGGTGGCGGACTGGCTGGCGGCGGTGGGGGTCCGGAGCAGCACCCGCGGCCGTCAGCTGCTGCTGGAGCTTCCGGCACCACTGCTGCAGCGCCTCAGACGTGGCAAGGGCAGCAACGCCGGCCGGGTGGTGTTCGACCTCGATGGACCGGTGTTCGTGCAACGGCTCGGCAGCGATCTGCTTCTGGATCTCCGCAGCAACCCTGGCCAGCAACGCCTGCTGCGGACCCTGGGGCTGCAACCGCGCCAGACCGCGAACGGACTGCGCCTGCAGGGCCAGGCAACCCGGCTGAGCACACTCACCCTGGCCGATCCCTGGCGCGTGGTGCTCGACGGCCTCGGGGGGCCGGCAGCCGAGGCCGTGAGGGCTCAGCAACAGACCCCCCTGCCCCTGAGCCATCCCGCTGTTGCGGGCCTGGTGCGCCGCGGGCTGGTGCTGGAGCGCCGCCAGGTGACCGTTGGGGTGAAGCCGCTGGAAGTGCTGCGCGCCGGAGGCGACCTGCCGAACCTCGGACTGAAGCTCAAACCCCTGACGATGGTGGGCAGCCAGCAGGGCCTGCGTTTCCTTCCTCAGCTGGCGCGCCCCGCCGGTGCGGTGATCGGGATCAACGGTGGGTTCTTCAACCGGATCCGCCAGCTCCCGCTCGGTGCCCTGCGGCGTGATGGTGTCTGGCTGTCCGGACCGATCCTCAATCGTGGCGTGATCGCCTGGGACCAGGACAGCGCGCTGCAGTTCGGACGGCTGCGGCTGGACCAGGACCTGGTGGTGAATGGAGGACGCCGCTGGGGTCTCGGCTATCTCAACAGCGGCTACGTGCAGAAGGGCCTCAGCCGCTACACCCGCGCCTGGGGACCGGTGTACCGGGCCCTCAGCGGTGAGGAGCAGGCGCTGCTGGTGCGCGACGGAATCGTCGAGACCGTTTATGCGTCCACGGCACTGCGTCGGGGGGTTCCCCTGGCGGCACAGACGGATCTGGTGGTCGCCCGCGGTGGTGCTCCGCTGCCGGCTCAACCCGGGGACAGGGTCACGCTGCGGCTGCGGGCGAACAGCATGCTCGGGGAATCCAGCAACGTGCTCGGAGGCGGCCCCTTGCTGCTGCAGGAGGGCCGCGTGGTGCTCAACGGCCGCGGAGAAGGATTCAGTCCGGGGTTTCTCCGCCTGTCGGCGCCCCGCACCGTGGTCGGCAGCGGCGAGGGCGGCACGTGGCTGCTCACCCTGCGCGGGTCCACCGGCAGCGATCCGACTCTGCTGGAGACGACCCTGGCCATGCAGCAGCTGGGGCTGCGGGATGCCCTCAACCTGGATGGCGGCAGTTCGACCACCATGGACGTGGCCGGCCGCAGCCTGATGAACGGACGCGGCAGCTCGCCCCGGATCCACAACGGCCTGGGCCTGGTCCCCGGCTGAGGCCTGTCATTGTGGTGGCCGCATTTCCATCGCCGATGGCTGCCGCCAACCTGCGCCTGACCCCGACGGCAGCAGCGGAACTGGGGCGCCAGGCGTCCGTGGCCGGCACTCCCGGCCAGATGCATCTGGATCTCACGCCCGGTGAGTGTGCCGAGCATGTGATCCGCATCCGTCCCGGCCATCTCGCCGGTGTGGCCATCGCCCGTGCCGATGGCGTCACCCTGCATGCTCCGCGCGAGCAGCTGAGCCTGCTGCAGGGGCTGATCCTCGACTACCGGGGCGACCTCAGCGGCGGAGGCTTTCTGATCCGCGGCGGCGACGCCATCCAACTCTGCGCCTGCGGCAGCGCATTCAGTCGTCAGGGATAGAAGGGGCCGGTCAACCGGTATCGTGTTGGATTGTCGAATCAGGTCGGAGCGTCCGACCGCTCGCCGACCCTCGATGCCAACCATCCAACAGCTGATCCGCACGGAGCGCCAGCGCCTCAAGGCCAAGACCAAGTCCCCGGCCCTGAAAGCCTGTCCCGAACGCCGGGGCGTGTGCACCCGGGTGTACACCTCCACGCCGAAGAAACCCAATTCGGCTCTGCGCAAGGTGGCCCGTGTACGGCTCACCTCCGGATTCGAGGTCACCGCTTACATCGGGGGCATCGGCCACAACCTCCAGGAGCACTCCGTTGTGCTGATCCGTGGCGGTCGTGTCAAGGATCTACCCGGTGTGAGATATCACATCATTCGCGGAACCCTGGACACCTCCGGCGTGAAAGACCGTCGTCAGTCACGCTCCAAGTACGGCGCCAAGACTCCGAAGGAGTGATCTCCGATCACCCCATCACCACCTCGTCACACCACACAAACGTCCTGAGCTTTCATGTCCCGCCGCAACGCCGCTGAAAAACGCCCGATCCTTCCGGACCCGCAGTTCAACAGCCGACTGGCCTCGATGATGGTGGCCCGGTTGATGCAGCACGGCAAGAAGTCCACGGCCCAGCGGATCCTTTCGGATGCTTTCGGCCTGATCAACGAGCGCACCGGTGGTGATCCCCTCGAACTGTTCGAGACCGCGGTCAAGAACGCCACGCCGCTGGTCGAGGTGCGGGCCCGCCGGGTGGGTGGTGCCACCTACCAGGTGCCGATGGAAGTCCGTCAGGAACGGGGCACCGCCATGGCCCTGCGCTGGCTGGTGAGCTTCTCCCGCTCCCGCAACGGCCGCAGCATGGCTCAGAAACTCGCCGGCGAACTGATGGACGCCGCCAACGAAGCCGGCAGCGCCGTTCGCAAGCGCGAAGAGACCCACAAGATGGCAGAAGCCAACAAGGCTTTCGCCCACTACCGCTACTGAGGCTGACCAGCCAGCCCATCAACACACTTGTTCATGGGCTTCCCTGTAGAGTCACCCCGCCTTTTCACGCCTCACCCCCGGAGATTTTCCTGTGGCCCGCGCTTTTCCCCTGGAACGCGTCAGAAATATTGGTATTGCAGCACACATTGACGCTGGTAAGACCACCACGACTGAACGGATCCTGTTTTATTCAGGAGTGGTGCACAAAATCGGCGAAGTGCACGATGGCGCCGCCGTAACCGACTGGATGGCCCAGGAGCGTGAGCGTGGCATCACCATCACGGCAGCAGCCATCTCCACCAGTTGGCAGGACCACCGAATCAACATCATCGACACGCCTGGGCACGTCGACTTCACCATCGAGGTGGAGCGCTCCATGCGCGTTCTCGATGGTGTGATCGCTGTGTTCTGTGCGGTCGGCGGCGTTCAGCCCCAGTCCGAGACGGTCTGGAGACAAGCGGATCGCTACTCCGTGCCCCGCATGGTGTTCGTCAACAAGATGGACCGCACCGGAGCGGACTTCCTGAAGGTTCACAGTCAGATCAAGGACCGCCTGAAAGCCAATGCTGCACCGATCCAACTGCCGATCGGTGCTGAAGGGGAGCTGAGCGGCATCATCGACCTGGTGGAGAACAAGGCCCACATCTATAAGGACGACCTGGGTCAGGACATCGAAGTCACCGATGTTCCCGACGACATGAAGGATCAGGTCGCCGAGTGGCGCAACGTCCTCATGGAAACGGTTGCGGAAACCGATGAGACCCTGATCGAGAAGTTCCTGGAAACCGGCGAACTCAGCAATGAAGAACTGAAGAGTGGCATCCGTCAGGGCGTGCTGAAGCACGGTCTGGTGCCGGTGCTCTGCGGCTCCGCCTTCAAGAACAAGGGTGTTCAGCTGGTTCTCGACGCCGTGGTCGACTACCTGCCCGCTCCCATCGACGTTCCCCCCATCCAGGGTGTGCTGCCCGACGGCAGCGAGGCGGTGCGCCCCTCCGACGACAGCGCGCCCTTCAGTGCGCTGGCCTTCAAGGTCATGGCCGATCCCTACGGCAAGCTCACCTTCGTTCGGATGTATTCCGGCATCCTGTCCAAGGGCAGCTACGTGCTGAACTCCACGAAGGATTCCAAGGAACGCATCTCTCGCCTCGTGGTGCTGAAGGCCGACGACCGCGAGGAAGTTGACGAACTGCGCGCCGGTGACCTCGGCGCCGTGCTCGGCCTGAAGGCGACCACGACCGGCGACACCCTCTGTTCCGTCGAAGACCCGATCGTCCTCGAGACCCTGTTCGTCCCCGAACCGGTGATCTCCGTGGCCGTTGAGCCCAAGACCAAGGGCGACATGGAGAAGCTCTCCAAAGCCCTGGTTGCACTGGCTGAGGAAGACCCGACCTTCCGTGTCAACACGGATCAGGAAACCGGTCAGACCGTGATCGCCGGCATGGGTGAACTCCACCTGGAAATCCTGGTGGACCGCATGCTGCGCGAGTTCAAGGTGGAAGCCAACATCGGCGCTCCGCAGGTGTCCTACCGGGAGACCATCCGCGGTTCAGCCGGTGGCGAAGGCAAGTTCTCCCGCCAGACCGGTGGTAAGGGCCAATACGGCCATGTGGTGATCGAAATGGAGCCCGGAGAGCCGGAATCCGGTTTCGAATTCGTCAACAAGATTGTTGGTGGTGTTGTCCCCAAGGAATACATCAAGCCCTCTGAGATGGGCATGAAGGAGACCTGCGAATCCGGCGTTATCGCCGGTTACCCGCTGATCGACGTGAAAGTCACGATGGTCGACGGCTCCTATCACGACGTCGACTCCTCGGAGATGGCGTTCAAGATCGCCGGCTCCATGGCCTTCAAAGATGCCGTCAAGAAGTGCAATCCTGTACTTCTTGAACCGATGATGAAGGTCGAGGTCGAGGTTCCCGAGGATTTCCTCGGCTCGGTCATCGGCGACCTGTCCTCCCGTCGGGGTCAGGTTGAAGGTCAGGCGATTGACGATGGCACGTCAAAAGTCTCGGCCAAGGTGCCCCTGGCCGAGATGTTCGGCTACGCCACCGAACTCCGATCCATGACCCAGGGTCGGGGTATTTTCTCGATGGAATTCAGCCACTACGAGGATGTTCCTCGCAACGTGGCCGAGGCCATCATCTCCAAGAATCAGGGCAATTCCTGATCTCTAACCCCCCTTAATTCACCCCCTCGATTCTTCACAAAAAATGGCACGCGAGAAGTTTGAAAGGAACAAGCCTCACGTCAACATCGGCACCATTGGCCACGTTGACCACGGCAAAACAACCCTGACCGCTGCGATCACCAACGTGCTCGCCAAGAAAGGCCAGGCTCAGGTTCAGAATTACGCCGACATCGACGGTGCTCCCGAGGAGCGTGAGCGCGGTATCACCATCAACACCGCTCACGTCGAATACGAGACAGATAGCCGTCACTACGCCCACGTGGACTGCCCCGGTCACGCGGACTACGTGAAGAACATGATCACCGGTGCTGCCCAGATGGACGGCGCCATCCTGGTGTGCGCCGCCACCGACGGCCCCATGGCGCAGACCAAGGAGCACATCCTGCTGGCCAAGCAGGTGGGCGTTCCCGCTCTGGTGGTTGCACTGAACAAGTGCGACATGGTCGATGACGAAGAGATCATCGAGCTGGTCGAAATGGAGATCCGCGAGCTTCTCTCCAGCTACGACTTCCCCGGCGACGACATCCCTGTGGTTCAGGTCTCCGGCCTGAAGGCCATCGAGGGCGAGGCTGAGTGGGAAGCCAAGATCGAAGAGCTGATGGCGGCTGTTGACTCCAACATTCCCGAGCCCGAGCGCGAGGTTGACAAGCCCTTCCTGATGGCTGTGGAGGATGTGTTCTCCATCACCGGTCGTGGAACCGTGGCGACCGGCCGTATCGAGCGCGGCATCGTCAAGGTCGGCGAAGAAGTCGAGATCGTCGGCATCCGCGATCCCCGCAAAACAACCGTCACCGGTGTGGAGATGTTCCGCAAGCTGCTCGACGAGGGCATGGCTGGCGACAACGTCGGCCTGCTGCTGCGCGGCATCCAGAAGGAAGACATCGAGCGCGGCATGGTGCTGGTGAAGCCTGGCTCCATCACCCCTCACACCAAGTTCGAAGGTCAGGTGTATGTGCTGAAGAAGGAAGAAGGCGGTCGCCACACTCCTTTCTTCGCTGGCTATCGCCCGCAGTTCTACATCCGGACAACGGACGTGACCGGCCAGATCACCGCGTTCACCGCGGAAGACGGCAGCAACGTGGAAATGGTGATGCCCGGTGACAACATCCAGATGACCGGTGAGCTGATCTGCCCCGTCGCCATGGAAACCGGCATGCGCTTCGCCATCCGTGAAGGCGGCCGCACCATCGGTGCTGGCGTGGTGTCCAAGATCATCGAGTGATCGTCATCAACCGATGACTGAGGCGGGGGATCCGCGGATCCCCCATCTCTTAAACTCCAGGAGTGCTGATGGCCATGGCTCCAGCACCTTCAGAACCTCGACAATTCACCCTCTCCTTCCCCTAGGGGACACCGTCTGCGCTTCCTATGTCCACTGCCATCGCTCAGCAGAAGATCCGCATTCGCCTGAAGGCGTTTGACCGCCGCATGCTGGATCTCTCCTGCGACAAAATCATTGAGACGGCCGACAACACCGCTGCGACAGCGATCGGCCCGATTCCTCTTCCCACGAAACGCAAGATCTACTGCGTGCTGCGTTCACCCCACGTGGACAAGGATTCCCGCGAGCACTTCGAGACCCGCACCCACCGTCGCATCATCGACATCTACAGCCCCTCCGCCAAGACGATCGACGCGCTGATGAAGCTTGATCTGCCCAGTGGTGTGGACATCGAAGTGAAGCTCTGATCCCGACGGAGACAGACATCACTTCCTACGATTCACACACTGTTCTGGACGACGTTCGTGTCTGATTACGCCGTCAGGGAGCTGCCCCTGTTCCCCCTGCCGGACGTCGTTCTGTTCCCGCAGCAGCTGCTGCCGCTCCACATCTTCGAATCCCGGTACCGCATGCTGCTGCAGTCGGTGCTGGAGTCCGACAAGCGTTTCGGCGTGGTCCGCATCGATCCCGAAACCCGTGAGATGGCGGAGGTCGGCTGCTGCGCCGAAGTGCTCCAGCACCAGACCACCGACGACGGTCGCAGCTACATCGTCACGCTCGGCCAGCAGCGGTTCCGCGTTCTGAACATCACCCGCGAAACCCCGTTCCGCAGCGCAATGGTCACCTGGATGGAAGACGAGCAGGTGGAGGACCACAGCGGCCTCAACGATCTGAGCGACTCGGTCAACCACGCCCTCAACGACGTGATCACCCTCACCGGCAAGCTGCAGGGGCAGGAGGTGACCCTGCCCGACGATCTGCCCGATCTCCCCCGTGAGCTCTCCTTCTGGATCGGTGCCCATCTGGACCCCCATGCGGCCGGAGAACAGCAGGCCCTGCTGGAGCTCACCGACACCCACGAACGCCTCAAGCGTCAGTTTGAAATGCTTGATCACACCCGCCGGCAGCTGGCGGCACGGACCGTTCTGAAAGACACCCTGTCCGACAGCGACACCGACAGCACAGACGCCTGATGCTGAGCCAATTTCTGCTGATTGCCGCCGCAGGTGGTGGTGCTGCCCTGCTGCTCTGGCTGCGCCGGGATCGCCGCTACGAATCATCAGACAGTGTCGCAGCGGCCTATGACGCCTGGACCGATGACCGACTGCTGGAACGGCTCTGGGGAGAGCATGTCCATCTGGGTCATTACGGAGATCCTCCGCAATCCAGCGATTTCCGCGCCGCCAAAGAAGCGTTCGTCCATGAGCTGGTGCGCTGGAGCGGCCTGGACCAACTCCCGCCGGGCTCCAAGCTGATCGATGTGGGCTGCGGCATCGGCGGCAGCGCCAGGATCCTGGCCCGTGATTACGGTTTTGACGTTCTTGGCATCAGCATCAGCCCTGCCCAGGTGCGACGGGCCACGGAGCTCACAGCCGAGGGGCTCAGCTGTCGCTTCGCTGTGATGGATGCTCTGGATCTTCAGTGTGCCGACCAGAGTTTCGATGCCGTCTGGAGTGTGGAGGCCGGTCCCCACATGCCGGACAAGCAGCGCTACGCCGATGAACTGCTCCGGGTGCTGCGTCCCGGTGGCACGCTCGCCGTGGCTGACTGGAATCGACGGGACCCCTCCGACGGCGCCATGAACCGCTCTGAACGCTGGGTGATGCGCCAGCTGCTTCACCAGTGGGCCCATCCTGAATTCGCCAGCATCAAGGGGTTCAGCGGCAACCTGGAAGCCAGCTGCCATCGACGCGGTGACGTCGTCACCGGGGACTGGACCGCCGCCACCCTCCCCTCCTGGATCGACTCCATCGCCGAAGGATTGCGCCGACCTGGAGCCGTGCTCGGTCTCGGCCCGGGAGCCGTGCTTCAGGGATTGCGTGAAACCCCCACCCTGCTGCTGATGCGATGGGCCTTCGCCACCGGACTCATGCAGTTCGGGGTGTTCCGTCTGCGTCGTTGATCTGCTCGCTGCTGGGATACGCCCCCAGATTCGCCAGGTGGTCGCAGAGCGGTGTCAGCTCGGCAACAAGGGCCTCCAGCACCACTTGGCTGTCGACGGGAAGCTCCACATCCACGAAGAACACGTATTCACCGAGTTCACGCTTGGACGGTCGGGACTCGATCCGGCTCATGTTCAGGTTCTGACGGGCCAGGCTGGCCAGGGCCTCCAGCAGAGCTCCGGGGGCATTGCGCCGCAGCGAGAAGGCCAGACTGGCCACATCACCGGAGCAGCGGCGCTCCCCCCGTTGCAGCAGCAGGAACCGGGTGCGATTGCCCGCGACGTCGTTGACCGGATGAGCCAGCTCCTTCAGGCCGTGCTCCTCTCCTGCCTTGCGGGAAGCGATCGCGGCCCGGAAACGACTGCCGCAGACCATGCGTGCAGCCTCTGCGGTTGAAGATGTCGGCAGCTGCAACGCCTGGGGCAGCTGGCGGGCCAGCCATCCGGAGCACTGCGCCAGCGCCTGCGGATGCGACAGCACTTCGGTGATGCTGTCCAGAGAACCGCTGCTGAGCAGCGAATGACGGATCGGCAGAACCAGCGCCCGTCGGATGCACAGGTCCCGGTGTGACCAGAGCGCATCGAGGGTGGCGGTGACCCCGCCCTCCACCGAGTTCTCCACCGGCACCACCGCAGCATCGCAGCCGCCGGAGGCCAGCTGCTCCACCACCGCCCGCAGACCGACGCAGGGAACAAGCTCAGGCTGCGGCAGCTGTTCCAGGGCGATCAGCGACTGGGCTGCCTGCTCGCCGTAGGTCCCCGTCGGGCCAAGGAATGCGATGCGTGTCGGCATCGGGGCAAAAGGCTGGGACTCGATAGGATCATGCCGCGTCAGGTGATGTTCATGCCTCTGGCCTTCAAAGCCAGTCAGCAGCTTGATCTCCCTGTCAAGCGTCATGCCGAGCGGCTGCCGAATTACCTGCAGCAGGAGGAACGCCTGCTCGCAGCACTGCTGGATGCCCATCAGCTCACCAGGCTCAGCCCCGGTCGTTATCGCTACGTGGTCACGAGCCTTCAGGTGTTCCAGCTGCAGGTGAAACCGATCGTCTGCCTGCAGATCGAGGCTGATCCCTCCTGCCTGCAGATGCGCGCCGTTGACTGCGAACTGGAAGGGCTGGGTCTGGTGGATGACTTTCAGCTCAGCCTCGAAGCCATCCTTAAAGCGACACCCCGGGGCCTCTGCGGCGACGCCAGGCTGTCGGTGAGTGTCAGTCAGCCGCCGCTGCTCAGGCTGGTGCCCCGCCGTGCACTGGAGACGACCGGGGAATCGCTTCTCAAAGGCATCCTGGTGGGCATCAAGGCCCGGGTGGGCCAGCAGCTGATGGCTGATTTCCGCCGCTGGTGCCGGGAGACCGATGCGGGCAACTCAGCTCTTCAGCAGGCGCGTCAGGAAACTGCGGCGATGCAGAGCGGTGGGCCCTGAGGCCAGCAGAGCCTCACGGTGCAGAGCCGTGCCGTACCCGACATGCTTCTCCAGGCCATACCCCCTGAAACGAACCGCCAACCGTCGGATCAAGGCATCCCTGGCTTCCTTGGCGATCACACTGGCGGCCGCGATCGCCGCTGATCGGCTGTCCCCTCGCACCACGGTGCGCTGAGGTCCGGTCCATAAGCGCAGAGGCAGGGTGCCATCCACCAGCACAAGCTCAGGGCGAGAGGGAAGCCGCTGCAGGGCCCGCAGCATGGCCAGCTCCGTGGCCCCACGGATGCCCATTCCATCGATCTCACGCGCCGAGGCCTGACCGAGAGCCCAGGCCAGGCTGCGCTCTTCAATCCTGGGAACAAGGGCGGCCCGGCGCCGCGGCGTGAGTTTCTTGCTGTCCGTCAGGCCAGCGGCCTGCAGGGTGTCAGCGGCCTCCCCATCGAGCACCACAGCCGCCGCAAAGACAGGGCCGAACAGACAGCCACGACCGACTTCATCGATGCCGGCGATCGCCGATCCCGAAGGAATCGGGTCATCGCCGGCATCGACCACTCAGCTGGATGCCGTCGCTGATGAGCGCCGCCGGCGGCGGCGGGGTTCCTCCAGCTCCTCCTCCGGTTTCTCCTCTTCTGCAACCGCGATGGCAGCGATCTCCGGCTCAACGGAAGGCAACTCCTGCTCAGGCAGCACCTGCGGGGTGATCTCCAGGGGGGTGATCTCCACCATCAGCGGCGCCGTTTCCGGCTCGGCTTCAGACGAAACCCTGTCCGGGACGGACGACTCCTGTTCACTCACCGCCACCGGAGCCGACTGACCATTGCGGCCGGATCCGCGGCCTCCACGCCCGCGCCGTCGCCGGCGACCTGAGCTGGCGGCCAGCTGCTGACGCGCTTCCTCGAGCACCGCTTCAGGATCCTCTCCCGGGCTCACCACCCGCACCAGAACGTTGTCCGACTCCGGCGGAGACTCCAGCAACAGAGCCGGATTGAGCCCCAGCCAGCCGTAAACCTCCTGCTGCTCCGCCGTCATCGGCACCGCCACCAGCTCGGGCTCGGGGCGACGGGTGGCCGCTGTGTTCTGCGTGTCCTCCTGGGAATCGTCAACACCGTTCTCATCGCTGACCACGGTCTCCGCGCCCGCAGCTGCGACCACTGGCGTCGTGTCCGGCCCACTGCGTCCACGGCCACCCCGGCGTCGACGGCCGTTGCCTCCCTCGGCTGGGGAAAGCACCTCAGCGCGGGCGGAGGCGGCGGACCGCACCAGACCGCTCGCGGTGGCCAGCGGCTGCAGCAGATCCTTGCCCGGCAGCACAGCGACATGACCGAGGCCGCCGCAGCTTGGGCAGGCACGACCGAAGAGTTCATAGATGTTCTGGCCCTGGCGCTTGCGGGTGAGCTCCACCAGTCCCAGTTCAGAGAGCTGAGCAATCTGCGGCCGAGCCGCGTCATCACGAACCGCCCCCGTGAAGTGCTCGAGCAGCTGCAGCTGATCGCGCCGCGAATCCATATCGATGAAATCGATGATGATCACGCCGCCGATGTTGCGCAGCTTCAGCTGACGGGCGATCTCAATGGCCGCCTCGCAGTTGGTCCACAGCACCGTTTCGCGGGCGTTCGCAGAACGGGTGAACGAGCCGGAGTTGACATCGATCACCGTCAGAGCCTCGGTGGGCTCGATGATCACGTATCCACCCGATGGCAAATCAACCCTTGGCTTCAGGGCATCCCGGATAGCGGCGTTGACTTTGTAGTGCTCCAGCAGCTCGTCTGGCTCGCTGTGAGCCTCCACCAGAACGGTGCTGCCATCAGCACCGAGAAATCCCGTCACCCTCTCGACCGCAGCGGGATCATCGACGACGACCCTGGCCAGATCCGGGCCCATGTGGTCCCGCAGGATCCGGTGGATGAAGTCCTCATCCCGGTTGAGCAGCACAGGAGGGCTGGCGGTCTCAGCGGCCTGCTGAATCGCCTCCCACTGGCGCAGCAAGGCCTCGAGATCGTCGATGAGCAGCTCGTCACTGATGCCCTCCGCCTCGGTCCTGATCAGGAGACCCGCTCCAGGCGGCTTGATCAGCACACCGAGTGCCCGCAGCCGGTTGCGCTCCGTCTCCGCGCTGATCCGCCTGGAGATGTTGACGCCCTGGCCGTGGGGTTGCAGCACCAGATACCGACCCGGCAGGGCAAGGTTGCCGGTGAGCCTGGGCCCCTTCGTTCCTGTCGGCTCCTTCATCACCTGAACGAGCACCTTCTGGCGCGGTTCCAGCAGTTCGGTGATGCCGGCAGCCCCCTTCTTCAGGCGCAGTGGCCCCAGATCGGTGACATGGATGAAGCCGTTTTTCTCACTCTCTCCGATATTGACGAAAGCCGCATCAATTCCCGGGAGAACATTTTCAACAGTGCCGAGATAAACATCGCCTATCTGATAACGGCCCTGGGCAACAATCAGCTCATCGACGCGCTCATCGGACAGCACCGCTGCGATACGCAGCTGCTCCGCGATGACAATTTGCTGGGGCATAAACAAACGGAATAGGAGCCCTTGATGGACCTCGGAACCGATCAGTCGTCATCAGACGATCTGCATCGGGTGATGAAAGGAAAAACGCCGGATCGGCAGAAATAGTGCGGAGTCGGAACTCCTCTGTTTCCAGGCTCGCGGTTCCGGTCAGAGCATTCAGACCGCCGCTAGAGCATTGGGGTCTTGTGTCCTGAATGGATCAAAAAAGACCGGGAGCAACGAAATGCAGGGAATGCATTTGGTCGTCCTCGGAACAAACTAGCACTGCACCAGCTGCAGCTCATCCCGGCAGAGCGCTCGCAGCTCCAGCCCCACCCCCAGCTGCTCCGACAGCCAATGCTGGATCTGTGCCGGGCGGAGACTGCGGCCCATCGGATCCACCTCCGCCTCGAGCCGCAGGCGAATGCGTTCACCGCCTGGCTCGCCGAGCGGCTTCAGGCTCCTGAGTGCTGGCCGGCAGTCCCGCTGGCGCGGCCGGCCCTTCTTGTCGGTGTCATGCCAGATCAACTGCTCGGAAGCGATCAGAGCCGAGAGGGCCGATGACCAATCCGACGGGGCGTCATGGTCGTGCGGGAGGGCGGGCCTCAGGAGATCGAAACTCCACACCGCCGCCCGGATCTGCTGGGACAGGCTGGGACCACTGACCGGCACGTCGCTGACCTGCAGCAACCGGATCTCCTGGGGAATGAGAGGCTGCAAGGTCTGTTGGAAGGTCCCGGAGTCCAGAGGTTCGCTGAACTCCATATCCATCCATTCGCCATGGGCTTCCGCCCCGAGGGGAAGCGCCAGAGCCATCTGAAGGCGTGGCAGAGGATGAAAACCGCCGGTGAAGCTGATCGGAAGTCCGCTGCGGCGCAGGGCACGCTCCAGCATCCGCACCAGGTCCAGATGGCTGAGCAGGGCCATGGAACCGGTCTTGGCGAAACGGATACGGAGCCGGCAGACCCGTGCACTCGGTGGTGCCTTGGTGGGAACCTGCGTGGGCACCTGCGGTGGAGGAACGACCACGTTGTGGCCCAGATCCGGACCGCAGACGCCGCAGCTGCTGCAGCCCTCGAACGAGCAGTCAGGGACCACCGCCGCAGCCAGGGCTCGCTTGAGATCCTCCGCCAGCCATGTCTTGTCAATGCCGGTGTCGATGTGATCCCAGGGAAGCGGCTGCCGGCAGAAGCTGTCGAGGTCGTCCCGGTCCAGTGCCGCCACCGCGCTCCAGCCGCCCACTTCCATCTGGCGGTACCGGCCTTCCAGACCCGCCTCGGCGATCGCCCCGGTCCAGGCCGCGTAGGTGCGATCAAGCGATTCAAACCAGGCATCCATCCCGGCCCCAGCCCGCCAGGCGGCTTCAATCACAGGGGCCAGACGGCGATCGCTGCGGCCCACGAAGTCCTCCATGGCCGAGAGCCGCACGTCGGTGTAGTTCACCTTCAGCCCTCGCAGGCGCCGGAAGGCATCCCGCAACAGCTGCTGACGACGTTCGAACTCCGCCGTTGAGACGCTGTGCCACTGAAACGGGGTATGGGGCTTGGGCGTGAAGTTGCTGATGGTGATGTTGAGGTTCAGCCGACCCAGATCACGGCAGCGCTGCTGCAACATCACGCAGGTCTCGGCGATGCCGAGCACATCGGCGTCGGTCTCCCCCGGCAGACCGATCATGAAGTAGAGCTTCACCTTGCGGTAACCGTTCTCCATGGCGGTACGGATGCCGTTGAGCAGGTCGTCATCCGTCAGTCCCTTGTTGACGATGTCGCGCAGCCGCTGGGTGCCCGCTTCCGGGGCGAAGGTGAGGCCGGCCTGCCGCGTGCCTCCGAGGATGTGGGCGATGTCCTGATCAAACCGATCCACCCGTTGGCTGGGCAGCTGCAGCGTCACGTTCTGATCCGCCAGACGGTTGCGCAGCTCCACGCCCACGGCCGGCAGGGCCAGGTAATCGCTGCAGCTCAGCGACAGCAGCGAGAAATCGCTGTAACCCGTCTGCTTCATGCCGGTCTCCACGGCCTCGATCACCGCCTCGGGCTCCACATCCCGGGCCGGTCGGGTGAGCATCCCGGGCTGGCAGAACCGGCAGCCGCGGGTGCAGCCGCGGCGGATCTCCACCGTGAGCCGGTCATGCACCGTCTCCACATGGGGCACCAGACCCATGGCGTAATGGGGCATCGGTGTGGCCACGCGGCGCAGAACACGCGGTGGCAGTTCCGGATGCAGTGGTTCGAGGGTGACGCCATCGGCTCCGGGGGCATAGAGCGCCGGGACGTAGACCCCAGGCACCTGTGCCAGATCCCGCAGCAGCTCGGAACGTCGCGACCCAGCCGCCTTGGCCTGGGCCACCACCAGCCCGATCTCCGGCAGCAGCTCCTCACCATCACCGAGAGCGATGAAATCGAAGAACGGGGCGTAGGGCTCCGGGTTGCTGGTGGCCGTGGGACCGCCGGCAAAGATCAGTGGTGGCGCGGCCGGATCGCTGAGCGGCAGATCGCCGCGATCCTCCGCTCGGATCGGCAACCGGCAGAGATCCAGCATCTCGAGGATGTTGGTGGCGCCGAGTTCGTAACTGAGGCTGAAACCGAGGATGTCGAAGGCCGGCAGTGGGCGTCGGCTCTCGACCGCGAACAACGCCTGCTGTCGCTCCCGCAGCCGACTCGCCAGATCCCCGGCAGGGAGATAGGCCCGATCACACAGCTGCCCGGGAACGGCATTGAGGATCGAATAGAGAATGATGTGACCGAGGTTGCTGGAGCCCACCTCGTAGATCTCGGGATACGTGAGAGCCCACCGCACGGAGGCGGACGACCAGTCCCGTGGTTCCACCCCCAGCTCGTGCCCCATGTACCGGGCCGGCTTGTTGATGCCGCTGTCCACCAGCGCATGGAAATCAACCGGGTGATCCAAGGCAGACACAACCACGGCGGATGTCCTCACTCCTGGATGCATCGTATGGAGCTGCTGGCAAGGCAAGATGCCCCGACAGAAGCTCCTCAGGTTCCGTGGTGCAGGTCAACGGCAATTACCTCAAGCTCAAGGCGGGCTACCTGTTTCCCGAGATCGGTCGTCGCGTGAAGGCCTTCAGTGCCGCCAATCCTGATGCCGCCCTGATCCGCCTCGGCATCGGCGATGTGACCGAGCCGTTGCCCCTGGCTTGTCGCGAAGCGATGAAGTCAGCCATCGATGCCATGGGAACCGCCGAAGGCTTCCACGGCTATGGCCCCGAACAGGGATACGGCTGGCTGCGGGAGGCCATTGCCAAGCACGATTTCCAGGCCCGCGGGTGCGAGATCAGTGCCGACGAGATCTTTGTCTCCGACGGCTCCAAATGCGACAGCAGCAACATCCTCGACATCCTCGGGGAGGGCAACCGCATCGCCGTGACCGATCCGGTCTACCCGGTGTATGTGGACACCAACGTGATGGCAGGTCGCACCGGTGATGCCGGGGATGAGGGCCGCTACGCCGGGCTCACCTACCTGCCGATCAGCGCCGACAACGGCTTCGCCGCTCAGATTCCCAGCGAACCGGTGGATCTGATCTATCTGTGCTTCCCCAACAATCCCACCGGAGCGGTGGCCACCCGGGAGCAGCTGAAGGCCTGGGTCGACTACGCCCGCAGCAACGGGGCCCTGATCCTGTTCGATGCGGCCTATGAGGCCTTCATCCAGGATCCGGCCCTGCCGCACTCCATCTTTGAGATCGAGGGTGCGCGCGACTGCGCCATCGAATTCCGCTCCTTCTCCAAGAACGCCGGCTTCACGGGAACCCGCTGTGCCTTCACCGTGGTGCCCAAAGGCCTGAAGGGCAAGGCCGCCAACGGTGAGGACGTGGAGCTCTGGGGCCTGTGGAACCGCCGACAGAGCACCAAGTTCAACGGCGTCAGCTACATCATCCAGCGCGGCGCCGAAGCCGTGTACTCCGACGCCGGTCAGGCAGAAGTGAAGGCGCTGGTGAGCTTCTACATGGAGAACGCCGCGATCATCCGGCATGAGCTCAGCAGCGCAGGGCTCACCATCTACGGCGGGGAGCATGCGCCCTACGTGTGGATCAAGACCCCGGAGGGCATGGACTCCTGGGGCTTCTTCGATCACCTGCTCAACAAGGCCAATGTGGTGGGCACCCCTGGCAGCGGCTTCGGAGCGGCGGGTGAGGGCTACTTCCGCCTGTCTGCCTTCAACAGCCGCGCCAACGTGGATGACGCCATGGCTCGCATCAAGGCTCTTTGACAGCGCTGTGTTTCGGATTCCTTTAGGTTTAAACCAGCCGATTTATCAGGCCATGGCGGTGGAGACCCCCAGCCGCAGCCCCGGCGGCGCTGCGGTGATGGAGAAAGCTCCCGAGCGGGTGCGCAAGCAATCCCCCCGCTACAAGGTGCTGCTGCACAACGATCCGGTGAACACCATGGAATACGTGGTCACCACCCTGCAGCAGGTGGTACCCCAGTTGAGCGAACAGGACGCCATGGCGGTGATGATGGAAGCCCACAACACTGGCGTCGGCCTTGTGATCGTCTGTGATCTGGAGCCGGCGGAGTTCTACTGCGAAACCCTCAAGGCCAAGGGGCTCACCAGCACGATCGAACCGGAAAGCTGAGCCGCATCCCTCTGACGCTGCTGGATTCCCTGATTCAGCTCAAACCGAAAGGACTTCCCACCCTTCTGCTGATCCCCGTGCTCTACGGCCTGGGATGGATCGCCGTTCGGCCGTTGGAACCGTTCGGGCTCACGCCCGAACATCTGGCCCTGATCGGAACCCTGATCAGCTTCCTGCTGTTCGTGCTCCTGCTTCCCCGTTGGAGCCGTCTGCGCTGGGGGGCCCGCAATGGCTGGCGGGCTTTGGGCCTCAGCGGAGGTGGGCAGGGCGGACGACCGGCTCCGCCGGTCGCCTGGCTGCGCGGCACCGGTCTGGCCGGGGGCTTGCTGCTGCTGGTGGTGATCCCGGTGCTGGCGGGCAGCTGGGGACACTGGCTTGGGGAATGGTCGCTGGGGCGCTGTCTCAATGCCCTGCTGCTCGCGATCGGTGTGGGACTGGCGGAGGAGCTGATCTTCCGGGCCTGGCTCTGGGAGGAACTGAATCAGCTGCTTGGCTCGACCGGCGGTGTGCTGGCCCAGGCGGCATGCTTCAGCCTGGTGCACACCCGCTTCAACCTCGGTGTCTGGCCGATGCTCGGACTGCTGAGCGGACTGTTTGTTCTCGGTCTGGTGCTGGCGGTGCAACGGCAGCTGGATGGGGGATCGCTGTGGGGATCCATCGGCCTGCACGGCGGACTTGTGGGGGGATGGTTCCTGCTGCAGAGCAGCCTGCTGCAGCTGTCACCGGATGCTCCTGCCTGGCTGGTCGGTCCTGGCGGCCTGAACCCGAATCCCCTCGGCGGTCTTGTGGCGGCAGCAAGCCTGACGGTGGTGCTGAACCGTCAGCTCACGGCTGTCGCCAAAGCAGCACGACCTGACACAGGAGCCCGCAGGGAGTCCTGAAGCGGTGCAACGCCGTAATCCCGTTCCAGCAGGCTCATCACGGTGCGGCCGAAATCGCCGGGATTGCGATCGAAGGCCTCCAGGCACACACGCCCGAAGGTGCTGCCCATCGGCTCCGGATTCCAGAGAAGCTTCCGAGCCGTCCAGGGCATCATGCTCATCGGGTTGTAGCCAGGCTTGATCAGACCCTGCTCGAAGCCGTACTGCTCCAGGTGGGTGTGGGGCTGCAGGCCGATGAAGAAGATGGCCGGCTCAACCCGGTCTGCCCCGAAGATCGCCTCAAGTTCACGGTGATACGCCACGGTCTGGCGGATGGTCTCGGGTCGTTCGTCGATCACGTTGAAGGAGTAATTCACCGAGACGTGATCCCGGAAACCGGCATCGGCCAGCATCCGGCAGCTCTCCAGAACGGTGCGCAGGTTGTAGCCCATGCGCATCTTGC
Organism: Parasynechococcus sp.; assembly: GCF_045559935.1. Taxonomy (NCBI): domain Bacteria; kingdom Bacillati; phylum Cyanobacteriota; class Cyanophyceae; order Synechococcales; family Prochlorococcaceae; genus Parasynechococcus; species Parasynechococcus sp. The sequence goes on from NZ_JBJLJL010000008.1 coordinate 199,155, forward strand.
GCACGAGCTCCTGAGAGCCCGAGGTGATGCCGATCTCGAAATAACTCATGCCGGTCTCCACCATCAGCTGTGCCAGCTCGGGATCCAGGTTGTCGGCACGGATGTAAGCGGCCCAGCGGATGCCTGTGAGCCCCTCGGCCTTGATCGCCCGCAGCAGTTCCTTGGCGTCCTCGATGTAGCGGCGTGCCGGGATGAACTGGGCATCGGTGAACCAGAAACCGCGCACACCCCGGTCGTAGAGCTGGCGCATTTCCTTCACCACCTCCTCCACGGGGTTGAGTCGCACCTGCTTTCCTTCCACAACGGTGTAAACGCAGTAACAGCAGTTGTGGGGGCATCCCCGCTTGGTCTGCACGCCGACGTAGAAATCACCGCCTTCGAGGTACCAGGTGAGCTGAGGCCAGATCGAGGCGATGTAGTCGTAATCGCAGGCCGTTTTCGGACGGCTCTCCGGCTGTTCATGGATCAGACCGGGGCGGGGTGGATCGCCCACCACAAAGCAGCGTTCCGCCTCAAGGGACTGACCCAGAAGCAGCTTTTCCAGAAGCGGCTCCCCTTCCCCAACGGACACGATCGTTCCCTTCGGCAGAGACCGTCCGAGCTGTTCGTAGAAAACGCTGACCGCACCTCCGCCCAGAACCGCACGGGCTGACGGTTGATGGCGGCGGGCTCGCTTGAGACCCTGACTCACCAGGCTCTGGTTGCGGTGCAGTTCGCCGTAATGACTGGTCATCAGCCGCAGGCCACCGAGAGCACCGTGCAGACGCTTCAGCGGGTTGCGGGCATAGAAGACCTCGAATGAGTTCTGCAGCGGATTGCCTCCGCGGCCATCCACCGGGGCATAGATCTGAATGTCCCGCCAGGAGAACACCAGCAGCGATGGGCGGAACTGATCGATCGTCTGGAGCAGCACCCGCCGCACGTCCAGCACCGGAAGGGCGGCGAGATCGAGGATCCGCTGCGGCATCTCCGGAAAACACTTGTGGAGATGGTCCGCGAGGTAAATCGGCCCGATCGGGAAGATGGGATTGCAGGGCAGCCGCACAAGCAGCACCCGTTCCTGTTGTGGCGACAACGCTGATGCTGCAAGGCGTTCCGGGACGCTAACAAGCGCATCCGCCGGCGGGGCTCAAGCTGACTTCACATCAACTTCATAAAGCCGGCGATACACACCGCAAACTTCCGTTACATTGGGTGGAGGCAGGGCATCCCTGCCCTTCCTTAAACCGTCCCTTCGGGGGCACTTCTTTCCGTTCTCATGACCACCACCATCCAGCAGCGCTCCGGCGCTTCTAGTTGGCAGTCCTTCTGCGAGTGGGTTACCTCCACCAACAACCGTCTGTATGTCGGTTGGTTCGGTGTGCTGATGATCCCCACCCTGCTGGCTGCCACCATCTGTTTCGTCATCGCCTTCGTCGCCGCTCCTCCGGTCGACATCGATGGCATCCGCGAGCCTGTCGCTGGCTCCCTGATCTACGGCAACAACATCATCTCCGGTGCTGTTGTTCCCTCCTCCAACGCCATCGGCCTGCACTTCTATCCCATCTGGGAAGCTGCATCCCTCGATGAGTGGCTGTACAACGGCGGTCCTTTCCAGCTGGTTGTCTTCCACTTCCTGATCGGCATCTACGCCTACATGGGCCGCGAGTGGGAACTCTCCTACCGCCTGGGCATGCGCCCCTGGATCTGCATTGCCTACAGCGCACCTGTCGCTGCAGCCTCTGCTGTCTTCCTGGTCTACCCCTTCGGTCAGGGCTCCTTCTCTGACGCCATGCCCCTGGGCATCTCTGGAACCTTCAACTACATGCTGGTGTTCCAGGCTGAGCACAACATCCTGATGCACCCCTTCCACATGCTGGGCGTCGCAGGTGTGTTCGGTGGATCCCTGTTCTCCGCCATGCACGGCTCCCTGGTGACCTCCTCCCTGGTGCGTGAAACCACCGAGACCGAGTCCCAGAACTACGGCTACAAGTTCGGCCAAGAGGAAGAGACCTACAACATCGTGGCTGCCCACGGTTACTTCGGTCGCCTGATCTTCCAATACGCCTCCTTCAACAACAGCCGTAGCCTTCACTTCTTCCTGGCTGCCTGGCCTGTTGTCGGCATCTGGTTCACCGCCCTGGGCGTGTCAACCATGGCCTTCAACCTGAACGGCTTCAACTTCAACCAGTCCATCCTTGATGGTCAGGGCCGCGTCCTGAACACCTGGGCCGACGTGTTGAACCGTGCCGGCCTCGGCATGGAAGTGATGCACGAGCGCAACGCTCACAACTTCCCCCTCGACCTGGCTGCTGCTGAGTCCACTCCTGTGGCTCTGCAGGCACCTGCCATCGGTTGATCTGGAATCAACCTGTTCCTTCTGGAACAGACCAAACGATTCAGATCAACTGAATCGGAAAGCCCTCACCGCAAGGTGGGGGCTTTTTGTTGTGACAGCAACGGGTCCGCCTCGTGCGATTGTCTCTGCATCAAACAGGTTGGATGGACTATCGGACTGCCAGTCGCATCGCGGATCGCATGCGCCGGGGAATCTGGGAGAAAGACTGGAACTGTCTTCGCTACGTGGGCAACCGCTTCGAACGCGGCAGCTGCTACCGGGAAGCGTGGAAATCACTGGCTGCCTGCACGGAAGGGCAGACGGAGCTGACTCTGCCGATCTGGCAGGGGCCGCAGCACCCCTGCAATCGACTGCTGATCCTGGAGCGCACACGAGATCTTGGAGACGAGCTGCGCATCATCCGGTTCGTCGCCCATGCCGCCCGCGACGTTCGGCAGGTCACCGCGCGCGTTGAGGCGCGGCTGATCCCTCTGCTGCAGAGAAGCTTCCCGAGCGTGGAGTTCGTGGACAGAACGCAGCCACTGGATCCGGCAAGCTTCAGCCACATGGCTGCTCAGGAGAGACTCGCCTACTGGTACGGCACCGATGACGAGGCGATCCGAACATCCTTTCTGCCGCTGGTCCCTCCGGACGCCCAAGAACCAGCACAGGGCATCGGCATTGCCTGGTACTCCAGAGCCATCGGCAAATCCCTCCCCTGCATCGACGACTGGGCCCACGTGCTGTCCGACTTGCCTGGCCGGATCCAGTCCCTGCAGTACCGCGAGCAGGACGCAAAATTCCAACAGCTCAGCGCCCAGGCGGGACGGCCGATTAAGAGGGGGCGTCGGGTCAACCAGAAGAAACACCTGGATCAATTCGCCGCCCAGGTGGCTGGAGTCCGCGGTGTCCTGACCATCAGCAACACCACAGCCCACATGGCAGGCGCCCTCGGCATCCCCAGTGTGGTGGTGCTGGACAACGGCATCGTGACCACCTGGCCCTATGAGGCCACCACCACGCCCTTCTACCCCCACTGCCGATTGATCCGCCGGGAACAGGGGACCTGGCGGGAGGCGCTGCTGGCTGGCCGGGCACAGTTGCTCGCGATGATCGATTCAGAGATCCGATGAGGCTGCGGCGCTGGCTGGAGAGGCAGAACTGCCGCCGACGGCACGAGGCGTCACGACGGACGTTTCTTCAGGATGCGATGCATCTGCTGGAGTTCAACGGGATCGACGGTGATTACGTGGAATTCGGCTGCGACAGGGCACAGACCTTCCGACTGGCCCATCGCTTCAGCCGTGATCTAGAGACTCACCGCCACCTCTGGGCCATCGACAGCTTCCGCGGCATTCCGGCTCCAAAGGGCTTCCGCGATCTGCACCCACGCTGGAGCGAAGGTGAACGCCAAACCAGCGAGGAACAGTTCAGGCGTCTCTGCCGCCGGGCCGGCATTCCTGCAGGCGCGCGCACGGTCGTGCGGGCGACGTGGGAACAGCTGCCCCATCTGGCACCGGAGAGGCTGCCGGAGAACATCTCCTTCGCCTACATCAACTGCCCGCTGCACAGCAGCGTCAGCTCCGTTCTGCAGTGCCTTGCACCCCGCCTGAAGCAGGGGATGCTGGTTGCCTTTGAGAACCATTTCGCCTGGTCACGCTTTCATCGTTCAGGGGATCAGGCAGCGCTGGATCAGTTCTCGCAGATCAACGACGCATTCCAGTTCCACCCGTATCGGAGCTTCGGTCTCACCGGAGCATCCTTTCTGGTTGCCGAACGCTTTGCATGACGCGCATGCCAAGCTTCAGCCCAATCTGAGCCATGCAGGTGCGGAAGACGCTGCTCCGCTGGGGCCCCTGGAATTACAGATTCTGGAGGGAGCTGACACGCTGGTGCTACGAGCAGGGGCTGAAGAACCCGCCGGTGGTGAACACGTCGGCTCACTTCCCCGCCAGCGGAGAACTGCAGCACGCGTACACCGACATCCGTCGTGAAACCCTGGAGGTGGCACTCTCCGGTCGCCTGCCGGCGAACCACGAAATCATGGAGCAGCAGCGGACGCTCTATGAATTCGACCGGAAGGTCTGGGGCATGCTGCCGCTCCGCGGTTACGGCTACGACTACCCCGCCAATCAGGCCCTGATCCCCACCCTGAGGAGTTTTCTGGCGCGCCATCGCGATGTTGTCTCCGCAGCGGTGAGCCTGTTCCCTCCCGGCAAGGTGCTCCGCCCCCACCGAGGACCGTTCAAGGGCGTATGGCGCTACCACCTGCCGCTCTATGTGCAGACACTCGCGGATGGGCGGACCTCCTGCGAACTGCTCATCGATGGAACGACCTATCACCTCCATGAAGGTGAAGGCCTGCTGTGGGATGACACGTTCCTGCATTCGGCCGTGAACCGGTCGGATCAGCCACGGGTGGTGCTGCTGTTCGACGTGTTTCGCCACGACCAGCCGTTCTGGCTGGTCGGACTTGGATGGCTGTTCCTCTGGGGAGCCCAGCTCTGGCAGCACATGCAGTGCATGCGCCAACGCGCGCTTCTGAAAAGTGACCCTGGTGAGGAAACCGCCGGTGCCGCCTGAGCTGAATGGCATCGGAAGACGACTGATCCAACGGTTCCGTCCGCCGAGGCCGGTCCAGCGGATCAGTTTCAACAATCTCTGCTGGCATGCGGAACAGGCCGCACTGGCGCGATCGGTCGGGGATCTGCGCAGCATGCGTGAAAGCGCCAACAAGATGGAGCGCTTCGGGTACTACAAGGAGGCCTGGCGCACGTTCCACCAGATCTCCGAACTGGAGAATCCAGGCTCCGGACAGCCGTGGCGGGGTCCGCGCCAGCGCGTCGAGGGATTGTTCGTGCAACGTCGGCTGAGGGATCTCGGCGATGAACTGCGCCAGGTGCACCTGGCTGCCCGGGCAGTTCAGGAGGTCCCGGTCGTGGTGGTTCTGACCGAAGAACGACTGGTTCCTCTGTTCGAGCGCAGTTTTCCTGCCGTGCGCTTCATCAGCGAGATCTCGGAGATCGACCCCAAGCTGCGCATGCCCGTCACCAGTTACGAGCAACTCGCCTACTTCTACGGTCGCGATGAGGAAAGCATCCGCAATGGCTTTCTGCCGCTCACGCCACCGCCATCGCCCCAGACCGAGCGCCGCGGCCTGGGCATCTCCTGGTATTCGAAGGCGATGTACAAGAACCTGCCGGATCTCGACGACTGGGCCGAGGTGCTGAGAACGGTGCAGGGACGGATTCAATCGCTGCAGTACCGCGAGCGGGCCGCCGGCCGCAGAATGCTCGCTCAACGGAGCGGCAGGCCGATCCGCACCTCACGACCTGTGAATCAGTTCCTGGACCTTGATGGCTATGCCGGTCAGATCGCCTCCGTGCGCCGGGTGCTCACCATCAGCAACACCACAGCCCACCTGGCAGGAGCGCTGGGAATCCCCTGTGTCGTGGTGCTTGACGATGAAAGCGTCACCACCTGGCCGGATCATCGGGAGCGATCGCCCTTCTACCCCAACACACGCCTGATCCGGCGCCGGGGAAGGGACTGGCAGACGACCCTGCGCGAGGGATTGGAGCTGCTGCAGTCGATCGAGGTGAAACCCGGCACGATGCGGCCGCAGACCGAGCCCTGATGGAGAGAATCCGCTTCCTCGCTGCATCGCTGGCCCAGCGGCGACAGGACGATCGCGAGATCGCCGGGTTCTTCACGATCGCGTTCCGCTTGCTCCACTTCAACAGGATCGAGGGAGACTTCGCCGAATTCGGCTGTGAACGGTTCCGCCAGGTGCCCCTGGCCTGGCGCGCCATCCGCTCCCAGCCGACACAGCGGCAGATCTGGGCCATGGGCAGTTTCGAGCCCCTGCCGGCAGCCCGAACGGCCCAGGACCTGCACCCGCGCTGGCTGGCCGGGACCGCAACCATCTCGGAGGGGGGGTTCCGGCGACGCTGTCGTCTGGCTGGTCTCCCGACGCATGCCTGCCGCATCAGCCGCGTGGATCTCACCGCTCTCGATGCGACCGTCACCGAGCCATCGCGCATCGCGCTGGCCAGCATCAGCTGTCAGCAGTTCAGCGCCGTCCGAGCGGTGCTGAACTGGCTGGAACCGAAGCTGTCCAACGGCATGATCCTGGCTTTCGAGCACTACTTCTGCTTCAGCCGCTTTGATCGTTCCGGGGCCCGGCATGGTCTGGAGGAGCTGCGGATGCTGAGGCCGGATCTGAATTTCATCCCTTACCGGACCTTCTCTCAGGCCGGCCAGTCCTTCGTGGTGGAAGACGCCTGAGGAGTCTTGCCCGTAGCCTTCGACGAACGGCATTGACCCATGGGAAGCAGCTTTGGCGATCTCTTCCGGATCAGCACCTTCGGGGAATCCCACGGTGGCGGCGTCGGCGTGATCGTGGAGGGCTGTCCGCCGAGGCTGAAGCTGGACGTGGCGATGATCCAGGCGGAACTGGACCGCCGTCGTCCCGGCCAGAGCCATATCACCACGCCACGCCGGGAAGCGGATCAGGTGGAAGTGCTGAGCGGCCTGATGGACGACACCACCCTCGGGACGCCGATCGCCATGGTCGTGCGCAACAAGGATCAGCGACCCGGCGATTACAAAGACATGGCGGTGGCATTCCGTCCATCCCATGCGGATGCCACCTACCAGGTGAAGTACGGCATCCAGGCGCGCAGCGGCGGCGGCCGCGCGTCCGCGCGCGAAACCATCGGCCGGGTGGCCGCGGGTGCGATCGCCAAACAGCTGCTGCGCAAAGCGGCCGGCACGGAGGTGCTGGCCTGGGTGAAACGGATTCACACCATCGAGGCCGACATCGACCAGCAGAGCGTGTCGTTAGCGGACGTGGAAGCGAACATCGTGCGTTGTCCCGACCCGGCCACCGCCAAAGCCATGATCGAGCGCATCGAGGCGATCGGTCGGGAGGGCGACTCCTGCGGCGGTGTGATCGAATGCGTTGTGCGCCAGCCCGCCATGGGGCTTGGCATGCCCGTGTTCGACAAGCTCGAGGCAGACCTGGCCAAGGCGGTGATGTCCTTGCCGGCAACGAAGGGCTTCGAGATCGGCTCGGGCTTCGGCGGCACCCTGCTGAAGGGCAGCGAGCACAACGATGCCTTCGTGCCGACTGAAGAGGGGCGGCTGCAAACCGCCACCAACAACTCCGGCGGCATTCAAGGGGGCATCAGCAACGGTGAGCCGATCGTGCTGCGCGTTGCCTTCAAGCCGACGGCCACCATCCGCAAGGAACAGCAGACGGTGGATGCCGAAGGCAACGCCACGACGCTGGCCGGCAAGGGACGGCACGACCCGTGCGTGTTGCCGCGGGCCGTGCCGATGGTGGAAGCGATGGTCTCCCTGGTTCTCGCTGATCACCTGCTGCGTCAGCAGGGGCAATGCAGCCTCTGGTGACGCCGGGGGCCGACCTCAGGCGGAGGTGACGGGAGCTTTGCCGTTGCTGCTGACAGCCTGAGACTCAGCGGCAGGCTGAGCGGAACTGCGGGTGCGGGTGCGACGGGACGGCTTCTGGGCAGCCGCTTTCTTCTTGATCGTCTTGCGCGGTCGGGACGCGGAGGAGCGGCTTCTGTGATTGAGAACCAGAGCCCATTCCTCATCCGTGAGAGTGGATGGCTTGCTTCCGTGGGCGTAGGCGAGCTTGGCGGCCTTCTCGATGTCCTTGATCAGGTTGGTCCAGGATGTGGCGAACCTCTTGTCGGACTGAGACTTTGCGCCGCTTTCCACCAGAGTCTCGACGACCCCGGAGGCAGAGACCTTCTTGCGACGACGGTTGAAGATCTCCTTCTGCAACTGAGCGATCAGGGCATCAGCCTTGTCGCTGAGCTTGATGGTGAGCTGCGACATGACGCAGAGAAACAGCTATCTCATCTGTAGCATCCTGGACGCATGTCAACCAGTGGGGTGGCATCTCCGCTCCATCGGCGAAGCCTGCAGCCAGCGCAGCAGATGCTCATCGACGCCATCCGGCCCGATGACCCGACGCCCAAGAGCAACGGCGTCATGGCCAGCCGACAACCATTGCTCAAGGTCGGAAACGGCCAGACCACCGGCGGCGATCACGGCCGGGCGCTCCCCGAGGGGAACCAGCAGCCGCGACCAGTAGCGGCATCCCAGGGTTGCCGCCGGAAAGAGCTTGACCAGCCGGCACCCGCAACGGATCGCCTGCATCACTTCCGTAGGGCTGAACACCCCCGGAACCAGAAGAATCCCCTGCCGACGCGCCTGATCCAGCAGGATTGGATCCCAGCAGGGTGACATGGCGTAACGGAGATCCAGATCCGCCAGCTCGGCAAGAGCCTCCCGCTGGACAACGGAGGCTGCGCCAACCAGCAGTTGCGGACAGGCTTCTCTCAGGCGTCTGATGAATGGGGACCAGAGGGGGTGGTCCCTCCAGGCCACCTCCACATGAACCAGCCCGCTGTCCTGAAGCAGACGAAGCTGATCGAGCAGTAAACCGGAGCCGGCCTGGCCGGCAAGATCCCGCTCATCCGGACGAACCACAACCAGCAGAGGCTGCTGTTGGAGGGAGGCAATCAGGGCATCCTGCCTTGATCGCCAAACGGATTCCGGTCGCTCAGACGTACTCGGCAACGCGGACGTCGCGGGTGATCAGAAGTTCCTGCAGCTCCTCGGCATCAACTGTTTCCTGCTCGACGAGCAGCTCGGCCAGCTCATCGAGAACCGGTCGGTTATCAACCAGCACCTTGGTGGCTCGCTTGTAGGCGACATCAACAAGATCCGACACCTCCTGATCGATGGTGGATGCCGTGTCCTCGGAGAAATCACGCTCAGCAGCGATATCGCGACCCAGGAACATGCCGCCCTGGGCGCGACCCAGGGCAACCGGCCCGAGTTTGTCGCTCATCCCGAATCTTGTGATCATCTGGCGAGCGGTGGATGCCACCTGCTGGAGGTCGTTCGATGCGCCCGTGGTGACTTCGTCTTCTCCGTAGACAATCTCCTCAGCGACACGGCCGCCGAGGGCGACAGCCATCTGGTTCTGCAGATAGGCCCGGGAGTAAAGACCAGACTCCATGCGTTCCTCACTGGGAGTGAAGAAGGTGAGGCCACCGGCATTGCCGCGAGGAATGATGGAAATCTTCTGAACCGGGTCGTAGTCGGGCATCAGGGCACCAACAATCGCGTGACCGGCTTCGTGATAAGCCACGAGCCACTTCTTGCGCTCGCTGATCACGGCATCCTTCTTCTCAGGGCCAACCATGATGCGCTCGATCGCATCACTGATTTCATCGTTGCTCACTTCCGTGAGCTCACGGCGGGCCGCGAGAATCGCTGCCTCGTTCAGCAGGTTGGCGAGGTCAGCGCCGGTGTATCCGGGAGTGCGGCGGGCCACCTTGTCGAGGTCAACATCCTTGGCGAGGGTCTTGCCGCGGGCATGAACACCGAGGATCTGAAGACGGCCGGAGTAATCAGGACGGTCGACGGTCACCTGACGATCGAAGCGACCGGGACGCAGCAAGGCCGCATCAAGAACATCAGGACGGTTGGTGGCCGCGATGATGATGATTCCGGTATTGCCCTCAAAGCCATCCATCTCTGTGAGCAGCTGATTGAGTGTCTGCTCGCGCTCGTCATTTCCACCGCCGAGGCCAGCACCCCGCTGACGGCCGACCGCATCGATCTCGTCAATGAAGATGATGCAGGGGGCATTCTTCTTGGCCTGCTCGAACAGATCGCGAACGCGGCTCGCGCCGACGCCGACGAACATTTCGACGAACTCAGAGCCCGAGATCGAAAAGAAAGGAACTCCGGCTTCACCAGCCACAGCCTTGGCCAGAAGCGTCTTGCCGGTGCCGGGAGGACCGACCAGCAGACACCCCTTGGGGATCTTGGCGCCGACGGCTGTGAACCGCTCGGGGTTCTTGAGGAAGTCAACGACCTCCGTCAGTTCGAGCTTGGCGCCCTCGATGCCGGCCACATCGGTGAAGGTGACCTGCGTCGAAGGTTCCATCTGAACGCGGGCCTTGCTCTTGCCGAAATTCATGGCCGGATTGCCACCACCACCGGATTGAGCCCGGCGGAACAGAAAGAACAATCCACCCAGCAGCAGCAGCGGGAAGATCAGGCTGCCGGCTGCCTGCTGCCAGGCACTCGGCTGGCTCGAGGGCTGGACAGCGATATCAACGTTGTGCTCGGTCAGCAGACCCAGCAGTTCCTTGTCAGGAGCCAGGTTCACCTCGGCTCTGCGGCCATCGTTCTCAACAACCTGCGCTGTGCCGCGATCGGGTGAAATCAGGACCCGACTGACCTGATTCTCCTGAACGGCCTCGACGAAATCGCTGTAGCGCATGGTCCGCGCTTCCTGCTGGGTGTTGCCGCCACCGAGGAAGGCCGGGGCGATCACCACGATCGCCAAGACCAGCAGGGCCGTCAGACCGATGGTTCTCCAGCGCTTGTTCAAGGTTCGCCTGCTCAGTGAAGCAATGTTAACGGGTCTATGAGAGCTCAGGCCGACCGAAGCACCTCAACCACGCTCTTGAAGGCGAACCACTCAGGGATTTCCTCGCCGCCGCGCAGCATCTTGCGGAACTGGGTTCCGCTCAGCTTCTTCACATGCAGTCCGCGGGCCTCCGCGTGCTCAGCGGTGACGTATCCCTCTTCTTCGGTGTAGACGAGGTTCAGGGAGGGCACGGTCTCCATGGTGAGCTCTGGAGCGCACTCCTTGGCGAAGTTCTGGGCGTCGTAGGGGCCGTAGAAGTCGTCACCACTCAGGGAGGACTTACAGCCGGCCATGTCGCGGCCGATGATGAAGTGGGTGCAGCCGTAGTTGCGGCGGATGATCATGTGCTGCAGGGCCTCCCTCGGGCCGGCCATGTGCATGGCATAGGGCAGGTAGGCCCAGCGGATCCGGTCGTTGTTCACTTCGGCAGCCAGACGCTCGTAGGTCTGGAAGCGCACAGCACCGGGGATGTCGTCCTGCTGGGTGGGTCCGCAGGTGGGGTGCACCAGCACCACAGCGTTCTCGCTCACGTTCTGGGCATGCAGCGCCCGCGTGAACAGTTCGTAGTGCGCACGGTGGATCGGGTTGCGGCACTGGAAGGCCACCACGTCCTCACCGTCGGGGAGGTCAGCCCGCACCTCGGCCGGGGTCTTGCACGGGAACACGCGCTGGGGAAGCTCCAGACCCTTGAGGCTGCCGCCCAGGTAGAAGCGCTTGCGCTCCATGCTGATCATGCGAACCGCAGGGTGCTCGATCGACGTGGTGCCGTAACAGCCCTTGGCCTCCACAACCTTGTTCGGCTCCCACTTGTCCTCCACATGGAGAACAGCAAGCTCCTGCCCTTTGTAGGTGAGCAGAACCTTGTCGCCGACCACCACATCCTCGCGATCGGTGTCCATCACGATCGGCAGGCCGAACAGCTGACCTGCTGCCGTCCGGTGTCCGGCGACCACCGCGTCGTAATCCTCCTGATGCATGAAGCCGCGCAGGGGGGAGAACCCACCGACCGTGAGCAGCTCGACATCACAGGCATTGCGATCGGAGCATTCCAGGGTCTTGCCGGCCGATGCACGGATCGCACCACGATCCGATTCCGGCACCATCAGATCCACCAACGAACCGCCGTAGGGAGCGATCACGCCGGATCGCTGGGCGGCTGCAGAAGCGCTGGCTGTCATGAGTGAGGGTCCGAATCGGCGAGATTCTCCCAGACGGCTGCGATGAACACAAAAAAAGGGGCCCGAAGGCCCCTTCACAGTGAATGGACGGGTCGAAAGGGGATCAGGACTCTTCGAGACGGCCGTAAAGATCTCCGGTGATCTTGATGTCCACCACTTCACGGCCTCCCATGTCGGAGTCCGAGGGCTGAATGGCACTGAAAACGCCGGCGAATTCGCCTGTCTCAGGATCAACCTTCGTGATCGAGAGGCTCATGGTGCCAACACCATCGATGTAGCGCTTGTTGTTGTCCTTCTCCAACTGCTCGTCATCACCTCCCAGGGCCACCAGACCCTGGGCGTACTGCACGCCGGTGGTGAGGGCCCGGCCCTTGGGATCGATGAAGTTGCTGGTGCGGTAGCTGGGGGTGCGGTAGTTGCCCTCGAAGTCCGTGCTGGTGGTCAGGGCCGCGCCGTCCGCGGTGGCCTTCAGGGACTTGCTGGAGAAGGTGAAGGGAAACTCCTCGCCGCCCGGCACCAGGACGGTGATCGGCTGGAAGTCGATGCCACCTTTCTCCTGGAATTCCAGTCCGGCTTCGGTCACGGTGAGATCGCCGAAGACCTCATCCAGGCTGGAGGTGTAGCGCGTGAGGATCTTGCCTTCAACGAACTCAGCCTGTTGGCGGATGTTCTTGGGCTCCTCCTTCGCATACACCTGAACGGGATGCATGCAGACATCGCGCAGTTCGTAGCTGCCACCCACGTTGAGTGGAATCGAACCACGGGCGGAATCACCGATCGTGGGGCAATCGTTGGCTTTGCCCGTGTTGTGGATGTCGTCGTAGGTGACGTTGGACGCGCCACGCTGGACAGCTTCACTGTCACCACTGCAGGCCGTGGTGAAGAAGGTGAGGCAGAGCGCCAGCACGACGGCCAGCAAAGGACGGATGCGCATGGGAGAAGCCGGTCGGCTGGAGAACGCTGAGGTTCGGCTGATCGACTGATCAGACCGAGATTGGCGGATCCTACAAGGCTGAAATCGACTGCCAGGCTGGCCTTTTGCAGCTCTCAACAACTTGTCGGACGCGCCTCGAGACGGGGCTTCAGTGCCAGCAGGCGATCCAGCAGGTCATGGGCGAGGGCGAGCTTCGAGCGAACCGGCAGGTGCTCAGCCGCTCCGCCTCCGAGCAACCAGCCACCGTTCCGGTCAACGGAGAACCCCTGGTCGGGCCTGTCGATCGGGTTGACGAACAGAAGATCGCACCCTTTGTTGATGCGCTTCTCCTCCCCACGACTGAGCAGCTCCTCATCAGATCCGGTGAGCGCCGCGAAGCCCAGCAGCCTCTGCCCCGGTGGACGACGAAGCACCAGACCACGCAGGAGATCCGGAACCTCCTGCCAACCCGCCTGCATCAGGCCGGGGAGCTCCTGTTTGGCGGGTTTCTCCGCGAGCCCACCATCGCGGCGACGCAGATCAGCGACCGCGGCCAGCATCGCCACCGCATCGGCAGCGGGCTGGTGGCGAACCAACTCCCGCTCAAGATCCTGGGACGAGGAAATCGGATGGGCGTTCAACCCCTCCAGCCAGGCAGCAGGAACCTGCAGCGGGCCATGGATGAGATCCACATCGGCGCCGCGCATCCGGGCTGCCTGAGCCAGCAGAACACCCATGCGACCGCTGCTGCGGTTGCTGAGCAGCCGGGCTGCATCAATGCGCTCCTCGGTGGCTCCAGCCGTCACGAGCAGACGCCGCCCCTGCCAGTCGCGACGCACGATCGCCCCCTGGCCTTCGCCGTTCAACAGTGAGGCGGCTGCGAGTTCGATCAGCTGCGGATCCGCCATGCGCCCGTCACCGATCCGATCGCAGGCCAGCAGACCGGCTGAGGGCTGCAGGGGCATCACATTCGGGAAGCCGTGCAACGTCTGCCAGTTCCCCTGAACCGCAGGATGCCTCCACATGGCCGTGTTCATCGCGGCAGCGGCCAGAACCGGGCACTCGCAGGCCAGCAGGAGGCTGGCCAGCAGGCCATCCGCGAGGCCCTGGGTCCAGCGAGCCAGCGTGGAGGCGCTGAGCGGTGCCACCAGCACCAGCTCCGCCCACTCCGCCAGCTCGATGTGCAGTGGCCTGCTGCAGCTCGGGCTCCACTCGTCTCCATCCTGATAGCAGCGGTGACGACTGAGACTCGCCAGAGCAACCGGACTGACCAGTTCCGCAGCACTGGGCGTGACCAGACAGCGGACCTCGGCACCCGACTTGACCAGCGCGCTGACCAGCAGCGGAGTCTTGACGGCCGCAATGCTGCCGCTGGCGGCCACCAGCAGCCGACGACCCTGCAGCGGATCAGACGGCTGCTCAGTCCTCATCAAAAGGTTCCTGGTCAACCAGATGCACGTAGGGAGCCGTCAGATCAGGACGGTGGATGGCCAACGCCCGCAGCAGATGCCAATCGGACAGCCCATCGAACGGCGTGGAGTAGTCGTCCTCATCCAGACGTCGCGCAAGCTCCGCAACGGAGACCTCATCGAAGGAGGCAAGTCGTTCAGGCGTGATCGTTGCGCCGGCGGAAACGGACTGCATCGCTGCGATGGGAAGCTCATCGCCAAGTGTGGCCCAGAGTCCTGCAGCTAGCTTGACGTGGCGGGGAATTAGCTCAGTTGGTAGAGCGCTGCGATCGCACCGCAGAGGTCAGGGGTTCGAATCCCCTATTCTCCACTGCGGTTTTCCACACCTGCTGGAGAAGTCGGCGCCCCTTGGTGCTGACGGGGGTGTCGACACTCGTTCTGATCAGCGTTCTGGTGCGTCCTGTGGCACTGATCACCTATGCACTGTTGGCCTTTGCCGCGGGGATCAGTCAGGCGGATCAGAGCCGCCCTTGACACACAATGCGGTAAAAGGGAAGAGTGAAATTTCCTGTTGTCGATGTCGCAGTCGAAGCGTGAGCAGGTCGTCAGCCACCTGCGTTACATCCGTCAGGAGCTCCGTGAGATGCATCAGGGCGTCATGGAGGACGGTCTGCTTCCGGAAGCAGGCGAAGTCCGAGGGGTGATGGCCCAGATGGAGGCCCTTCTGGAGCTGCTCGAAGGCAAGTCATCCCGCAAGGCCAAGGCGGAGAGCAGCTGAGCCCTGACAGGCGGCTTGCCAAACCAATGCGGACAAGCTTTGCTGCGCCAGTCCCCATCACCCGGCTCGGGATCCTCCCGGGCTTTTTTATTGGAATCCCCTATCAGTAGCGGATGATGCCGGCACAAACCCTATCTGTGGTGTAGACAGAGTTCGGCAGGGTCCGCTGGTCGGGTGATGGGGATCACCGGAATCCATCCCTGCCTCTTTTCCAGCACTCCGAGACGATGATCTCCCGTCTCCAGTCCACTCGGCTCCAATCCAACCTCGGCCAGGCCAACCGTCGCCTGGAGCGTTGGGCGGGCAACCCCTGGCGGCGTCTGTCACTCCGGTTGATCGGCCTCCTGATCGGCTTCCTGTTGGGAACAGCCATCACCACGGTGTCCGGCGCGCTTGGTCAGATCGACCCGGTTGCGGCACTGCTGGTGGTGATCGGCACCGAATTCACCGTGCGTCTGCGACGACCGGCCCAGCCCGGAGAACGCTCTCCAGTGCTGTTCCAGATCCTGGACATGAGCCGGATCGGCCTGCTTTACGGCCTGTTCCTCGAGGCCTTCAAGCTGATCTGAACGAGGTGGTTCGCCGACACCGACAAAACAGGACACGCTTCATAGCCTTCGGATAAATCTGTTCGGAAGCCTCATGGCCGGCGATCATTTTTTCCTGGAGCTGGAGCCCCCAGAAGAACGCCTCCGTCATGCCCCCCATGTGGTGATCGTGGGCGGCGGCTTTGCCGGGGTGCACGCCTGCAAGGCTCTGGCCAAGGCCGATGTGCGCATCACCCTGATCGACAAGCGCAACTTCAACCTGTTCCAACCCCTGCTCTATCAGGTGTCCACCGGGCTCGTCTCCCGCGGTGACATCGCCACCCCACTGAGAGAACTGGTCGGCAAGCAGCGCAACGTTCAGGTGCTCCTCGGGGAGGTGACCAACGTCTACCCGGAAGGCAAGCAGATCGTCTTCAACGGCAAGGCCTACAGCTACGACCACCTTGTGCTGGCCACCGGTTCCGGCAGCACCTTCTTCGGTCACGACGAATGGCGCACCTTCGCGCCGCCGATGAAGATCCTCGAACACGCCGAGGAAATCCGTCGACGGCTTCTGATGGCCATGGAACAGGCGGAACAGACCCCGGATCCCGATGCGCGTCAGTTCCTGCAGACCGTGGTGATCGTCGGGGCTGGTCCCAGCGGCTGCGAAATGGCCGGTGCGGTCTCAGAGTTGATGCAGTGGGCTCTCAAGAACGCTTTCAAACAGCTCGATCCGAAGAAGACCCGGATCGTTCTGGTCGATCCCGGCGACCGGGTTCTGAGGGCCATGCCGGAGATGCTGTCGGAGGCAGCGCTGCGATCGCTCAAGAACGACGGCATCGAGTTCCTGCCCAAGGGCCGTGTGCAGACCATGCGCCCGGGCGAGCTGATCGTGGGCACCCCAAACGGTGATGTCCGCATCCAGGCCGCAACCGTGATCTGGACCGCGGGGGTGCGCGCATCCCACCTCGGCAAGAAACTCGCCGAAGCCACCGGCTGCGAAGTGGACCGGGGCGGACGGGTGATCGTTCAGCACGATTTCTCGATCCCGGACCATCCCGAGATCCGTGTCGCGGGTGACCTCAGCAGCTACAGCCACACCACCGACGGCAAGCCTCTGCCCGGCATGGCGTCTCCCGCCAAACAGGCCGGCACCTACATCGGCAGGGATATCGCCGCGATCGTCGCCGAAAGACCCAGACCGACCTTTCAGTACTTCGATTTCGGCAGCATGGCCGTGCTCGACCGAGCCAGTGCAGTCGCTGATCTTCGGGGCCTGCGCTTCGCCGACGGCATCGGCTGGATCCTCTGGGCGTTCGTGCACCTGGTGCTGATCCCCGAATGGGAGAACCGCATCTCCCTGTCGATCAAATGGATCTTCGCGCTGCTCACCCAGCAGCGCGCTTCCATCCTGCTCACCGGCATGCCCAGCCAGCACATGGCCCTCGATGCCGTGGACGCCCACTTCCCGATGCAGGCCGGTGAAGGGGTGTCGATCGCCGAGCCGGATGCCGCTCTCAAGGCGGCCATGGACTACTACTCCCACCAGATGACGGGGCATCCACAGACTCAGGAGCTGATGGACACCAGTGAGGGTTCTGATGCCGATTCGGCAGCGGCCATCAAGTAAAGGAGAGCCATGCGGATCGGCACGCCGTTCCGCACCTGTTCCTCAACCCGACACAGCGCCGGATCATCCAGCAGAGCGCCGGTCATCTCCACACCCCGGTTGACCGGCCCGGGATGCAGCACCGGCACGGTCTGTCCGCACTGGGACAACCTCTCGTGGCTGAGGCCGTAATCGCGGTGATAGCGCTCAAGGGTGGTGAGCAGCTGTTGGCCCATGCGCTCCTTCTGGAGGCGCAGCGTCATCACGGCATCCACCCCCTCGAGAGCCCGTTCCAGACGACGTTCCACCCGGATGCTGCCCCGCTGGGGAACAGGGTCCACGCTCTGACCCGGTGGCGGAGCCTTCACGAAATCCGCAAAGGCATCCGGCAACAGGCTGGCCGGGCCGCAGAGCACCACATCCGCGCCGCAGGCGGTGAGAGCCCAGAGGTTGGAGCGGGCCACCCTCGAATGGAGGATGTCTCCGACGATCAGGATTCGCTTGCCCTGCAGCGCTTCAGGCATGGGGTGCCTGGGATCGAAGTGGCGCGCCAGGGTGTAGAGGTCGAGCAGCCCCTGGCTTGGATGGCTGTGCAGACCATCACCACCGTTGAGCACAACGGTGCGTTCACCGGCCAGCTCGAGATCCCTGGCGAGCTGCCTCGGCACCCCGGTCGAGCGATGGCGCACCACAAGAACATCCGCCCCCATCGCCACATAGGTCCGCGCCGTGTCCAGCACGCTCTCTCCCTTGCTGAGGGAACTGCTGGAGGGCGAGAAGCTCTGCACATCCGCTGAAAGCCGCTTGGCGGCCAGCTCAAAGCTGCTGCGGGTCCGCGTGCTCGGTTCGAAGAACAAGGTGGCCACGAGGCGTCCCTGAAGGGCCGGCAGGCGACGCGCACCGGTGACCGGCAGCGATCGAAAGCGATGGGCCAGTTCCAGCACAGCCGCGTAGTCCTCCCGTGAGAACGCCGCCAGATCAAGGATGTGTCGATGGTGCCAACCGCTCATCGGCCGTACTCCTCATCGGGGAACCAGGCCAGGCCCCTCGCTGGTGTGCGATCCCCCTTGGCCCGGCGACTGACGCTTCGACTGGCCTGCAGATACCAGCGCAGCGGCAGCTGCTCGCCCTGAGAGATGCCGATGCGCGTTGTGGTCACAAGGGTCGGACTGGCGAGGGATGCCGGCCGCTGGGCCAGCCACACGTCATGTTGTCCGGTCACCGGCCGGCTGTCATGACCACGGTCGATGCCGAAGCGGCGGGCCAGCAGACCAGGCCCCGCGGCAACCCGTTCCGGCTCCCCGGGAACCGCCACGGCGCGGAGCAGCACCCCATTGGCCCAGTCCTGGCGGTCCGTGACCACGTTCACGCAGTGATGAATGCCGTAGCTCACATACACATAGAAGCGTCCAGGCGCTCCGAACAGCGTTTCGTTCTGGGGTGAGCGTCGTCGATGGCCATGACAGGCGGGTTCGTCCTGCGAATACGCCTCCGTTTCGACAATCACCCCCCAGAGCAGCTCGCCATTGGGCAGACGTTTCACCAGACGGCAACCGATCAGCTCCGGCCCCACCTCTTCAGCAGGACGGGCAAAGAACGCAAGGGGAATCGCATGCATGCGGATGACAGGCCGACGACACAGAGTCAGGGTGGTGACGACCCCACCGGGACGCCGCCATGAGCAGCAGCCTCCAGGCCCGCCGTGACGGGGTGTTCCTGGTGCTGGCGGGGTTGTTCCTCGGAACGCTCGGGATGCTCAACATCCTGGGGCTGACGCGATTTCTGCAGTTCGGCAGCATCGGCAACTGGCCGATCGTTGTGGCCGTCGGCGCCCTGCCGTACCCGATCACCTTTCTCTGCACCGATCTGATCAGTGAGCTCTGGGGGGAGCAGAAAGCGAATCAGGTGGTGTGGGTGGGTCTGCTTCTCAATGGCTGGGTGCTGCTGATCCTGTGGCTGGGTGGACTGCTGCCGGCGATGCCGGGCACATCCGAGACGACCTTCCGCACCATCCAGGCCCTGAGCTTCGGATCCATCGGAGCCTCGATGGTGGCCTATCTCACCGCCCAGTTCGTGGATGTGCGGCTGTTTCACTTCTGGAAGCAACTCACAAACGGCCGAGCCCTCTGGTTGCGGAACAACGGCTCCACCCTGGTGAGCCAGCTGGTGGACACCAGCGCTGTGGTGTTGATCAGCCACTACGGAGCTCACGTGCTGCCGGTGCGTCCCGGAGAGCCTGTGTTGCCGCAGCTGGGCAGCTTCATCGCCAGCGGCTACCTGTTCAAACTGCTGGCTGCCTTGGCCGACACCCTGCCGTTCATCTGGTTGACGGGGTGGCTGCGGCGCTGGCTGGAGGTACCCGGCGACGGGCGTGAACTGACCGCGGACCAATGCTGAACGCTGCAGCGAAGCGCCGTTGCCGCCAAGCTGATGCCATTGCACCGATCGCCATGGACATCGCGCTTTCCGGCTTCAACCTGGGCACTGTGCTGCTGGGCAGTGTGGTTCTGTTCCCGCTCGCAACCCTGTTCTTCGGAACCCGTGGCGGCTACTACAACACCGATCAGTACGACGGCAACGGCACCGCCCACTGAGCATGACTGCAAGCCTGCCCGGCCCCGCCCAGACCACCGAATCGATCCGTCTTGCCCTGCGCAGCTGGCCCGAGGTGGAGAGCTATCTGCAGACCTGCAAGGGGGTGATCATCCCGCTGGGGTCCACCGAACAACACGGCCCCACCGGTGCGATCGGCACCGATGCGCTCACGGCCGAAGCGATCGCCCTTGAGGTGGGCCGCCGCACGGGAGTGCTGGTGACACCGGCCCAGGCTTTCGGGATGGCTGAGCACCATCTCGGCTTCGCCGGAACGATGAGTCTCCAACCGGCCACGCTTCTCGCGGTGATGCAGGATCTGGTGCTCTCGCTGGCCCGGCACGGCTTCGAAAGGGTGTTCGTGATCAACGGCCATGGCGGCAACATCGCCACCACAAAGGCCGCTTTCGCTCAGGCCCACGGCACGGCCGCCAGCCGGGACCTGCCGGTGGCTCCGAAACTGCGCTGTCGTCTGTCCAACTGGTTCATGGCAGGACCGGTGATGCGACAGGCCCGCGAGCTCTACGGCAACAAGGAGGGACATCACGCCACCCCAAGCGAGATCGCCGTCACGCTCGCTGTGGAGCCCAGCCTGCAGAGCAAGCAGCGCGATCTCCCGGACCCGGCCCCCGCCGGACCGATCCACAGCCCGGAGGATTTCCGCCGCAGGCATCCGGACGGACGCATGGGGTCCCACCCCTTCCTGGCCACTCCAGACCATGGGGTCGCCCTGCTGGAGACAGCCGCTTCGGCATTGAGCGAGGATCTGCGCAGTTTCCTGAGCGAGGCATGAGCCGGATCTCCGCCGACGACGTGCGCAAGGTGGCCAAGCTGGCGCGCCTCGACCTTCCTGACGAGAAAGTCGCCACTTACACCACTCAGCTTGAATCAATCCTCGAGTACGTCAGTCAGCTCGAGAGCATCGACACCGAAGGCGTTCCTGAAACCACACGTGCGGTGGAGGTCACCAACGTGACGCGTGAAGACAGGGTCACACCAACTCCTGTGCGGGATGAGATTCTCAATCAGGCCCCCCAGCGCGAGGGAGATTTCTTCCGGGTTCCGAGGATTCTGGCTGAATGATCAGTGACCGATCGGACGTCTCGGCTCCGTCTTGATCGCTATGGAGTCGACGAATTCCAACCATCGTCTCTGAATCGCACCTGTCGGCATGAATCTGGCAACCCGTCGCATTTTTCCGCGGCGAGACTTGTGACTGCGGACGCCGACAAGAATGTCGTAGAGAAAGTTGTAGCCATCGCGGCGGGTTTCGAAGATACCGAGACGCTGCGGTGACCCTTTCGAATCCAGAAGCGGTTTGGTGGCCTCGTAGGCGGGCTTGTATTCAAACCAGGGAATCGAAGGCCAGAGGTGATGAACGAGGTGATAGTTCTGGCCCATGATCAGCCAGTTCATCACCCGCCCTGGATAGATCCGGGCGTTGGTCCATCGGTTGCGGGAGGTGAATGGCCGGTGCGGAAGGTAGTCAAAGAAGAGTCCGAGGGTGACTCCGACCATGAGAGCCGGTGCGAACCAGCAGTTGAAGATGAACGGAAGGAAATCAAATCGTGCGGCAGCGATCACGATCACAGCGAAGACGCTGCGCTCGAATCCCCACTGCAGCAGTTCCCAGCGTTTCCAGAGACGACGCTGAAAGAAAAACCACTCGTGATAGAAAAATCTTGGAGCAATCAGCCAGAGGGGGCCGAAGGTGCTCACGATGTGATCCGGATCGTTCTTGGGATCATTGACGTGGGAATGGTGTTCCAGGTGGACCCTGGTGAACACCGGGAAGCTGAACCCGAGCAGAAGGGCCGAACCGTGGCCCATCGCCTGATTGACCCACCGGTTGGGATGCGCTGCGTTGTGGCAGGCGTCATGAATCACCGTCCCTTCGAGGTGCAGGGCGAGAAACCCTGTGCAGAGGAGAACGGGCAGAGGCAGTCCGCCGACGAACCATCCCCAGATGGTGAACATCGCCAGGAGATAACCACCCAGAAACAACGCCACGGTGGGATTCCACACCGATGGGGGATCAACGAACTCCCGCGGAACCGATCGATACCCCGACCGGACCTGACGGAACTGCTGTCGATGAGCCGGGCTCTGGTTCATCCGGAGATCTGGCACCAAAGCTGAAACGGTCCGCAACCAAGGTAGGGAAAGGAATGCCCACCGGGGGACTTGAACCCCCACGACCTGGGCCACTGGTACCTAAAACCAGCGCGTCTACCAATTCCGCCAGGTGGGCCTGACCCGACTCTAGAGAGCGATCCACAATGAAGGCATCGACCTGGCGTGACCGATGCTTGCGACCCTCAGTGGCGATGTCTGTCTGCTGTTCGGTCTTGCCCTGCTGCTGCTGCCACTCCTGGCGGTGGAACTGAGCCGACCCCGGGATGGGGTGTGGGGGGCTGTGATCCTGCTGCTGGGTCTGGTGCTGGTGACCAGCAGCGACCGGTTGCGCGGCGCCCCGATGCTGGCGGTGCTCTGCGGTGGCCTCCTGGTCAGCCGCCTCAGTGCGGAGGTGGGGCAAAGCCGCTGGCGGGCCCTGAGTGCTGAAGAGCAGGAGCGCCTGAGTTCCCCGGACCACTGGCTGGCAGGACTGCAACAGCTGGGCGCCGCCTTCGGCAGCCTCGGCGAAGGGCTGGGAGGCCTGGCCAGGCAACTGAAACCCAGCGGCAAGTCCGGCGTGTCCGGGAAGCGATGGATCCGTGCCGATGGCGACCCGGCGACCCCTGAGCCGGATACCGAGCCCAGCTCAGCACCCGACGATGCCGAGGGCTGATAATCCCCACTGGAGCTGGAAATTCCCGTGAGCAAGGAGTCGCGCGACGCCGCCGAGGGACGTCCCTCCTACAAGGACACGCTCAACCTGCTGCAGACCGGGTTCGGCATGCGTGCCAATGCCATTCAGCGAGAACCGGAGCTGCAGGGGTTCTGGGCCGAACAGGGAATTGATCTGAGCCTCGGTCTGGAGAACAGCGGTGCGGTGTTCACCCTGCACGACGGACCTCCTTACGCCAATGGCGCCCTGCACATGGGCCATGCCTTGAACAAGGTGCTCAAGGACGTCATCAACAAATATCAGGTTCTGCGCGGACGCCGGGTTCGCTTCGTGCCGGGCTGGGACTGCCACGGTCTGCCGATCGAGCTGAAGGTTCTGCAGTCGATGGATCAGGAGCAGCGCCAGGCGCTGACACCGATCAAGTTGCGCAAGAAAGCCGCGGCCTATGCCCGCAAGCAGGTCGAAGGCCAGATGAAGGGGTTCCAGCGCTGGGGAATCTGGGCCGACTGGGATCATCCCTACCTGACGCTGCAGAAGGAGTACGAGGCCGCCCAGATCCGGGTGTTCGGCGAGATGGTTCTCAAGGGCCACATCTACCGAGGGCTCAAGCCGGTGCACTGGAGTCCAAGCTCACGCACGGCCCTGGCCGAAGCCGAGCTGGAGTATCCCGACGGTCACACCAGCCCCAGCGTCTTCGTCGCTTTCCCGGCCGTGCAACTGCCGACTGCTCTGCGGGAGGCCATCAACGCCGAGGGCGTCAGCCTGCCCGACGACGACACCAGCCTCGGGAACGCCCTTCAGGTCGCGATCTGGACCACCACCCCCTGGACCCTGCCGGCCAACCTGGCGGTCTCGGTGAACGAACGGCTCGATTACGCCCTCGCCGACGACGGCACCGGCCGGTTGCTGCTGGTGGCTTCGGATCTGATCGAACCACTCACGGCCACCCTGGGACTGCCCCTCAGCCGCAAGCTGACGGTGAAGGGAGCCCTGCTGGCAGGACTGATGTATCGCCATCCCTTGCTGGACCGCACCAGTCCGGTGGTGATCGGGGGTGAGTACATCACCACGGAATCCGGAACGGGTCTGGTGCACACGGCTCCAGGCCATGGCGTCGACGACTTCCACACCGGCCAGAAGAACGGTCTCCCCGTGCTCTGTCCGGTGGATGAAGGCGGCACCCTCACCGCAGAGGCGGGCCCCTTTGCTGGGCTGAACGTTCTCAGGGACGCCAACCCGGCGATCATCGAAGCCCTGGATGCCGCTGGAGCGCTGCTGAAGCAGGAGGCCTACAGCCACCGCTATCCCTACGACTGGCGCACCAAGAAACCAACGATCTTCCGGGCCACGGAGCAGTGGTTCGCCTCAGTGGACGGCTTCCGCCAGCAGGCTCTGGACGCCATCGATGACGTGCAGTGGACCCCCGCATCGGGACGCAACCGCATCGAGGCGATGGTGAAGGAACGGGGCGACTGGTGCATCTCGCGCCAGCGCACCTGGGGCGTGCCGATCCCGGTCTTCTACCACCGCAGCAGCGGAGAGGTGCTGCTCAACGCCGACACCCTCTCTCACATCGAGAGCCTGATCGGCGAGCACGGCGCCGACGTCTGGTGGGAAAAAGACGAGGCCGATCTGCTGCCTCCGGCCTATGCCGACCAGGCCGACCAGTGGCGCAAAGGCACCGACACCATGGATGTCTGGTTCGATTCCGGCTCGAGCTGGGCCGCCGTCTCCAGCCAGAGAGACAACCTCAGCTATCCCGCCGACCTCTATCTCGAAGGCACCGACCAGCACCGCGGCTGGTTCCAGAGCTCCCTGCTCACCTCCGTGGCCGTCAACGGTCATGCCCCTTACAAGCGGGTGCTCACCCATGGCTTCGCTCTGGATGAGAAGGGGCGCAAGATGAGCAAATCGCTCGGCAACGTGGTCGATCCGATGGTGATCATCGAGGGCGGCAAGAACCAGAAACAGGAGCCTGCCTACGGCGCCGATGTGCTGCGGCTGTGGGTGAGCTCAGTCGACTACTCCGCCGATGTCCCCATCGGAGCCGGCATCCTGCGGCAGCTGGCCGACGTTTATCGCAAGGTGCGCAACACCAGCCGTTATCTGCTGGGCAACCTGCACGATTTCGATCCGGCAAGCGACGCCATCCCCGTGGCAGACCTGCCCCTGCTCGATCGCTGGATGCTGCAGCGCAGCGCCGAGGTGATGGATGAGATCACCGCAGCCTTCGAGAGCTTCGAATTCTTCCGGTTCTTCCAGCTGCTGCAGAACTTCTGCGTCACCGACCTCTCGAACTTCTACCTCGACATCGCCAAGGACAGGCTGTATGTCAGCGCCCCGGCCGACCGGCGCCGGCGCAGCTGTCAGACCGTGATGGCGTTGATCATCGAACGACTGGCCGGTCTGATCGCCCCGGTGCTCTGCCACATGGCGGAAGACATCTGGCAGAACCTGCCGTATCCGGTGGAGGAGAACTCGGTGTTTCTCCGGGGCTGGCCGGACGTTCCGCATGCGTGGCGCGACCTGAGCGTGGTGGAGCCGGTCCAGCAGTTGAGGGAGCTGAGAACCGCAGTGAACAGGGTGCTGGAAGACTGCCGCAGCCGGCAGGAACTGGGCGCTTCCCTGGAAGCAGCCGTGCGCATCGAAGCCCGAAGCCCCGGACTCCAGTCGGCTCTCAGCTGGCTCGACAGGCAGGGAGATGTGCACGTGGATGGTCTGCGCGACTGGCTGCTGGTCTCCCAGCTGCAGCTGGGGGGTGAACCCTGGGCCGAGCTGCTGGCCAGTCAGGACGACCCGATCGCCCTGATCGAGGTGTCACGGGCGCGCGGCACCAAGTGTGAACGCTGCTGGCACTACGAAGGGGATGTCGGAAGGCATCCCGAGCATCCCCACCTCTGCGGCCGCTGTGTGGAGGTTCTGGAGCGGCGGACTCACCAGCTGGCCTGAGCCAGCAGATCCTCCGGAGATATCCCTCCGACGAGGAGCGTCTCGCTGGAGGGATTCAGGGGTCCTTGCAGCAGGTCCGCCCGATCAAGCCGTGTTCCTTCCGGCAACACGGAGGTGTCGGGGTCAAAGGCCGTGGGGTGGGTAGTGCTGCTGCTGAAGCCGCGAAAGATCAGCAGTTCAAGGGGCTCGTCCCCCACCGATCCCAGCAGACGCACGACACGGTCGGGGTGGTTTCGGCTGCGCTCCTCGATCGCACGAACCAGCATCTCAACCGTCATCGCTCAGAAGCCCCCCGCCACCCGCCCCTGGCGGGGCAGACGGACCAGCAGCCACTGCAGCAGACCGGCCAGGTACGCCACCAGCGCCACGTACCCGATGAAGGCAGCCACCGCCTCGGTCCACTGCCCCCCGAACACGAAGTCGAACACGGTCTCCACCACGCTGTGAACCCCCTTTGGAGCCTCTTGCCAGGCCAGACAATCAGCGCTTCCGCCCTGCTGCATGCACCCCAGTGCGGTCGTGGTCATCGCGACACTCACGATGGCAAATCCACTCAGGGCCCAGCGCCAGAGTCGCACCGTCAGAGGCAGAGGACGCCAGAGGGGAAGATCCTCCAGTTCTTCGTTGAGATCCACCCAGAACCAGACGGAGACGGCCATCAGCAGGGGCGCGATCACAGCCGTGAGGTATCCCAGGGGCCGCTGATCCGTCAGCAGCAGCATGCTGATCCCCATCAGGCTGGCCACTTTCCAGTACAGCGTCAGCAACCGCACAAGGGATGCTTCGCGCCGCAGAGCGGACCAGACCAGCAGCACCAGAGGCAACCCGAGCGCGAACGTGGCCGCAAGGCGGTAGGTGAGCCACACCAGCGTTCGATAGGACAGCTCGTTCACTGCGCGGAGTCGAAGTCGCGTCATTATCGATGGCCCTACCGACCATCAGGGTTGATAGGGTCCGGTCCATGGCGACGTTCTCACCCCTCGACTGGTTCCGGGCTGCCTCCGCCAAGCCCACCTGCCGAACAGCTCTGTCCAACAGAGCTTCGCTCGATGAGGCCGTTCAGGACGTCACTGACCAGCTCGGCCGTCGGGGTGATGCGGATCTGGCACTTGTCTTCGCGTCGGTCGGCTACGCCAGCGACCTGCCGCGACTTCTCCCGATGCTGCGCAGCCGTCTGAAGGCGCGTCTCTGGATTGGATGCGCCGGTGGGGGTGTGATCGGAACGACCGCGGGCGGAACCGCGTCGGAACTGGAACAGACCGCCGCTCTGAGCGTGACGCTGCTCGGCCTTCCAGGAGTCGAGCTGCAGGCCTCTGCACTGACGACCGACAATCTCCCTGATCTGGATGGTTCCGCCCAGTCGTGGCAGGAATGGACCGGAATCGAGCCAACGCGCTGCCGCAGCCAGATCGTGCTGATCGATCCCACCAGCACAACCATCAACGACCTGATCAGCGGACTGGATTACGCCTACCCCGCCGCCGGCAAGATCGGCGGCATCGCCTGCCCCCACAACGCTCCTCACGGATCACTGTTTCTCAACGATCAGGTGTTGACGGGAGCTGTGGTCTGTTCGATCGGTGGCGACTGGATGCTGGACACCGTGGTGGCCCAGGGATGCCGACCGATCGGGCCCGTGTTTGCGATCGAACAGGTTCAGCGCAACGTGCTGCTTGAACTCAGTCACGGTGAGCGGCGGGGAAGTCCGGTGGCCTGTCTTCAGGAGGTTCTGGCGGATCTCACCGATCAGGAGCGCGATCTCGTCCGTCACTCGCTGTTTCTGGGTATCGAGAGGCGTGATCTGCAGCTGATGGCCGATGGCACGCGCCGGGACGGAGGTGCCTTCCTGGTGCGCAACCTGATCGGTGTCGATCCCAGCAACGGAGCCGTGGCTGTGGCCGACAAGGTGAGACCGGGGCAGAACGTGCAGTTTCAGCTGCGGGAAGCGGAGGCCTCGAGACAGGATGCGCTGATGCTGCTGCGCGAGGCCGCCGGCCAGGATCGCGAGGGGACTCAGGCCCACTTCGGTCTGTTGATGGCCTGCCTGGGTCGAGGCAAGGGGTTGTTCGGGGAAGCCGATGGAGATGTGTCTCTGGCCAGAACGGTGATGCCCGGGCTGCCTGTGGCAGGTGCCTTCTGCAATGGAGAGATCGGCCCTGTGGCCGGCGCCACGCATCTGCATGGCTACACCGCCTGCTGGGGACTGCTGCGACAGATCCCCTCCCCGACTGACGACTGACCCTCTGAACCGTTGCGCCAGCACGTCAATCCCCTCAGCCGCTTTTTCCAGCTGCCGCTGCAGCTGCCTCCGCCGCAGGAGCTGTTCCGCAATCCGGACCTGCCGATCCATCTCGACATCGGCTGCGCGCGGGGTCGCTGCCTGCTGGGGTTAGCGGAGCTGAAGCCCGACTGGAATCATCTGGGTGTGGAGATCCGCCGCCCCCTTGTGGTCTCTGCCGATCGCGACGCGATGGCCAGCGAGCACGGCAACGTGCGCGTGCTGTTCTGCAATGCCAACATCAGCCTCGAGGCGTGGATGGCGGCGCTGCCGGACGATCGCCTCCAACGGGTATCCATCCAGTTTCCCGATCCCTGGTTCAAGCGACGCCACCGCAAGCGTCGTGTCCTGCAGCCCGCCTTGCTGCTCGCCATGGCGGCAGCCCTGCAACCCGGCCGAGAGCTGTTCCTGCAGAGCGACGTGCTGGCCGTGATCGAACCGATGGTGGCCCTGACCGAACTCTGCGGCTGTTTTGAGCGTCCGGAGCAGGACCAGCGCCCCTGGCGAAAGGACAACCCATTGCCGGTGCCCACGGAACGGGAGCGCTACGTGCTCGCGCAGGCGATGCCGGTGTATCGGGTGCTGTACCGACGCAACAAAGACCCCTTACCCGATCGCGATGTGCTGGAAAGCCGCTGGCAGGAGATTGATAATCCCGCGGAAGACGCCGGCATGGCCCCCTGAACGATGGCTGAACCGCTGTTGCTGCGCTGGCAGGGTCTGCTCCGTCCGGCAGACCTCGTTCTGCTGCGGCTGGAATGGCTGAGCGGCGGTGTGCTGGTGCTGCTGCTCACGGGCCTGCCCCTGTTCACGCGAGGGGGCCTGTCCCTGGTGATCGCTGCCGTGGCGCTGCTCTGGCTGTTGTGGTCTCTCTGCAGCCCGCCGGAGGAGATCGGAGCCATCAGTGGCTGGCTGCTGCTGATTCTCGGGATCGCCGTTCTGACCACGGGGTTCTCACCCGTCCCCATGGCCGCGGCGAAGGGATTGCTGAAACTGCTCAGCTACCTGAGCGTCTATGCCTTGATCCGCAAACTGCTTGCATGCAATCCCTCCTGGTGGGATCGCCTGCTGGCGGGACTGCTCAGTGGTGGATTGCTGAGCAGTGTCTTGGCCTTGAGGCAGCTGTATGCCTCCACCGAGGAACTGGCCCGCTGGGCGGATCCGAACTCGATCAGCACTGGAACCATCCGGATCTACGGCCCACTCGGCAATCCGAACCTGCTGGCGGGGTATCTGCTGCCCCTGCTGCCCCTGGCAGCTGTCGCCCTGTTGCGCTGGAAGGGAATCGGCAGCCGACTGTTCGCCGGCACAACGCTGATTCTCGGGGTGGCCGCGACCGTCTGGACCTACAGCCGGGGCGGTTGGATCGGCATGCTCGCCGGGCTGGCGACGTTGATGCTTCTGCTGATCCTTCGCACCACACGCCACTGGCCACCCATCTGGCGCCGCCTCCTCCCCCTCGCCGTGCTGTTGCTGGCTGCAGCCCTGCTGACCGTGGCCGCCACCAAGCTCGAGCCGATCCGAACCAGGGTCGCCAGCCTTCTGGCCGGTCGCGGAGACAGCTCCAACAACTTCCGGATCAACGTCTGGCTGGCGGCGATCGACATGATCCAGGATCGACCCTGGCTGGGAATCGGTCCGGGGAATGCAGCCTTCAACAGCGTCTACCCGCTGTATCAGCAGCCGAAATTCAACGCCCTGAGCGCCTATTCGGTGCCGCTTGAGCTGCTGGTGGAGATGGGCCTGCCGGGATTGATCGCCGGACTCGGACTGCTCTGGAGCGCACTGCAACGCGGGCTCCGAGGTCTGACCCTGCCGCAACCGGCTGCCGGTGCCGCTCTGGCCAGCCTGGCCGCCATCACCGGACTGCTCACCCAGGGAATCACCGACACGATCTTCTTCCGTCCTGAGGTGCAGCTGATCGGATGGTTCTGCCTGGCCACCCTGGCCGCCCAACCGAGCGAAGCGTGATGCTGTTTGCAGGATTCGACGCCGGACAGACCCGAACCCGCTGCCGGATCAGCCGCTGGACAGCTGACGGCTGGATGACCGTCTGCGAAGGCCAGGGTGCCGGCGTGTGTCACCTTGACGCCCCCGACGGTGCCGCTCGTTTCCGGGACGGCCGTGGGCAGCAGTCTCAAGGCCGCGCTTGGCCAGAGGGATGCGCTGGAGCTCGATGCCGCCGTGATCGGTGCCAGTGGGATCGAGCAGGGAACGGAGCTTCAGCACCGGGCCGGCGACCTGATCGCACAGGAGCTGTTGATGCCACCAGACCATGTGCTGGCGACAGGTGATGAGCGCACGGCGTTGCACGGGGCCTTCCCGGACAGTCCGGGAATCGTGCTGATCAGTGGCACCGGCATGATCTGCATCGGACGCAATGCCAGGGGAGAGGAAGCTCGCAGCGGTGGCTGGGGTTGGCTGCTGGATGGTGCCGGGGCCGCCTTTGATCTTGGCCATCAGGGTCTGCAGCTCAGCCTTCGGATGGCGGACGGTCGTCTGCCGGACCACCCCCTGCGGCAGCGGCTGTGGCACGCCATGCACTGCCACAGCAGTGCCCAGGTCAAAGCCATGGTGGTGAATCCGGATTTCGGGGCTGCCGGCTTTGCCGCTCTGGCTCCTCTGGTGGTGACAGCAGCCGAGGAAGGACTCGTGGAGGCATCCCACATCCTGCGACGCTCGGCTCATGCCCTCACCGAGTGCGTCATCACAGTTGGAGGCCGACTCGAGCTTGCCGCTCCCCAGCTCGCCGCCCGTGGGGGTGCAATCGAGCATCTGCAGGGCTATCGCCGGATGATCGAGGACGTGCTGAGCCATCAACTTCCTCAGGCTCGATGGAGTGCTGCCTCCGGAGACGCCTGCGATGGAGCCCTGACCCTGGCCCGCGACCTCAGGCAGCGTTGAGATGCCGATCCGCGACGGCAGCCAGATGGGTCGTCCAGGATTCGACCATCCGCTGATCGGCAGCCTCCACCATCACCCGCAGCACCGGTTCCGTTCCACTGGCACGCACCAGCACTCGCCCCTCGTCTCCCATGGCCTCCTCCGCAGAGCGGACCGCATCACTCAGGGGAGGGCAACTGGCCCAGCCCTTGCGACGGCTGCGATCCGGAACCCGCACATTCACCAATTTCTGCGGGAAGGCCTGGAAGCTCCGATCCAGCCAGTCGCAGAGACTGATCCCCTGGGCGTGACAGAGCGTGGCCAACTGCAGGGCCGTCAGCACACCATCCCCGCAGAGCCCATGGGATGCCGAGAGGATATGGCCGGATTGCTCTCCGCCAAGGGCTGCACCACTGGCGACCATCGCAGCGTGCACGTGCTGATCACCCACGGGAGTGCGATCCAGCAGACCTCCGCGTTGCTGCCACGCCCGCTCGAAACCGAGGTTGGACATCACCGTCGCCACGAGACGCTGATCAGGGAGCGTCTGCTGCTGCTGAAGCACTGAGCCCCAGAGAAACAACACGTGATCACCGTCCACGACGCGGCCGCGGCCGTCCACCGCCAGCATCCGATCGGCATCTCCATCGAACGCAAAGCCCATCGCAGCACCCCGTTCGACCACTGCCTGCCGCAGAGGATCGAGTTGGGTTGATCCGCAGGCGACGTTGATGCGAGCTCCGTCGGGCTTGCCGTGCAGAACCGTCAGATCAGCTCCGAGGGCCTCGAACACGTCGGCCCCACAGGCCGTCGCGGAACCCCAGCAGAGATCAAGAACGATCGGCACACCATCGAGCCGTTTTGGACCCACCGAGGCCAGCAGAGCGTCGCTGTAGGAGCTGAGCAGATCGGAACGCTGATGCGCCGCACCGCAGCGGGACCCATCGGAGTCACCCACCTCTGCTTCACCGCGGAGACCGGCTTCGATGCGGGCCTGAAGATCACTGCCCAGCTTGGCGCCATCCGCACCGAAGGCCTTGATGCCGTTGTCCTCCGGGGGATTGTGACTGGCAGAAACCATCAGACCGCCGGCAGCGCCGACCTGACGGATCAGCAGTGGCACGGCCGGCGTGGCACAGAGGCCCAGGCTCCACACCTCCCGACCAGCCGCTGTGAGACCGGCCGTCAGAGCCGAAGCCACCATCGAGCCACTGCTGCGCGAGTCCATCCCGATCAGCACAGGCCCTGGCTGGGACAGTGCTCGCCCGAACCAGTAGCCCACCTGCAGGCACAACGCCGGGGTGAGCACCGAGCCAGCCCGGCCTCGAATCCCATCCGTCCCGAACCCGGGAACCGAAGAACCCAGTGAGGGTCCAATGGGCGGGACAGCGGCTTGAGCCATGAGTCTCAATCGTGGCCTTCAGGCTACGGGCGTTGTTTCAGGGGACCGGTCGTCCGGGGACAGGTGCAGCTCCGCCCTCAACGCCAGCGATGCGGCCTCCAGATGAGCACGATCAACTCGATGCCCGCCCAGGCGAACATCAAGGCCAGCACCCATCCCGGCAGCATCTGAAGCGGCCAGAGCCAACGGAGGGCCCAGATCGTCGTGGCGATCAGCAGCACCAGCAGCGTGCGCCAGCGCTGTCGGCGTCCCGGTCGTGAGGAAGGCATCGCCAGTCGCAACCTGGGCCACACAATGGCATCAGATTCTGGGGTGATGTGGCGGCAGGGTCCCGGCTCGGAGCTGCACTGCTCATCGGGACGGCCGCGGTGAGTCTCCTGGCGGTGATGCTTGGTCAGCAGCAGCTGCGCCAGCACCGGCATCGGCTCGACCCAACGGCAACGGATGCGGAGCTGTGGCGCGTCTATCGACGATCGCTCGACCCGGAGCAACGCCGTGAGGCCGCTCTGCTGATGACAGGTCGCAGCGCTGGAGACCTCAACCGGCGCCGACGGCTGCTGCAGGGTCAAGGCTGGGGCAGGGCCCCATTGGCAGCCGTGTCCCTTGCCCTGGCGGCGGAAACGGCAGAGCGACTGGGGGCTTCCCAGACGTCTTTGACGCTGTGGCGGGATGTGATCAGACGCTTCCCGGAACAGGCCTCCTCAGCCTGGGGGCGAAGCCGTCTCGGGGAGGTCGAACCCCTCTTGCAGCAGGAGCTGCTGACAGTCCAACCGCGTCATCCCGCCGCGCTGGCAACGGCCCGGGCACTGGAAGCGGATCCGCTGCATGGCCACCGCGGTGCTCTGCATCTGGCCCGCTGGGGAGTGCAGTGGCCCGGCAGCGCAGCGCGGCTTCGCGCTGCCTGTGATGCCAACGGCACCGGTGCACCGGATCGGGAGCAACGTCAGCTGCTGGCCCGTGGTCTCGCGCAACTGGGAGACGGAACGGCAGGGCTCGCCTGCCTGCAGCAGCAGCCGCCGGCAGCGGGGACCGCTCTGGCCATCGGACGCGCGCTCTTGGCTGGAGGACGTGAGCAGCGCTCGGAAGGGGAACAGCTGCTGCTGGATCTCACCCGGCGTTTTCCGATGGACTCCGCCAGTGATGAAGCCGCACGCCTGCTGAGCGAACCACTCCGGCCTGACCCCGACCTGCTGGATGCCCTGCCCGAAAGCCTGCAGAAGCGATCGGCTGCGGTTGCAGCCGCCCGTGTCCGGCTGGCGGCCGGCAGGGGCGGAGCCCAGGTGCTGACACGCTGGCCCGATGATCCGGCGAGCTGGCAGCTGCAATGGGATCTGGCACGGGAGGCCCTGCTCGATGGCGCATGGGGTGACGCCAGAAACTGGTTGACAGCTCTTCCGGACGGAGCGATGCCCGAGCCGCTGGAGGGACGTCGGCTGTTCTGGCATGGACTTGCTGAACAGCGGCTCGGCAATCCAGATGCCGCAAACGGCATCTGGCGCCGGCTCATCGATGGGCAGCGTTCCGGTTACTACCGGTGGCGGGCCAGGGTCCGTCTCGGGGAACAGACAGGCCTGGATCTTGGCGAGGGCTCCAACTCCACCTCGGTTTCGGATGTCTGGACTCCACTGAACAGTGCGGATCCCATGGTCAACAGGCTCTGGCGCCTCGGACTCGTCGATCAGGCCTGGGAGCAGTGGCGCAGCTCAACCGACACCGCCGAGCCGCTGTCCCGGCATGAGCAGCTGGTGGAGGGACGTCTGCGACTGGCGATCGGGAACACCTGGACTGGACTTGAGCGTCTGTGGCGCCTGAGCCTGCGGTGGCATTCCCCGAACTGCTCCCAACGACTGCTGCTGCAACGCCAGCAGCTGCCACGACCGTTCCAGGAGGACTTTCTGGCGGCTTCGGAGCAACACGATGTGGCTCACGATCTGCTGTTGGCCATCAGCAAGCAGGAATCACGCTTCTCCCCTGGAGTGAGCTCCGTCGCCGGGGCGCGGGGCGTGATGCAGCTGATGCCCGCCACGGCCGAGGAGCTCGCAGGCCGGAACCTGAGCGATGCCGACCTCGCCGATCCCAGCCTGAACATCCGCCTCGGCGCGCAGTACCTGCGTCAGCTGATGGAGCGATGGCAAGGCGATCCGATGCTGGTGGTCGCCAGCTACAACGCAGGTCCCGGCGCCGTCAGTGACTGGCAACCACAGACCCTGGCTCAAGACCCGGAGCTCTGGGTGGAACGGATTCCATACCCTGAGACCCGGTACTACACCAAAAAGGTTCTGGACAATCTGCTCGGGTACCTAGAGCGGGACCGCCGCTTCTGTGAGGAGCGTGCCGGCCGGATTGGGCAGGGCACAACCGAGCCCGATCCCCGAGAGCAGAACAGCCGTGAAGCCGATGATGGTGAGCAGGGGCGGCGGAACGATGCCGATCCTGATCAGATCCAGCCGCGCGAGCAGAACGGCTGAAGCCAGGATCATCACGTCGGTCAGACGGTGCAGCCGCATCACGTACAGCCCCAGCACGATCACCATCAGCAGCGTGACCACGAGGCTGATCACGCGGCTGGACGCCATCAGCATCGACACCTGACGCATCAGCAGATCAGGGATCGTGAAGACGACCACCACGGCGATGACCTGAATCAGCTGGATCAGCCAGAACACACTCACGCTGATCGACTGGTTCTGGGCGTAGATGCTCTGATTGACGGTCCAGTGGTTGCCCATCACCAGCGCCACAAGGAAGAGCCCCCCCAGCAGTGGAGCCCGGAAGGGCAGCGTGAACAGGCTCAGGATCGGCATGGCCAAACGCTAGCCACAGCCTTCGGAGAGCCCTGTCAGAGTGCACCTGAACGGAGTCCGTCATGTCTGCCAGCCCACCACCAGCCAGCCTGGGAGCGTTCCAGAAAGGCCTGCTGCTGGCGGTGGCCTTCGCGCTCGCGCTGGCCCTCCTTGTTCTGCGCGGTGGTCTCCAGAGCGAATCCCCGATGGAGCAGTTGGCACGGCGTTCTCTGGATCCTGATGTCGCGCTCAGCAATGGCCAGCCGACGCTGATCGAGTTCTATGCCGACTGGTGCCAGGCCTGCCGGGAGATGGCTCCAGCGATGCTGAGCCTGGAGCAATCCACGCGGGATCGCCTCGACGTGGTGCTGGTGAATGTCGACAATCCCCGTTGGCTCGATCTGGTGGACCGGTACGAGGTCAACGGCATCCCCCAGCTGAACCTCTTCGCAGCGGACGGTCAGCCTCGTGGTCGTTCCATCGGCGTGCGGACACCCCAGGAACTCCAGGCGCTTGGTGACGCCCTGATCAACGACACCCCCGTTCCAGCACTTCAGGGAATCGGAAGCACGAGCACCCTTGAGGATCTGGCCAGCACCGACAGAACCGGACCCCGCAGCCACGGTTGACGGGCATGGCCGGGCCATCACCGTCATGATCACAGGACCGAGCTGCTGAACAGCACGCCATGGAGCGTTTCCGAGTCGATCTGATCGCCGCCACGCCGAATCCGCAGCAATGCATCTATGCCGCGATGCATCAGGACTACAGCGAGGGTTTTGTGGCCGCTGATCGGGACAGCTGGCCTGACGAACAACGGGCTGGCGAGATCTGCATCAAACGGCTGCTTGCCGGGGAACGGGGCCATTTCGGTCCGCTCGAACATGCTCAGATCGTTCTGAACGTGGGCTGGTTTCCGCATTCGGTGATGCAACAGGCCCGGACGCATCGGGTGGGCGTCAGTTTCGATGTGCAGTCGATGCGATACACCGGCGAGCGCATCTGCCGGGCTGCGGACGGCGAACTGCCCCTGGAGGAGGTCTTCTACCTGCGACCGGTCGGGGAGTACAGCGACCGACAGGGGAAGAAATACCTCTACAGCCAGGCGGAGCGTGAACTTGATCTCAACCACTGCCAGCAATCAGCCGAGCGTTACAGGGATCTGCTGCGTGCCGGATTTGCGGAGGAACATGCCCGCGGCATCCTTCCCTTCGACTACCGCCAGCATTTCATCGTGAGCTTCAGCCTGAGGGCTTTCCTTCACTTCATGGATCTGCGGGCGAAGCTCGATGCTCAGCTGGAGATCCGCAGACTCTGCGACCTGATGTGGCCGCATCTGGTGGACTGGGCTCCGCAGTTCGCCGAGTGGTACGAGAAGAGCCGGCTGCACAGAGCGCGTCTGGCTCCCTAGATGCGGGCCAGGGTGACACGCTCCGGCTGATGCTGATATTTACCCTGCCGATCGCTGTAGGTCGTGTCGCAGGGGTCCCCCTCAAAGAACAGCAGCTGACAGATGCCTTCATTGGCATAAATACGGCAGTCAGCACCGGAGCTGTTGCTGAACTCAAGCGTCAGATGCCCTTCCCAGCTCGCTTCAGCGGGCGTTGTGTTGACGATGATGCCCAGCCGCGCATAGGTGCTCTTGCCGAGACAGATCACCGTGATGTTGGCGGGCACCCGAAGCTTCTCCAGGGCGACACCGAGGCCGTAGGAATGCGCTGGAAGGATGAAGTAGCCACCGTCCTCGTCCTCATGCAGAGGCGTGGGCTCCAGATTGGCGGGATTGAACCGCTTGGGGTTCATCACCGTTCCGGGCACATGCCGGAAGATCATGAACTCCTGCGGGGAGAGGCGAAGGTCGTAGCCGTAGGAGGAACATCCGAAGCTCAGAACCGGTCGCAGACGTTGCTCCGGATCAAGATGGCGCACCAGACCTGCCTGGAAGGGCTCGAGCATCCCCTTCTGAGCCTGCTCGGTGATCCAGCGATCGTTCTTGAGCATCAGAAACCTCTGCGCAGTTCGGTGACCTGATCCGCCATGGCCATGACGCTGGAAGGAATCGCCGGCCCAGTGATGATCACATCCATGGAGCCTGGACGCTGCTGCAGGCTCGACAGAAGCTCATCTTCCTTCAGGTAGCCGAGCGCTGCCGCGAGACCGACTTCATCCAGCACCAGTTGATCAAGGTCGCCTTCAGCGAGATGGCGCCGGCAGGCCTGCCAGACGGCATCGACGGCATCGGAACCACCAGGCTGATCGGGCTCCGCAAGACACGCCGGAATATCCGGACGCAGCCAGGTGAGCCCGCCGCAGAGCAGCACACAGCCCTCCGGCCCCTGCTTCACCCCCCCCTTGAGGAACTGGGCGATCAGGACGCGGCTGCCGAGCCCTGCCGCCCGCATCGCCTGGCTGAGAACACTGGAAAAACTGCCCCGATAGGAGGCCGTATGCACCTGCAGCTGGCCCTCCGGAGCCACCAGATGCAGCGGCGCGGATGCGGGAAGCGGCGGAAGCGGACGCAGACCGGCCCTCTCCAGCGCATGGCGATCCCCGGTCAGGGCTCCAGAGGATCGATGGCTGGTGGTCAGGCTTGCGGTCATCGCGTCGGGTGTCACCAGGGATACACCCTGCAGACCTCGAATGTAGCGGCGCGATGCGACTCCACAAGGCCATTGACACTACGGATGGTGTGCTGTGAAATCAGGTTCATGGTGGATCCCTCCGAGACCCGAGCCGACGGGCGTCGTCCAGATGCCCTTCGGCCGTTTGAAGTGAGCTGGGATCCGATGGGGTTCGCTCTCAGTTCATTGATCGTGCGCACCGGACGCACTGCTGTTCTGTGCAGCGTCTGCCTCGAAGAGACGGTGCCGCGCTGGCGGAAGGGGAACGGACTGGGCTGGATCAGCGCTGAATACCGGCTCCTGCCCGGCTCCACACCTCAGAGGCAGTCGCGGGAACTGCTCAAGCTCTCCGGCCGCACCCAGGAGATTCAGCGATTGATCGGCCGCAGCCTGCGCGCCGCGGTGGACCTGGAAGCTCTCGGAGAACGCAGCCTGCTGATCGATTGTGATGTGATCCAGGCGGATGCCGGCACCCGAACCGCGTCGGTCACCGGGGCCTGGATGGCTCTGCAGCTGGCCTGTGACCGTCTGATCGCCCAGGGGATCCTGGAACGCCAGCCGATCCGGAGCCAGGTGGCAGCGGTGTCCGTCGGACTCCTGGAGGGCAGGCCGCTGCTGGATCTGGATTACAGCGAAGACAGCCGAGCTGACGTTGATCTGAATGTGGTGGCCTCAGGCGACGGGAGTCTCCTGGAGATCCAGGGCACGGCCGAAGGAGCTCCGTTCAGCCGCGGACAGCTGAACGTCCTGCTGGATCTGGCGCAGCCCGGGCTTGACGCCCTTCTGGCCGCCCAGAGCCATGCCCTGAGCAGCCGCAGCTGATTGCGTAATAACGGCTACACAGCTGAACAGGGTCGATCCTTAACTTTTAATCAGTCGAAACGGATTGTTGGGAACCAGCAGTGGGTTCAGCCGTTACGTCGCCGTTTCGGCCCATGCGCCCCAGGACCAGCCGGTCAGCTCATCCCGCTCGCTGCTTGATGTCATCAGAGATCTGGACGGCGCCAGCACGGAACTTGTCGAACGAAACAAGACCATCTTCTTTCCAGGTGATCCCGCCGAGCGGGTTTACCTGATCCGGCGCGGTGCCGTGCGGCTTTCCAGGGTCTATGAGTCGGGCGAAGAGATCACCGTCGCTCTGCTTCGTGAGAACAGCCTGTTCGGGGTGCTGTCGCTGCTCACAGGCCACCGTTCCGATCGCTTCTATCACGCTGTCGCCTTCACCCGGGTGGAGATGGTGACGGCACCGGCCGGCTCAGTCCGTGCCGCGATCGAGGCCGACACCGCAGTCGGGCTCAGGCTGCTTCAGGGTCTCTCCAGCAGGATTCTGCAGACCGAAACAATGATCGAGACCCTCACGCACCGGGACATGTCCTCCCGCCTGGTGAGTTTTCTGCTGGTGCTCTGTCGGGACTTCGGCGTGCCGGACCAACTGGGCATCACCATCGACCTCCGCCTCTCCCATCAGGCCATCGCCGAGGCGATCGGCTCCACGCGGGTCACGATCACCCGACTGCTGGGAGACTTGCGTCAATCCGGTCTCGTTCAGATTGACCGCAAGAAGATCACGGTTCTGGATCCGATTGCTCTGGCCAAGCGGTTCAGCTGAGAGTCGGCCCCACTGGGAGGTGACGCCGTGAGCGGATGGCTGCTGATCATCGCGCTGCTGGTGCTCGGCGGCGTGCTTTCAGCTCTGGGCGACAGGTTGGGCAGCCGTGTCGGCAAGGCACGCCTCAGCCTGTTCAACATGCGACCCCGACGGACGGCGGTGCTGATCACGGTGCTCACCGGCAGCCTGATCAGTGCGCTGTCCCTCGGTCTGATGCTGCTGGTCAGCCGTCAGTTGCGGGTTGGGCTGTTTGAGCTCGACGGACTGCAACAGAAACTTCAGGACAGCCGCCGCCAGCTGCAGCAGAACAGAGGTGCCCTGGAGTCAGCCGAGGAAGAACGTCGTCAGGCCATTGCCCAGACGCAACGCATCGATGCCGAGCTGTCGACGGCCAAGCAGCGGGCAGCGACACTTCGTGAGGAGCTGGAGCCTCTGCAGCAGCAGCGCGTCCGGCTGGAGGCCGAGCAGCAGCGCCTCAGCCGCGACATTCAGCAGCGGGACAGGGACATCAAGGCCCGGGACGCAGACATCCGCCGCACCGAGGAGGAACTCAAGCGGGTTCGGGCCAGCATCCAAGCCGGTGAGGCGGAACTCAAGGAGCTGGAGCGCAACCTGATCGCCCTGCGCCGCGGTTCCGTGGTTCTCAGCAGCGGAGAGGCTCTGGCCACAGCCACCATCCGACTGGAGAGTGCAGGACAGGCGAAGACGGTGATCGACCGTTTGCTGCAGGACGCGAATCTCACGGCCTACCAGCAGGTCCGACCCGGTGAGACCCCCGACCGACAGATCCTCCTGGTTCCCCGGAACGATGTGCAGCGTCTGCGGACGATCATCAGCAAGCCGGGCACATGGGTGGTTTCGATCCGCTCTGCCACCAACGTGCTGCGCGGAGAGACCATCGTCTATGCCTTTCCTGACGTCCGACCGAACCGGCGCATCAGTCGCAGCGGCGAAGTCCTGGCGTCGGCAACCCTCCCGGACCAGGATCGATCACCGGAGATGGTCCGCCGCCGCCTGAACCTTCTGCTCGCCTCTGCGTTCGCCGAGGTTCAGCGTCGTGGCTCCCTCGTGGAAGGACTCCAGTTCGACGGGACGGTCTTCGCTCAGCTCGGCCTGGCTCTGGTGGACCGCCCCGAAGGAGAGGGGGATCTGACCCTTGAGGTGATCGCCGAGAGCGACAGCGACAGTGGCGATCCGGTGCTGGTGGCGTTTCGGGTCAGCCCATGAGCCGACTGGCCGGTGTTGATCCCGGGAGAAGCAAATGCGGCCTCGTGCTTGTGGACACCGAATCCCTC
Organism: Parasynechococcus sp.; assembly: GCF_045559935.1. Taxonomy (NCBI): domain Bacteria; kingdom Bacillati; phylum Cyanobacteriota; class Cyanophyceae; order Synechococcales; family Prochlorococcaceae; genus Parasynechococcus; species Parasynechococcus sp. Next base: position 239,571 of record NZ_JBJLJL010000008.1, read on the forward strand.
CAGGTGCTCAGCGGGGCTGTCGTGATCTGCGAGCAGGTTCTGGACCGGCTGAGCGACTGGCAGGTCGCCGGAGGACTGGACGGGATCGTGCTGGGTGACGGCACCGGCAGTGCGGCATGGCTGCCGAAGCTGCGGTCCCTCGCTCCTGTTCAGCAGGTGAATGAATACGGCACCACCCTGCGGGCCCGCCGTCGCTACTGGGAGCTGTGGCCTCCCAGGGGGTGGCAGCGGCTGATTCCCCGCGGCCTGCTGATCCCACCCGAGGAGCTTGATGCGATCGCCGCCCTTGTGATGGTGGAGGACAGCCTGGGAACACCGTGCCGTTGGTCGGGTGCGAAACAGCGCCTCAGAAGCGGGCCCGAACGGTGAAGGTGTAATCACCGCCGGGTTCAAGTCGATAATCCGAGCGCACCAGGAATCGACGCAGAGCGTCCTGGATCAGAGCCCGCCCCAGGGAGGGCTCCACGGTCAGGTCACCGCAATCAAACGCCCAGCGGAACTGCCACTGAAAGCCCCCGGCCGCCACCTCCCCCTCAACGCACTGCTCGCTGAAGCACTGGCGCAACACCCGGAGGTGGGCCGTGGTGGCGGGGAGTGCTGTCATCCGCCGCTGGCAAGACTCTGCGGCCGGTAGGCATTGATCCAGTTGCCGGCCCGTTCCATGCCCTGGCGCTGAATGCGTCCCAGACCATCAAGAACGGCATCCAGCACAGCATCCACACAAGGTTCCTCGACCTTGCTGAAAGCACCGAGCACATGCGACACGGTTCTGGCCCGTCGCTCATCGGGAGTGTCCGCAGGGGCACCGATTCCGATCCTCAGCCGAGGGAACTCCTGCCCGCCGAGATGCTGAATCGTGCTGCGCAGGCCGTTGTGACCGCCTGCACTGCCCTGAGCACGCAGTCGCAGGCGACCCAGAGGGAGGTCCATGTCATCCACCAGAACCAGCAGCTGATCCGCTGTCAGTCCGAACCAATCGAGCGCAGCTCTGATCGATCGACCGCTGTCGTTCATGTAGGTCTGGGGCATCAGCAGGCGCAAGCGCGCCTCGCCATGACCGACCTCGCTGGCCAGGCCGTGCAACTTGCTCTGCTGACGGAACTGAACACCCTCCCGGGAGGCCAACCGCTCCAGAACCATGAACCCGATGTTGTGGCGGGTCCCCGCATATTTCGGCCCTGGATTGCCCAGACCGACCACCAGCCTCAGATCTGCGGACATCGGCCGGATCAGACCTGGGGTGAATCGTTGTCCTGGGGCGAGTCTCCGGAGCCATCCTCGAGCTCGGGATCGGCCATGGCCTTGTTGATCTCCCGCTCGAACTCCTTGGAGGCGGACTGAAATCCTTTCAGCGTTTTCCCCAGCGTCTTGCCGAGTTCCGGAAGACGCTTGGGACCGAAGACAAGCAAGGCAACGGCGCCGATCACCGCCATCTCAGGGAGGCCGACGCCGAAGACATTCATGACAACCGATCAGCCGAGGCCGTTCCAGTTGACGTTGATGCCTTCCAGGATCAGGGACTTGTTGTACAGCTGAAGGATCACCAGCAGAAAGACGAGGAAGAGCACCATGAAGATCCCCATGACCGGGGTGGTTCCCCAGCCAGGCACGACCTTGCCGTACTCGGAGTTCAGAGGGCGGAGGAGGTCTCCCAGACGGGTGCGTTGAGCCATGGCGACGCTTGGTCTCGGGTGGTGAAAAGTGCCGATACTGTAGGGGCCGGCTCCGGCTTGGAGTCGATCCTGTCGAGAGATGTGATGGAAACGTCTTCCCCGGCCATGTCGGTGGCGATCGGTGTGCTGGCTGTGTTGCTGAGCCTCACCGGCTTTGGTGTCTATCAGGCGTTCGGTCCCCCATCCAAGGCGCTGGATGACCCGTTCGACGATCACGAGGATTGAACCAACCGCAGATCGGCAAGCTCCCCCGGCCGTAGCTCGATGGCCTGAGCCGGTTCACCCCCCTGGCGGGACACGAGCCAGCCTTCCCTGGGTTCCCAACGGCAGCGCGATGGCCCTGGATTGAGACAGCGGAGGCCCAGGCCGTCATCCTCCGGCCGCAGCGCCACAGGAACAAGCTCCCCGGCGAGAGCTGGCAACCATCGCCGCGACGTCGGGTGTCCGGCGAGAGGACCACTCCAACCCGGCTCGCGGAAGGCGATCGCCGCCTGGGGCACGCAAGCGCTGCTCCATGAGCCGGTGACCGGCATCAGAGCCAGTCGCTGACGGTGCCAACCACGATCCGCCCCAGGGTCAGGCCAGGTCGGACCGCGCAGCAGGGAGACACCGATCCGTTCGGGCATCACATCCACCCCCTGGGGTCCATCCAGCAGGACGGCCAGTCCCCCCCCAGGGGCGTTCACCTGGGTGGCAAGCCAGGAGATCAGCGGCACTTCCCATCGCGACTGCTCCCGCGACGTGCGTGCCATGGCCGGACGCTCCAGGACAGTGCCGGCGGAGTCCGCCGCATAGCGGACCGCTGCGGAGGCAAGGGGCAGCTCCAGACGAAGCAGTTCATGGCGCTGGCTCCAGTCGATGCTGCAGATCAGCTCGATCCAGGGGCAGTCGGCCTGCAGACGCATGTCCAGGCGCATGACACTCGATCCCAGCCGGTAACGCTGCACGACATGGACCACCAGGGGGCCGCGCTCCAGCAGCTGGCATGGCCCCAGCACCTCAACCGCCAGGGGATGGCGGCGGTACTCCGCTGCAAGATCCCAGGCGTCCCAGAACTCCCCGCGGTCCTGGAAACGGGCCAGCTGCAGCGGACCTGCCAGCTGAGCCACCCCCTGACTGTCACGCAACTGGAGCAGCCCTCCCGGCCCGCAGTCCACCTCCAGCAATCCATTGCTGACCCTCCAGCGATCGCCATCCAGTCGCTGCAGCTTCACCGGAGCCCGGATTGGAGTGACCTCAACCGCTGATGCATCGCATCGGTTGAGAGCGACCGAACTGATCCCGCTCTGAAGGGGTAGCTGCACCCACACTCCCCCGGTGGGACACGCCTGTCGCGGCAGAACCATGTCAGCCCCCGACCACGCCCCGGCAGGCAGACGCAGCAGGGGCGACCAGCGCGCCAACGGCTGCAGACCGAACCAGAGCCAGGTCTCCCGACAGCGGGAAGGGCCGGCCGAGCCCCCGCATAGCTGCCGCAGCTGATGGTCACGCTGAGACACCGCCTTCCTCCGGGCTGAACGCCAGACCGCTTCGGCCTGGTCGAACACCTCCGGGATGGAGGTTCCTGGAAGGATGTCGTGAAACTGCTGAAACAACAGCGGTTTCCAGTCCCCCATCTCACCTGCCGTCCCTGAACATCCCCCCAGGGCAGCGACGGCATCCACCTCACGCAGCAACCGCTCCAGCGTGCGGTTGTGTCGCTTCTGGTCCGGACGGCTCGTGGCACAGCCGCGGTGCAGCTCCAGATACAGCTCATCCCGCCAGACGGGAAGACGACCGGCGTGTGGCTCAAGGGAAGCCAGATGATCCCTCACCGTTCCAGCACTCCGTTTGGGCGCCTGGGGCATGGCGTCCCAGAGCCGCATCTGCTCGAGCATCTCGTCGGTCGGTCCGCCGCCGTGATCTCCCACGCCCGGGATCCAAAGCGCCCGGTCCAACCCTGTCGCCAGCTGCCAATCCCGCTGTTCATTCAGCATGTCCAGCGGTTCACCCCGCCGGCCGATCGGCGGCAGCATCAGAGCGAACAGCTCAGCACCGCCACGGCTGCGCCAGCGGAACAGACGATGGGGGAAGGGCTGGTCAGCATTCCACGCCAGCTTGTGGGTGCAGAACCAACGCACGCCTGTGCGCTCCGCCACGGCCGGCAGACCGGCGGTGAACCCGAAGCTGTCCGGCAACCAGGCCAACTCATGGGTCCACTCCGGGAAGACGCGCCGGCTGTAGGCCTGCCCCAGGTGGAACTGCTGCCAGAGCGACGCACTGCTCACCAGCACGCAGTCCGTTTCAACCCAGGGACCGTTGATCGGTTCCCAGCGCCCGGCTCGGCTGGCGGCACGCACGCCGGCGAACAGCGCCGGCCGATGCCGCTCCAGCCATTCGTAGAGGGCCGGGGTCGAATGGGCGAAATGGAGCTCAGGCCAGCGCTGCAGCAGCTGCAGTGCGGACCGGAATGTTCGCTCCGCAGCCTGCCAGGTGTCGGCGACCGGCCAGAGCCAGGCCAGATCGAGGTGGGCGTGACCCAGCCAGTGCAGAGATCCCGGTGCCGGCTCAGCACGGGCCAGATGATTCTCCACTGCATCCAGGGCCTGCAGGGAAAGGGGATCCAGCTGTTGCCACTGCGCCGGCAGGTCTCCACCGGCCGCGAGATGCAGCTGCAATGCCTCAGGGAGCAAGACCCGATCTGGGTCCGACGCCTCGCAACACGGCTCGAGATTCAGACAGCTGCTGATCAGAGCGCCGTCATCGTGCAGAGGGCTGCTGAGCTCCAGAAGCAGCTGCAGCGGTTTCCCCTCACGACAGCGATCGGGAACGATCCAACGGCAGGCGGTGTCGAAGAGGTCTCCCTCATGCACGAGCTCCCCATCCACCCAGAGCCGCATCCGCTCAGCCCACCAGCTCAGGGCGAGACGTCCGCGACTCTCGGGAGACCGACTCCAGCTCTGCGGCCAGGACAGATTCTGCTCAAGACGGATCCAGCCACGTCCGCGCGGCCAGATCAAAAGTCCGCGCGCAGCCCAGTCAGGACGGTGCTCCCGGCCCCAGGCATCCCCGAGATGGGGAGGGCGATCACCGGGGCCGCTGCGCCGCCAGCGAGCCTGCAGATCGAGGCGTGAGCGACGTCGAAACGTTTCAATCCACTCCGATCGCCCGGCCCGCAGCGAGTCCGACCCCGAAGTGACCCTGTCTTGCCCCATAGGATGATGTCGCTCAAACAGACGCCGGTCGGTCTCCATGCTCGCCCTCAAGATCTCCGTTTACTCGGTCGTCTTCTTCTTCATCGGCATCTTCGTGTTCGGCTTCCTGGCGAGCGACCCGAGCCGCACGCCAAGCCGCAAGGACTTGGAAGACTGAATCCGGGAACCAATCAGGACCGCGCAAAACACTGGTCCGCTGGATCAGGTTCTTTGATCGGCTCACTGTCAGGATCGCGAACCGCAGCTGGTCCGTCTTGGCGTCAAAGCGCCTGTCTTTCTGCCTCACTGGACTGCTGCTCGGCGGATCCATGGGATCGCTCCCTGTGCGCTCTGAGATCAGAGCTGCTGAGGAGATCCTTGAACCGCCGAAAACGCTGCAACTGACTGCAGATCGTCAGTTTCATGACAGTCGCCGCAACGTCAGCATCGCCGAGGGAAACGTCAGAGTCGTTCTGGGAAACGACGAGTTGCTGGCTGACCGGATCGAATTCGACGCCGGGTATCGGACTCTTTTCGCACGGGGCTCCGTTCGCCTGAGACGCAAAGGGCAGTTTTTTCAGGCCTCGGCGTTCCGCTACAGCCTGATCCAGAACGAAGGCGAGCTCGATGATGTGTACGGCGTCATCGACCTGAGCGAATCCGACGGCGGATTCTTCCCGGCGTTGTCCTCTGAACAGCAAACTGAATCCACGGAGAGTCAGCCAAACGGTTCGGTGGTGCCGGAATCCCCGGCCATGGCCTGTCCTCCCCTGCTGCCTGCGGTACCGGACTGGCATCCCCAACCCTGGGCAGTGACCGCTTGGGGGGGGCAGATGATCGATTCCAATTTCGGGGACACGTTCCTGTTCAACGGTCGGATGCGACCGGAGTACCTGCTGGGTGTCGGTCTGCAGAAACGCATTCTCAGAGCCGGACCTCTGTCGCTGGAACTGGAGGCGGACCTGTTCCAACACATGGCCGGGCAGCAGCCTGGAGGCGAGTTCAATCAATCCACCCCATACGCGGATCTGCCGGCACAGAGCTTCGGGGAAGGGATCGTCGGCATCGGTGCCCGACTCTGGGTTCAGCCCTGGTTGAGCTTCGGATTCATTGAAGGCCTCAGCTACAACACCGACTACAGCCTTTACGAGAAGACCTACCGGGAGAACTACACCCAGCTGCTCAACTACCTCGGCTTCGAAGTGGAGGCGGCTGTCTCATCCGAGCTCTCCCTGGTGGGACGCATCCACCACCGATCCGGAGCCTTCGGGACCTACAGCGGCGTGGAGGAGGGAAGCAATGCCTATCTGCTTGGACTGCGATACCGCTGGGGAGAAGAGCAACCTGAGCTGCAGCCCGGTGAGATGCCCCCCCCCCTGGGGTGTGAGGATCCCGATCGCGACGACCGGGTCAGCCCCACAACCCTGTCTGAGCGTCTCGAATCGGTGGCCCTCGGCGATGGTGGCAGCACCCTGGAGCATGTGCCGCCGGCACAGCCCCGACCGATCAGCACGCTTTCCCCGACAGAACAGCAGGCGTTACGCACCGAAGCGATCGCCTCCATCGACCAAAGGGTGGAGAAGGTGAGCTTCCGGGGGAATCTCGCCATCGAACGCCGCAGTGGTGTTCCGGTGAAACGACTCAATTCCAGCATCAAGGACGAAAACCGCTTCGGCGTGGTCAAGGTTCCGCAGCTGCAACGACTCGGAAGCACCCAGCTGATCAACGGCACCATCAGCCGCTGGCGGATCCAGGCCTCTCGGGTGCTGATCACCGCTGAAGGCTGGCAGGCGAGTCGGATGGGATTCAGCAATGACCCCTACACCCCCTCGCAGACCAGAATCGATGCTGAAGGGGTCATCGCAAGAGAACAACCCAACGGTGACCTTCTGATCTCCGCCCGACGCAACCGACTCATCGTCGAAGACAGGTTGCCGGTTCCTGTGAGTCGGCGGCAGGTGATCGCCAAGGAGGAGGAGGTGGAAAACCGCTGGGTGATCGAAGTCGACAACAAGGACAGGGATGGCCTGTTCGTCGGTCGCAATCTGAAACCGATCGAACTGGGATCGGACACCGAGGTCGCTCTGCAGCCTCAGTTCATGGTGCAGCGGGCCATCGATGGCAGCAGCAACGGAGAGTCGATCAATGCCGGAGATCTGTTCGGCCTCAGAGCCAGAGTGAGAGGTCGATACGGTCAGGACGAACTGGATGCTGAAGCTGATATCAGCAGCTTTCAGCCCGATCAGTTCCTCGATGGGAGCCGTTTCTGGGGGACCTTCGGACGCCGTCTTGACCTTGGACGGCTCGGAACCGTCAAAGCCAATCTGTTCGGCGCCTACAGATACAGAACCTGGAACGGATCGCTCGGCGAAACCGACATCGATGCCGCGTACGGGCTCTACGGAGAGCAACGGGGGCAATGGGAGCAGGGTGAGAACCGCCACCGGTATCTGCTGCGGGCGGCACTTGGCGACTACTACGCCGAGCGATACGGCAGCGGCAGGATGCTGAGAACCGGCCGGGGCAGCGTGTTCGGTTCTCTGACCAGTGTGTTCCCGCTTCTGAAAGGTGAGACCGCGGCTCTGACCCCTGCGGCGGCTTACCGCTACTCGCCGGTGCCGGTCGTTCCGGGCCTCACGCTCAACACGAACCTGAACAGCTCTGTCGCTCTCTATGGCGATGGTCACCATCAGAAGACCCTGAGCTTCAGCGGTGGACCCACACTCACGCTTGGAACGTTCAGCCGACCGTTCCTTGATTTCACGCAACTGACGGTGATCGGAGGCGGCACCCTGCGCTACGGCGCCAGCCCCTTCGACTTTGACCGTGTCGTGGATTTCGGCACCCTCGGCTTCGGCCTCACCCAGCAGATCGTGGGGCCTCTGCTGCTCAGCACCGGAATCAACATGAACGTCGATCCCGGCTCGCCTTACTACGGCGATGTGATCAACTCCAATATCGAGCTCCGCTGGCAGCGCCGCAGTTACGACGTTGGGGTGTACTTCAACCCCTACGAAGGCATCGGCGGTGTGCGCATTCGCCTGAATGACTTCGATTTCAACGGAACAGGAGTCCCGTTCGTTCCCTACAACCCGATCAACCCGGAAGACAAGCGCGACGCACTGCCGCTCTGATCAGTCTCCGCCGCCGTAGATCAGATGACTGCCGGTGAGATCGGCACCGGCATAACGGATGCCTTCGGAACGCACTCCAGGGGCATAGGCATTGATCACGACGGCGTCGCTCAGATCGGCCAGGCGCAGATCCACACCACTGAGTTCGGCATTGGTGAGGTTGGCCCTGCGCAGGTCAGCCCGGTTCAACCTGGCACCGCTGAGATCAGCCCCCTCCAGATTGGCGCCCACCAGAACAGCACCGCGCAGATCGGCATCCCGCAGATCAACACCGATCAGATGGGCACCGGAAAGATCACGGCCCCGCAGATCACACCCCCGGCAGGCACCTGTTTGGCGCAGTCGCTGCTCAGGAGTCCCGTACGGCGTGACGCTCAACGGCACCACCGGTGCAGCCTGCACGAACGGCGACAGCGGAAGCAGCAGAACCGCGGCGGTCAGAGTCCGCTGCAGGGCGGAGGAATGCATGGAATGACGACCTCTGTCTTCTTCATAGACCAAAGAGTCTGATTGCGCCGCCGGCGGTTGCTCCGATCAGGTGGCGAAACGATTCAGATAGGGCAGCCGTCCCATCAAGGCCTCCAGTTGTTCGCCGTGGTCCAGCAGCTGCGAGGTGGCGTCCCAGCGGCCGCTGCACAGCATGTCGCGCGGACCGGGATCGATGCTCACGGCACAGTCAGCGCTACCGCTCGCCATGCGCATCGTTGTCAGATTCAGTGACCAGACACCGCCGGGTTCGTTGAGCACCGCCTGTTGGAGGGAAGCGATCTCATCCGCCGAGGCCGTCGCACAGGGGATTCCAAGAGCCAGACAGTTGCCGTAGAAGATCTCAGCGAAACTGACGCCGACAACGGCTCTGATGCCCCAGCGCATCAGAGCCTGGGGCGCATGCTCGCGGCTGGAGCCACATCCGAAGTTGCCGTTGACCACCAGAATCGAGGCGCCCTGAAACTGCGGCTGATCGAAGGGATGCTGGCCGTTCAGTTCGCTGCGGTCATCAGCGAACACCTGATCCGCCAGGGCATCGAAGCTCACACATTTGAGAAAACGGGCGGGAATGATCCGATCCGTATCGATGTCTTCACCGGCAAGCACCATGGCGGTGCCTTCAATCATCTGGATCTGACCCGAAGGAAAAGGGCGCATCAGCTGGCGTGCGGCTTGAGGAGAGTGCGGACATCGGTCACCCGACCGTGGATGGCGGCAGCGGCGACCATGGCAGGACTCATCAGCAGGGTTCGTCCGCTTGCCGATCCCTGCCGACCTTTGAAGTTGCGGTTGCTGGAGCTGGCACTGATCTGGCGACCCTGCAGCCGATCGGGATTCATCGCCAGGCACATCGAGCAGCCCGGCTGCCGCCATTCGAATCCGGCGTCGATGAAGACGGCATCGAGGCCTTCCGCCTCCGCCGCCCGGGCCACCTGCTCGGAACCCGGCACCACAAAGGCGCGGATCCCGTCCGCAACCATCCGACCACGGGCAACCGCCGCCGCGGCCCGGAGATCACTGAGACGCCCGTTCGTGCAGCTGCCGATGAAGCAGACGTCCACCGGCAGTCCGGCAATGGCCGTGCCCGGCTTCAGATCCATGTAGCGGTAAGCCTCTTCCGCAATGGGGCGATCCCCCGCCGGCAGCTGCTCGGGGGCGGGAATGAGCTCCTGGATGCCGAGTCCCTGTCCTGGCGTGATCCCCCAGGTGACGGTGGGCGTGATGGAGGAGGCATCGAAAACCACCTCGTCATCCACCACGGCATCAGACCCACTGGCCAGCGAACGCCACCAGGTCACGGCCCGATCCCAGGCCTCTCCGGTCGGAGCATGGGACCGACCGCGCAGATAGTCGAACGTGACGTCATCAGGATTGACGTACCCACAGCGGGCACCACCCTCGATCGCCATGTTGCACAGGGTCATGCGCTCCTCCATGGAAAGAGCTGCCACCGCAGGCCCGGCGAATTCATAGGCAAAACCCACCCCACCCTTGACGCCGAGATGCCGGATCACATGCAGGATCAGATCCTTGGCGGACACCCCTTCCGTGAGTCGGCCCTCCACCTGAATCCGGCGCACCTTCAGCTTGTTCATGGCCAGGCTCTGACTGGCCAGCACGTCGCGCACCTGACTGGTTCCGATCCCGAAGGCGATCGCACCGAATGCTCCATGCGTGGAGGTGTGTGAATCCCCGCAGGCCACGGTCATGCCGGGCTGGGTGAGGCCGAGCTCAGGCGCGATCACATGGACGATCCCCTGCCGGCCACTGCCGATCCCGTTCAGTTCGATGCCGTACTCGGCGCAGTTCCGCTCCAGGGTGGTGAGCATCTCCTCCGCCAGGGGATCGGCGAACGGACGGGCCTGATCGGTGGTGGGAACGATGTGATCGACGGTGGCGACCGTTCGATCAGGGCAACGCACGGACAGGCCCTTGTCCCGCAAGGCAGCAAAAGCCTGGGGGCTGGTGACCTCATGGATCAGATGCAGACCCACGAACAGCTGGGTGGATCCTCCGGGAAGCTCCGCCACCCGGTGCAGATCCCACACCTTGTCGTAGAGGGTGCCGGAACTCAACAGCTCAGCCGCAGCAGCAGAAAACCCTACCCCCGGACTATCCCCGGGAGAGCAGCCTCCGCCGGAGACCATCGAGCACCCGGATCACACTCAGTTGCTGCACCGCCAGACGACCGCGCCGATCTCCGAACCGCTCAGCCCAGGCCTGGCAGCCATCAGGGCCCGCCACAGCCAGATGCACCAGTCCCACAGGCTTGTCCGGCCCTCCACCACCCGGTCCGGCGATCCCGCTGATCGCCAGGGCCCAGTCACTGCCGAGGCGGTCCCGAGCCCCTTCCGCCATGGCCGTCACCACGGGATCGGAGACAGCGCCATGGCTCTGGATCAGATCCGGAGACACACCGAGCAACCGCTGTTTCATCGCGTTGCTGTAGGCGATGACGCCCCCGAGGAACACATCGGAACATCCGGGTACCGCCGTGATCGCCGCTCCGACGCCACCGCCTGTGCAGGACTCCGCAACCGCGAGCGTCTCCCCGCGCTCCCGCAGCTGTCTGAGCAGCACGGAAGCGAGACTCTCCTCGTCACGGCCGTAGCAGTGCTGACCGCAGCGAAGCAGAAGCTCCCGCTCCACCGGTTCGAGCAGAGCCTCGGCCTCTGCATGATCAGAGCCACAGGCCGTGAGGCGAAGTTTCACATCTCCAAGCGAGGCGTAAGGAGCCACCGTCGGATTGCTGCCGTTCAGCAGGTCGGCCACCTGCTCCGCAAGATTCGATTCGCCGATGCCGGAGAAGCGGAGCTGCCGGCTGACGAACACACCTTCAGCTCCGCCGTGACGCCGCAACCAAGGCTCGGCCGTGGCGCTCCACATCGCCCGCATCTCCGATGGCACACCCGGAAACGTGAGCACAGTGAAGCCAGGCCTTGGGGACCAGATCATTCCGGGTGCCGAACCGAGCGGATTGGGCAGGACCTCGGCTCCCCGAGGCAGGCAGGCCTGGGAGCGGTTGCTGGCCGCTACCGGCCGTCCACCGGTGGAGAGTTTTTCCTGGATCTCCCGCCAGAGTTCCGGCCGCTCCTCAAGGGCGGCGCCGAAGGCGGACGCCAGGGTGGCGGTGGTGAGGTCATCCGGTGTGGGACCGAGACCCCCGGTGGTGATCAGAACACTGCTGCGCTCAGCCGCCTCCCTTGCAGCAGCGGTGAGGCGCTCCACGTTGTCCCCGACAACGGTCTGGCGGTAGTGAGGCAAGCCGAGACCTGCCAATTGCTCGGCGATCCAGCGGGCATTGCCGTTGAGGATGCTGCCCAGGAGCAGCTCGGTGCCGACGCACAGAATCTCGACGCCGCGCTCAGCCATGACGATCGCCGCATCGGGCGATGTCGGAGATCTCCTGGGGTGCGGAGGGGACCACATCACGCAGGGCCAGCTCCGTCTGGAGCTGGCGGCGACTGATCACCACCGTTCCCACCAGCAGGGCGGAAGCGATCGCCAGCCAGAGAAAACGCATCTCCGCATTGGCCACAACGAGAGCGAGAGCCGCGAGCCACTGGGTGAACACGTAGATCAGCAGAACGGTGCGTCGATGGCTGAAGCCGGCGCGAAGCAGGCGGTGATGCAGATGCCGACGATCGGGATGAAAGGGGGATCTCCCTTCACGAAGCCTGCCCATGATCACGGCGGACATGTCCGCCAGCGGCAGGGAAAGGATCAGCAATGGCAGCAGCAGACTCACGGTGGTGAGTCCCTTGGCCGGACCGACGATGCTGACCGCCGCCAGTGTGAATCCCAGGAAATAGGACCCCCCGTCCCCCATGAAGATGCGGGCGGGGTTGAAGTTGTGGCGCAGAAATCCCAGACAGCAGCCAGCGAGGGCGGCGGCAAGGAACCCGGCTGCCACCTGATGCAGGGAGAAGCTCACCGAAACCAGTCCGACCGCTGCGATCCCGGCGACTCCGGCAGCCAGACCGTCCAGTCCATCCAGCCAGTTGATCGCATTGGTGATCCCCACCAGCCAGATCACCGTCGCCAGAAGGCTGAGGCCATCGGAGAGCACGATCGCTGAGCCGGTGGAACTGAACCAGGGAAGGTCGATGGCTCCGATCCGGACACCCTCCGACCAGATGACGCAGGAGACAGCCACCTGTCCGGCAAGCCGCGGCCATGGAGACAGGGCGAACAGATCATCGGCCAGCCCGATCAGGAAGAAGCAGAGCGACCCGGCCAGCGTGCTCCAGATCAGTTGATCGCGGGCTGGAGCCAGGAGACCGAAACCGCCGAGCAACCAGACCGCGGCCAGAGCGAGTCCGAAGCCGAACACCATGGCGACCCCGCCCAGCCTCACCATCGGTGTGCTGTGCTGCTTGCGCGGGTCGGGTTTGTCCGTGAACCCGAAGTGGAGACCCAGAGCGCGCACCAGGGGAACCAGCACGCTGGTGATGCCGGCTGCCAGCCCGAAGCTCATCAGTGCAACCGCAATCGGGCTCGCTGCGAGGTTCACGGAGACTCCTGGAAGGGGGCTGCCCTGAAGGTGGTCGTTGACCTTCCGATCCTAAGGAGGCTCTTCCCACCGATCCAGGGAACCCTGGACCAGTCAGGCAATCGCCGGCTCTCTCTGTTCCACATAGAGAGGGAACCGGCTGCAGAGCACCTCCACACGGCTGAGACAGCGCTGCTGAATGGCGTCGTCTTCAGGATTGAGCAATCGATCAGCGATCACATCAGCCACTTCACGAAAGGCCTCCGCATCGAAACCTCTGGTGGTGAGAGCCGCTGTACCGAGACGCAGACCGCTGGTGACGAAGGGGGATTCCGGGTCGAACGGAACCGTGTTCTTGTTGGCGGTGATGTGCACATCACTCACCAGCAGATCGGCCACCTTGCCGGTCATGCCGATGCAGCGAAGGTCGAGCAGGACCACATGGTTGTCCGTGCCGCCGCTCACCACATCGATGCCGCGCTCGATCAACCGTGCCGCCAGGGCAGCTGCATTGGCCACCACCTGCTGGCTGTAGGCCCTGAAGGCCGGCTGCAACGCCTCTCCGAAAGCGACTGCCTTGGCGGCGATCACGTGTTCCAGGGGCCCACCCTGGCTGCCGGGGAAGACCGCCTTGTCGAACTTCTTGGCGAATTCAGCATCGCGACAGAGGATCAGTCCACCGCGGGGTCCCCGCAGGGTCTTGTGCGTGGTGGTTGTGACCACATCGCAATGAGGCACAGGGCTTGGATGCACTCCGGCAGCCACGAGACCGGCGATGTGAGCCATGTCCGCCAGCAGATAGGCCCCGACCTCATCAGCGATCGAACGGAACGCGGCGAAGTCGATCGTGCGCGGATAGGCGGAGTAACCGCAGACGATCAGCTTCGGCTTGTGCTCCCTGGCCAGCGCACGGATCGCGTCCATGTCCAGACGCTGAGTCTCTCGGTCGACGCCGTACTGGATGACCTTGAACCACTTGCCGCTGACGTTGACCGGAGACCCATGGGTGAGGTGACCGCCGTGGGAGAGATCCAGGCCCATGATCGTGTCGCCGGGCTGGAGAAGAGCCAGGAAAACGGCGAAATTGGCCTGGGCTCCGCTATGGGGCTGAACATTCGCCCAGGCCGCCCCGAACAGCTGCTTGGCCCGCTCAATGGCCAGCTCCTCGATGGCATCGACGTGTTCACACCCCCCGTAGTAACGCTTGTTCGGCAGGCCCTCGGCGTACTTGTTGGTGAGCACCGAGCCCTGGGCCTCCATCACGGCACGGGAGGCGAAGTTCTCGCTGGCGATCAGCTCGAGGTGAGTTTCCTGTCGATTCTGTTCCCGGTCGATCAGTCCGGCGATCGCCGGATCGGCCTGGGCCAGATCCCTGTTGATCGAACGCTCGGATTGCTGACTCATGGAGCTGGGTTGTCGTGAACTGATCGTAAGGAAGGACTCTGAGTCCAGGGAACTGTGTCCGGCCAAAAAAAAACTGCCCCGGAAGGCAGTTCAACAGCGCGCCTGGAGAGATTCGAACTCCCGACCCTCTGATCCGTAGTCAGATGCTCTAATCCGCTGAGCTACAAGCGCTGGCGTGAATCCATGAGAGCCCATCGAGGGGGCCTCCGTCAACTGGAGCACAGTCGGGGCCAGGATCGCCTCTGAACTCCGACACCGCCGCGATGCCGATCCGCTGGTACGGCCCCGCCGACCCTGACAATCCCACCTACCGCCATTTCGAGCGGGTGGTGAATCTCTGCCTGCATGCCGGTCTCTTCGCCGCTCTGAACAGCGGTCTCTGGTTCGTTCAGGAGATGCGCCATCCATGGGACTGGCTGCCGCTGTTCAGCGGCCTCTGGCTGACGGTTCTGATCGCCCATCTGCTGATCGTTGCCAGGCTGCGGCCGGATCCATCCACTGCCGATCCGGACGCATGAGGGCACCATGACCTCAGATCGTTCGAGATCCGATGTCGCTCTCAGCCGCCGATCTGCAAGATCTGCAGGCCACACTTGCTGATCGTCTGTACGTCCAGATCAGTGGATGGCATCTCCACCTGGGGGACGCCGAACTGGCCGGACCACTGGCGATCGAATGCAGCGCTCTGGTGGACCAGGGAGCAGCGGTGGCGGCTCGTCGAGCCGTGGAAGCCGTGAAAGTGCAGATCGCCGGTGGAGCCAGCCAGCTTCCGCTCGCCCGGTTGCTCCCTCCGGCACAACTTCGTGAACTTGAGGAGATTCTGGAGCCCTACTGCCGATAAGGTTGCAAACCTTGGAGCGTCCACGGCGTGCTGATCATTGAGGTGACCAATCCGCGCGAGGTGGTGCGCCAGCGGATCGGGCCCCTCGGGGAACGCCTGATCGGAACCGTTGTTGATGCAGAAGCCCAGGTGGAGAAGGCTCTGATCCAGGAGCTGGAAACCGCCTTCAGGGATTACGGCATCGAAGCCAGGATTGTCTCGGTCCAGGGTCCGCAGCTGGTGGGGCGTCAGCAGCTGGAGCTGCCGATTCAGGTCCGCGAGGATCGGGAGATCCGACTCAGCGAGCCCTGAACCGGCGGATCAGGCTCCGAACCAGTTCACGCACCTCCCGGACACCGAGAGTCGTTCCCACCAGCGCGAACAGTCCAAGTCCCAGCAGGCCTGGAACCATCACCTGCAGAAGCAGGCCCGACATCCCCACGGGCCAGCTCAGAGCGGCGGAGAGCCCCCAGGCCGGAAGTGCCGCCGCCAAGCCGGCCATCGACAGCTTCAGCGCGTCCAGACCCCAGCTCTGCAGCGGCAACCCCTGGAGACGCCGTTGCAACACCAGCAGCAGAGCCAAACAGGTGATTCCGTTGATGGCGACCGTCGCCAGCACCAGGCCCGGTGCCCCGAAATTCACGGGGGATTGGTCGCCCCACGGGGTCGGCCCTCCGACGAGCAGCCAGTCGAAGATCACGTTGAGACCGATGCCCGCCAGCGAAAAACGGAACGGCGTGGTGCCATCGCCGAGGGCATAGAACACCCGCACCAGAACATCCCGACCGAGATAGGCCGGCATTCCCAGGCCATAGGCCATCAGCAGCCCCGTGACCAGCTGAGCCGCGGAAGCATCGAAGGCTCCGCGCTCATAGACGAGCGCGACGATGGGAGCACCCAGGGCGATGAACAGACCACCCAGAGGAATCATCGAAGCGGTGGACAGCATCAGCCCCTGGCGGATCCGCTCGATCAACTGAGGGCGATCTTCAGGGGCGGTGAGACGTGCGAAGGTCGGCAACAGCGGCACCAGCAGAGCGTTTGAGATCAGGCCCAGCGGCGTCTGCACAAGAAGATTCGCGTAACCGAGACCCGCGGCCGCACCTGCGATCCCGGAGGCGAAGAACAGATCGGTGAACACATTGATCTGCAACATGCCCGATGAGAGGGTCGCCGGCCCCATCACCCTCCACACCTCGCGCACGCCGGGATGGCGCCAGTCCCAGACCAGCTGGAAGCGGGCGAGTCCCTGACGGATCAGAGCCGGCAGCTGGATCAGCCACTGCAGCAGCGCCCCGACCAGGGTTGCGGCCGCCAGCACCACACCCCCGGTCATGGCTGCGGCCGGCAGCGCGATGGCACTGCCCAGCTGCCACCAGAGCAGACCGACACCCAGGATCAGCGCCGCACTCGACATCAGGGGCGAGATCGCCGGGATCCAGAACTCATCCGCTGCATTGAGCGACCCGAAACCCAGACCGATCAGGCCGGCCAGCAACGCCATCGGCGCCATCACCTGCAGCTGCACCGTCGCGATGGCATGCAGCTCCGGGCTCAACCCAGGCCCAACCAGGGTGATCAGCGGATCCGCCGCCAGCACGAGCAGAACGGTGACCAGCAGCAGCAGCGCACTGACGCTGGTGTTCAGAGCCGCAAGGATGTGGGCACTTTCATTGCGGGGGCGGCGACTGAGAACACTGACCATGGCGCTGTGAAACGGTCCGTTGATTCCCCCCAGCAGAATCAGCAGGAACCCCGGCAGCACATAGGCGTAGTTGTAGGCGTCGTAAGCCGCTCCAACCCCGAAGGCAGCGGCGATCACAAGCTGTCGAACCAGGCCGCCAACCTTGCTGAGCAGCGTGCCGAAGGTGACGACCAGTGCGATCCCCTTGAGTGAGCGCGCCATCCAGGCCCCAGCGATGGCCGCATTGTGCTGGGCCTGCAGGAGACCATGGGCATCACTCGGCTAGCGCCATGACCGGCCTTCCATCCCGCGGGGATGCCCTGCTCACTTTTGAAGCCCTCGCAGAGGGCCAGCTGATCAGGCGTTACAAACGCTTTCTGGCCGATGTGGAACTCAGCGACGGGCAGGTGGTCACCGCCCACTGCGCCAACACGGGCCCGATGACCGGCGTGCTGATCCCAGGCCAACGGGTGCGGGTGCGGCATGCTCCCTCCCCGAAACGGAAGCTGGCCTGGACCTGGGAACAGGCGGAAGTGACCGGCGCCGATGGATCACCCTGCTGGGTCGGCATCAACACCGCCCTTCCCAACCGACTCATTCGAGCCACGATCGAGGCAGGTTGCCTTGCCGAAGAGCTCGGGACGATCGAGAGCATCCGAGCCGAAGTCGCCTATGGAAAAAATCGTCGCAGTCGCATCGACCTGCTGCTCACACCTGCGGCCGACAATCCGGATCAGCGGCCGATCTACGTCGAGGTGAAGAACACCACCTGGACCGATGGCACCCTGGCTCTGTTTCCGGACACGGTGACCGAACGGGGGCAGAAACACCTGGTGGAGCTGATGGACCTGCTGCCTGAAGCCCGTGCGGTGCTGGTGCCCTGTCTCAGTCGAGCCGATGTGACATCGTTCGCCCCGGGAGACGCGGCTGATCCTCGCTACGGCGACTTGTTCCGTCAGGCCCTTGACCGCGGGGTTGACGTCCTCCCCTGCTGTTTCCGTTTCGAATCGAACCAGATTCGGTGGGAAGGCCTGCGGCGTCTCAAGCCAGTTTGAAATTTGGTATCAAGACAAACAATTAGGGGCCCGTCCCGCGGGCAGCGTGGGCACGTTCGCCTGGATACAACTCCAGGCGCGATCAGCAGCTCTGCACTTTCGTTCATGACAACTGCCTTCCAGGCGCCGCCAAAGCGGCGCCTCAAGACACTCCAGGAGGCCAGCCTTCTGGATGGCCCGATGCTCCTCCTTCGCAGCATCCGAGGCTTCAGCTCCAACCGTTCACTGGTTTGGTTGGCCTGTGCGCCAATGGCCCTGATGGGCCTCGGCATCTTCACCTTCGCCGCCAAAGCCGAAGAACTGCCCGAACTCAACGCAGCCTTCCTGGCCAACA
The DNA here is from genome assembly GCF_045559935.1 of Parasynechococcus sp. Taxonomy (NCBI): domain Bacteria; kingdom Bacillati; phylum Cyanobacteriota; class Cyanophyceae; order Synechococcales; family Prochlorococcaceae; genus Parasynechococcus; species Parasynechococcus sp. Next base: position 257,829 of record NZ_JBJLJL010000008.1, read on the forward strand.
ACCTCTGGCTTCTGGTCGCCACGATTCTGGTGATCTTCATGAATGCGGGCTTCGCCATGGTGGAAGCCGGCATGTGCCGCCAGAAGAACGCCGTCAATATCCTGTCCAAGAACCTGTTCGTGTTCGCCCTCGCGGTGACCGCATACTGGTTCATGCGGTTACGCCCTGATGTACGGGGACGGCATGATCCCCGGCTGGCTGTACTTCGGAGCAGTCTGTTCTTCGACCCCACCGTGTCAGCGCTGAGACGATCAGCGAAGCCGGACTTGGTCCCGACGGTTGACTTCCTGTTCCAGGCGGCCTTCGCCGGCACTGCCGCCACGATCGTTTCCGGCCTCGTGGCGGAGCGCATCAAATTCGGCGAGTTCGTGATCTTCGCCCTGGTCCTGACGGCCTTCATCTACCCGAGTTGCCGGTTCAGCTGGGAATGGAACGGCGGCTGGCTGAGCGAACAGTGTTGGCAGCGTCGAATTCATCGACTTTCGCTGGATCCTCGATCGTGCACTCCGTCGGAGCCTGGGCCGGTCTCGTCGGCGCCATGCTTCTCGGACCCCGGATCGGCAAATATGTCGGCGGGAAGGTTCAGGCCATCCCCGGCCACAACATGTCCATCGCCACCCTCGGCGCCCTGATTCTCTGGATCGGCTGGTACGGCTTCAACCCCGGTTCCCAGCTCGCCATGGACCAGTGGGTTCCCTACGTGGCTGTGACCACCACCCTCGGCGCTGCCGGCGGTGCGATCGGTGCCACGGTGATTTCCACGATCACCTCCAAGAAGCCTGATCTCACCATGATCATCAACGGCATCCTGGCTGGCCTGGTGAGTGTGACGGCCGGTTGCGGCAACCTCACCCTGATGGGTTCCTGGGTCGCCGGTGCCGTTGGCGGCATCATTGTGGTCTTCTCGGTTGCCGCTCTCGACTCAGCGGGCATCGATGACCCGGTTGGAGCGTTCTCCGTCCACGGCGTCTGCGGCGTCTGGGGCACCGTGGTGATCGGCCTCTGGGGCTACGACATCCAAGGCGACGGCTCTGGGCTCGGCCTGCTGGTCGGTGGAGGGATCAATCAGCTTGGTATCCAGGCTGTTGGAACCGCCGCCTACGCCATCTGGAGTCTGGTGACCTGCTTCATCGCCTGGAAAGTCATCGGCGGACTGTTCGGGGGCATTCGCGTCACCGAACAGGAAGAAACCGAGGGTCTGGACATCGGCGAACACGGCATGGAGGCCTACGCAGGCTTCTCCACCATCAACAACTGATTTTCCCTTCGGGATTCACTCCAAGCCCGGCCTTCAGCCGGGCTTTTTTTTTGCGTTCCAGACGCAGCAGGCCCCATAGAGTCGTTTCACACCAGCGCCCGCCATGGACACCCACGCCTTCAAGCGCTCACTGCACCACTCCGAGCGCTACAACCGGCGTGGCTTCGGTCGAGCCGAAGAGGTCGCCGAGAGTCTGGAACAGGCCTATCAGAGCGGCCTGATCGGAACGATCCGGGACAACGGCTACCGACTGACCCACGGGCGGCTCACCGTGCGTCTGGCCGAAGCCTTCGGTTTCTGCTGGGGCGTGGAGAGAGCCGTCGCCATGGCTTATGAGACGCGGCGTCACTACCCGAAGGAACGCTTGTGGATCACCAACGAGATCATCCACAACCCCTCCGTGAATGATCATCTGCGTGAGATGGATGTGCAGTTCATCCCCGTCGAGCAGGGAGTGAAGGATTTCTCCGGGGTGACCTCCGGTGACGTGGTGATCCTGCCGGCCTTCGGAGCGACGGTTCAGGAGATGCAGCTGCTCAACGAGCGGGGCTGCCACATCGTCGACACCACGTGCCCCTGGGTCTCCAAGGTCTGGAACACGGTGGAAAAGCACAAGAAGCACACCTTCACCTCGGTTATTCACGGCAAGGTGAAGCACGAGGAAACCCTGGCCACGAGCTCTTTTGCCGGCACCTACCTCGTGGTGCTGGATCTGGAGGAAGCGCAGATTGTGTCCGACTACATCCTCGGCAAAGGCAATCGGAACGAGTTCATGGAGCGCTTCGCCAAGGCCTGCTCACCCGGTTTTGATCCAGACCAGGATCTCGACCGACTCGGCGTCGCCAACCAGACCACGATGCTGAAGAGCGAAACCGAAGAGATCGGACGACTGTTCGAGCGGACGATGCTCAGCAAATACGGTCCGACCCACCTGAACGACCACTTCCTGGCCTTCAACACCATCTGTGACGCCACCCAGGAGCGTCAGGACGCCATGTTCTCCCTGGTGGACGAACCCCTGGATCTGATGGTGGTGATCGGTGGCTTCAACTCGTCCAACACCACCCACCTGCAGGAAATCGCCGTCAGCAGGGGCATCCGCTCGTTCCACATCGACACACCCGATCGCCTCGACGCCGAGACCAACTCGATCGAACACAAACCCCTGTCGATGGATCTGTGCCTGAACGGAGATTTCCTGCCGGCAGGCCCTGTCACCGTCGGCATCACCTCAGGAGCGTCGACACCCGATCGAGCCGTGGAAGAGGTGATCGAGAAACTGATGAAGCTCAGCGAGACCTGAGCTTCATAAACGCTTTACATTTAGCGTCGACCCATTTGCCGTCACCGGCATTTCGTTCTCAGTGCTGCTTTTGTCGCACTCCGACACAGACAATCTGCGTCAGTCGGCCGACCCCCAGGTCCGTTGCTACACCAGCAGCTTCTCCGACAGGATGGAGATGCTTGCTCCGACCGCCGTCGTGGCGGACTACCTGGACCGGCATGAGGTCTGGTTCGAGCGCTGCGCCGCACCGATCCAGGTGAAATCCCTCGACCAGCAGTCCTACGGACTGACCCTGGGACGCTTCGGCAATTTCGGCTTCGAGATCGAGCCCACCATCAGCCTCCGGCTGCTGCCCCAGGATCAGTTGATCTACCGGATCGAGACCACCGACCTGGCGTGGGGGGATCCGTCGCTCAGAAACCATTACGAAGTCGACTTCCAGGCGCGCATGGAGCTGAAACCCTGGGCGGAGGCCGAGGGCATGGATCCCGGTCTTGCCACCGCCGTGAGCTGGGATCTCGATCTCTCCGTCTGGATCCGGCTTCCGCAGGTCATCACCGTGCTTCCCGACGGACTGGTGCAATCGAGTGGCGATCATCTGCTGCGTCAGATCGTGCGGCAGGTCTCCCGTCGTCTGACCTGGAAAGTTCAGGAAGACTTTCACGCCCAGTACAGCCTGAAATGCCCGCCAAGACGGCGGGCAGCCTTCTGATCAGCGGTTGGACCAGATCTTGTTGACGATCTCCATACCGCTGACGGCCTGCCAGAGAAACAGCGTCATCACGCCCATGTTCAATCCGACATGAGCCTTGCGGGCGATCAGGTTGCCTTGCTGCATCAGCGGCGAGAGCGACGCAGCGATCGCGATCATCCCCGTCATGGCCAGTCCGACAAGCAGATGGGGGGCCTACGAACAGTTTTCCGTTGTTGAGGTAAGTCACCGCCATGCCGCCGAGGGTGCCCAGCGTCATCACCGCGAGGAGCAGGCTGCCCCAGCGGTAGTGCCGCTGGGCGAACTTGCGTGGAACCAGCTCCTTGCGCTGCTCGGGTGTGCCTGTTCTGGTCTTCTTGGCCTTGATACCCAGGTACAGCGCCCAGCCACCAGTTGCGAGCAGGGCCCATTCCGTGAGCGGATGCACGAAGTTCAGGCTGAAGGGAAGCGTGGCCAGCATCGAACGTCCTAGAGCAACAGAGCGAGGCTACGGGTCGACGGTCCCCGACCTGTGTCAGTGCAGAAAATGGCGGCGTCCCGTGAGCAGCATCGTCATCCCGAGCTCATCACAGGCCTGAATGGACTCCGCATCCCTGAGACTGCCGCCGGGATGAATCACGGCCGCGATGCCATGCTCCGCAGCGAGACGGACGGTGTCGTCAAACGGGAAGAATCCATCGCTGGCCAGTACTGAGCCGGCGGCCTTGTCCCCCGCGGCCTCCAGCGCGAGTCGGGCGGAACCCACCCGGTTCATCTGACCGGCTCCGATCCCCAGGCTCTGGCCGTCCCTGGCCACGACGATGGCATTGGAGCGCACGTGGCGCACGAGGCGCCATGCGAACTCCAGATCCCGTTTCTCCTGGATGGAGGGCGGTCGCTGCGTGGCCACGGTCCAGGTGTCCGGCTCACAGGGACGATCGTCCAGATCCTGAACCAGCAGACCGCCAAGAATGCTGCGGACATGATCAGGGCCAGCAGCATCCACGGCCGCGGCAGACAGCTCCAGCAATCGAAGATTCGGTTTCGACGCCAGGATCTCCCGTGCGTCGGGACTGAAGCCAGGGGCCACGACACATTCCAGAAACAGGCTGGTGAGCTCGCGCGCAGCCGCAGCCTCCACCAACCCGTTGATCGCGACGATCCCTCCGAACGCGCTGATGCGATCACCATCGAGGGCCCTTGTGAGTGCCAGCGGCACCGCGGCGGCCACCGCCACCCCACAGGGATTGGTGTGCTTCACAACCACGGCGGCGGGCTGCTGGGCCGGATGCTTGCCATCAGAGCCGTAACCGAACTCCCGAACCGTGGCCAGGGCCGCTTCCAGGTCCAGAAGGTTGTTGGTGCTCAGTTCCTTGCCCTGCAACTGGATGGCACCACCCCAGCCCTGCTTCGCATGGCTGTACCAGCAAGCCATCTGATGCGGATTTTCGCCGTAACGAAGGGTCTGCCTCAAGGGAACAGCCTCGAGCCAGGGGCTCCCTTCATGGGACACCTGCCCTGACATCCAGCGGCTGATGGCGGTGTCGTAGGCGGCTGTGTGCTGAAAGGCCTCTAGAGCCAGCTGTCGGCGCAGGTCCTGCGGCACACCGTGTCGGCTTTCATCCATGGCAGCCAGCACCCGGTCGTACTGATCAGGGCTGGTGAGAACCGCCACATCGGCATGATTCTTGGCAGCAGCACGAACCATGGCCGGACCGCCGATGTCGATGTTCTCGATCGCCATCGCCCAGGTGACATCCGGCTTGGCGATCGTTTCCCGGAAGGGATAGAGATTCACCACCACCAGATCAATGGCAGGAATGTTCTGCTGCTGGAGATCGGCCTGATGGGCGGGATCATCCCGCCTGGCCAGGATGCCTCCGTGAACACGCGGATGCAGGGTCTTCACCCTCCCACCGAGAATCTCCGGTGCTCCGGTGTGCTCGGAAACCCGCGTAACAGGCAGTCCTGCCTCCTCAATCACCTTGGCCGTGCCACCGCTGGACAGCAGCTCGTAGCCATGCCGGCGGTGCAGAGCTTCAGCAAGAGGCACCAGACCGGTCTTGTCGGAGACACTCAGCAGAGCGAAAGGAGCCATCAGGGCCAGGCTGCGCAGTCATGGGCCAACCTACGCAGCAGTGATCCGACGTCTCCATGCATCACCGCATCGTGCTGCTGCATGGCTGGGGAGCCGATGCCGATGATCTGCGTCCGGTTGGTGATGCTCTCGCAGACGAACATCCATCGCTGTTGGATGTGATCTGCCTCTCGGCACCGGAAGCCCGTCCCGAAGCATCAGGTCGTCAGTGGTACGACCTCTTCCCCCCGCGTTGGGACCGCGTGCCTGAGGCGGTGGCTCTCCTGCGCCGGCGTCTCCTCGATCTCGCCGACAGCGATCATCCCCTGGAGAAGACCGTCCTGATGGGATTTTCCCAGGGTGGTGCCATGAGCCTGGACAGCGGCTGCTCTCTGCCGTTGGCAGGGGTGATCTCATGCAGTGGCTACCCGCATCCCGATTGGCAGCCACCTCAACACCACCCTCCCGTTCTCCTGCTCCATGGCTCAGGGGATCCGGTGGTTCCCGTGACAGCCATGGAGTCGATCTGGGAACGGCTGCAGGGGGATCGCCGTCAGCGAGTCACATTCCAGGACGGTCACACGATTCCCCATGCCGCACTGCTGCCGATGCAGAACTTTCTCGGCAGCGTGCTCTGAAAACTCAGACGAAGGCGTACTCGTATTCCTCCATCTCCTCCCAGTCGTCCGCTGCCATGTCGAGACCTTCAAACAAGGTGTCTTCGCCGACGGAATCAACGATGGAGCGCAACGAAGGAAACAGGAAGTGGTTCTCTTCGGCGTACTGGGCGCTGAACAGCCCCTTTTCGCCCCAGAAGAAACGGTCGGTGGTGTGCTCGTTCCGGCGCACATTCAGGAGTGCGGGTGGAACAAGACCGGCCTCGGCGATGTAGCGGCGTGCCGCGGTCACCGGCTTGTACTCACCGGTTTCCAGGTGATGGGTGGCCACATGCGCCAAAACCCGCTGTCCGGCGAGACGACGACGACTGATGCGCTTGCGCTTCTTGGACATGAACGGATTCCGGGGTGAGGGTTACTGGGGGATGTGTGGACAAGACGGTTATGAACCGGAGACGCCTGAGCCTGTCCGGGCACTGCGCGTGATGGATCTCGACGCAGGAACGTCATGAGCCGCGTCATGCAACGGTGAAGGACTTGCCGTCACCATCGGAAGAACACCAACACCCCAGCAATGCCGGAGCCGGCACCCAGCAAAGAACGCTTCAGTCTCTGCTGTAGCTTTGGTCGCGATAGAAAAGCAACCTTTGCGAGTGTTGATGGACACACGCTCATGCTGAGCGGTGTCTCAGCCGATAGGAGGATCTTAAGACTTTTCCCAGATTTTTCAAGTCCCCTTAACCAACCGCCTGCGGTTCTGTCGTCATCCGCCCATCTGTACCCATGCAGCTGACGGATCGCTTTCTTGGTTTTGCCGATCAGCAGCTTGAGGGGATCTCAGGGGGTTCGGGGCTGCGCCGTCTCGGGCTGTATCTGAGTCAGCCCGCGGCGGATCAGAGCCCCTCCCTCGTCCTGATCCGCCAGTGGTCCATCGATGACCGGCAGCTGCCGCCCGCCGACAACGATCCTGAACTGCGCCTGCCTGCCCGCGGGCGTCGCTGGTACCCGCTGCAGGACGGTGATCTGATCCTCGGAGCACTGCGGGCTGATCTGGATCCCAGAGAGGATTGGACCGCGGATCTGGATGCCCGGCTTCGCCTCTGTGCCGGAGCGATCAGCCACGGCCTCTCCAGAGAACTGGAATGCCTTCAGCTGCGTGACCAGCTGACGCAGCAGAAGGATCAGCTCCGCACACTGATCCATCAGCTGCGGAATCCCCTGGCGGCGCTGCGCACCTATGCCCAGCTGCTGCTCCGCAGGCTTGAAGCGGACAGTCAGCACCGTTCCCTCGTGGAGGGGGTGTTGACGGAACAGAACCAACTCGGCCGTTACATCGATGCCCTTGCCGGCCTGGGAGGACCGACACTTCCGGCAACCGGTGATCCTTCCGCGCCACTCCTGCTGCCCCCCGGCCCAGCCGAATCCGACATCACCCTCAAGGAACGGCTGGTTCCGCTGATCGAACGGGCGAAAGCCATGGCCAATCTGCAGGGACGGCCCTGGTCTGGGCCTGAGCAATGGCCCGCGTGGTCCGAACAGACCACGGGCGGGGCTGCGGTGAGTGAGATCGTTGCCAACCTGCTGGAGAACGGATTCCGCTACAGCCCCCCGGGCTGTGCCATCGGCCTGGCCCTGATGGAGGACGGTCTCGCGGTCTGGGATGCCGGACCACCCATCGCGGAACATGAGCGCAGCCGAATCTTCGAGCGGGGCGTGCGCGGAGAGGCCGGACAGGAACGGCCAGGAACAGGCCTGGGCCTGTCCCTCGCCCGCCATCTGGCAGAGCGGAACGGCGGAAGCCTGCAGCTGTGCGTCAGGCCCGGCGACCAGCCTGTGGTCTCTCCAAGTTCTGATCTGCCGGCGCTTGGCAACCTGTTCAGGCTGACGTTGCCGCCGGTATCAGGGAGAGAACCAGAAGCGTGAAGCCCTCGGTCAGCACCAGCGCGGCCCCGTAAGAGTCACCCGTGTGCCCGCCGAGCCGTCGTCCGAGTCGATCAGCACAGAGGACGGCGACAGGCAGACCCACCAGGGCCGACACAGGATCTGAGAGCCATGCCAGGAGGGGCAGCGCCAGCAGTGCCGGGACCGCATCCAGCCACGGGCGGCCATGCCGCCGATGGAAGGCCGCGGAACCCTCCGGCCGCAGATAGTCGAACCGCGCCATCGCCCAGAGCGGCGCCACCCGCGCCCAGAACCCCGTCAAAAGCAGCGCGATGGGAGCAAAGGATCCCAGTTGGATCAGCGCAGCCACCTCCAGAAGGAGCAGCATCACCAGCGCCAGAACACCGCTGGCACCGACACGACTGTCCTCCATCGCGATCAGACGACGCTCCACCCCTGCGGCCAGACCATCGGCGGTGTCCATCAACCCGTCGTGATGCAGCCCCCCGCTGAGCCAGATCCCAACAGCAAGCACCAGCGGAGCCAGCGCGATCGGCGACCAGCCCAGCTCTGTCAGCACCCACCAAAGAGCCGCCTGCGAGCTGCCGATCAGAAGGCCGATCCAGGGTGCGAAGCGAGCGATGCGTCTGAACCGTGGCGGCGGCCATGGCCAGGCCGGCAGCACGGTGTAGAAAATCCAGGCTCCGGCGAGATCCGCGAGCCAACAGGGCGGGGTCCGCGCGATGGCCATGCCGGGTGGGTCAGCTCTCACCGTAGGTTCAGCGCAGGGGTGCCACGGACTTGTTCGGCTTCCAGATCACAGCGCATTGCCCGCGGACAGCTGCCCGCTGCGGCCGCTTCACAACGCCTCACGGGGTGGTTCAGACCCCTCGGTTCATGCCGGTGGGGACCCTGGCGACGGTGAAGGGCGTCAGCACCGGGCAGTTGCAGGAGACCGGCGCCCAGATGGTTCTCTCCAACACGTACCACCTGCATCTCCAGCCGGGGGAGGACATCATTGCCGAGGCGGGTGGTCTCCACCGCTTCATGGGCTGGAGCGGTCCGATGCTGACCGATTCAGGCGGCTTCCAGGTCTTCAGTCTCGGCGATCTGAACCGCATTGATGACCGTGGAGTGGTGTTCCGGAACCCGCGCGATGGACGGATCATCGACATGACACCCGAACGCGCCACATCGATCCAGATGGCGCTGGGTGCCGATGTGGCCATGGCCTTCGATCAGTGCCCTCCCTATCCGGCCACGGAAAATGATGTGGTGGATGCCTGCCGGCGCACCCACAGCTGGCTGGAACGCTGCGTCAACGCCCACACCCGTGAGGATCAGGCCCTGTTCGGCATCGTCCAGGGCGGTTGTTTCCCCCATCTGCGACGGGAGAGCGCCCGCGCGGTCTCGGCCTTCGAGCTGCCGGGCATCGCCGTCGGTGGGGTGAGTGTCGGAGAACCGGTGGAGGAGATGCACCGGATTGTGAGGGATGTCACCCCTCTCCTCCCCGTGGACCGCCCGCGCTACCTGATGGGAATCGGAACCCTGCGGGAGATGGCCTTGGCTGTGGCGCACGGCATCGACCTGTTCGACTGCGTGCTGCCCACCCGGCTGGGCCGTCATGGCACGGCCCTGGTGGGAGGCGAACGCTGGAATCTTCGCAACGCGCGCTTCCGCCATGACCACACTCCCCTCGATCCAAGCTGCCGCTGCATCGCCTGCACAGGCCACACGCGGGCCTATCTGCATCATCTGATCCGCAGCGACGAATTGCTCGGCCTGACCCTGTTGAGCATCCACAACATCACCCAGCTGATCCGCTTCACCAACGCCATGGCGGCAGCGATTCAGGACGGTTGTTTTTCAGAGGATTTCGCTCCCTGGGAGCCGGACTCCCCAGCTCACCACACGTGGTAGCGTCCAGCCCTCGCCCGAATCGACACCAGGGATGGCCGCTTACACCCTCGACCTGCTGGCACAGCTGCCCGAGGCCTACCAGGCCTTCTCTCCACTGATCGACATCCTGCCTCTGATTCCGGTCTTCTTCCTGCTGCTTGCCTTCGTCTGGCAAGCATCCGTCGGCTTCCGCTGAACACCCGGTTCAGGCCCGACCCTTCCGCAGCACATCCCAGACGAAGGCCGGCAGTGACAGCATGCGACGCCAGCGGCTCGGTTCCTGAAGCAGCCGGTAGAGCCACTCGATCTGCCATCTGCACATCCAGGCGGGAGCACGACGTTTGACGCCTGCCCAGACGTCAAAACTTCCCCCAACACCCATCCAGACACCACTAGCGCCCTGGCAGACCCGCTGGGACCAGGTTTCCTGGCGAGGCACGCCAAGGGCGATCAGCACAAGATCCGGCTTCAGGTCCCGCAGTTCAGCCTCCAGACCCGGCCAGGCCTCGGCAGGCTGGTAGCCGTCCACCGCCAAAGCCAGATTCAGGCCAGGAAGGCGCTGCGGCAGGTCCCGCCGCAGCACATCCATCACAGCAGGCGCTGATCCCACAAGGGCCACGCGCCATTGATGAGCCGCTGCGTAGCGAAGCAAGCTCCAGGCCAGCTCGATCCCGGCGCTCTTCACCACGTTCACCCCCTGCAGCGACAGGGCCCAGACCACTCCGGCACCGTCCGGAATCACAAGATTCGCCGTGGCGATGGCTTGGCCAAGCTCCGGGTTGGCCCGGGCCGCCATGGTCATCTCGGCATTGAGCGTCACGATGCGGCCGCCACCGGCGGCATGCAGTCCGACCGCTGCCGCACGCACATCGCGACAGGCATCAACGGGAACTCCGAGAACGCTGCAGCGGCGACGGTCGTCGGGGTTGGTGCTCACGGGATCGATCACCGAAGGGCGGCGTTGGAGAATTTAAGGATGGTGGTGGAGCGGCTCATGGTTGTGTCGGCAACGGAGACCGTCAGCGACCCAAGCCAGAGCGACCGGATCCTGGAGCGACTGGATCGATCGATCGAAAGGGTGGTGCTGCAGCGACAGGACCCGATCAGCGGACTGCTGCCTGCCAGCACCGCCCACACCGTCCACGGCGATTACGGCGATGCCTGGGTGCGGGACTGCGTCTATTCCATCCAGTGCGTGTGGGGGCTTGCCCTCGCCCACCGACGACGTCATGGCGCGCGCTGCAGTCGGGCCTGGGAGCTGGAACAGCGGGTGCTGGCCCTGATGCGGGGTCTGCTGCGATCGATGATGCGGCAGGCCGGAAAAGTGGAGCGGTTCAAGAGCAGCCTCGACCCCGGCGACGCCCTCCATGCCAAATACGACAGCCGCAGCGGTGAGCCCGTGGTGGCCGATCACGCCTGGGGTCATCTGCAACTGGATGCCACCTCGCTCTATCTGCTGCAGCTGGCCCAGCTCAGCCGCGGCGGTCTCCCCGTCATCCAGAGCAGGGATGAAGCGGACTTCATTCAGAACCTGATCTACTACGTGGCGAGGGCCTACAGGACCCGCGACTACGGCATCTGGGAACGGGGCGACAAGGGAAACCATGGGCTGCCGGAACGCAACGCCAGTTCCATCGGAATGGCGAAAGCCGCCCTGGAGGGGCTCGAGGGGTTGGACCTCTTCGGCCACCACGGTGACGGCAGCCGTCAACTGCTGATTCCTCAGGGAGCCATCGTGCGGCTGAGACGGGCGCTCGAGAGCCTTCTCCCCCGGGAATCGGCCAGCAAGGAAGCCGACAGTGCCTGCCTCTCGGTGGTGGGCTACCCCGCATGGGCGGTGGAAGACCGCTCTCTGATCGAGCGAACGGTGCGACGGCTCCGACGGGAACTCGGCGGCGCCTACGGCTACAAGCGGTTCCTTCGCGACGGGCACCAGACACCGGTGGAGGACGTTTCACGACTGCATTACGAGCCGGAGGAGTTGTCGGCCTTCGAGGGGATCGAATCGGAATGGCCGCTGTTTCTGGCCTTCGAACTGGTGACGGCCTGCTGTGAAGAACGGTGGGACGACGCCCGCCGCTGGCGAGCCCGACTCACCCCCTTGGCGGTGGAGCAGGACGGGGAGCAGCTGTTCCCGGAGTTGTACCGGGTACCCGACGACAAGGTGGACCAGGAACGCCAGGTCCCCGGCAGTCAGCCCCGCCAGGCGAACGCCAACCTGCCGCTGATCTGGACCCAGAGCCTGGTCTGGGTGGGAGACATGCTGCTCGCACGACTGATCACGCCGGAGGACCTGGACCCCTGCGAACGGCGTTCACCCACCACCCTTGGAGCCGAAGCGGTGCTGGTCGCCATGGCTGCCGAGACACCATCTGTGCTGGAGGCGCTGATGGCAGCAGGTCTGCCGGTGGACGGCGGCGGCGACGTGACGGTGCGGGCCTCCGCCGAGCTGAGTGACGATCTCTGTGTGCTGGGAAGCAACGCCAAGCTCGGGCTCAGTGGTCAGCCGGGACAGCGCATTGAAACCGAGGAAACCGCCCGGTTCTACCGCCGGCGGGGCATCGCCATGGCCCATACGGCTGCGGTGCTGGAGGACAGCAACAGCTATCTGGCCGATGACCCGTTGCAACTGGCGGACACCGTTGTGGATGAACTGCATCTGCTCCAGCGCCACTGGCGTGGGGAGGGGCTGCCCCTGCTTCTGATCCCGGTCGGAGCGGAGGCGCTGCAACGCCACCCGGAGGCCTTCCTGAAACTCGGTCATACCCTTCAGTCGGGTGAGATCGCCGGAATCCCGGTCCGGTTCGACCGGCTGAGCGAGCTGGCGCCTCACGGACAGTGGCAAGCGCTTCCAGAGCCCTCCGATGCACCGACCAGGCAGCGGCGCGTCCGCGACCAGTCACCACCGCTGCTGCGCGACGCCACTGATCTCAGGGACCTGACGGCCGCCGAGGAGCAGGAACTGGATGAGACCTCGATCGAAGAACTGCAGATTCGGCTCTGGAACAGCGCTTCTCTGCACGAGCAGGCCGAAGTGCTCGAACTGCTGCAGCAGCGACAGGGCGGCGGTGGGATCCAGGGGACCAAGCAGGGGCAGCCCGTGGATATCGATGCGCTGTTGGACGAGGTCTATCACCGGGGACTTCATTGCGGAGACTGGAGTGTCGTGCGTCGCTGCGCCGGCGCCATGGGGATGGTGCATCCCCAGCTGGAGGATGCCCTCACCGATCTGCTGGTCCGTCAGAAGCAGGTGGTCGTCGGTCGCAACTACACCGCCGACTCCCGATTGAGCACGCCGCAGGACAGCAGTGCGATCGCGGCTCTGATCGATCGCACCAGCGGCCGCGACGGTCGCGAACGGATGCTGGAACAGGAACTGCTGCTCGCCCTCGACAGCGTGGCCCGACGCGAGCCGGATCTCCTCAAGGGCAGCCTGACGCTCCAGCTCGGACAACTGCTGCTGCTGCTCACCTCGGAACTGGCCGCCGAGCAGCAGCTCAGTCAGGACGAGGCCTTTGAAGCACTCTGCAACGAGGCACCGCACGCGGTCCGCTGTCGTCTGCGTGCCGTCTTGACGGACGTGGATCACGCCCGCGCGGCACTGAAGCGGGGGGAACAGCTGCATGTGAGCGGCCGCGTGCAGTGGAAGGTGCCTGATCCGCTGGCGGAGCCTCCCAGCAGCGGGGACTGGTTGCAGCACCGCATCCGACTCGGGACGCTGCAACGGGTTCCCCGCGATTTCTACGCCGGCATCTGGTCCCTGCTGCAGCACTGCCGCGGCCTCGTGATCGGGGACAAGCTGGAGCGCCGCAACCGACTCAACAGCCGTCTGATCCTGGAAAAGACAGCTGGGGAACGCAACTTCGCCACCCAGGTGGAGCACCTGCTGAGCCGGATCACGGCTCCGGAGTACCGGCAGCTCTGCACCGAATGCCTGCTCTCCCTGATGGCCTTCGTGGAGGCCAACCCGGAGGTGCGATTCGATGACGATCTCGCCCTGGATGTGGTGATCGGCCATGCCGTGCGTGTCGGTTGGCAGCAGGGCCACCCTGAGCAGGACCCCAGCTCCTACGCACAGCACAAAGCCATGGCCTGGGGTCAGTTCTACGGCTCCTCCCCGGATGTGTGTCGCCGCTGGCAGATCGCAGCCCTGCGGGAACTGGCGGAACAGGAAGGGCTGGTGTGATCGGAGATCAGATCGGCTCAGTGAGCGGCACGCCCATGTCGGGATGCTCGACCGCCTGCTCGATCAGGTCCGCCAGTCGCAGCGCCCTGGACGCCTGCTGACCATCCACGGCCGGGGTCTCCCTGCCCCGGACGCACTGCAGGAAGTGTTCCAGTTCGGCGTAGAGCGGCTCGATCGACGTGGTGCTCACCTCCTCGATGAAGCCGTCATTTCGGTACAGGAGCTCGCCATGGTCCGCGGAATACCACTCATGGGCGCGGCGATGGATGTGAAGGGTGTGGTTGAGAAAATCCGTCTCCACGAGGCTCGAGCGGCAATGCGCACTGAGGCTGCGGATCTTGCGGTGACTCATCTTGCTGGCGGTGAGACTGGCCACGACGCCGTTGTCGAAACCGAGGGTGGCGTTGACGTAGTCGATCGGGCCTTCGGAGCTGCGACCTCCGGCCGCGGCGAGACGCACCACCGGCGCCTGGGCCAGCTCCAGCACGAGATCGATGTCATGAATCATCAGGTCCAGAACGACCGAGACGTCGTTGGCTCGATCGGCATGAGGACTGTGGCGGCGCCCTTCCAGGACCACCACCTCCTCATTCGCCACCACCTTCGTGAGTTCCCGGAACGCGGGGTTGAACCGCTCGATATGGCCAACCTGGAGCAACCGGCCGGCACGCGTGGCCGCCTCGATCAGCGCCGCAGCTTCATCCTGGCTGGCCGCGATCGGCTTCTCGATCAGAGCGTGAAGGCCGGCATCAAGGCAGGCCATGCCGACGGAATGATGCAGAAGGGTCGGAACCGCGATGCAGACCGCCTCCACCTCCGAAAGCATGGTCCGGTAATCCGCGAACCAACGACACCCGAACTGCTCGGTTGCCAGCTGTCCCCGCGCTGCATCCGGATCGGCCACACCCACCAGATCCGCATCCTTGAGCAGGCTCAGCACCCGGGCATGGTGCCAACCCATGTTGCCGATACCTATCACCCCGACCTTCACCGGAACCATGGGGTCGGGAGACATCAGCGAGCCCTGGACGCAGGGGGAGATTATCGGGGATTCACTTGTCATCCTGAGTCTGATCCGGCAGGACCAGACGGACCCGCTCGATCCGCGGCCCGGCCATGGCTGTGATTTCGAACTGAAGACCGTTGAAGCGCAGGGCTTCTCCGGGGGACGGGATGTGCTGCAGCCGCTCCAGCAGGAACCCCGCCAGCGTGTGATGGTCGTCTGCCTCGGGCAGCTCGAGGTTCAGCTGCCGGTTCAGCTCGAAAATCTCGAGATCACCCGCCACCAGCCAGATCCCCGGTTGATCCTCAACCGGCTGCAACTCGGGCTCATGGGGGTCGTGCTGCAGCTCGTCCCCCACGATCTCACCGGTGAGATCCGCGGCGGTCACCAGACCCTCGGTGCCACCGTGTTCATCCACCACAAGAATCAGAGGCTGCCCGCTGCGGATCATCGGCAGCAGTTCAGCGAGGGTGCTGGTCTCCGGCACGCGCACGGCTGGCTGCAGATAGGGCTCCAGGGGAGACTCGGCAACCAGTTCACCCCGGGAGATCGGTTCCGCCATCTGCCGTAGATCGAGAATCCCCCTGACGTCATCCAGCGACTGCCCGATCACCGGGAAACGGGCATGGCGCGTGTGGTGGACGGCTTCCATCATCTGAGCGAACCGCACGTCCACCGGCAGGGTCACCATCCCCGACCGCGGAACCATGACCTCACGGACCTGGGTATCGCGCAGCGCGAAGACCCCCTCGAGGATGTTGCGCTCGTCCGGGAAGAGACCCGTGACCCGGCCGGATTCGATCAGGGTTTCCAGCTCCCCGGCCGAGAGCACCGGCACCAGGGCATCCCACTGGGGCGCCAGTCCTGCCAACCGCAGCAGAAGTGCCGACAGCGATTCCAGGACATTGATCAGCGGGGACAGACAGCGCATCACCGTCTCCAGGACAGGAGCCAGCCGCAATGCCGCCGACTCGGGACGATTGAGCACCCAGGCCTTCGGCAAGAGACCGGCAACGAGCGTCGCGCTCAGAACGATTGTCAGAAACAGCCCCGTATCCAGCCAGACAGCGCCGGCAGTTCCGTCCGGCCAGAGCCGCATGCCGAGTCCACGACCAGCCCAGCCGAGCGCGACGATGGCGAGAGTCGCTCCCAGCTGGGACACCATCAGAGCCCGTTTGAGGTGACGCTGCAGGCGCTGAACAGCTGCCGCGCCGCGCAGCCCTTCCTCCACCAGCACCTCAACGCGGCTGGGTCGCAACCGCAGCAGTGCGATTTCGGCAGCGGCAAAAAAAGCCGGCAGGACCATGAGCAGGACCAGCAGGAACAGCCGCATCAGAAGAAGTGGATGGGGGTCGCGAGGATCGAACTCGCCTTAGGCGAATTATGAGTTCGCTGCATTCACCAGATTGCTAGACCCCCG
The DNA here is from genome assembly GCF_045559935.1 of Parasynechococcus sp. Classification (NCBI taxonomy): domain Bacteria; kingdom Bacillati; phylum Cyanobacteriota; class Cyanophyceae; order Synechococcales; family Prochlorococcaceae; genus Parasynechococcus; species Parasynechococcus sp. The sequence goes on from NZ_JBJLJL010000008.1 coordinate 274,146, forward strand.
GGGTCCTGCCTGAGTGTTACCACAATGGAGCTGTCCCTGGGACGCTCCCGGACAGACCAGCACTGAATCCATTCGGCAGATCCATGGTCCTCCAGGGAATCGCAGGACTCTGCTGCTCCAGCAGAGCAGCCGTGGTGTTGTGAATCGCACTGCTGTCCCAGATGATCGTCTGATCGGGGAATCCCAGACCCATCCATCGGTTGCCATCCGTTCCACCCAGAGCGACACCGAACAGGTCAGTGATCTGATGCATCAGATCGACCCCCCTGGCATAGGGAGCGGTCCAGGTGAAGAAGCGTTGAGTGACCAGCTCTGAGGTGGACTGAACCGGCTCGCAGACCGTGACCTCCACCGGGGCCGTTCCCGGCTCGCCGACCTCCAGGGAGCTGCTGCAGAGGACAGGACCTGCCTGGACTGGAAGAGCAGCCACCTGCATCAGGAACAGCAGAAACGGAACCGACAGCAGCCGCTGCATCGCGGGACGTCATGCCTCTGAGCGCAAACTAAGGAACGTTGTTGCGTGCGGCCAGTCCCATGCCCAGTCCTCCGGCCCCCGCGGAAGACCCGACCAGGCTCCTGCTGAAGCGCCTTGCCATGGAGGCTTACCGACGGGGGACGTTCAAGCTGGCTTCAGGCCGCCAGAGCGAGCATTACGTCAACTGCAAGCCGGTGAGTCTCAGCGGTCGGGGCCTGGCTCTGATCAGCACAGCCATGCTGGCTCATGTGGAGGAGGACGCCGCCGCCGTCGCCGGTCTCACCCTTGGGGCTGACCCGCTCGTGAGCGGGGTGGCGATGGCGGCGGCCCTGTCCGGCAGGCCTCTCGATGCTCTGATCGTGCGCAAACAGGCGAAGGGCCATGGAACTGCCGCCTGGCTGGAGGGTCCTCTGCCGGCGCCAGGATCGATCGTGACCGTTCTCGAAGACGTTGTGACCACAGGAGGTTCAGCCCTCAAAGCCGTGCAGCAGCTGCAGGACGCCGGCTTCCGCGTGCAGCGGGTCGTCACCATCGTGGATCGGGAGGAGGGAGGTGCAGCCGCAATGGAATCGGCCGGGCTGGAACTGATCAGCCTCTATCGACTTTCAGAGGTGGCCGGATGCGCCCTGGAGCTGGCGGCATGACCGCAACGCTGCTCTGGCAGGACGACTTTCCGCTGCTGCGGCTGGAGGGGCCGGGAGCCCGTGACTTTCTCCAGGGTCAGACCAGTGCCGACCTCAAGGAGATTCCAGAAGGTGTTCTGGTCCAGAGTTGCTGGCTGAGCGCCACAGGACGGCTGAGGGGGCTGCTGGAGATCCGGATGGATCCGACGGGCGCGGATGTTCTGGTGCTGGCTGGTGAGGCCGACGCCATCACCAATGGCTTCGATCAGGTGATCTTTCCGGCTGATCGCGTCCGCGTCAGCGCTGGCAGACGCCAACAGCGTCTTCAGACCCTTCCCGACGCTGACACCGTGGCCTGGCTGCTCCCGGGGCAGGGGCTTCCGAAGGACTGCTCGGACCTGCCACTGGCGGATGCTGATGCCCTCGAACAGTGGCGACTCCTTCAGGGTTGGCCGTCGAGCCAAGAGCTGACAGGCGACACCAATCCCTTTGAACTTGGCCTGGCGAGGCGGATCAGCCTGTCAAAAGGTTGCTACCTCGGCCAGGAAACCATGGCCAAGCTGGCGTCGAGCGGTGGGGTGAAGCAGCAGCTGCGCTGCTGGAGCAGCACAGCTGCGATCAGTGCCGAAGCGAAACTCGGATGCAACGGTGACCGTGCTGGTGTCGTCACCTCCAGCCTGGAGGTGACGCCAGGTCAACGCTGGATCGGTCTTGCGCTGGTGCGCCGGCAATGGCTGCAGGAAGCGGAGCTTGAGGGACCGGAAGGTCAATGTCTGATCCTTCAGCGGCCTGGAGGGTTTCAGGACCCGCCGGTTTCTGCCGGTTCCTCCTGATCAGGAGCACCATCCCGCTTCAGCAGCCATTCAGCGACAGCCCAGGTCGCCAGACAGTCATCGCGGTTGTACCGGAAGATCCGATCCAGGGCATGGGAATGTCCCCGGCGTCGTTCACCTTCCCCCTGCCACTGACGCCACCAGAGCAGCGCACGGGCCCCATCGGCGCCGGCCTGACCCCAGCGGAATCCACGCCAGGCCGCAACGGATTTGAGTCCGTAGCTGTTCAGCGGCAAGCGCCAGTGGCTGCGCACCCTGGCGTGCACATCCACGAGCCGCTGCCGCAGGTCGGTGAGATCAGCATCCGCAACTCCCTGGCGCTGGGCCATGCGTCGCAGGGCCAAAGACTCCGTTTCTCCGTAATGCAGCACGGGCCAGGAGGCGAATCGATCCAGCAGGCACGTCAACCGTCTCCAGCTGCGTTCCTCCGGATGGTCCTGAAGCATCAGGACAGGGTGGTATTTCGCGGCATGCGGCAGCCAGGCCCCGCTGGAATCCCTGGGCAGGCAAACGAAACCATGCAGGAAATCGTGACGGGCGTCGGGATCCGACTCGATGTCGTACAGCAGAACTCCGGGCGCTGTCTCAAGCTCCGGCACAGCCGGTGACCTCAGCAGACGTTCCACCCGGCCGTCCCGCTGGACCCGTGCCTGGGCCACCAATGTGCGCGCCACCACGCCGTGCTGATCGCCGAAGCGTTCCATCTGCGCCGCCAGCCGATCGGGTTCAGCCGCCGCCAGATCCTCGAGGCCGCGGATACCGATCTCCATCAGCATTTCGCGCCGACGGGCGCCGATGCCGCTCACCTCACTGAGATGCCCCTCGGAGGCGGCAACGGCGTTGCAACTGACTCGCCAGCTGCAGAGAGAACACTTGCGACGATCCGCCGCCAGCGCCGGAGGTTGGGAACGCTGCAGATCCTGGCCCAGCTTTCGCAGAGCCTCGCTGAGCTGGCGACGGAGACCTGAAGACAATCCGACCCGGTCCCGCTCCAGCCGCCGACCGGATCCCCCCAGCACCAGCAGGTCCTGGACAGGACTGTCCTGAACCTGCTCCAGAAGATGGCCCATCAGGGCCAGGGGCAGCTGATGTTCCCTGGTGAGACGACGACCCTGACGGGCGATGACCGGCTGGTAGGCGAAAGCCCCCCAGCGGCTCTGTCCCTTCACCCGTCGAAGCAGGGGTGGATGGGCCTCGAGCGGCTCCCCGGAAGGACCGGTGCCCTTCAAGCGCAGACCGACAACCGACTCGGCACCATCGCGACAGGACGCCTCTCCCCGTCCGGGAGGCTGCCGTAGAAGCGCCGCGAAACACCGCTGCTGATCATCGAGCTGAAGATTGCGATGCGCGGTCCACAACCGATCAGCCGCATCACCATGACGATCCAGCCACGCCTTGCGCCGACAGCGCAGCCAGCTGCGCAGCAAACGATCGGTGAGAGCGTTGTCGGCAGGCGGGGTGTCACCCATGAGGCGACCCTACGGCGCGCAACTGCTAGATCCTGTTCGCTGCCAGGTGTTCCATGTCCTCAGCCCCCCTGCCTCTGCACCCTGCTCCGATCCGATTCGGCACCGATGGCTGGCGTGGCGTTCTCGGGGTGGACATCACGGTGGAACGCCTGCTGCGTGTGGCGGCGGCAGCGGCTCAGGAACTCGCCCATCGCGCCCCGGCAGGCCTTGAGAGTCGCACCGTCGTGATCGGCTATGACCGGCGCTTTCTGGCACCTGAACTGGCCGAGGCGATCACAGCCGCCGTCCGCGGCAGCGAGCTGGAACCACTGCTCACCGAGACAGCTGTGCCCACACCCGCCTGCAGCTGGGCGGTTGTTGAGCGACGTGCCCTGGGCGCTCTGGTGATCACCGCCAGTCACAATCCCTCCGAATGGCTGGGGCTCAAGATCAAGGGGCCCTTCGGTGGTTCGGTGGAGGGTGACTTCACCGCCGCTGTGGAGAGACGACTGGCTGCCGCTGGGATCACAGCTCCGATTCAGGGAACGATCCACCGCTTCGACGGAAGGCGGGAGCATCTGGAGGGTCTGCGCCGCAAACTCGATCTGACGGCCCTGAGAGAGGGACTCAGGTCCATGAACCTGAAGGTGATCGTCGACCCGATGCATGGCTCGGCGGCGGGATGTGTCTCCGAGCTTCTGGACTGCTCCGGCGATGGTCTGGTGGAGGAGATCCGCAGTGAGCGCGACCCACTGTTCGGCGGTCATCCGCCGGAACCGCTGGCTCCTTACCTGAGCCAGCTGATCACTGCGGTGCAGGCTTCAACGGCAGCGGGGACGCCGGCGGTCGGACTGGTGTTCGACGGAGACGGAGATCGGATCGCCGCTGTGGATGAAACGGGCCGGTTCTGCAGCACCCAGCTGCTGATGCCGCTCCTGATTGATCATCTGGCTCGGGCCAGGCAACTGCCTGGAACCGTGGTGAAGACCGTGAGTGGCTCGGACCTGATGCGCCTGGTGGCCGAGGGGCTCGGGCGCGAGGTTCAGGAGCTGCCCGTGGGTTTCAAATACATCGCTGCGGAAATGCTGGCGGGTGAGGTCCTCATCGGCGGAGAGGAATCAGGCGGTGTCGGATTCGGAATGCACCTTCCCGAGCGAGACGCCCTGTTCGCGGCGATGCTGGTGCTGGAAGCCCTGGTGGAGAGCGGGCAACCGCTTGGGGCACGTCTGAATGACCTGCAGCAGCGCCACGGCGGAGCCAGCCATTACGACCGGCTCGACCTGCGGCTGGCCGATATGGACGCCCGCCGGCGGCTGGAGACCCTGCTGGCGGATGCACCACCGGAGGAGGTCGCCGGCACCGCCGTGCAGAGCGTGATCAGCACGGACGGCATCAAGCTCCGACTGGGACCGAGCCACTGGCTCATGCTGCGCTTCTCGGGCACCGAGCCGTTGCTGCGTCTCTACTGCGAAGCCCCCGATGCCGAACGGGTCAACGCCGTGCTGAGCTGGGCCCGACGCTTCGCCGAAGCCGCATGAAACGTCTGATCATCGCCAGTGGAAACCAGGGCAAGATCCGCGAATTCCAGGGTCTGCTCGGCGCGCTTCCTCTGGACGTGCAACCCCAGCCCAGCGGTCTGGACATTGAGGAGACCGGCGCCAGTTTCGCCGCCAATGCCCGCATCAAGGCTCGGGCCGTGGCGGCCGCCTGTGGCGAATGGTCCCTGGCCGATGACTCGGGCCTGAGTGTCACGGCCCTGGACGGAGCCCCCGGTGTGCATTCGGCGCGCTATGCACCCACGGATCCCGAGCGGATCGCAAAACTGCTGGATGCTCTGGGTGAGGTTGAGGACCGTTCTGCCTGCTTCATCGCTGCCCTTTGCCTGGCCGCACCCGACGGGACGGTGCTGCTGGAGGTGGAGGGTCGCTGTGAGGGCTCGATCACCACTGAGCCCCGCGGCGACGGAGGCTTCGGCTACGACCCCGTCTTCGAGGTGTCGGGCACCGGCCTCACCTTCGCCGAGATGCCGCTCAGCGAAAAGAAGCATCACGGGCACCGGGGGCGGGCTTTCGCCCAGCTGGAACCAGGCCTCAGGGAGCTGCTTCAGGCCGCCTGAACACACCCAGGTGCTCTGTGTCACGGGGGGCTGAAAAACGAGTCCTGTACGGTGAACCCTGCCGCTGACGAGGTTCATGGCCATCGCCATGACCACGGGTTACAGCGCGCAGACCGAAGGCGCACTCCTCTGCATCGAAGCCGCCTCGGACTGGGCCTTGACTTGTGTTGACCAACTGGCTGTCTCTGACAGTCACGTGCTGATCGATTACGGAGCCGCCGACGGCGGCACTGCCGTCGGTCTCTGGAATCAAGTGCTGGATCGCCTGCATGGCAACCAGCCCGAGGCCCACCTGACCCTGATCGGCAACGATCTGCCGAGCAATGACAACGTCGCTCTGGCCGAGAACCTGGCCCTGCAGATCCCGCGCCCTGCGAAACCGACGGTGCTGGTGAGTGCCCGCAGCTTCTACGAACCCTCCGTGGGGCCGAACACGGTGAGCTTCGGCTTCTCCGCCACCGCGATGCACTGGCTGAGTGCATCACCTGGCCAGCTGGAGACGCATACCCATGTGCTCGCCTCAGGGGATGCGGAAGCACTGGAGCGCTTCACAACCCAGGCGATGAAGGACTGGACGTTCATCCTCGAACTGCGCAGCCGCGAACTGAAGGTCGGCGGGCGCCTGCTGACCGTGAACCTCTCCCGCGATGGGGAAGGCCGCTATCTGGGTCACAACGGTGGCGAAACCCGCAACGTGCATGACCAGCTGCATCAGATCTGGCGTGGCCTGGCTGATGAAGGCGTGATCTCCGAGGAGCAGTACCGCAGTGGAACGGTTCTGAATTTCTACAAGTCTCCAGAGGAGTTCATGGCTCCGCTGAAGGACACCACCTCAGCGCCCTATCGCAACGGCCTGCGGCTGGTGAACGAACGCACGGTGTATGTGAAGTGCCCGTACCGCCGCCGCTGGAACGAGAACGGAGACACCGCTGCTTTTGCAGCAGGACTGATGGCCACCATCCGCAGCTGGAGCCGGCACAGCTTCGCCAGCGTGGCAGGAGACAGCGTCGCTGATCAGGTTTACACGCAGCTGGAGCAACGCATCGCTGAAGCTCCGAGTGAGTGGAGCCTGGATTACGTCGAGCACCACCAGATCATGGAGAAGGTCGCCTGATGACAACCCAAACAAGACCCACACCGAGTGTCTCGGTGCTTGCCGAGCACGTCTCGGATCACCTCTCGGTGTTCGTGGTGGCGGAGGACACCGACGCCAAGCGACCTGCCAACGGTGGCCTTCGTCTTCTCAATTACCCCAGTGATGAAGCCTGCATCGCTGATGGCGAACGTCTTGCAGGGTTGATGACCCACAAGCACGATCTCTATGGCACCGGTTTCGCCGGCGGCAAGATCGTGGCCCGGGCCTCGGAGCCTGCAGCGGTCAAGGATGAACTGATCAACATCACCGCCGAGCTGCTGCAGTCGCTCGACGGAGCCATGATCACCGGCTGTGACCTCAACACCAGCCTTGAGGACATGGAGCGGCTGACCGAGCTCACACCGCACGTGCTGGCTGCGGTCGGCAGTCCGGTGGATGCCAGTGCTGCCACGGCTCACGGCACCCTGGGCGCCGTCGAAGCCGTGCTGGAGACGGACCTGAAAACTGCCAAGCCCGGGCGCGCCCTGGTGCACGGATGCGGCGCGGTGGGAGGCACCGTCGCCCGCGCCCTGGTGGACCACGGCTGGACGGTCTTCACCGTGGATCTCAGTCGTGAACGGGCTTCCATACCCGGCGCGACGCCGCTGCCGCAGGGATGCTCCTGGTGGGAGCTGAAGCTGGACCTGCTGCTGCCCTGCTCCATCTCCGGCCTGATCGATGCAGCCATGGCAGACGCCCTGCGCACGGAGGCCGTGGTTCCGGCTGCCAACGCCCCCTTCCAGAACCCGCAACTGGCCGATGAGCTGCGCCGCCGTGGCATCCGTGTGCTGCCGGATCCCCTGGTGAATGCCGGTGCCGTGATTGCCGATTCCATCGAGCGGTTCTCCCCGGAGGCCTGGAACAACGCCGGTGCGGAGGACGTGTATTCCTTCGTGCGCTGCGAGGTCCGGCAGCGGGCCGCCAACTACCTGAGTCGGCGCGATCAGGGGCTCTCGGTTGGGGCTGCTCTGGTGGACGTGGCTGAATCCAGCAGCGACCCCATCGGCCTCAGCTTCGGAGATGCCGCATGACCCAACCCTCCTCTCTGCCGTCCCAGGCCGCTGTCGTGATCATCGGCGGCGGAATGGCCGGGCTCAGCTGCGCCGCCTCCCTGGCCCGTCACGGCATCGGCGATGTGGTGCTGCTGGAGGCCAGGACACTGGCCCATGCCAGGGCGAGCAGCTTCGGAGAAACCCGGATGTTCCGCGAGATGTACTCCGATCCGGTGCTCTGCAGGCTTGCTCAGGAGGCCAATCGCCTCTGGAGGGAGGAGGAAACCCATGCCGGAGAGCAACTGCGCGAAACGCACGGACTGCTCTTCTATGGCGAAAGCTGGGATGAGGAAACGATTGAGGGATCGATTCCCGGCGCCCGCCGCGTGATGGACGACCAGGGCATTCCCTATGAAGCCCTCCGTGCTGAAGAGATCAAGGCACGGTTTCCGCTGAACCCGAAACCGGACTTCACCGGACTGTTCGAGCCCACCGCCGGCGCGGTGCGCAGTGACAAGGTGATCGCCCACTGGACCCGCACCGCCCGCAACGCAGGTCAGCAGCTGATCGAACACTGCCCCGTGGCCGGCATCGATCCCGATGGCGCGGGCGTCACCCTCGAGAACGGCCATCACATCAGCGCAGGCCAGGTGGTGGTGACCAGCGGCATCTGGAGTCAGCTGCTTCTGGCTCCGCTGGGGCTGGCTCCGAAACTCGAGGTCTGGCCGATGCTCTGGGCCCATTACACCGTCGATCCGGCCCTGGCCGATCGCTATCCCCAGTGGTTCTGCTTCCAGCAGGAACGCGGGGACGACGGCGGTCTCTATTACGGCTTCCCCGTTCTCAGCCACACGGCTGATGGCCGCCCGCGGATCAAAGCCGGGATCGACTGGGCTCCCCAGGAGCTCCGCGTGGCCGAGCCCAATGCCATGGCCACGGAGCCGCCGCCAAGGCTTGTGGAACTGCTTGACACCTTTCTGTTCAACAACGTTGAAGGCGTGCAGGAGCGCGTGGAAACGGTGATGAGCCCCTACTCCATGACCAGTGATGTGAATTTCGTGCTGGATCGGCTCAGCCCGAACCTCAGCCTGTTCACGGGAGGCTCCGGTCAGGCCTTCAAGTTCGCCCCGTTGATCGGGGACTCCCTGGCACGACTGGCCAGTGGGAACCAACCCGCCGTTGATCTGTCCTGCTGGAGCCACCAGCGCACAGCTGTCCGTCTCTGAGCCCGTTTTCCATGTCTGATTCCGCCAAGACCCCACGCCACTGGATCCGGGAAAGCCCTCTCTGGGTCGGGGCCGGACCGCTGCTGATCTTTCTGCTGGTGGCTGCTGTCGATCTCACCCTGGCTGAAACCTTCACCAGCGAAGGCAAGGCCTTCGTGAGTTCCCTGCTGGGAGGTGTCTGGCTCTGGATGGTTGTGGTTCTGTTCCTGATCGCCATGGGCATGGCCATCAGCCCCCTCGGCAGCCTCAGGCTCGGAGGGCCCGAGGCAAAGCCCAGCCTGAAATTCTTTGACTGGTGTGCGGTGCTGATCTGCACCCTGCTGGCAGGGGGAGGAGTGTTCTGGTCCGCTGCCGAACCGCTCACCCATTTCCAGTCCCCGGCGCCCCATTTCCAAGGCATCGAAGGCAGCAGTGCGGCTGCGGTGGACCCGGCTCTTGCGGTCAGCTTTCTCCACTGGGGTTTTCTGGCCTGGGCTCTTGTCGCCACCACCGTGACGATCACCTTCTCGATCCTGGAGCGACGTGGTGAGCCACTCCGGCCGCGAACCCTGCTGGTGCCGTTGCTTCCCAAAGCCATGGTGGAGGGGCCGATCGGCGCACTTGCCGACGGACTCTCCGTGGTTGCTGCCATCGCAGGCACCGTCGGACCGCTGGGGTTCCTGTCGCTTCAGCTCAGCAATGCGGCGGGAAAACTGCCGTGGCTCAGTGACACGGCCGGCATGCAATCCCTGGTTGTTGTGCTGCTGACGGCGGTGTTCGCCACTTCAACGGTGAGTGGCATCCAGAAGGGCATCAAGTGGCTCTCTGAACTGAACGTATGGCTGACGCTGGCCATGGCGAGCGGACTGCTGCTGCTCGGCCCTGGCTGGTTTCTGATCCAGCACTTCGTGAGCGGATTTTCCACCTACCTGACGCATCTTCCCCAGATGGCTCTGAACCGGACCTCTGCCAACGAGGGCTGGGTCAATGGCTGGACCGTTTTCTATTGGGGCTGGTTTCTTGGATATGCACCCCTGATGGGCCTGTTCACTGCAGGAGTCAGCCGCGGACGGACCATCCGGGAGCTGGTGCTGGCCGTGGCGATCCTCTGTCCGTTGGTGACCAACATCTGGTTCACACTTCTCGGCGGCACCGGCATGGCCCTCGAGCTGGATACAGCGGGGGCCATCAGCGGTCCCCTTGCCGCTGAGGGACACGCAGGAGCGCTGCTGGCGATCCTCCAGCAACTTCCCATCTCGGGAGTGTTCATCCTGGTGGGCCTGGTGCTGGTGGTGCTGTTCATGTGCACCAGTGCCGATTCGATGAGCTACGCCGCCGCGATGGTGGTGAGCGGTCGCCAGGAGCCCCCAGCCGCACTGCGCCTGTTTTGGGCTCTGATCATCGGCAGCCTGACGCTGGTGCTGCTGCGGATCGGATCGGGTGCCGATTCCATCGATGCCCTCCAGGCATTCATCGTGATTGCCGCCGTCCCGGTCACACCGCTCGTGCTCGGAACCCTGTGGAGCGCCCCCCGCCTGGCCTGGAAGGAGCTGTCGAGAATCAACACCCAATCTCTGTGATTAGGGATCAAAACAGGCAGTAATCCAGCTGCATGCGCACCGCGATCTGTGGATCCGGAGCTTCATCCGGCCTGAATGGCGCATCCTCTGAAACTGATTTCAGCATCGGCCGCGGAATGCCGCCGATGCTGGTTCTGTTGATGCGGATCAGCTTCACCCTGGCTGCACCGATGGCTTTGGCCGTTCTCTCAGCTTCCTGTTTGCCACGCCGCAGACCAGCCTGCATCAAGCTCTGCTTCAACGTCTCCGAATCGTCCTGATCAGGGATCGACTGCATCCCCACAAGGCGAACTCCGGGCAACCGTCCGACCGACTGAATCAGTGTGTTGTAGTTCCCCCTTTTCATCTCACCGGACACGCGCACACGGCTGCTCTGACGGGATGTGGTGGGCGAAGAAACCGTGAGCGTCCCTGATACCAGGGGATTGAGCTGCAAGCGAAGCGTTGAGAGTCTCTGATTGAGCTGATCCATGGCCGCCTGCTCGCGATCTCCCTCACCATTGAGCAGGAGATGGAAACGGAAACGATCGATGGAGAGTGGGCCGGTCTCGTTGATCGACAGCTGCAGCACCGTGCCGGCGCAAGGAGGCTCCTGAGCCTGCACGGCAGCTGTTCTGGGGACAACAGCTGTTGCTGCCATGGCTGTACCCAGTGCAGCAAGCACGAGATTGATCGTTCGACGAACTGAACTGCGCAACTTGATCGAGCTGCTGCTTCCTTCGATATAGATCCGCTGCACACACTGAATGTGTCCAGTGGATGTGCAGAAGGGGCCTGGTTGTGTGCAGATCCGACTGAGCTGTCAGTGGGTCGGAGCCCAGCTGCCGTGCAGACCGTGGGGGACAGGCAGAGGCAGCTCCAGCAACGCCACCTCAGACAGATCGCGCGCATCAAGGATCACCAGATCCGATGCCTGGCGGGCTCCGTTCCAGACCAGGTCCAGCACCCAGCCGTCATCCTCCGCCTCAGCACCGGGGCGGCGCACCATCAGCGGCTCACTCACAAATCCGCGGGGTGCAGCACTCCACGTGTGGGTGGTGCCGGACTTCAGATCAAGCTTCTGAATCGCCTGAAGCGGATCGTTGCCGGTTTCCCGCTCCGCCACCGCCATCCAGGCGTACTGGGCACTCAGCCCCTGACGGTCTGGATTCACCATGGCGAACTCGCAGGTGCGCTCTGAGATCCGCTCGGTCTGCACGGTTTCACGGCTCAAATCAAGGCGGCAGCGGTGCAGGATCCCTTCAGGCACCGTGTCGAAATCCACCTCAGCGAAATCCTCATCAGGACCGATCGTGGGGAAGTCGTCGTACACGATGCTCTCCACGACCACGTGATCGCCGTCCTCAAAGGCGTTGAGGTGGTGGAAGACAAATCCATCGGGGGCCTCGAGGATGCGGGGCTTCTGGCCGGCGAAACGACCGGAATCCCGCGGGATCAGCCAGAAGCGCCCCTTGCCGCCCGGCTTGGACTGCAAACACTGGGCTGCTCCTTTCTCACCGGTGACGAAGGGCAGGGGGTTGAAAGCGATGGCGTTCTGCAGGAACACCGCCCAGTTGGCGGTGATGGCGAAATCATGCAGAAAAGCGAAGCCTGGAAAGCTGTCGGAGCGGTCGTGAAGCAGCGCACCGGCGTCCGGACCTTCGGTGGCGAACTCCATCAGCCGGATGGTGCTGCGGGGCCCGGTTTTGACCCCGAAGGTGACCATGCAGGGGCGGCCGTGGTGACCTGGATCAAACCGAGGATGGGCACTGAAGGCTTCACCCTTCTTGAGCACACCATCCAGACGCGAGAGTCCGCGGGTCTCCAGGCTCTCAGGATCAAGGGCATGGGGTTCAGCGGCCTCCCAGAGGGCCAGCAGCTGATCACCCAGGCGCACCACATTGGTGTTGGCGATGTTCTTCAACCGCAGGTCGAAGGCGTTGGCCAGCCGCCCGCCGGGCTTCTGGCTGCCGAACACACCGCGATACAGCACCTTGTCCGCCTTCTCCTCCGCCAGCCAGCCCTCCGTGCGCACGAAGCGGTTGGTCAGCTGCACGCGTCCGTTGTCGAAACGCATGGCGGCGATCATGCCGTCGCCATCGAAGGGGTGATGAACGCGATGTCCGTCACGCTCGAGGCGACCGGGACCGTTGCGGTAAAACGTCCCGCGGAGTTCCACCGGCACCGCTCCACGAACGGGCGACAGCGCCACATCGGTGAGCTCCTGTTCCACATTGACGAAGGCACTGGCCCAGTCGCTGCGGTTGTAGGGGCGGGCAGGAGCGACGGTCACGGGCAGGCGATCGATACCACCCCATCCTCTCGTAACGGACTGTGAAGCGCGGCTTCGGTGATCAGTTGGCTCCCGCCTGCTCCAGCACGCCCTTGCTGCTGGGAATGGCACCGGCCCGACGTGGGTCGATTTCCGTGGCCATGCGCAACGCCCGGGCGAAGGCCTTGAAACAGGCTTCCACGATGTGGTGGGAATTCACGCCGTCCAACTGGCGGATGTGCAGGGTGAGGCCACTGTTGTTCACCACGGCGACGAAGAATTCCTTCACCAGCTCGGTGTCATACGTGCCGATTTTCTGGGTGGGGATGCTGAGGCTGTAGCTCAGGTGAGGGCGGCCTGAGCAGTCGAGAACCACCTGCACCAGGGCTTCATCCAAGGGCGCCACGAAGTGACCAAAGCGGTGAATGCCGCGACGGTCACCCAGGGCCTGAGCCAGGGCCTGGCCCACAGCGATGCCCACATCCTCATTGGTGTGGTGATCATCGATGTGGGTGTCCCCCACCGCCTTGATCTCCAGATTGATCAGTCCGTGGCTGCTGATCTGATGGAGCATGTGGTCGAGAAAAGGAACTCCGGTGCTGGCCTGGCACTGACCGGTGCCATCCAGATCCAGCCGCACCTTCACATCGGTCTCGCCGGTGACCCGATGGATCTCTCCCTGCCGTGCCATCACCGCTGCTCAGCTGCCCTCATGCTGCCTCACATACCGGTGACGCAATAGCCCGCATCGACGTAGATGGTCTGACCCGAGATGCCACTGGCCAGATCACTGAGCAGGAAAGCAGCGGTGCCGCCCACCTCCATCTGGGTGACCGTGCGGCGCAGGGGCGCCTTCTCCTCCACGTTGTGAATCATCTCGAGGATGCCGCCGATGGCGGAGCTGGCCAGCGTGCGGATCGGGCCGGCACTGATGGCGTTCACGCGCACCTGCTTCTCCGGACCCAGCTCCGCTGCCAGGTATCGCACTGATGCCTCGAGGGCAGCCTTCGCCACACCCATCACGTTGTAGTTGGGGATGGCGCGCTCAGCCCCCAGGTAGGAGAGCGTGATCACCCCGGCTTTCTCGCTGAACAGCGGCTTGGCGTGGGCACAGAGTGGCGCCAGTGAGTAGGCACTGATGTCGAGCGAGCGGGCAAAGCCTTCGGCGGTGGTGGCGCTGTAATCGCCGATCAGTTCCTCCTTGCCGGCGAAGGCAAGACAGTGCACCAGACCATCCAGCACGCCCCATTTGTCCTTGATCTGCGCGAAGACACCGGCCATCTGCTCGGCGTCCTGCACATTGAGTGGCAGAAACAGGCTGGGCTCCAGCGGCGCTGTGAGCTCTCGCACCTTGGCTTCAAAGCGGCCCTTCTCATCCGGCAGGTAGGTGATGCCCAGCTCAGCGCCGGCAGCCTTGAGTTGCTGAGCGATGCCCCAGGCGATGGAGCGGTTGTTGGCGATGCCGGTGACGAGGATCTTCTTGCCGGTGAGATCAAGCAGCATCGGGACGGACCGGAACGGGTTCAGATCGCGCGATTCTCCCCCATCCCCCGCCAGGATCTCGGCTCGCTCGCTTCACAAGGCCGGTGCCCAGCACCCCGTCACCTCCCAGCCCTGGCGATCTGCCCCGTCAGTTCGCCTCACGAGACGCGCTTGAGGCGCTGCTGATCGAGGAATTCCCCAGCGCAGAGGGACCGCTCAGCCCGATTCCTGGTGGCCGTCAGGCCGCAGAAGCCAGATTGGCGCGGGTGCAGCCGTCCCGCTACGCCAAAAGCCGCAACCATCTGAACGGCGCCGTCACCGGCCTCTCCCCATACATCCGCCATGGCGTGCTGACGCTGGCGGAGGTGAAGCAGGCGGTCTTCCAGCGCATCCGGAAACGGGACGACGGCGGCAAGCTGATCAACGAGCTGGGCTGGCGCGACTTCTGGCAGCGGATGTGGCTCGATCTGGGCGACGGCATCCATGACGACCTGGAAGCGTTCAAGACAGGCCATGACGCCGCCAGCTACTCCCGGGAGCTTCCCGAAGACGTGCGCGAAGGCCGCACCGGACTGGCCTGCATGGATGGCTTCCGCGAGGAGCTCGTGACCACAGGATGGCTGCACAACCACGCGCGGATGTGGATGGCCGCCTGGCTGGTGCACTGGCGTCGGGTGCATTGGAAGGCCGGTGCCGACTGGTTCCTCGAGCACCTGCTGGATGGCGATCCCGCCAGCAACCACCTCAGTTGGCAATGGGTCGCCAGCAGCTTCAGCCACAAGCCCTACTTCTTCAACCGCGGAAACCTCGAGCGCTACAGCGATGGCCGCTACTGCGATGCATGCCCCAGCGCCGGCAACTGCCCATTCGAGGGCAGTTACGACCAGCTCGAGAGCCAGCTTTTTGCCCCGATGCCAGCCATTCGGGACGGCGGCAATGGCCCCACCCGGCGTGATGGTCGGGGTCGCAGCGGTGCCAGTGCCGCCCTGGCCCGCCCCAAGCGCTAGGTCCCGAACAACGTCATGACGATGCAACGACCGATTCTCTGGATTCACGAGGAGGCCCTGGGCCCTGCCAATCCCGCCCTGCGGGCGTGGCCGGACGCACCGGCTCTGTTCGTCTTCGACACCCATTGGATCGAAGCCAATCGGGTCAGCCGCAAGCGACTGGGTTTTCTGTACGAGGCGGCCCTGGAGCTACCCGTCACCCTGCGCAAGGGCGATGTGGCCTCTGAGGTGCTGGCCTTCGCAAGGCGACACGAGGCGGACGGCGTGGTGACCAGCTCCGCCGTGGATCCACGGTTGCAGCGGATCCTCCAGGCGATTGAAGCCGAGCTCCCCATCGCGGAACTGGCTCCCGATCCCTTTGTGGAGCTGCCCCGGCCACCACGACTCGGACGCTTCAGCCGCTACTGGCGCGAAGCGGAACCCGTCGTCTGGGCGGCCTACTGAAGCCCACGGGTGTCCCGCCGTTTCAGTTGGGGACGACATCCCCCAGCAGTGCCTTCTGTCTCTGAAGCTCCTCGTAGGGGTCGGTGAGCAGATCCTCCTCCTCCAGTGCCGGCAACTGAACCGGGGTCACTTCCACCTCAGAGCGTGGGGGATCCAGCCACTGCCAACGGGCATCGGGAGCGCGCTGCTTGCAGAGGGCTTCCAGCTCCTGCTGCAGGGATGAAACGACGGCATCCCGCGTCATGGCCTCGAAGAATTCCTGGCGGGTCGCCAATCCGGAGCTGAAGGGTGCTGAACCACGACCGTTGAACAGCCGGGCCGGATCCGGAAGCCATCTGGGCCTGCAGATGGAGGCATCCCGGGTGTCGGTCTCCAGAAAGATGTGCAGGCCGAAACCATCCGGCTGATTCACGACAGCCAGACCGTCGTGAGGCTCGTTGCGCTGCAGCGGATAGATGGTCCATCCCTCCTGCTGATCCTTGGATCCGCAGGCCAGCAGAGACAGGCACAGTCCCAGGCTCCATGCCGTCTGACACCAGCTTCGTCCCGGCATGACCCCACCTGAATGCCAGTGGACGCCATCCTGATGGAGAGCACCTGTTCCTGCAGCGGAGCCATGGCCCTGACCCCCTCGACGATGCTGCCCCTGGGCACGGATCTGCCGGACTTCCAGCTGCCCACGACCAGCGGGGCGTCCCTCAATCGTTCAGCCCTGGATCAGAAGCCGGTGCTGATGATGGTGATCTGTGCCCACTGCCCCTTCGTCAAGCACATCGAACCGGAGTTGACCCGGCTGGACCGGGATTACCGGGATCGGATCCAGCTTCTGGCTGTGAGCAGCAACAGCTTGATCACTCACCCGCAGGACGGAGCCGACCAGCTCATGGAGCAGGCGGAACGTCACGGCTGGAGCTTTCCTTACCTGATGGATCAGGACCAGACTCTGGCCCGCTCCCTGCGAGCCGCCTGCACACCGGAGTTCTATCTGTTCGCTGGCAGCCATGAGAGCAGCCCCCAGACGCTGCAGTACAGAGGCCAGCTCGACGGGAGCCGTCCCGGCAACGACCAGCCTCTCGATGGAAGCGACCTGCGGGCTGCTCTCAACGCAGTGCTCGCAGGCGAACCGGTGAACCCCGATCAGATTCCATCGGTAGGCTGCAATGTGAAATGGCATCCCGGCCTGGAGCCGGACTGGTTCGGCTGATCCAGGGCCTGAGGGGCGGCCTAAGGTGAGCGCCATGCACGTGCCTCCCTTCAGCCTCAGCCAGCAGATCACCGATCTCGGCACGGACCTCGAGAAGGCTGTTCTCGGTGTGCTGCGCAGCGGTCAGTACATCGGCGGGCCACAGGTCAGCACGTTTGAGCATGCTTTTGCCGACAACGTCGGCACGCGCCACGCCATCGGCTGCAACAGCGGAACCGATGCTTTGATCCTGGCCTTGCGGGCCATCGGGATCGGTCCTGGCGACGAGGTGATCACCTGCGCCTTCAGCTTCTTCGCCACGGCCGAAGCGATCAGTGCGGTCGGTGCGACACCGATCTTCGTGGATGTGGACCCGGAGACCTTCCTGATCGATCTGAATCAGATCGAGGCCGCCATCACCGGATCCACACGCGCGCTGATGCCGGTGCATCTGTTCGGTCGGCCGGTGGACATGACCCGTTTGATGGACATCGCTTCCCGCCATGGCCTGCGGGTGATCGAAGATTGCGCCCAGGCCACCGGAGCGACCTGGCAGGACCAGGCGGTGGGCAGCTTCGGCGATGTGGGCTGCTTCAGCTTTTTCCCCACCAAGAATCTCGGCGGCGCAGGCGATGGAGGCGCCGTCACCACCGATGACGACACCCTCGCCCAGACCATGCGGGAACTGGCCGTGCATGGGATGCCCCGCCGCTACCTGCATACGGCCCTGGGATACAACAGCCGGCTGGACGCCATCCAGGCTGCTGTGCTCAACGTCAAGCTGCCCAAGCTCAGCGAGTGGATCGACCGCCGTCGGGAGATCGCCGCGCGCTACCGGGAGCTGCTGTCTGATCTGCCCGGTATCACGCTTCCGACAGACGAAGAGGGCCACAGCTGGAACCAGTTCGTTGTGCGTGTCAGCAGTTGCCCCACCGGTCAGCCGACCTGTCAGGCCCAGTGCAGCCCCTCAGCGATCAGCAGCAGTCACGGACTGCCGGAGAGCTGCTGCCGTGACTGGCTGAAGGAGCGGCTGCAGGACGAAGGCATCAACACGATCGTGTACTACCCCATCCCGATTCACCGCCAGCCCGCCTACAGCCATCTGGGTCTCGAGCCCGGATCGATGCCCGCGACCGAGAGAACCTGCTCCCAGGTGCTCAGCCTGCCGATCTTCCCGGAACTCAATGAACTGGAGCAGCAGCAGGTTGTGTCTGTTCTCGAGCAACTGATCAACCCCACCTGCGACGTGAATCAGCCGCGGATGGTGGCGTAAAGCGCCTTGAATTGCGCCTGCTGACGCTTGTGCTCCACAAGCGGCTCGGGATAACCGCGCCGTTCCAGCGCGCCGATCTCGCCGCTGATCAGATCCCTGCTGCTGACGTGACGCAGCTCCGGCAACCAACGACGGATGTAGTCGCCATCGGCATCGAACTTGCTGGCCTGAGTGGCCGGATTGAAGATGCGCAGCGGTTTGGGATCCATGCCACTGCTGGCGCTCCATTGCCAGCCGCCGTTGTTGGCAGCCAGATCGCCGTCCACCTCCAACTCCATGAAGGCGCGTTCGCCCCAGCGCCAGTCACAGATCAGATCCTTCACCAGGAATGACGCCACGATCATGCGGCAGCGGTTGTGCATCCAGCCGCTCTGGTTGAGCTGGCGCATCGCCGCGTCAATGATCGGCATCCCGGTTTGACCCTCCTTCCAGCGCTCAAACCAATCGGTGTTGTTCTCCCATGGGAAGCGCCGCCACTGCTCGCGGTAGGGACCATCCGCCAGCTCGGGGAAATGGAACAGCGCCTGCTGATAGAACTCTCGCCACCCCAGCTCCTGCTCCCACACCCCGATGGCATGCCGCTGTTCATCGCTGCGGGCCTGCTCACGGGCCTCCAGGGCGGCACACCAGGCCTGACGCGGGCTGAGGGTGCCCACACTCAACGCCGCACTCAGATACGACGTGCCCACAACGCCAGGGAAGTTGCGGTCGGGCTCGTAGCCGAACAGGGCCCCATCACAGAACGACCTGAGCTGCTGCAGAGCCGCTGATTCGCCGGGGCGGCAGGGGCAGATCTCACTGCCCTGAAACCCGTGGCTGCCCAACAGGACATCCAAGGGGGCGGTATCAGGAACCACCCCCTGCTCCAGATCGAGGAGATCGGAGGGAGCTTCAACACAGATCGGCGGCTTGGCCTGCACCTGGCCGCGCCAGTTGCGCAGAAACGGGCCATAAACGCGGTAGGGGTCTCCTGCACCGGTCTTCAGCAGCTCGGGGGCGATCAGCAGCTGGTCCCAATCCACCGCCACCGTGCGGCCATCCGCCTGCAAGCGCTTGGCCACCTGCCGGTCCCGTTCCCGGGCATAGGGCTCCACATCGCGGTTCCACACCACCGACTCCGCCCCGATCTGTTCCGCCAGCTGCGGCAGCACCGCCACCGGATCCCCCTCGAGGATCAGCAACCGGCTGCCGGCCTCCCGCCAGCGCTGCTGCAGTTCGATCAGGCTCTCGATCAGGAACCACAGCCGAGCAGGCGCCATCGGAGGCAGTTGCTCAGGCGGATCGATCACATTCGGATCGAGCACATACACACCGGTCAGCGCAGGGCTGATCTCCGCCGCCGCCGCAAGGCCGAGGTTGTCCGCCAGGCGCAGATCACGGCGATGCCAGAACAGAACGCGAGGCGTTGTCATCCCAGGCCCAGCAATTGTTTGGCTCGATACCAGGCGGTGACGCTCTTGCCATCCAGCCATTCATCGCCGGATCCCAGCCGGGCATCCAGATCCATCGGCGTCATCAGCACCACCTCCAGATCTTCATCGTCATCCCCGGCTGGGGGATTCTCCAGAGGGGTGAGTTCCCGGGCAAGGAAGCAGTGGATCACCTCATCGGAGTAACCGGGGCAGGGCAGCATCGGACCCAGCGCATCCCAGCGGGCAGCGCTGTAGCCCGCCTCCTCCCCCAGCTCCCGCTGCATCGATTCCAGCGGATCCTCCCCTTCTTCCAGAGTTCCCGCAGGGAATTCCAGCAAGCGCGCCTGCACAGCGAAGCGGTACTGACGCAGCAGCACCACATGCCCATCCGGCGTGATCGGCACCGCCAGAGACGCGCCCGGGTGGCGGATCATCCCGAAGGTGGCTTCCACCCCCATCGGCAATCTGATCCGGTTGCGCTCGAAGCGGATCTTGCGGGCATCCACCGCTTCAACGGTGTCCAGCAGCTCGAAGGGCTCCGGGGCCGGCAGCGGCGCCATGGGATCAGGCCGATTGGCTCACCAGCATGGCGGGTGAGCGGCATCCATCGCCTGCAGCAGCGGCTCCATCACAAAAGCCCGCAGATGCAGCCGCGGATGGGGCAGCACCAACCGAGGATGCTCCAGGCGCAGTTCCCCCCAGAACAGCAGATCCAGATCCAGGGTGCGGGGGCCCCAGCGCTGCTCCTGCCCACGATCGCGGCCGAACTGCCGCTCCAGCTGGTGCAGGCGATCCAGCAGCAGCAGAGCTGCCGTTTCAGTCGGCTCAATCGCCATGCCGTCCACCAGCAGCACCGCATTGAGATAGTGCGGCTGCTCCACCGGCCCCACCGGGGCGGTCTCCAGCAACGCCGACCAGCGGCAGCGCGCGGGCTGCTCGGCCCAGGCCGTCAGTTCTGCCTCAAGCAGAGGCCGCACAGCCCTGAGGGTGTCGCGGGGCCAACCGACCGCACTCGGCTGGTTGGCTCCCAGGGCCACGGCCAGCGGGGCATCGTCCGTTGAGGGCATCAGCGAGACTGGCGCGCACATGCGGGCTGAACGCATCCATGGTGGCAAGCGGTGTTGCGGTGACCGACGACCGGGCGACCCGAGCCTTTCCCCTGGCTGCGATCACAGGCCACGGCACCCTCAAGCTCGCCCTGCTGCTGGCGGCCGTTGATCCAGGCCTGGGCGGCGTGGTGATCGCCGGTGGGCGCGGCACCGGCAAATCCGTGCTCGCCAGAGGCCTCCACGCCCTGCTGCCCCCCATCGACATCCTCGACGTCGACAACGGCGTCGGCCGGAACCTGGATCCCCTCAATCCGGAGGAATGGGATGCGGCCACCCGCGAGACGATCAGCGGAGACGCGCCCTCCCGGGTGATCCCGGCACCCTTCGTGCAGATCCCCCTCGGCATCACCGAGGACCGGCTGGTGGGGGCGGTGGATGTGACCGCGTCACTGGCCAGCGGCAGCGCCATGTTCCAGCCGGGCCTGCTGGCGGATGCCCACCGCGGCGTGCTCTACGTCGATGAACTGAATCTGCTCGACGACGGCATCGTCAACCTGATGCTGGCGGCCGTGGGCAGCGGCGAGAACCGGGTGGAACGGGAGGGTCTGAGCCTCAGCCACCCCTGCCGGCCCCTGCTGATCGCCACCTACAACCCGGAGGAGGGCAACGTCCGCGATCACCTGCTGGATCGCTTCGCCATTGCCCTCTCCGCCAACCAGCTGGTGAGCACCGAACAGCGGGTGGAGATCACCAATGCGGTGATCAGCCATGGCCAGTGCAGCCGCTCATTCGCAGAGACCTGGCGTGAGGAGACCGACGCCCTGGCCACGCAGTTGCTGCTGGCCCGCCAGTGGCTGCCGGATGTGCAGATCAGCCGCGAGCAGATCGAGTACCTGGTCACCGAAGCGATCCGCGGCGGCGTGGAAGGTCATCGCTCCGAGCTCTATGCCGTGCGGGTGGCGAGGGCCCACGCCGCACTCTCCGGCCGGGACAGGGTGGAGGCCGACGATCTGCAGGTGGCCGTGGCTCTGGTGATTGCACCGCGGGCCTCCCAGATGCCACCCCCGGATCAGCAGATGGAGCCCCCTCCGCCACCCCAGGACCAGGGGGATCAGCAGAACGAACAGGACAGCCCACCGCCGCCACCGGAGGGATCCGGCGAGGAGGAGAACGATCCGCCGGAGGACACCAGCGAGGACGACAGCACCGACGACAACGAGGGGGACGGCGAGGAGGATCAGACCCCGCCGGCCGTACCCGAAGAGTTCATGCTCGATCCCGAAGCGATCGACGTGGACCCAGACCTGCTGCTGTTCAATGCCGCCAAGGCCAAGAGCGGCAACAGCGGCAGCCGCTCGGTGGTGCTCAGCGACAGCCGCGGCCGGTACGTGAAACCGATGCTGCCCCGCGGTCCCGTGCGCCGGATCGCCGTGGACGCCACCCTGCGGGCTGCCGCGCCGTACCAGAAAATCCGGCGGGAACGGGAACCGGGCCGCACCGTGATCGTGGAAGAGGGCGATCTGCGTGCCAAGTTGCTGCAGCGCAAGGCCGGTGCGCTGGTGGTGTTCCTGGTGGATGCCAGCGGCTCGATGGCCCTGAACCGGATGCAGAGCGCCAAGGGCGCCGTGATCCGCCTGCTCACCGAGGCCTATGAGAACCGCGACGAGGTGGCCCTGATTCCCTTCCGTGGTGACCAGGCTGAGGTGCTGCTGCCCCCCACACGGTCGATCACCGCCGCCCGCCGCCGGCTGGAATCGATGCCCTGCGGCGGCGGTTCACCCCTGGCCCATGGCCTCACCCAGGCCGCCCGTGTGGGCGCCAATGCCCTGGCAACAGGTGATCTCGGCCAGGTGGTGGTGGTCGCCATCACCGATGGTCGCGGCAACGTACCCCTGAGCACCTCCCTCGGACAGCCCGTTCTGGACGGTGAAGAAAAACCTGACCTCAAGCAGGAGGTGCTGGACGTGGCGAGCCGTTACCGGATGCTCGGCATCAAGCTGCTGGTGATCGACACCGAGCGCAAGTTCATCGGCAGCGGCATGGGCAAGGACCTGGCCGAAGCCGCCGGGGGGCGATACGTGCAGCTGCCCAAAGCCAGTGATCAGGCGATCGCTGCCGTTGCACTGGATGCGATCAATGGGATCTGAGCTACCTGGAGGTCTCTGCCGGATAAAGCTCAGCGAACAGCTCACCGAGTCCGATGGTCACGCTGCGCAGGCCTTTCATGAACTCCTCATCTGAGGTGAGTTTCTCCACATCCCCTCCGACGGCATCGATCTTGGCAGTGAGGTCAGCAGCATTGGCCGCCGTCTGCCGCAACTCGTTCAGGGTCTTGGGATTGTCCAGAGCAGCCACGATGTTGTTCACGTGAGCCGAAGCCTTGACGGCATTGCCGGTGGCCGCATTCAGGTTCTCGATCATCGGCTCGACCTTGGCGGCCTCGGCCCGCAGCTGCTTCACCAGCAGCTCGATCTCCGCAACCGCCTGATCGGCGTTGTTCAGGAACAGTGAGGCATCCTTCGACGTGGTTTCGAACTGCTGGGTGGACTGCGCCAGAGCAGGGATGAGATTGGCTTTCTGGGCCTCAGACAGCAGAGCCTGAATGGTCTCGGTCACGGTGCTGAGGCTGGGGGCTTCCTGCCCCTGGATCGTCGCTCCATTGCAGAGCTGCCTGCTGCCAACACAGTCAGCCGCACTGGCCCGCGGTGCCTCTTCCGGCAGTGGCTTGCCCTTGCTGACCAGGGCAATGAGAGCATCTCCCCCCAGCAGAGAGCCGGAAGCGACCGTGGCGGTGACCGGCTGAGCCAGTTTCAGATCCCCTTGGTTGATCTCCAGATCCGCAACGACCGCTTCTGGAGTCACACGGATCGTCTTCACGGAACCCACCAGAATGCCCCTGTAGGTGACCGGTGAACGCTCCGCCAGGCCACCGGCATCAGCGAAACGCGCTGTCACCATCCAGGTGCTGGCCCCGAGCCGTACCCCCCGCATCCACAGAGCTGTCGCACCGAACCCGACGATGCCCCCAAGCACGGTGAAGCCGACGATGGCATCGCGGATGCTGCGTCGCATGGCGGTCAGGACTCCATGGGCTGCATGGGTCCGCGAAGACTACCTGTCCTGAACTGCTCCACGTAGGGGTTGTCGGTGCTGCGGAACTCCTCCACGGAGCCCTGCCAGCGAAAACTGCCGCCGTACAACATCACAACCCGTTCCGCCGATCGTTCGATCGTGCTGCGCACGTGGCTGACCACCACCGAACAGCCTCTGGCCACCGTTGTGGTCTTCACGATCAGATCCTCGATGCGGGTGCAAGCCACCGGATCCAGTCCAGCGGTGGGCTCGTCATAGAGCAGCAACGGCATGGCCTGGTCTCCGCGTTCCGGATCATCGACGAGAGCCCGCGCGAAACTGACCCGCTTCTGCATGCCACCGCTCAGCTCGGATGGGTAGAGATGGGCCACGTCGTAGAGGCCCACCGCCTCGAGGCAGGATTCCACCCGCTGGCGGATCTCCCGGGCAGTCATGCGTCCCCGCTCCCGCAACAGAAAACCGACGTTCTGCTCCACGGTGAGCGAAGCCAGCAGGGCAGGGTTCTGAAACACCAGTCGCACATCCGGAGGTCGGGTCTGATCCAGCCGCAGATAGGTCTGCTGCTTTCCGAAGAGACACAGTTCACCCTGCGTGGGCAGCTGAAGACCGGCCAACAGGCGCAGCACGGTCGACTTACCGGCGCCGGAAGGACCCACCACCGCCAGGCGCTCTCCAGGCTGCATCTGCAGATTCACCCGATCCAGCACTGGCCGCTGCCCCCACTGCATGGTGAGGTCGCGCATCTCAACGACGGGTTGGGCCCCAACCACAGGCATGAACGCACATGTGCTGCCATCTTTGCCCGACCGCCGAGTCTCCGTACAGTTCAGGGAATGCCGTGCTCGATCGCCCCTAAGCGCAAGTGACTACGCACAGCAAACGACGGGCCAGGGCGATACGGGCCCAGCGACGCAAGGATCTGGTGACCCGATCGCAGCGGGCGGTCCGCTGGCTCCAGCCGGGACTGGTGGTGAAGCGCTGGCTGCTCACCTCCGGACTCGGCCTGATGATGGCTCTGCTCGGAGCAGCCGTCTGGGCTGATCTCAAGCCGATCTACTGGATCATTGAGACCCTGAGCTGGATGTTGAGCACCATCACCACGGTGCTTCCGCGGGAGATCACGGGCCCGCTGGTGGTGATCGTCGGGATCGGGTTGGTGCTGTGGGGCCAGAGCCGCAGCTTCGGCTCCATCCAGCAGGCCCTGGCGCCTGACAAGGACACGGTTCTGGTGGATGCCCTGCGAGCCAAGAGCCGGCTGAACCGCGGCCCGAACATCGTCGCCATCGGAGGGGGCACCGGTCTCTCCACCCTGCTGAGCGGCCTCAAGCGCTACAGCAGTCACATCACCGCCATCGTCACCGTTGCTGATGACGGCGGCAGCAGCGGCGTGCTCCGTCGGGAACTCGGGGTGCTGCCCCCCGGAGACATCCGCAACTGTCTGGCGGCACTCTCCACCGAGGAGCCACTGCTGACAAGACTGTTCCAATACCGCTTCGCAGCTGGCAGCGGCCTCGAGGGCCACAGCTTCGGCAACCTGTTCCTCTCGGCTCTCACCGCCATCACCGGCAACCTGGAGACGGCCATCACGGCCTCCAGTCGCGTCCTGGCTGTTCAGGGCCAGGTGGTGCCTGCCACCAGTGCCGATGTGAGGCTCTGGGCGGAGTTGGAGAACGGAGAGCGGATCGAGGGGGAAAGCAACATCGGCAAGGCACCAAGCCCGATCGTTCGGCTCGGTTGTCTGCCGGAACGCCCGCCGGCTCTTCCCCGCGCTCTCGAAGCGATCGCCAACGCCGATCTGATCCTTCTGGGCCCCGGCAGCCTCTACACCTCGCTGCTTCCCAATCTGCTGGTTCCGGAGCTGATGTCGGCCATCCAGTCATCCCGCTCGCCAAGGCTCTACATCTGCAATCTGATGACCCAGCCCGGAGAGACCGACGGTCTGGATGTGGGTGGTCATCTCCGGGCGATTGAAGCCCAGCTGGCAAGCCTCGGCATCGACGACCGACTGTTCACCGCTGTGTTGGCTCAAGACAACGTGGAATCCTCCCCACTGGTCGAGCATTACCGAGCCCGCGGTGCGGAACCGGTCCGTTGCGATGCGGAGCGACTGCGGACGGAGGGCTATGACGTCACCCTGGCCCCACTCCAGGGGGCACGACCGACCGCGACACTCCGGCACGACCCCCGCAATCTCGCGCTCGCGGTGATGCGTTTCTACCGCAGCCACCGCAAGGATCAGACCCCACGGGACCGTGATCAGTAGGCGTCCTGCATCTCGTAGAAATCGGGCTGGATGTAGTCCTTGCGCAGGGGCCAGCCTTTCCAGTCCTCAGGCATCAGCAAACGTTTGGGATGCGGATGCCCCTCGAACTGGATGCCGAACATGTCGAAGGTTTCCCGTTCCTGCCAATCAGCTCCTCGGAAGAGCCCATAGATCGAGGGCAGAGTCGGGGTTCCTTCACGCGTGAGGAACACTTTCAGGCGCACTTCCCGAAGCGTGGATTCCTCTCCGGCGGCCATGGCCTGCACCTGTTCCCGCATGGCCAACAGGTGATAGAAGCAGACAAGGTGTTGTCCAGGACCTTCGTCGTAGCCGCCGTGGCACTGGAGATAATCGAATCCGTGGCTCTTCAGAGCCGCCGCGATGATTGGGAGGACTGCCGCATCCACACCGATCTGCTCGATACCGGAATGATCCGGATCGAGATGGTCATGCTCGAAACCCTGCTGGGTCAACCAGGTGCTGACAGGTCCGGGTTGTGCTGCAGCCAGAGATGACGAGTCGTCTTTCGGCGGAGTCGTGGGGGTTTCACTCATGAGTCGACAGCGTCGGCAACGGGGGTGAGAACAGCAGCATCCGTGGCCAGCAGTTGGCCTTCAGGGGCAGCCGCGAGAGCGGCACGCTGGGAATCAGCACGCAGGTAGGAACCTGTGACCTGGGCTTCAACCCGCTTCATCCGGTGAGAAACCGTGAAATAGCGATGCGTCTGCTGATGCTTGCGACGTTCGGCCAGGGACTCATCACCGACCTTCTTGCGCAGCTTGATCACGGCGTCAAAAATCGCCTCCGGACGCGGGGGGCAACCCGGGAGGTACAGGTCGACTGGGATCAGCTTGTCGACACCCCGAACAGCGGTGGTGGAGTCAGCACTGAACATGCCGCCAGTGATCGTGCAGGCCCCCATGGCGATCACGTACTTGGGCTCCGGCATCTGTTCGTACAAGCGGACCAGAGCCGGGGCCATCTTCATGGTCACGGTGCCGGCCACGATCAGGAGATCAGCCTGGCGCGGTGAGCTGCGAGGCACCAGGCCGAAGCGATCGAAATCGAAACGGGAGCCGATCAGAGCAGCGAACTCGATGAAGCAGCAGGCAGTTCCATACAGGAGGGGCCAGAGGCTGCTGAGCCGTGCCCAGTTATGGAGATCATCCAGGCTGGTGAGAATGACGTTCTCGCTGAGATCGTTGGTGACGGCGGGAGCTCCGATCGGCCCGCAACTGGCTTCCCTGAGATCGCGGACAGCGGTGATCGAGGGGCTTTGGATGGACGGAGTGGTTTCAGACATCATTCAGCTCCATTCGAGTGCGCCTTTGCGCCAGGCGTAGGCCAGGGCCACCAACAGGATGGCGATGAAGATCAGCGCTTCGATGAACGCGAGCAGACCGAGTCGGTGAAAAGCAACGGCCCACGGATAAAGAAACACGGTCTCGACATCGAAGATGACGAACACCAGTGCGAACATGTAATAGCGGATGTTGAACTGAATCCAGGCACCGCCGATCGGCTCCATGCCGGACTCGTACGTGAGTTGCCGTTCACCAGCCCGACTGCGCGGCGCCAGCAGTTTGTTGGTGATCAGGGCAAGTGCCGGAACCGCTGCAGAAATCAGCAGAAATCCGAGGAAGGCGTCATAGCCGGGCAGGGCGAACATGAACGTCCCCGTAGTCCGGTCCATTTTGGCATTCACTGCCAGCAGTTGACGCCGATAGAGTCACTCCGCATGACAGCACAGCGGTGAGCGACGATCCGGCGACTGACCAGCAACAGGCGATCGGACAGCCAGAGTCGATCGAACCTGCGGACGGTGCAGAAAAAGATCCCACCGAGACCGATCCCCGGACTCATCGCTTTGAGTGCCGGAGCTGCGGCTATGTGTACGACCCCGACGAAGGGGTCAAGAAAGTGGGCATCGAAGCAGGCACCGCCTTCGAGGACCTGGATCCGCTCAGCTTCCGTTGTCCGGTCTGCCGCAGCCGGATGCCGGCGTTCCGGGATATCGGCCCCCGCAGCAAGGCCAGTGGCTTCGAGGAGAACCTCAACTACGGCCTCGGTGTGAACCGACTGACCCCGGGGCAGAAGAATGTGCTGATCTTCGGCGGGCTGGCCCTGGCATTCGCCTTCTTCCTTTCGCTGTATTCCCTGCGCTGACCGGCATCACCATGAATCGCCTGCTCTCCTCCGCCGCCAATCTCCTTCTGGTGCTCGTGCTGGGCATCAGTCTCAGCGGCTGTGTCACGACCCGCCTGCCCGTTGCCACGTCCAGTCCCTGGCAGGCCCAGAACCTGGACACGGAATCGAACCCCCTCGATGTCGGCTTCACCGACCGCTCCCACGGTTTCCTGGTGGGCAGCAACCGGATGATCCAGGAAACGGACGACAACGGAGTCACCTGGAATGAGCGGAGCCTGGATCTGCCGGAGGAAGAGAACTTCCGCCTGATCAGCATCGATTTCAACGGCGACGAAGGTTGGATCGCGGGGCAGCCTGGCCTGTTGATGCACACGATCGACGGTGGCCAGAACTGGACCCGCCTGTTTCTGGACACGAAGCTCCCCGGGGAGCCCTACCTGATCACAGCGCTTGACAAGCACTCCGCCGAACTGGCCACCAACGTCGGGGCCGTCTACGAAACCCACGACAGCGGCGGCAGCTGGGAAGCGAAGGTCTCCGATGCGGCTGGATCCGTCCGTGATCTGCGTCGGCGCGAGGACGGCGGGTACGTCAGCGTCAGCAGCCTCGGCAACTTCTACGCCACCTGGGAACCGGGGGAGAGCGTCTGGCAGGTGCACCAGCGTGTCAGCAGCCAGAGACTGCAGAGCATTGGGTACCAGCCGGACGGGCAACTCTGGATGCTTGCCCGCGGCGCCCAGATCCGACTGAATGACGAGCCCGGCAATTTCGACAGTTGGAGCAAGCCGATCATCCCGATCACCAACGGCTACGGATACATGGACATGGGCTGGGATGCAGAGGGTGCCATCTGGGCCGGCGGCGGCAATGGAACCCTTCTGGTGAGCCGAGATGGGGGTGACAGCTGGGAAATCGATCCGGTTGGAGACCGGCAGCCCAGCAACTTCACCCGCATGGTTTTCGATGGCGATCGGGCCTTTGTGCTTGGCGAGCGGGGCAACCTGCTGCGCTGGGTGGGCAACGCTCTGTAACTGAGCCTGATCACCAGGCCCGCGATCCTTGGTCACCCCCTAGGATCTCCGGGCTGATACACCCCTAGCCATGGCTGCAGGCTCCACCGGGGAACGCCCGTTTTTCGAGATCATCACAAGCATCCGCTACTGGGTGATCCACGCCGTCACCCTGCCTTCGATTTTCCTTGCGGGATTCCTGTTCGTATCCACCGGTCTGGCGTACGACGCCTTTGGAACCCCCCGGCCGGACGCCTACTTCCAGGCGACCGAAAGCAAGGCCCCAGTCGTCAGCCAGCGCTATGAGGGCAAGTCGGAACTCGACGTCCGCCTGAAATAACCCCATGACACAGACACCGATCAACACCACGCCGCGCAACTATCCGATCTTCACGGTGCGTTGGCTGGCTCTCCATACCCTCGGCGTGCCCACCGTCTTCTTTCTCGGTGCCCTGGCCGCGATGCAGTTCATCCGCCGCTGATCCGATTCCATGGAACGCAATCCCAATCCCAACAACCTTCCGGTTGAACTCAACCGCACAAGCCTTTATCTGGGCCTGCTGCTGGTGTTCACCACCGGTGTGCTGTTCTCCAGCTACTTCTTCAACTGAGGTCTGACCCATGAGCAGCAAGAAGTCTCTGTATCCCGATGGCCGGATCCCTGATCGCCTTCCTGATGGCCGTCCGGCTGTGCCCTGGCGCTCCCGCTGGACCGAAGGTGTTCTCCCTCTCTGGCTTGTGGCAACGGCCGGCGGAATGGCCGTTCTGTTTGTGGTCGGTCTGTTCTTCTACGGCTCTTACACAGGGGTGGGTTCCGCCTGATCTCCAGAACCATTTCCGTGGTTCAACCGGTCCTGTGGACCGGTTTTTTCATGCCTGAATCTCAGACCTTGTAAAAATCGCGGTACCACCGGGCGAAACATTCCACTCCGGTTTCAATCGCCGTGCTGGGACGGAAACCCACCCACTGTTCAAGAGCCTGAGTATCAGCGGCCGTGGCCACCACATCTCCCGGCTGCATCGGCTGAAAATCCTTGATCGCCTCCCGTCCAAGGGCTCCCTCCATCACCTCGATGAAGCGCAGCAGCTCCGTGGGCTGGCTGTTGCCGATGTTGAACACCCGGTGGGGCGCAGCCGCCGTCGCCGGGTCCGGCTGAAGCGGGTCAAAGTCGGGATTCGCGGAGGCCGGCTTGTGG
Organism: Parasynechococcus sp.; assembly: GCF_045559935.1. Taxonomy (NCBI): domain Bacteria; kingdom Bacillati; phylum Cyanobacteriota; class Cyanophyceae; order Synechococcales; family Prochlorococcaceae; genus Parasynechococcus; species Parasynechococcus sp. The sequence goes on from NZ_JBJLJL010000008.1 coordinate 304,364, forward strand.
CAGCAGCGCAGCACTCCCTCGACGATGTCGTCGATGTAGGTGAAGTCGCGCTGCATCCGACCGTGGTTGAACACCTTGATCGGCTCACCGGCCAGGATCGCCCGGGCAAACAACATCGGGGCCATGTCCGGTCGTCCCCACGGCCCGTACACCGTGAAAAAGCGCAGGCCGGTCGCCGGCAGACCGTAGAGATGGCTGTAGGTGTGCGCCATCAGCTCATTGGCCTTCTTGCTGGCGGCGTAGAGGCTCACCGGATGGTTCACCGGCTGCCGCTCGTGAAAGGGCAGATTGCGGTTGCCGCCGTACACCGAACTGCTGGAGGCATACACCAGGTTCCCAACCGCGTGGTGCCGGCAGCCCTCCAGGATGTGGCCGAAACCCACCAGGTTGCTCTGGATGTAGGCCGCTGGGTTCTCCAGCGAATAACGGACCCCTGCCTGCGCCGCCAGATTCACCACCACCTGCGGCCGCTCCGCCGCGAACAGGGCCATCAGGGCCTCACCATCCTCCAGCGCCATCGGCTCAAACCGCCAGGCTCCGGCCGGTGCAATGGCCTCGATCTGGCGCAGACGGGCCTGTTTCAAGGCCGGGTCGTAGTAGCTGTTGAGGTTGTCGAGTCCGACCACCCGATCACCCTGGGCCAGCAGCCGCTGTGAGAGCGCAGCACCGATGAAGCCGGCAGCACCGGTGACCAGAACCGTGCGTGCCATCAGCCCTCGCCGTCCCCGACACGCCAGAAACTGAGACCCGCGGCGCGCACCTGATGCGGATCACTCACCGCGCGGGAATCGAACACCCAGGCCGGCCGGCGCATCCGAGCGGCCAGATCAGCCCAGTTGAGCTGGCGGTACTGACGCCACTCCGTGAGGATCAGCACCGCATCTGCACCGCTGACAGCCTCTTCCACGGAACCCGCCAGGGCCCAGCTGCCCGTCCCGCTGAGGGCGTCTGCCGCCGCTGCCGCCTCCTGCTTCAGATCCCGGGCGATCTGAACCGGGTCCACCTTGGGATCGTGAATCGCCAGCTGCGCTCCCTCCTCCAGCAGATCACCGCAGATGCGGATCGCCGGCGCCTCGCGGGTGTCGTTGGTGTCCGCCTTGAAGGCGAAACCGAGAATCGCCAACCGCTTGCCGGTCACCGTGCCGAACAGCTTCTGCACCACCAGCCGCGCGATCCGGTGCTGCTGCCAGGTGTTGAGAGCCACCACGCTCTCCCAGTAATCAGCCACCTCCGGCAGGCCGAAATGGCGGCAGAGGTACACCAGGTTGAGGATGTCCTTCTGGAAGCAGCTGCCGCCGAACCCAGGGCCGGCGTTGAGGAACTTGGGCCCGATGCGACTGTCGGTGCCGATCGCCCGCGCCACTTCGCGCACATCAGCGCCACTGGCTTCACAGAAGGCCGCGATCGAATTGATCGAACTGATCCGCTGAGCCAGGAACGCATTGGCCGTGAGCTTGGAGAGTTCACTGCTCCAGAGATTGGTGCGCAGGATCTGCTGCTGCGGCACCCAGTGGCTGTACACCGCCGCCAGAGACTCAATCGACTCAGAGTCCTCGCCGCCGATCAGCACCCGGTCGGGCGATTCCAGATCCCGGATCGCCGTGCCTTCCGCCAGGAACTCAGGATTGGAGAGCACCGAGAAGCTGCGGCCCTGATCATCCGCCTGGGCTGCCTCCAGGATCGTCTTGATCGCCGCGGCCGTGCGCACCGGCAGCGTGCTCTTCTCCACCACGATCGTGTGTCCCGTCGCCGCCTGAGCGACGGTGCGGGCACAGGCTTCCACCCAGCGCAGGTCACTGGCCTGCCCGGCTCCGAGCCCCTTGGTCTTGGTTGGGGTGTTCACCGAAATGAACACCATGTCCGCCGCCGCGACGGTGGCTTCCACCGCCGTTGAGAAGCTGAGGTTGCGGCCCCGGGCACGACCCACCACCGCATCCAGACCCGGCTCATAGACAGGAAGCTTGCTGAGATCGGCATCGTTCCAGGCATCGATGCGCGACTGGTTGATGTCCACCACCGTCACCTGGATCTCCGGGCAGCGGTCGGCGATCACAGCCATCGTCGGGCCGCCCACATAGCCCGCGCCGATGCAGCAGATGCGTTGAACCGTCACGCGCGCAGATCCACCTCAAGTTCGAGGACCTTACGGAAGGAGTCGATGGTCGGGCCCAGTCCCTGCTCCAGTGGCACAGTCGGCTGCCAACCCAGCTCCTGCCTTGCCAGATCGATCAGAGGGCGTCGCTGACGGGGGTCGTCCTGCGGCAACGGCTTTTCAATCAGCGGCAAATCAGGATCGATGCGATCCCGCACCAACTCCGCCAACTGACGAATGGTGAACTCCCCTGGATTTCCGAGATTCATCGGACCGGTGCCGTCACCGTTCATCAAGCGGATCAGCCCTTCAATCAGATCGCTGACATAACAGAACGAACGGGTCTGGGAACCATCGCCGAAGACGGTCAGGGGCTGACCTCTCAGCGCCTGCACGATGAAATTGCCAACCACCCGACCGTCATCGATCAACATGCGCGGGCCATAGGTGTTGAAGATGCGTGCCACCCGCACCTCCACGCCATTCATGCGCTGATAGTCGAAGCAGAGGGTCTCGGCGATGCGTTTGCCTTCGTCGTAACAGCTGCGGATCCCGATCGGATTGACGCAGCCCCGGTAACTCTCCGGCTGAGGATGCACCTCCGGGTCGCCGTACACCTCACTGGTGCTGGCCAGCAGCAGCCGAGCTCCCACCCGCCTGGCCAGGCCGAGCATGTTGTAGGTGCCAAGAAAACTGGTCTTGGCCGTTTTCACAGGATTCGTTTGGTAGTGAATCGGCGAAGCCGGACAGGCCAGATGCCAGATCCGATCCACCTCCAACTTGATGGGCTCCGTGACGTCGTGGCGGATGAGCTCGAAACGGGGATGGCGGATCCAGCGCTCGATGTTGCGCTTGCGGCCCGTGAAGTAGTTGTCGAGGCAGATCACCTCCTCACCCGCCTCCATCAACCGATCAATCAGATGGGAGCCCAGGAACCCGGCCCCGCCGGTGACGAGATGAATCCGCATCTCAGGGGGTGCGCAGCACGTCCACGATCGCGGCAATCTCCGCCACTGCCCAGCTGACCTCCTCCCCCTGTCCGAGCAACGGCTTCAGCCGCACCTCAGCACGGTCCGCCTCGTCATCGCCCAGCACCAGGGCCCAACGGGCACCGCAACGATCCGCCCGTTTGAACTGCTTGCCGAAGGCCGATCCCGACCCGTCCAGTTCGACGGTCAGGCCAGCAGCCCGCAGAGCGCGAGCCAGCGTCAGAGCCATGGTCTCCGCCTGGTCGCCGCGATTGACCACGTAGGCATCGGGTACGGACGAGCCCACCAACCGAGCCGCCGCCCCGTTCGGAGCCGCCATGGCGGCCGCCTCCAGCACCAGCAACAGCCTCTCCATGCCCAGAGCCCAGCCGACGGCTGGAGTGGCCGCTCCACCCAGTTGTGCGATCAGACCGTCATACCGACCGCCCCCACAGACGGTGGCCTGCGCCCCCAGCTGATCGCTGGTGATCTCAAAGGCGGTATGGCTGTAGTAATCCAGGCCCCGCACCAGCCGCGGATTGAGCCGATAGGGAATGCCCAGGGCGGTCAGCCCTTGCTGCACGGCTTCAAACCGCAAGCGGCTCTCGGGGCTGAGGGCATCAGCCAGGGTTGGTGCCTGCTCGAGCAGGGCCTGGGTGTCCTTGTTCTTGGAATCGAGAATTCGCAGCGGATTGCTGGTCAATCGCGCGCGGGAGTCCTCATCCAGCTGCTCCAGCCGCTGCTCGAGCCAATCCACCAGAGCCTTGCGATAGGCCTGACGATCGTCCGCCGAACCGAGGCTGTTGAGCTCCAGCTCCAACCCGCCGACGCCGAGGCTGGCCAGCAGATCCCAGGCCAACGCGATCACTTCCACATCACTGCGGGCACTCTCCGCCCCCAGCCACTCCACACCGATCTGGTGAAACTGACGCTGTCGTCCGGCCTGGGGCCGCTCGTAGCGGAACATCGGGCCGGCATACCAGAGCTTCTGGGCGCCCTGGCTCAACAGTCCGTGCTGCAGCGCCGCACGCACCACCGATGCGGTTCCCTCCGGCCGCAGCGTGCAGGCCCGCTCACCGCGATCGGTGAAGCTGTACATCTCCTTGCCCACCACATCGGTGCCTTCGCCGATGCCGCGGCAGAACAGGTCGGTGGTTTCCAGCAGCGGCGTGCGGATCTCGCCGAATCCGGAACGGCGGAACTGCTCACGGGCAACGGCTTCCACCGCCTGCCAGCGCTCCAGAGCCTGCGGCAAGAGATCCACCATGCCTCTGAGGCTCTGCAGCTGCGACACGGCATCAGATCGGAACAGCGCCTCAGTTTGCCGTTTCAGCCGGCGATGCTGCCGCTGGCCACCAGATCCATCAGCGCCAGCTGCCGGGCGACACACACCTCCCGGTCATACAGCTGTTCCACATGACGACGGGCGGCTTCTCCGAGAGCTCTGGCCCTCGGCCGGTTCTGCAGAAGTTCGGCCACGGCCTCCGCAAGATCCCCTGGAGAGAAGAAGTTCACGAGCAAACCACTGTGACCATCGCGAATCACCTCGCGAACCGGAGCCGTATCGGAGCCGACGACGGCACAACCGCAGGCCATCGCCTCCAGCAGGCTCCAGCTCATCACGAAGGGATAGGTGAGATACACATGACAGGCACTCAGCTGGAGCAGTGGGATAAATGAGCTGTAAGGGAGCGTGCCGGTGAAATGCACCCTCGACGGGTCGTATCGCCCCTCGATCTCCGCCAGGAAACGATCACGCCACTCGCCGTCCGGGCAGGCCGCTCCGTAGCTGACCCCGGTGGTCTCGCCGACAACGATGATCCGGGCATCCGGACAGCGCTTCTGAAGAGCCGGCAGGGCCCGGATGAAGGTATGACAGCCGCGGTAGGGCTCCAATCGTCGGTTCACGAAGGTGACGACGGGCTGGCCAGCCTCAAGCCGAGTGCCATCAGGCAGGGTCATGGGCGCAGGCGAAGGGTCCGGCACCGCGCGGGCCATGTCCACCCCGTCATGAATGACGCTGATCCGTCTGCGCCAATGCTCCGGGAAGCTGCTCGCCTGAAAGTGGGTTGGCGAGATATTCCAGGTTGATTGCTCCAGCGTGACGTGCAGATAAGCATTTTTCATGATCAATTTCGCCTTCCTCTGCCAATCACGTTCGGGCTCAAACTCGGAGTCAAAATTGGTGTCAAAACCATGCTCCTGATAAAAGAATTCCTGGTAACTGAGCATCGGAACCTCAGGCCATACGGTTCGCAGGAAAAGAGCTTCGCCCCAACCTGGGTGCACACAGATCAGATCGGGAACAAATCCCTTTCCCTTCAAACGCCAAGCGGCCTCTGCAACCGCCTCGGCACGAATCACCTTCGATTCTGTTTCCACCACGAGCGGATGCGCGTCTTCAGCATTGCCGCGCTTCAGTGGATAACGAAAATAATGAACAGAATCGGGGACCATGCGACTGGTATCCATCGACTGGATTCCGAGAGCGACAATCTGATGGCCACCCTGTTGTGCCAGCCTCTGAACGATATGAATGTATTGACCAGGAAAGTTCTGATGAACAAAAAGAACTCTCATCTCATCCCATCAGAGGCGCTGAAGCGATTCCGCCTTGTCCTGGAATTCGCCGAGCAGCAGTTGCAGATAGGAAACCTTGCGCAGCTTGATGTTCGCCGTGAGGCTCATACCCACCTGCAGAGGCAGTGACGTGCCGCTCTTGAGTTTCAACTGCTGCTGCTGCAGTTCAACGGTGACCGGAAAGCTGAGTTGTTCACGCTGTTCCTGAGGGTCCGGAGGCAGAGCATCGGAACCGATCTTGGTGACCTTGCCATTCAGCACACCGAAATCGGTTGACGGATAGGAATCGATGCTGATGTCAGCATCCATGCAGATCGAGAGATCCTGCGGGCAACCCGGCTTGCCCTCCTGTCCCTGAGGAAGTTTGACGAAACCGATCTTGTTGCTCGGCACCTCAACTTTCGCCTCCAAGGAACCATAAGGAACGACTTTCATCACCGTCTGGGTGGACTGGGCTGTGAATCCGGTGGACGTGGGCTTGAGATCAAACACCACGCCGTCCACCGGGGATTTGAGCTGCTGATACCGCAGGGTCACACGCGTTTCAGCAAGCTTCGCCTTCAGATCAGCCTCCTGGGACCGGGTCTGCTGGATCGCCTGCTGCAGTTGCGTGATGTTCTGATTCAGGATGGCTGATTGTCTGTCCCGATCGACGCGGGTCTGCATCAGGCGACCACGGGTCTCCTCAACGGTGTTTCTCTGCTGAAGCAGTTGCAGCTCCGGCGTGGCTCCCTGGCGGGCCAGTTCCTCCAGACGTCCGAGGATGTCCGAGGCCAGAACGAGATTTTTCTCGAGCATCGCCACCTCCTCTCGATTCATCGCGAGGTAATCGCGGAGCTCCTTGCGTTTCAGACTCAGTTCATCGTCCTTGAGTTGAAGGTTGTTCTGAAGCGCCTGCATCTGGGTCTGAAGAGATCGCTGCTGCTCTTCACTCGCTTCGGTGTCCAGTTTCATCAACACCTGCCCGGCTTTCACCTGCTCCCCCTCCTTCACCAGGATTTCGTCAGCAACGCCCCCGACAGGCATCTGAATGTCCTTCACCGAGCCGATCGGCTCCAACTTTCCTGTCGCCACGACGATCTCTTCGGTTCTCGCGAGAGCCAACCAGGCCACACCGAACACCGTGGTGCCGATCAGCGTCCATGTGACGGTGCGCATCCAGAAGCGCCCCTGCTGAAGCACGGACTCATCGAATCGCGTGATCGACACCGTTTCGCCGTTCACGTCCTGCACACCGTTGGTCGGCTGCGCCAGGCCGGTGGAATCATCGCGTTTAAAAGGGTTGAGTTTCATGGTCAGGCGTCCCCCTGCTGGCGGTATAGGGCGAAATAACGACCCCGGTGATTCATCAGTTCCTCATGGGTACCGAGTTCAACAACCGCGCCCTTATCCAGCATCACGATGATGTCCGCATTGCGGATGGTCGACAGGCGGTGGGTGATGAAGAACACGGTGCGGTCATTGAGATTCTCGAGAAGGTTGTCGCAGACCTTGCGTTCGGTTTCGTAGTCCAGTGCGCTGGTGGCTTCATCCATCACCAGCAGCTTCGGATTGCTCAGCAGCGTGCGGGCGATCGCCACGCGCTGTCGCTGTCCACCACTGAGAGATGCCCCGCGCTCACCGACGGAGGTGCTGTATCCGCTGGGTAGTTCCATGATGAAGTCATGGGCATTGGCCAGACGCGCCGCACGCACGATCTCCTCACTGGAAGCCTCAGGATTGGTGAGAGCGATGTTCTCGCTCACGGTGCCGCTGAACAGCAGAGGATCCTGCGGAACGATGCCGATCTGGCGACGCAGGGAATACAGCTCGACCTTGTCGATGTCGTAACCATCGATGAGAATTCTGCCCTCCTCTGGGGAATAGAGACGAGGCAGAAGCTTCATCAGAGTGCTCTTGCCGCTGCCGCTCTGCCCGACGATGCCGACAAAGGTGCCGGGCTTGATCTCAAGGTTGACGTCCTTGAGAACTTCCGGCTGGCCGGGCCGGAATCGGAACGAGAGATTCTCGAAGCGCACCTGACCTTCCAGAGGCGGAAGCATCACTTTTGATTTATCCACCTCATCGGATTCCTCAGGAGTGTCGATGACATCGGCAAGGCGTTCAAAGCTCACCCGAAGCTCCTGGATCTGCTGCCAGATCGTGGACAGACGCAACAACGGCTGGGTCACGTAGCCGGAGATGATCCGGAAAGCGATCAGCTGACCGAGAGTCAGCTCTCCTTTCAGCACCATCGAGGCACCGACCCACAACACCATCAACTGGGAGATCTTCTGCAGCACCTGGCTGGTCTGGTTCAGAGCCGTGCCGGTGATCGTCTTCTCGAAGGTGCGCGCGATGTACTGGGAATAGAACTCCTGCCAACGCCAGCGGCTGACCATTTCAACGTTCTGGGCCTTGACCGTCTGAATGCCGGTGAGCACCTCGACCAGGTGGCTCTGAGTCTTGGCGTTCTCCTCGGCGGCGGCGCGGAACTGACGACGGAACAGCGGTGCTCCGAGAATCGTCATTCCGACCTGGATCGGCAGCACCGAGAGGGCGATCAGGGTGAGCAGCCAGCTGTAGACGATCATCACAAGGATGTAGATGACTGAAAACGCCGCATCGAGAATCGTCGTCAGGGCCTGACCTGTCAGGAAGTTCCTGATCTTCTCGAGCTCGGCGACCCGCGTGCCCAGTTCCCCGACGGGCCGCCGATCGAAGTAACCGAGGGGCAGACGCAGCAGGTGATCGATCACTTCCGCTCCCAGGCGCTGATCGATTCGGTTGGTGGTCTCGGCGAACAGGAAGGTCTTGAGGCTGCCGAGCACACCCTCCAGGATGGTCACCACCACCAGGGCGATACCGAGAACCTGCAGTGTGTCGAGACTTCGCTGCGTGATCACCTTGTCGATGATCACCTGAATCAACAGCGGGTTGGCCAGGGTGAAGAGCTGAACCACGAAGCTCGCAGCCAGCACCTGGGTGAGCACTCCGCGGTAGCGCTTCAGAGCGGGCCAGAACCAACCGGGGCCGAAGTTCTGCTCAGGCGTCGCGTTGGAGCGCTCCATCAGCAGCAGCTCGATGCCCTCGGGAAAGCTCGTCTCCAGCTCCGAAGTCGTCAGGCTCACCATGCCGTGCTTCGGAGAGGCAAACTTCAGGCCGCGCTCGTTGCTGGCCACCACAAGGGCGAACCCCCCCTTCCAGGGAATCATCGACGGAACCTGAAGCCGGGTCCCCGCTGAAGCCGGAACCCGGGCGGCCATCACATGCAGACCGAGGCTGGCGGCCAGCTGTCCGCAGAGCTGAAGATTGGGGGTGAGGCCACGCCGCAGGTTGTCGCGCAGCACCTTCTCGATCGAATCGCGCCGGAACGGCAGCTTCATCAGCTGCGCCAGCATCTGGAAACAGGCCAAGGTCTCATCGATCGGACCGTCGGCGCGGATCAGTCGAAGGCTGTCGACCACATTCCGTTCCGGGCTGTAATGGCTCACGGGAGGCAGGGATCCCTCCTCCTCAGAGGCCGGAAGCAGCGTCAAGGTGGACGTCGATGCATCCTCCACCGCGCTGGCGGTGGTGGTGAGACTGGCGTCACCCCCGAGGGCATCCATCACCTCCTGAGGCAGAGCCACCAGGCGGGGGGCGAAACGATCGGTCGGAGGCAGATCCGAGTCGGCCTGAACGAGACGACCTGGGGAGGCTTCTCCCCAGGAGGAGGAGAGGAAAACCGTGGCGCCCTCATCCTGAGCGGCTCGGATCGCTTCAGCGGTCGGAGCGCAGTGGCGACAGGCCTTGTAGTGGGTCTGAAGCAACTGCAGCGTGGAAATCTCGGCATTGGCCGAGCCTGCGATCAGGGTTTCCAGAAGGAACTGCAGTTCCTGAGGCCACAGCTGGCCATCGCACCATCGGCGGAAACTCGACTCTGTCTTGTACAGATGCAGCCACGTCTCATCCGGGATCGCCGCAGCCACCACCTCCTGGGCAGCGACGACGTTCTCACAGGGGTGACCGCAGAGCAGACTTGCCGCTCCCAGGATGCTTCCCGGCCCGAACTTGCCCACCGTGGTCATGCGTCCCCGCTGCTCACCGACCAGGCGGGCCTGGCCCTGCAACAGCACCAGCACGCGGGCGGGAATCTCACCGTCCTCCACCAGCTGATGTCCGAGATCAAACTTGAGGCCACGCGTCTCCTGCTGAAGCCGGGCGGCACCCTCAGAGCTGAGATCCTTGAACGCCGGCAGCTGAAGCAGGGGGAAGGGGGGTGACTGGGTCATGACGTCTGCTCGCTGGCGTCCGAGCCATCTCCCTGAAGGCGACTCAAGCTAGACGCGGTCAGCTCGTTGATCCAGGCGTCAAACATCTCCTTGCACATGGCGTCGGAGACCTCGTCGGTGAAGGTCGAGGGCGAATAGCGCTCCAGCCTGACCACCAGCCACCAGTCCGAGACCTTGAACGGTTCCAGCAAGTCCCCTGGTTTCGCCACCCTCAGCTTCTCCACAAGAATCGGGTGGGCCTGGGTGAGCGGGACCGGTCCGACGATTCCGTTGGTGTTGCGTTCAGGCCCTTCGGCATGACGGCCCGCGAGATCAGCGAAGTTGGCTTCACCGGATTCGATCTGCAGATAAAGCTCCCTGGCCAGAAAACGGTTGCTGAGGCGGAGCAGGCTGTACACAACCTGGTCGAGCTCGTTCTTGCGTTCCAGGAATCGGGCCTCAGCCTTCGGTGCGAATTTCTCTCGGGCCATGGCACTGACGCGCAGGGTGCGCAGCAACTGGCCGCTGAGATCATCGTCACTCTTGCCGAGTTCCGTCAGGAGATCAGACCACTGCTCAAGGGAGGTGTATCCCCGGCGCTTCAGCAGACCGAGCCTCGCTTCAGCCAGCTTCTCGTCCGAAACAACCGCTGCCGCTGTGGTCTCGTCGATCACCATCTTCTCGATGAGCGGACGCAAGAGGTTGTGGTGCTGGAGGAGCTGCTGCCCCTCTGGACTGATCACGCGGCTCAGGTCCTGAACCGTCGTTCCGGTTTCCACGTCAACTCCTGATCCCGTCGAAAGATAGAGGCGGATTCAGGACCTTTCAGCGCAATGGTCGGAGACCTTGCCCGATCGTTCGGTTTCCCGCGCAGAATCATCAAAACCCTTGGCTGATCCAGGCGGAATGGCGCGATTTCTGATCACGGGTGGGGCGGGATTCATCGGCAGTCACACCTGTCTTGTGCTGTTGAACGAGGGCCATTCCCTTCTGGTGCTGGACAACTTCAGCAACAGCAGCCCTGAACCGATGCAGCGCGTGCTTGAGCTGGCCGATCGCCACGACAACGAAGCGCTGACCCTGGTGGAGGGGGATGTGCGCTCCGCAGAGGATCTCGAGCGGGTGTTCGGTGCCGCCCCAGGCGCTGTGGATGGGGTGATTCATTTCGCCGGGCTCAAGGCGGTGGGGGAATCCGTGGCCGACCCTCTCCGTTACTGGGATGTGAACCTGAGCGGCAGCCGTTGCCTGGCGGAAGCGATGGAGCGGCACGGTTGCCGCACGCTCGTCTTCAGCAGCACCTCCACGGTGTACGGAGAACCGGAGGTGTTCCCGCTGCGCGAGGACACACCGACAGCGCCCGTGCATCCCTACGCGCAGACGAAGCTCGCCGTGGAAACGATGCTGCAGGCACTCTGCCGAGTGAGCCCCTGGCGCATTGCCAGCCTCCGTTACTTCAATCCGGTTGGTGCTCATCCCAGTGGGCACATCGGAGAAGATCCCCTGGGCGTCCCCAACAACCTGTTCCCGTTCATCACCCAGGTGGCCGCCGGACGACGGGAGTCTCTTCAGGTGTTCGGACAGGACTACCCGACACCGGACGGCACCGGGATCCGCGACTACCTCCACGTGATGGATCTGGCGGAGGCCCACAGCAGCACCCTCCGCCATCTGCTCGGACAGCCAGCCCCCACGCATCTCACCCTCAACATCGGAACAGGCCGCGGCCTTTCCGTGCTTGAGGTGGTCAACGGCTTTGAAGCAGCCACAGGCCTCACCATCCCGAGACGGATGGTGGAACGTCGCCCGGGCGATGTGCCCCGCCTCGAGGCCTGTCCTCGCAAGGCAGCAGAGGTGCTGGGGTGGAAGGCCAGCCGGACGCTGGAGGACATGTGCCGCGACGGCTGGGCCTGGCAGCAGGCGAATCCGATGGGGTACAGAAGCGGCTCATGACGACCGCTGTCCCGGAGGATGCCCTGGTGCTGGCGGGCGGCGGCCACAGCCATGCCCTGGTGCTGCGCCGCTGGGCCATGCACCCGGAGCGGAGACCGAGGCGCCCCGTGATTCTGGTGAACCGGCACAGCACCGCGCTGTACTCGGGAATGGTGCCCGGGTTGATTGCCGGGATCTATCAGCGGCAGGACGCAGCGATCGATCTGAGGCGTCTCGCGGCTCGTGCCGGGGTCGCTCTGGTGATCGCGGAGATCACCGGCGTGGACCGCACCGGCAAGCGGCTTGAACTCTCGCAGCGACCGCCCCTGCGCTTCGGACTGCTCAGCCTCGATGTCGGTGCGGAGACCAGACCCTCAGGCGGAATGCCGATCAAACCGCTGGAGCCCGCTCTGGCTTTTCTCGAAGCGGAGGATCTGGAGAAGCCGGCCGGGGATGCAGCACCGTTCTGCGTCGTCGGATCAGGGCTGGCGGCGGTTGAAGTGGTGTTGGCCCTGCGGCACCGCTGGCCGGAACGATCGCTGCGACTGCAGGCGTTTCCCAAGCGCCTGGAAGCGAGGGTGCTGCAGGTTCTGAAGCGTCATCGGATCGAGCTGCAGCCAGCTGATGCACCCTTGCCGGGACCGTCCCTCCACTGCACCGGAAGTCGTGCTCCCAGCTGGCTTCAGGCCACCGGTCTGCCGTTGGATCAGAACGGACGGCTGCTCACGGATCACCACCTGCAGGTGGAAGGGGAGACCCTGATCTTCGCGAGCGGAGACTGTGCTGTGATCCGATCCGATCCCCGGCCCGCATCAGGCGTCTGGGCTGTGCGGTCAGCAAGGCCCCTGGCGGCGAATCTCGAAGCCCGATGCCGGGGCGGAAGCACCCGACCCTGGCGACCGCAGCGTCAGGCCCTGCAGCTGCTCGGAATTCCAGGATCCGCTCCCCAGGCCCTGGCCCTGAAAGGCCATTGGCGGCTGGGACCCTTTCGATGGCTCTGGTGGTGGAAGCAGCGGATCGATCGCCGGTTCATGGCGGGATTCCAGCAGCTGCAGACGATGGACTCCATCGATCCGGACGCGTCGATGGCCTGCCGAGGCTGTGCCGCCAAGCTGGCAGCCTCTCCCCTGACCGCAGCCCTTGCCGAGTCGGGGCTCCGCTCCGCTGCGCAGCAACCGGAGGATGCCGCTGAACTGCTGCCAGCGGGAACTGCAGGCTCAAGCTGGCTTCAGAGCGTCGATGGCTTTCCAGCTCTGCTCAGCGACCCGTGGCGAAACGCCCGATTGACCGCTCTGCATGCCTGCTCCGACCTCTGGGCTTCCGGAGCCATGGTGACCAGTGCCCAGGCGGTGATCACCGTTCCGGCCCTGTCGAGCCCGCTGCAATCCGAGCTGCTGCGCCAGACCCTGGCTGGCCTGCAATCGGCACTGGAACCTCAGGGAGCCGCGCTGATCGGCGGGCACACCCTGGAGGCCCGTCATCCGACCCCGGCACCGGCCTCGCTCGGGATGCAGGTGACCCTCTGCGTCAATGGTCAGGTCCGGCGGAAACACACCGGAACCGGCTGGAGCAAACGAGGCCTGCGGCATGGCGACCGACTGCTGCTCAGCCGTCCTCTCGGCACCGGCGTGCTGTTCGCTGCCGCGATGCAGGGGGCTGCCGACGCCGAGGATCTTGACCGTGCCGAGCGCATGATGGGCTCAAGCCAGCACCCCCTCCTGGAGGAGCTGCTCCGCGAGGAAACGGAACAGGAGGAGCTGCATGCCTGCACCGACATCACCGGGTTCGGCCTGCTCGGACATCTCGGTGAAATGCTTGACGACGACTGTCGCCTGCAACTGGATGCCGTGAAGATCCCCAGCCTGAACGGCGCTCTGGAACTGCTGGAGGCCGGTCACTGCAGCAGCCTGGCCCCTGCGAACCGCAGTGCCTGGCGCTGGCTGGATGCACCAGCCGGGAAGGCTGGCCCAAGGATCCATCTGAACCTGGAGGGACTCCGGATCGGAGGTTCACGCCATCGGGCATTGCTGGAGCTGCTGGTGGATCCGCAGACCTGCGGGCCGCTGCTGATCGGCTGTTCAGAAACGCTGGCCATGCGGCTGGAATCCCTGCATTCCTGGCATCGGATCGGCTGTGTTCTGTAACTCAGGTCTCCCCGGCAGTACAGAGGAGGACCCTGGCATTGGCCAGTTCGGCTGATCTGACCTCACAGCGATAGCCGGCCTGCCTCACACGCCGCTCGAGAGGGAGAAGCCGGCGGCGCATCACCGGCTCGGGCCCAGACGCAGCCAGCCAGATGACGGTGGGAGCAGGGAAGACGTTCAGACGGTCGTCAAGCTCGTCCTCATCTCCCCAGGGAACCTGGGAAACCCCTTCCATCCGATCGCTGAGGTTGAACAGTCGCGGGCGCGGTGAAAATCGCTCGGTCATCCCGGCTGTCAAGCGGCTGACGGCGCGGAAATTGCTCTGCTCGCGCACCCCGCCAGCCCGGATCTCGCGAAAGCTGTGGAACCACCAGCCCAGCAACAGCAGGGACACCATCACGGCCAGCAGCCGTCGACCGAGGCGGTTGAAGGACAGAGCCGCGGTCTCCACCGCCAGCCAGGTCACGACGGCGGGCACCAGGACCACGAAGTAACGGCTGAAGGCCAGTGGCTTGAGGAAAGACACCAGCACCACCGCCAGCACCATCAGTCCCGAGGGGATCAGGCCGCTCCGATCGAGCAGGCGCCAACGTGCCGACCGGTCCAGTTCCCCGCCATCCGTTGTCAGACCCCGACGACGCAGCAGCAGCACAACCGCCAGCATCACCAGCAGTCGCGGCAGAGGCCACCAACCCAGACCCCTGGCGAGGGTGTCTTCCAGCAACGCAAAGTCGGGAACACCGATCCAGCTGCCGGAGCGACTGCTGAACAGGTAGGTCGAGGCATAAACGATCCAGAGCGTTGTCGGAAGCAGTCCGATCAACGCCGCCCGAGCCAGCGGCCAGCGGCGCTGCCAACCGTCCCAGCCTGCCGCCGCAGCAAACAGGAAGGCTCCGTAGAAATGCGTCAGCGATGCCAGAGCGACACTCAACCCGTAGGTCCAGGCGGCACCACGGCCCTCCAGCCAGCGACGGCGACACCACCAGCTCAGCGCCACAAGGGCCACCAGCAGGGCGTAGCTCTTGCCCTCCACCGAAAACCGGATGGGGTAAGGACTGCAGATCATCAGCAGAGCCGCCACAGAGACCGCGGTTCGGGTGGAACCAAGGGAGGTCATGGCCGCGGACTGACGCACCACCAGCGCCGCTCCGGCCAGGTAAGCCAACCAGGACAGCAGCCGCAGAGTCAGCGGTGTCTGAGCCAGAGCCTGTCCCCAGACCCAGAGCACGATGTAATAAAGGGGGGGGTGGGTGTCGTTGCGGAGCATCTCCAACAACCCCGTCAGGCTTGGTTGAAAACTCTTTCCGACGCTGTAGAGCTCATCGGACCACAGACCGGTGGCATCGATCAGCACCAGCGCCTTGATGGCGAAGAGTGAGCACACCAGCAGCGTGATCAGTCGTGGCATCAACGCCCCTCCTGATCAATCCGCTGCAGACGAAGCCGGCTGAGCTCGGCTCCGAGTCCGGGACCGGGGGACCAACCCGCATCGATCAGTTCCGCTGCCGTCAGTGGTGAGCGGACATGGCGCCAGCGCCCCCACCAGCGCAGCAGGAGCCTCCACTCCGCAGGGCGATGACAGACCGCCAGCACCACGGCCTCCGCGGACCAGCCGCTCCCTTCCAGCGCGCGGCACCACTGGGAGGGTGGTGCGCCTGGCGGAGGTGCGTGCTCCGGCAGCCAGGCCAGCAGATCCCGGCACTGTCCGAGCACCTTTGTTTGCTGTCCGGGAAGGTCGAGTCGCTTCGCCACTTCAAGCGGATCGGCTGCCCCCAGCAACAGCGCCGGCAGCAGCGGCACCCGAAGTCGGCAGGCCCCCGTCAACCGCTGCCTCCATGGCAGATCATCCTGCAAGGCAGGGTCCACAAGGGCCATCGCACTCCAGCTCTGCAGAAGCGATAGGGCTTCCGCCCAGGGTTCCCGCTGGAGCAGACGATCCAGTTCCATGCGCAGCCTGGTGGAGAGCGCCGGGGGCGCCTTCTCCCTGGCATCCCCCGTCGACCAGCGCCAAGGCCAGCGCTCCATGGTTTGACGCAGCTGCTCAAGGGAGTCATCAGCCAGATGGAAATCGAGACGGGCTGCGTAGCGGGCGGCGCGGACGACCCGGGTGGGGTCATCGCTGATGCTGCCGGGATGCAGCAACTCCAGAGAACGCTTCTGCAGAGCCCGCTGACCCCCATGAGGGTCAATCAGTTCTCCGGAGATCAGATCGAACGCCATCGCATTGATGCTGAAATCGCGCCGCACCAGATCCGCCTGAAGGGTGCCGGGCTGAACGACGGGATTCTCCCCGGGGGCGGGATAGGACTCCCGGCGAGCCGTCGCCAGATCCAGGAGCACACCATCCAGACAGAGCTCGACGGTGCCGAAACTGCCGTGCTCCCGGCAGGCGGTGAGGCGCTCCGAGCCGCAGATTCGCTGCAGTGCAAGGGCGAGCTGGCGGGCATCCCCTTCCACCACGAGATCGAGATCCGGAACTCCGCGCCAGGCCACACCGTGGCGCCGATGCAGCAGTCCGTCGCGCACGACCCCTCCGACGAAGGCGAGATGAGCGCAGCCGAGCTCCCGGGAAGCAGCCCGGAGAGCATCCAGCAGAGCATTCGGCACACCCGGCAGGTCCATGGCGCGGCGTGCAGGACAATGCACCGATCATCCCGGATCCGGCACTTGTCCGCTCTGACCCGCTGCCTGCAGGAGGAAGCCACCGCCATCGCATCAGCGGCGGAACGACTGAGCAGCGAGCAGGTGGAAGCGGCGCTGACCCTGTTGGAACGCTGTGCCGATCGCAAAGCCAAGCTCGTGATCACGGGCGTGGGCAAGAGCGGCATCGTGGCCCGCAAGATCGCCGCCACCTTTTCCTCGATCGGGCTGATGGCCCTGTTCCTCAACCCACTGGATGCCCTGCACGGGGATCTCGGAGTGGTGGCACCGGAGGACGTCTGTCTGCTGCTCTCCAACAGCGGCGAAACCGCTGAGCTGCTGGAGGTGCTGCCCCATCTGAAGCGACGCGGCACCGGCCGGATCGCCATCGTCGGACGGGCGGAATCCTCCCTCGCCCGCGGCAGCGATGTGGTTCTGGAAGCCGGCGTCGATCGGGAGGTCTGCCCCCTGAATCTGGCGCCCACCGCCAGCACGGCCGTGGCGATGGCGATCGGTGATGCGCTGGCGGCGGTCTGGATGGAACGACGCGGCATTTCACCGGCGGACTTCGCGCTGAATCACCCGGCCGGATCGCTGGGCAAACAACTCACTCTGACGGCGGCCGACCTGATGGTTCCGGCCTCGAAACTGCATGCCTTGAAGCCCGAGACGCCTCTGCCTGAGGTGATCGGTGGCCTCACCCGCGATGGCATCGGCTGCGGCTGGGTGGAGCGCTCGGATCAGAGCGGTGCCCTGGTGGGGATCATCACCGACGGTGATCTGCGCCGCGCACTGCAGGATCACAGCACCGAGGGCTGGAGCCGCCTGACGGCCGCTGATCTGATGACCGCGGATCCGATCACGGTGGAAGGGGACGTGCTGGTGGTTCATGCCCTGGAATGCATGGAGCGGAACCGCCGCAAACCGATCTCGGTTCTGCCTGTGGTGAATTCGGATCAGGAGATGCAGGGACTCCTGCGCCTTCACGATCTGGTGCAGGCGGGTCTGGCGTGAGCCCTTGGCGCTGGTGGTGGCTGCAACGCCGGCTGCGCGACGTGCAGCTGCTCGTGCTCGATGTGGATGGCGTCCTCACCGATGGAGGTCTCTGGTTCTCAGCCGACGGGCAGTTGATCAAACGCTTCGATGTGCGGGATGGTCTCGGCATCCGGCTTCTGCAGACAGCGGGATTGGAGATCGCCTTCCTCAGCGGTGGTCAGGGAGGGGCCACAGAGGTGCGTGCCCGTCAGCTGGGCATTCGCCACTGCCTGGTGGGGATCAAGGACAAACCGATGGCACTCAGTGCCCTGCAACGGCAGCTGGAGGTGAGCCAGGCTCAGACCGCCTTTCTCGGGGATGACCTCAACGATCTGGCGGTGCGTCCGGTGGTCGGGCTGCTGTTCGCCCCGGCCGATGCCTGCCGACCGGTGCGGCGCGGGGCCGATGCCGTGCTGCACCACCGTGGGGGGCACGGAGCCGTTCGCGAACTGGCGGAACGACTGCTCCAGGCCCGAGGTCGCTGGCAGATGCTCAGCCGCAAGGGCTGGCGGGATCGCAACGACTAGGCGGAAGCCGCCATCTGGCGGGCCTGCTCCAGTTGATCGGCGGTATCCACCGACAGGGAGGTGCCACTCACCTCGAAACTGGCGATCGTGTGCCCCGCCTCGATCAGGCGCAACTGTTCCAGACGTTCGAGATCCTCCAGTGGCGATGCGGGCAGCTGATCCCATGCCGCCAGCACATCCCCGCGGAAGCCGTACATCCCGACATGCCCCCAGTAGGTGGCATGTCGGTGCCAATCGGCAGGGTCCACATCGCGCACGTGCGGAATGGCCGAGCGGGAGAAATACAGCGCTCGGCCGTCATGGGCGAGCAGGGTCTTGACCACATTCGGGTTGTGAATCGTCTCCGGATGCAGCCGATACACCGGGGTCACAACGGCAGGCACGGGATTGAGACGACCGAACTCCGTAACCATCCCCTCGATCACCGCCGGATCGATGAAGGGCTGGTCGCCCTGCACGTTGATGATGGCCGTCTCCTCCGCCACAGGGGCCTGATCCCCCCAGGCCAGGGCCATCAGCTGCTCGGCCACCGACGCGATCCGCTCGCTGCCGGAACTGCAGTGCTCCGAGGTCATCAAGGCAGGGAAGCCGAGTCCCTCCGCCAGATCACGCAGCTGATCGCTATCGGTGCACAGCACAACAGTTGCCACACCGGATGCCTCCCGACAGCGCTCCAGCACCCGCTGGATCATCGGCTTGCCGCCGATGTCCGCCATCACCTTGTTGGGCAGCCGGGATGACTGCAGACGGGCCGGAACGGCCACCAGGCTGCGTTGAATCGTCATCAGTCCCAGAGCTTCATGGCGTCATCGCGGGCGCTGAACCACTCCGCCGCCAGCGGCCCTCCCATCGTGCGCTGTTCGCGGAACCAGGGGCCCCCCAGAGTCCAGTGCAGCATCGGCGAGGCCTCCTGGGAATCGGGCGGAACCTGCACATCCACCAGGTGGTTCCAGCCTCCGGTGATCGCTCCGATCTCGTGGTCACCCTCCAGCCAGTGGAAGCGATGCAGTTCCAGACCGGTGGCGGAGTTGACGTAATCAACGGTGAGCTTGGTGCAGCGGTTGCAGTTCAGCAGCATCAGTGAACTCCAGTTCTTCTTGGGGTAGGCGCTCTGGACCTCACCGAGAAATTTCACGGTTTCCCCTGGAACATGCTCGTGCTGAACGCACATGGCGCCAAAGCTGTCATCGCGCTGATCCCAGAGCCCCTTGATGTCAGCCCGGCAGAGCATGTCGCAGTCCATGAACAGGGCCCAGCCCTGATACCCCATCAGATGGGGCACCAAGAAGCGGGTGAAGGAAAAGGCCGTGCTCTGCTTGGGATCCCGTTCTCTCCGGTACAGACCCTGGGCCTCCAGCTGCGGAGTCACCAGCGGCGTGATCGCCAGCGGCACACTGCTGTGCTGGTACAGGCTGTCGATCAGGACGTTGGTCGCCGCCCGTTCCCGCGGGTCGTAGCCGATGAACACAGGGATCGGCTGACTGGCGGAGGACACGGACCGTCGGAGGCTGGGCTGGAGGTTAATCGGTGCCTGAAACAGGTTCGATCGGAGCCAACCGCGGATCCAGGATCTTGGGTCCCATCCCAGCGAACTTCACGGCGATCGAGACCTTTTCACCACTGCCGAAGGTGTGGGTGACCTCACCGATTCCGAAGCTGGCATGGCTGACCCGGTCGCCCACACACCAGCTGCGGCCAGGGGCTGGACCGGCCTGACGGCGGCGCACCGCATTGGCTGGAGCGGAGGCCGGTGGATCCCGATCAACCCGGGTAAGCCGCTCCAACCGGCGTTCCCGCCGCAGCGCGGCACCTCCTGACTGGGGAATATCTCCCTGAATCAGCGCTTCCGGCAGCTCCGAGAGAAAAACCGACGGCACTGCGGCCTCCCGCATCCCACCCCAGAGCCGCCGTTCACTGGCGTGGGAAAGAAACAGCCGCTCCTTGGCCCGGGTGATGCCCACGTAACAGAGACGCCGCTCCTCTTCAAGAGAAGCGGGATCATCGAGCGATCGGTAACTGGGGAACAGCCCCTGTTCCAGCCCCACCAGGAAGACCACGGGAAATTCCAGGCCCTTGCTGCTGTGCAGGGTCATCAGGGTGACCCGATCCGCCGCGGTGTCCTTGCTGTCCGCATCACTGGAGAGAGCGGCGGTGGCCAGAAAACCCTCCAGGTCGCCCTCATCGTTCTCTTCCTGATACTGCAGCGCCGCATTCACCAGTTCCTGAAGGTTGCGGCGTCGCTCCTCCGCCTCATCGGTGGCTTCTGTGATCAATTCAGCGACATACCCGCTCTTCTCCATCACCTGCTGAATCAGCTCGGACGGAGCAGCGTCCTGCACCCGCAGCCGCAGATCATTGAGCAGTTCGCAGAACTGCAGCAACCCCTTGGCTGAACGGCCACCCAGGGAGCGAACCGCTTCGGCGTCGCTCACCACATCCCAAAGGGGAATCCCCAGCTGGTTGGCAGCATCGGTGAGGCGTTGGATCGTGGTCTTGCCGATGCCGCGCTTCGGCACATTGATCACGCGCAGCAGGCTGACGGTGTCCGCCGGATTCACCAACAGTCGGAGATAGGCCAGAAGGTCCTTGATCTCTCGCCGGTCATAGAAACGCAGACCACCCACCACGATGTAAGGGATGCCCCAGCGCACCAGGGATTCCTCGATCGCACGCGACTGGGCATTGGTGCGATAAAGCACCGCCATGTCTCCCCAGCTGAGTTCGGGATTCGCAGCCTCCATCATCCGAATCCGGTGCACCACGGCCTCGGCTTCGGCGATCTCGTCGTCACAACGCGTGAGGGTGATCAATTCGCCCTCGCCCCGGGTGGGGCGCAACACCTTGTCGATCCGTTCGCTGTTATTGGCGATCAGGGCATTGGCCGCCTCCAGGATCGTGGCGGTGGAGCGGTAGTTCTCCTCCAGCTTCACCATCGTGTGCGTGGTGTCATCCGGGGCCTGATCGCCGAAATCGTCCTGGAAGCCCATCAGAATCGTGAAATCGGCAGCCCGGAAGCTGTAGATGCTCTGATCGGCATCTCCCACCACGAACACCGAGCGTCCGCTCCAGTCCTCCACGCTCTGCGGATCCCGCCCGTCGGTCACCAGCAGCTTGATCAGGTCGTACTGGGTGCGGTTGGTGTCCTGGTATTCATCCACCAGCACATGTCTGAAACGGCGGTGCCAGTAGCTGCGCACCTGTTCGTTCTGCTGAAGCAGCTGCACCGGAAGCAACAGCAGATCATCAAAGTCAAGGGCGTTGTTGGCCGCCAGAGCCTTTCGATAACGCCGGTACACGTCCGCGGTGAGCTTGCCGCGCTGCCCTTCCGCATGGGCCTCCAGCTGATCGGGAAGCCAACCCTGATTCTTGGCATTACTGATGGCCCATCGGGTCTTCTTCGGCTCAAAACGCTTGGGATCCAGTTGCAGCTCCTGGGTGACGATCTCCTTCACCAGGCTCTGAGCATCAGCCTCGTCGTAGATCGAGAACTGACGGGTCCAGGTGAGCCCCTCACTGTCCTTGAACTTGTCGATGTCGAAGCGAAGCATCCGCGCGAAGAGCGCGTGAAAGGTGCCGATCCAGAGCTCCTTGGTGACCTCCCGGTAGATACGCGAGCGCAGCTGACGCTGCTCCACCGGCGGCAGCGTGCTCCATGGCTGACCGAACTGGCTCTGAGCCAGCCGCTGAGCCAGCAACAGCTCCAACCGCTCCTTCATCTCCCGTGCCGCCTTGTTGGTGAAGGTGACCGCCAGAACCTGAGCTGGATCCACCCCGTGGGCACCGATCAGATGCGCGATGCGATGGGTCAGCGCACGGGTCTTGCCGCTTCCGGCTCCAGCCACAACCAGCAAGGGCCCTTCGTGGTGATCCACCGCCCGTCGCTGGGCGTCGTTGAGTCCTGCAAGAAAGCTCATTGGTACAACTCAAAAACGAAGACGGCCGAAGGACGAAGGCAGACATTGACTTGCTATCGCAACACCAAGAACACTCATGCATACAAAAGCCAGGGGAATCATAGGCTCGGAATATCTCGGGATGAAATGGCTCAAAAAAGCATAGAAAAGAAAGTATCCCGCCGGGATGATCGAGATGGCCAGCCAGATAAATTTCTTCTGGACGATCCCAAGAACAACAGCAACAAATAGTGATGCATAAGCAAAGAAATTAAGACCTGTTCCCAGCCAGTATTTAACTTTCGCAAATGACCACAGACCACGCCAGGCCATCGGGACAGAGACGAGAATGTGTTGCAGAGGATTTTCACGAATTCGCTTCAAGGCAACAGCCTGCTTCTCGTCTCGCAGGAGGCCCATGGAGCTCGGCAAGGCGCGCTTGCCAATCTGATAAAACGAACGCACATCCTGATACCGATTTTCTTCAAGCGCAAGTCGATCACACGGAAGATTACGATTAAACCGGTCTAACGCATAGCCACACTCAAAATCATTTTCCGACAGTGACATTGAAGGCCCGAGAACATGATCACGAACAATGACAGGCGCGTAGGCATAAAATGAGTTCCTGTATTCCTCAGGAGTCATTGTGTTAAACGAAGAGCGGATCAACAGCACGTCGCCACCACCCTGAGCGATCACTGGCCGATTGAAATGCCGCGAATTTCTCACGACCCAAGGCAGCACCGCCAAAGCAAATCCGAGCGAGATCAATGCAAAAGTTCGCAGGAAATATGGAGCCTTACAATGCAAATAAAAGGCCAGAACAGGAATCGCCACCAACGCAACATAGGCACCGCTTGCCTTGGTCAGCACCAGGAGCCCAAAGCCCAATCCAGAGGCCATGAGCCAACGCCCTCGCCCTTGCTGATGAGCGAGCACAAGCAACAGCGAGACCCACACGAGGCAGGCGGATGCGGGCAACTCCGTATTCAGATCATTGATTTCAAATTGAATGAAATAGCGATCTACAAAGAGAAACAAAACCAAAGATAAGCCGTCCGCAATGAATTCAGGCCGAATCAAACGGCGCAACAGGATCCACAAGCCCCCCAACAAGACGGCCACATAACTCACATTAACTCCTTTGGCAATGCGCAGAAAATCCTGATCTTGATGCGCTTGGGTGAAGTCCATCCCAGGCACAAACCAGGACGAAATCAAAAGATGAATTGCCAGCAGAACATTGGGGAATGGCTCTCTCCGGAAGCCATGCTCAGGAATGCCCTCAAAGACTCCTTCTCCATAAACCCCATGACCGACAAGGTTCAAGGCAGACTGAAGGTTCTGACCAGCATCGCTTCCGATCTCATCACCATTGATGCCATGAGCACTTTGAAACAAAATCCACAGAAATCCGGCCAATGCCATCAAGGCGGAGATCCTGTTGAATGAAGTGAAGGTCATCCTGCGCAAAACAGGGCGAAGGAAAGAGACGACTTGCTTTGGCATTTGCACATCCATGCCTTCATCGCAACTATAGTGCTAAGGCTTTGGACAACGCAGAGTTGCAGCCTATAATTTGCCAAGAAAGATAACTTACGATGAAGAGCACTAGCATTGTTATCCCCTGCTTCAACGAATCGAGAGCGATCGAGTCAACAATACGAGATATTTTTAGCCATTTAAAGAAGCATGAAAACCAGTGCACTGATGTCATTGTCATCAATGACGGATCAAAGGATGGCTCAAAAGAGCTCTTGGATCAACTTGCTGCAGACCTTCAAAGCGAACCATTCCGCGTCGTCCACCACAGCCGCAATCTTGGCTATGGCGCTGCATTGAAAACTGGAATACGTCGCTCCAATGCAGACCTGATCTGTATCACCGATGCGGACGGAACTTATCCGAATCACAGGATCCCTGAACTGATCACCTCAGCCTTTCAACACGACATGGTGGTAGGTGCACGGACAGGGGAAGACGTTGACTATTCAACCATCAGAAGCATTCCAAAGCTGATTCTGGTGCCATGGGTCTCCTTCCTGTGCGGCAGCAATGTTCCAGACATGAATTCGGGTCTACGCGTGTTCCGCCGCGATCTTGCAATGAAATTCCTGAGCCTGCTACCTGATGGATTCAGCTTCACGACAACAATCACAATTTGCATGCTGCGAAACCGCCACGATGTACTCTTCGTGCCGATCAGCTACACCAAACGCATCGGCAAGAGCCATATCAAACCAATTCGAGACACCGCAAGATTCGTGCAGCTAATTGCACGAACAGGCATGTATTTTGCACCAATGAGACTGCTCACACCTGTGGCGGCATTCTTTGGCGTTCTTTTCGTCCTCAGCAGCGCTCACGACGTATTCATCCTGAACGACCTTACTGATAAAACAATTTTACTTGCCTTCATCACATTGAATGTGATGATGTTTGCTCTACTTGCCGACATGATCGACAAGCGAAGTGCCCATTAAGATCTGGTGATCCGCTGAGGAGCAGTAGGATTCCGCTGAGTAAGGGCAGGTCCATGGGAAAACCCTCCATTCAGCTTGGCGACATCACCTTCGCCAATGACCGCCCGTTTGTGCTACTTGGCGGCGTCAATGTATTGGAGGATCTGGACTTTTCCCTGCACTGCGCTGCCCATTACAAAGATGTTTGCAACCGCCTGAACATCCCGCTGGTGTTCAAGGCCTCTTATGACAAGGCCAATCGCTCATCCATTCATTCGTATCGCGGCCCAGGACTGGACGAGGGACTGAAGATTCTCAAGGCGGTGAAGGACACCCACGGCATTCCTGTGATCACCGATGTGCACACACCGGAACAAGCTCACTTAGCAGCAAATGTCGCTGACATCATTCAATTACCGGCCTTCCTGGCCCGCCAGACTGATCTGGTGCAGGCCATGGCCGAAACCGGTTCAATCATCAACATCAAAAAGCCGCAGTTTCTGAGCCCGGAACAGATGCGGAACATTGTTGAGAAGTTTCGGGAGTGCGGGAACAACCAGTTGCTGATCTGCGAACGCGGTACGAATTTCGGCTACGACAACCTCGTGGTGGACATGCTCGGATTCGGAGTGATGAAGCGCAGCTGCGATGACCTCCCTCTGATCTTCGATGTCACCCACGCCCTCCAGTGCCGTGATCCAGGTGGAGCCGCGTCGGGAGGTCGACGCTCCCAGGTCGTGGATCTTGCCAGAGCAGGCATGGCATTGGGCCTTGCAGGACTGTTTCTTGAGGCGCACCCTGATCCAGGCAAAGCCCGCTGCGATGGTCCGAGTGCCTTGCCACTGAACCTGCTCGAAGCATTTCTGGAGCAGGTGAAAGCCGTGGACGATGTGGTGAAATCCCTGCCCGACCTGCAGATCAATTGATCTGAGCACAATGTTTGGGTCAACGACCGTTCGCTGGCTTGGAGTTCTGTGGCTGTTGTTGATCGGCATTGGACTGTTTGCAATCCTCATCCTGATCCCTTCGGGCACATGGCTGCCTGAGGTGGCCAGTGAAAGCGGCAAACTCTTGCTGAAGCGCTACAACGCGATTTCACATCTTTTTTTCCTCCTGCTTCTCACTGCAACCTGCTTATTTCTGCTTCACAAGGCACAGTCTGAAACCGTCACACAATACCCAACAGAGAAGAATGCAGGAAGCATTAAAAGGATATTGCAATGGGTTAGAAGACACCCTCTCGCATCGGGTTTGTTTGCTTTCTATGCATCTCTGATGCTTCAGCAAGCAAGCTGGTTTTACAAGGAAATCATCAGCTGGTACAAAGATATTCACACTGATCACTTGCTGAACAACTTCGCATTGCGCTGGGAACTCGTCAAAGAAACAATGTTCCGCAATGATTTTCGCTTCTTTCCTCTATCGCACCAGGATCTACACATTCTGAGCTGGCTGACACCCTATGTAAGCATTTGGATGCTGGTGAACGCAGCAGAGCTTGTCACAATCTGCATTCTCAGCGCTAAAACAGCTGGTGAATTAAGCAACAGATCCAACAGGAAAGAGATTCTCCTGGTTTTCAGTATTCTATTTTTGTTTGACACCGCTACAGGGTTTACATTTTTCCAGTTTATTTATAGCGAAAGAATCGTTGCTCTTCTGTTTGCAATCTACATCTACTTCTATAGTCACTACTGGAAATCCAAGCGGTCCCGAGATCAATATCTAACAATACTTCCGGCACTGGTCGGCATCTTTTTCAAAGATACAGGCTTCATTCTCTTCACCATGCCACCAATGTTTGTGTTGCTTGCTGGGTGCAGCGGGGCTCTCGCGGGCAGGCCAAAGCTGTCAAGAAAAACACTGGAAGCCTGGATCAATGCATACAGGCTGGAGATATGTCTCATCAGTTTAATCTTTGTTCTGGCAATTTCGTTCCTGTTTCTAAGTTACATACCAAGCTTCTACCATGGCAATAACGCCTACGACTCCGCTCTTCGATTTTCTCGCTTCGAATCCGATTACAGATTTGGAATCCTGATGCTGACCATGGCGACACGAAGCATCTTGATCTGTCTTCGAAAAGTACGATTTTCTCTGCTGGATGCTTTCAATATCGGCGCCTTAGCTTACGCCCTTGGATTGTTCGCCCTTGTGGGGTTTCGCTCCAGCAATTACATGGCACTGCCTGTTCAACTCATCGCGACACTGAACTTGACCATGCTATGGATCTGGGCGACAACACCACTGATTCACAAAGGCGGCAATACAAAGCTGATTGGCATTGCAGGAGTCGTAGCAAGCAGTTGTCTGATTGGTATCGAGCATCTTGAAGGAAAAGGCTTTAATCACAGAATCAGCAAGATGAAAGTCGACCAGGAAAGCTGGGTACAAACCTATGATCGGTTGCGCACAATCACAACAAATGCTCGCCAGAATGGAGAAGAGATCAACATCATCTACTCCAAATCATGGTTCAGAAATCGCGGGCCTCT
This sequence comes from Parasynechococcus sp., assembly GCF_045559935.1. Taxonomy (NCBI): domain Bacteria; kingdom Bacillati; phylum Cyanobacteriota; class Cyanophyceae; order Synechococcales; family Prochlorococcaceae; genus Parasynechococcus; species Parasynechococcus sp. The sequence continues at coordinate 331,364 of NZ_JBJLJL010000008.1, forward strand.
GGAGCGTTTGAATTTCGACCGTCTGATTTATTTTGACCTAGAGGATGATGTATACACTGTCATGGAAGGAGTCGGCAAAGGGTCTTACTACTCCCCTGTCAAGGGAGACTTCCTTGTGAATATTGACACTGGCAAACGCCTGGCAACACATCATATTGACATGACCGCCTACAGGGAAATTTATAATTACAATCCCAATGAGAACAATGGCAAAATCTTCAGGAGAATTCAATGAGAAAGTCAAACCAAACGCGCAAAGTCTTCCTGTTTGGCGTTGGCGCACAAAAGGCAGGCACCTCCTGGCTGCATGAGCAATTGCATCGCCGTCAGGACGCAGATTTCGGCTTCTGCAAGGAGTATCACATTCTTGACGCAATAACATTGCCGCAATTTGAACATTTCAGACCCAGACATGCAGCTCCCTGGAAATGGAGAACCTGGCGCCGGCAACGTTTCCTGACGGACAGCTCTCGCTATTTCGACTACTTCAGCCGCTTACTGAACAAGTCGTCCATTCAACTCACCGGTGACATCACCCCGTCGTACAGCTGCCTTTCGCCCGAAACGATGGCTTGGGTGCGTCAGGAATTTGACCAAAGAAACATCGCCACCCGGGTGGTCTTCCTGATGCGGGATCCAGTGGAGCGAATTCTGTCGCAACAACGGATGAAATTACGCAAACGCGGAGAACTTCAGCCGGACATCGAACGGAATCATTTGCTGCGCACCGCCCATAAACTCAGGCAGCAGTCCAGTCAGCGCAGCGATTATCTGCACACACTCAAGGCATTAAGCCAGGTATTTGCCCCCACGGATCTATTCATTGAGCTCTACGAACGTCTGTTCACCGAACCCGTTTATGAGCAGCTCTGCCGTCATCTGATGGTTCCATACCAGCAACCGAACTGGAGCCATCGGGTGAACGAAAGTCGCTCCACCACTGATCTGCCGGACGACGTTCTTGCCAGCATCGGTGAAAGCCAGGCTGCGGTGTACCGCGGCGTTGCCGATCAACTGCCGGAGCTTGATCTGTGCCGGCACTGGCCAACGGCTAGCCGCTGGTGCCGCTAGGAGCCAACTACACAAAGGACTGGAGAACGTCGTTGGAATACACCAGTTTCCGGTTCAGTCCAGCCACAGCCGGAATCAGCAGAGCCGTGCGAAGCAGCCAGTCGTTGGAGGCCATCCAGGCGGCGTCGTAACGGATCGCCCGCGAGCGAGCCGGATCAAACCGCATCCGATTGCCCGAAAGGATATGGCTTGTGCTGTTAGCTCCGGGCGACAGCATCTGATCGGAATAGGGCAGAGCCAACCAGTCGCACAACAGCTGCAGCGAACGCTCGGGTTGGAGCGCCAGTTCCTCATAGCCCAGACGAAACACAGGCCGGCCGCAGCGCTGCAGAGCCCGATCGAATTTGCGATTCACATACCACCAACGCAACAAGGTGCGCAGCTCGGACAACGGCTGCGCTGATGCGCGGGCTGGCTTCAACCGGGAGTGCAGCCAGGAGCGGACGTCACGCACCAGGTGAATCACCCGCACATCCAGTTGATCAGGCATCGCCTGGGGCAGCACCAGTTCATCCTGAAAGGAATCGACGATCACCCGGTGGGGCTCCCCAGTGGCGGACGGCATCGCGCTGGAGAACTGCATCAGCCGCTGCATCTTGTCCGGAAGTGACAGGTGGTCATGCGCCACCAGCCACTCCAAGGCCGGTCCCCAGATCGGGCAGTCCTTGGCAGTGGCCCCACAGGTGCAGAGTCGGTCCTGTCGTTGTGAACCACGCAGCATGGCGGGACCACGTTGTTCTTCACCAGGTTCCGGAGTCTTCAGAATCCGGGCAGCTTCCCCAAGACCCATCACCAGGGGGTGAGCACCAAGAGCAAGATCAAGGATCGTGGTACCGCTGTGGCCCAGGCCGCGGATCAGCAGCAGGGTTGGGGGACGACTCATGACAATGCCCGGGCCGCGGAACTCACCCGCAACAGCAGTTCGGTGACGTCCCGCAAATGATGCTCCACCGTGAAGTGCTGGAGGGCGCGCCTCTGGCCGGCCTCTCCAAGCTTTTGAGCCAGCATCGGTTCTGCGAGCAGGGTCAGCATCGCCTGGGCCATCGCGTCCACGTCTCCCTCCTCCACCAGCAGGCCCGTGGCCCCATCGAGAACCACATCAGGAATCCCGGCATGACGGGTGGCGATCACTGGCAGGCCGCTGAGCTGCGCTTCCATCACAGCCACGGGGCTTCCCTCACTGTCTCCATCCGGGGCCACGATCGAGTGCTGCACGAAGGCACGCACCTGACGCATCCGTTCCGCCACCTGCTCCTGAGAACAGACCCCGGCAAACACCACATGGTTCTGCAGCTGATGCTGAACAACAAACCGCCTCGCTTCTGCAAGCAGCGGGCCCTCTCCCACCATCCATAACTGCGGAAGCGGTGAGACATCGGCTCGCTGCAGACAGAGCTGAAAAGCCCGCAAGGTGAGCAGCGGACCCTTCTTGGCCACGAAGCGACCGACCGCCAGAAGCAGCGGAGGCGATTGACAAGGCTGACTGCCATGAAACAGCGCCGGATTGGCACCGGAGGGGCTGATCTGAATCCGCTGCCGTTCAGCACCGAGCTCCTCCAGGCGAAGGGCCATCCGTTCCGATTTCACGATCACGCCACCGGCCAGACGCAGCAGCCGGCGGTAGCGCTCCTCCAACAGCCCGATGCGGTTCCGGGCCGACGCATCGGATCCACGGAAATGCACCACCAGCGGCACACCACTCCAGCGGCAGGCTTCCATCACGCGCACCGCTTCGAAGCCGAATTCCGCCAGCACCACATCCGGGGGATCAAGGCGAATCAACAGCCAGGCCACCCATGCAGCCGGCAATCCGGCGAGTCGCAGCAAACGCAGCCGCGTCAGCAGCTTGCTCAGCAGGATCGCGCTGCCGTACAGACACCGAAGGGGTTGAACGAGGGGGCGCTCGTCCCCGAACCAGGCCTGGATCCGAAACGGAAGTCCCGCCAGGTTGGCGCGGATGAAGGTTTCACTCGCCGCCTGGCGCGTTGGAGCGAACACCATCAGTGCACCCTGAAGAGCCGCCGGCATCACAGAGCTGGGAGGGCGAGCACGGAACGCCAGTGGGGCTCCACCACGCTCCAGTCGAGTGACCGGAGCTTCTCACGGGCGGCATCACCGAGCCGATCCCGCATCCCGCCATCGTCGATCAACTGCTGTAACGCCCCCGCGAACGCGAGGTGGTTTTCGGTGGGCACCACCAAGCCGTTCACGCCATCTCGCACCATCTCCAACGGCCCTGGCGATGCATCACTCACCACCGCGGGGAGTCCGGCCGCCATGGCTTCCAGCAGCGCATTCGGCATCCCCTCGAAACGGGAGGGCAAAGCAAAGATCGAGGCCCGCTGCATGAAGCGGAAAGGATCCGAGCGGAAACCTTCGAACACAACGGAATCACCGATCGCCAGATCCGCCGCCAGCCGGTGCAACCGTTCACGCTCCGGACCATCACCCACAAGGGTCACGCGCCAACCCTCTCGGAGGGACGGGTCCAGCTCGGCAAAGGCTCTGAGCAGAAGATCCAGGCCTTTCTGCGGCACCAGCCTGGCCACCGCAAGAATCTCCTGCTCAGCGCCATGGACAGGCTCCGCATCCTCGTGAAGCACACCGGCAGGCAGGGGATTGGGCAGCAATTCCAGCCGCTGCCAATCCCCCATCTCCTGCAGAGACTCCAGCACGCCCTCGGTGTTGGCCGTCACCACATCGGCTCGGCGGTAGTACACACAACGCAGCCAGCGCCAGAAACGATCCATCGATTGCCGTCGGGGATCATTGCGTTCCGACACCACCAGATGAATCGGCAGATCCCAAGCCGCGGCACAGCAGAGAATGTTGGTTTTGCTGAGCAGTGCCAACACCCGCCCCGGTTGCTGCTCAACCAGCAAGTCGCGCAGGCGTGCGTAACGAAGGCCGCCAACGCTTTCCATGCAGCAGGACAACAGCGCGTTGGCCAGTCCACCCCGGCCCGGTTGCAGTCGATCATCAACCCAGGGCAAGGCGAGCTGGATGCCGCGCAGCAGCACGACAGTGACGAGCCGAACGATGAATCGCCGCACCTTGATCAGCTGGGCAACGGTGAAGCGCCGCCCGCGTGCCTGCCAGGAACGGTTCTCCACATCCCGCAGCCAGGGATGGAGGGATTTCGGATCTGGATCCATGTCCAGCATGGACACGTTGTCGGGCAGCCGGTGCTTGACCGGATGCTCCGGTCGAAGCGACAGCACCCGAACCTGGAACCCCTGTGCGGCGAAATGTTCTGCTGCGAGCAGGCCGACTTTCTGCGCGCCCCCTGCTCCGAGATGAGGCAGCACCACCCAGAGATCATCCATGGCTCAGTCCCTGAACGGCATCGAGAAACACATCCCGAAGGTGTCGCTCGCTGAAGCGGTCGCGAACGCACATCGCCTGCTCAGCAAACCGGGCGCGCTGCTCCTCACCCCGCAACAGGCTCTCCAACACCTCAATCCAGACGTCTGACGACGCATCAACCGGCAACAACCGCCCGTTCTTGTGATCCTCGATCAGATCGGCCGGACCGGTGGGGCAATCACTGGCAACGCAGGCGCAGCCTGCAGCCATGGCCTCCAGCAGCACATTGGGGAACCCCTCGAATCGCGATGGCAGGAGGAACAAGCTGGCTCTCGCGTACCAATCGGACATGTTGCCCACCGGGCCCGGCAGCAGCAGTCTGCTCTGCCGATCCGAGCCATCCCCAAGCAATTGCCGCAGCCAGGCCTGCTGATCAACGCCCTGATACGGGGTATCCCCCAACCCCAGCACCACCAGATGGAGCTCCGGGATGCGATCGGCCAACCCCCTGAAGACGGGCATCAACCGATCAAAACCCTTCTGATAAGCCTTGGTTCCCGCCGCCAACAGCACAGGGACCTCAGGCGGCAACAGGGCATCGGGGGACAGAGCCGGCTCATGGTTCGGAAGCGGCCAGACCACAGGATTGGGCATCAACTGCTGATGCTCAGCACCGCAATGGCGCCGCAACCAACGGCCGGTTGTGCGGGTTTGCACCAGATGCAGATCAGCCCAGGGATAGGCCAAGCGCCGCAACCATCGCCAGGGCAACGCCGGCGGGCGCGCCGGGGGGTAGTTGCGCTCTGACACCACACAACGCAGTCCCAGACCACGACAGGCCAACAGCAGCTTCACAGCAGGCAGCACCGTCACCCCCACCGCCACATCAATCGACTCCTGGCGCAGCAGCGAGCGCAACGCCAGCAACCTTGCGGGAAAGGCCCACCAGCCAAGCCGTTCCAGAGCAGGCGAGAGACGAGGCTCCTGACGGCGGACCATACCCTCCGGCACCGGATAGGCATCCCGCTCCGGTCCATGGCGCGTGATCACCACCACCCGCCAACCGGCATCCCGGCACCAGACTGCCCAGCGCAGCAGGGTCCTCTCGGCTCCACCGAGCTTCAGGGAGTCGATGCTGAAGGCGATCGTTCCCGCCACCTGCTGGTTCACGCCGCGGCCTGTCCACTGAGGGCGAGTGAGAAAGCGCCAGGCCTTTTCAGCCCGATCCAGCCGCAGCACCGGGAAATACACCAGCAACACCGGCTCGACGAACAACGAGGCGGATGGTTTCAGCGTCGCTTGGCCTCCGGGCCAGCGGCAACCTCGCAGACGCTCCAGCATCCAGTCGGCAAAAGCGCGATGGTCCTCCTGGGTTCGTTCCGCAATGGGGTCAAAGCGATCGGCATAACTCGCCGATCGCAGGCGCTCCACCTGCGCGACCACAGCATCCAGACGGCAGCTGTCTCCGGCATGCCAGGCCATCACCGCCGCAATCGCCAGACAACGCATGATGTTGCGGGTCATCCGAATCGCGGTGGTCCGATCAATCGCAAACGGGTCGTAACGCCGGGCGCACTGCTCAAGCTCCAGGGCGGCTTGGTTGAGGGCGGAATGATCGTGCAACGCCATCAATCCGCGCAGCCTGGTGAGATGAGCCGAGATCAGCAGCTTGGCCCGGTTCACCCGATTCGGCCTCAGGCACTGATAAGTGTCGGAGTCATCGTCCAACGCAGCGATGATGTCATCCAGGGCGTTGCAGCAACGCCGCAGATGGGCTTGATCTTTCTGATCGATCGCCCTGTAGGTGCGCACCACCCGGCAGTAACCGGATAGGTGGAGCGGCAGCACCGTGCTCGAAGCCAGAGCATCGAACATCGCCAGCTGATCCCCGCGATCACCAGGACGGGAACCGCGGCGGAACAGCAGTTGATGCAGCAGCTCAGCTTCACCGTCCAGCTGCCAGATCTGTTCAATCAGGTGGCGGCCCATGTCGTGATCCCCTTGAGCGAACGCTTGGCTGGCCCGAACGCTGAGCAAGGGAATGCTGAACGGCCACCTGCGGAGAAAAGCATCCAGCAGGGGGCTGCTGAGCCGTTGCCATCCCAATCGATCCATGGCCTGAACCGGCAGCAGACCCACCTGGGCAGCGAGCCAATCAACCCGCAGCTGTCGCCGCACGCGGTGATACGGCATCGCCTGCGGCGGAGCCGGCTCCTGAGGCAGGAGGCCGTGTCGGCCGAGACAGTGCAGCATCGAGGCCGTGCGCCGCTCATAGGTGAACTGTTCCGCACGAGCCAAGCGTTGCTCCAAAGCCGGAACATCACCTTTCAGCACTGCGGCGATCGACTGTTGAAACGCCGTGGCATCTGGTGGACAGAGCGTGGCCACATCCCCCTGGTCCAACAGCGACGGAATGGCCGTGGCCACCACAGGACAACCAGCGGCCAGGTACTCGAAGAATTTCATCGGATACATGTGGCGGGTGTAGTCGTTGAGCTGCAGCGGCAGCAGGGCGACATCGGCCGATGCCAGATACCCCGGCAGCTCGGAATAGGGCCTGGGGCCGAGCAGATGCACATGGGAATGGGAAGCCAGGGGATCCACGTCGGTCGACGGATCCGTTTCACCGACGGGACCAATCAGCACATAGGTCCATTGCGGAGTCGAGGCGATCAGGGCCTCCAGCATCGCCAGATCGAGCTTGTAGGCATCGATGGCGCCGATGAAGATCAGGCAGGGCCCTTGGATCGCGGGGAGATCAGGGGGACGCAGCAGCGCTTGCGAACGGGCCCGTCCGAAATGCTGAGCATCGGCAACATTGCCGAACAGATGCGTCCCGGCATTGAGCGGTGCCAGCTCCTTCTGCAACTCAGGAGCTGTCGTGAACACGGCATTGACGGCACCGCACAGATCCTGTTCTGCGCGTTCAAGCGATTCAGAAGGCATGCCGGGCTGCGCCTGGATGCGATCGACGCAGTGATAGATCGTGGCCTGGAAACGCCCGAGCTTCAGATAAGAGCGCGTGTTCGGGTTGAAGGTCCACAACAGAGGAGTGCGCAGATCCAGACGCCAATCGGCCCAGAACAGCGCAAGACCGAAGCTCCAGCGGTTGAGTCGCCCCGCCATTCCAGTGGTCCGCCCTGGAAGCACCAGTGGCGACACCACCCAGATGCGCTGACGCACCTGCCGGAGAGGATTCAAGCTTCTCAGCAGTCGGCGCAGGATTCGCCTGGCATCAGCCCGACCAGCACGGGCACCGCGAACTCCAAGGGAGTCGATGTAGAGCACTCGATGACCGGCATCCGCCAGCGAAACGGCCAGGTGCTGTTTGTTCGTCCAGAGCGGATGATCCCAGTCCGCTGTGGACAGGAGGATGACATCAGCCATGGCCTTCAGGCGTCATCGAGCATCGCCATCTCACGGAAGCTGGTGGACGTCGCTTTCAACGTTTCGAAATCGCCGTAAGCCCGAATACCTCCGTCTGCGATTTCGTAGATCCGATCGCATTTCTTCACGGTGGACAGGCGATGGGCGATGACCACCATCGTGCAGCGCCGACCCACCAGCTCCAGCGCCTGCATCACGTCGTACTCGGTCTTGTTGTCCAGAGCGCTGGTGGCTTCATCGAGCACCAGCAACTTGGCATTGCGGTAAAACGCTCGGGCCAGGGACAACCGCTGACGCTGTCCACCGGAGAGCTTCATGCCGTTCTCCCCACACATGGTGAACAGCCCATAGGGCATGTCGGCAACAAAATCAGCAAACTGAGCAGCTTTCAAGGCGGCCCACACCTCGTCATCATCGATTTCGTCGGGACTTTCACAGAACGCCACATTTTCACGCACGCTGGCATCCAGCAGACGAATCTGCTGCGGCACGAAAGCACAATTGGACTGCCAGGCAGGCATTTCCTCATCTGACACCGGCAGACCATCGAGCAACAGTTCGCCCGACTCCGGTTTGTACAAACCCAGCAGCAGATGAGCCAGTGTTGTCTTGCCGCTTCCGGTCTTGCCGACCAGCGCAATGCGCGAACCCACAGGAATGGACAGATCCACATTGCGCAGCACCGGTTCACCCGAGAGCCCATAGGAAAAAGTGACGTCGCGCAGCTCGATCAGACGGCGAGGCATGACCCCCTCCGGAGATGGCACGGACGGATCAGCGAGCGAAAGGCGGGTTGGACGCATGCACAGCAGATCAAGGGCATCCTTCACTTCCGGCAGACCACCCCGCAGTTTGTTGAGGCTGCGGAACATCGATTGCAGGGGACCTGAAATCCGGAGAAGCACAACCAGCACCGTTGCCAGTTCCGGCATGGCCGCACGCAACTGATCGCTGTCCCCACTCACCAGGGCCGGTGCAAGACCGACCAGGAACAGGATGGTGATGCCGGCTGGCTCGATCAGAAATTTGGGGACATTCGGCAGAAGATTGGCAAGCCGGTCATTGCGCTTGGCGATCGTTCCGTCGCGCATGAAACGGTCGACAAAAAACTGATGCGAGGAATACAACTGAATGTCACGCATCGATCGCAGCGACTCAGAGAAAGTGAGCCGAATCCGACGCGTATAACGCATTTTCTGGCGCAGAAACAGGCGCAGATAAGGCGTGATGATCAGGGAAGCAATCAGATAGGCAATCAACAGAAAAGCGAAGATTGTGAGTGCCTTGCCACCCAGGGCGATGGCAACACCAATCAACAAAGCCGAAACACTCAACACATTCCCGGAGATGGCGATCATCGGCGAAATCACCGTTGACGTGACTCTGGTGAGGATGCGATTGAATCGCTCCGAGAGAACAGCGGAGCGTTTCTGCGTGAAGAACTCGTAGTTCTGCATCAACAGATTGCCGTACACCTTATTGACCAGATCTGACCAGATATCTGCAGCAAGAAGCGCCTCCAGTAACGCCACCCCGAAGCGCACGGCAGAAGCGAACCAGAACGACGCAATCAGCAGCAGAACGATCCAACCCGCCTGATCCAGAAACCCACCTCCAAAGAAACGGATCCCAGGAATCTGATCCTCCAATTTCGCTCCAGCCAGGAGCCCGACCAGCCTGGCGAGCAGACCCACCAACAGGATGTCAATAACACCCTGGAATAACGATGCAGCGAGAACAATAAGAAGAGACTTCCGCCGTTCCGGTGACAACTCACGAAAAAGAGTGCTCAGTTCTTTCCAGGTCTGGCTCTGCAAAACGGGCATAGAACGAACTGATCTCTTCGCCGAAACGAATCTGCAGGAAATCTCTGACAACTTGATGAGTTAAGCCGTCAGCTCTGACGTTTCAGGACCGTTTCGGCCAGCCGGGTAACCGATCGACCACTCGCCTTGCGCGATGGAGCATCTGAGCCAAACGCAACCTCCACGTGGATGGGCTGCTGAGGGGTGCATCCAGCTGCCATTGGCCCTGGAGCTGATCGAGATCTGTCATCACCTGTCGCCAGCGCTCCAACAATCGCTGTTCACCACTGTTCTGAAGCAGAACCCCCAGCTCCGCCATCGGTGGGCGCCATCGCAGCGGTTCGGCAACGGCGGCCTGAATGCGTTGCAGATCATGGGCCAGGCTGCCGCAGCCGATCTGATGAGCTGATCGGCCCGGATCACAGTGGTCTGCCAGAGCGTGATTCAGGCTGGTGAACACGACACAGCCGCAGGCCATCGCCTCCAACGGCGGCAGGCCGAAGCCTTCCGTGACGCCCCGTCCCCGCCAGTACTCGGCGGAGTCGTAGAGGTACACCTTGGCGTTGTTGAACAAGCCCACCAGATCATCCACCCAGCCGCTCTGCACCTCCACCGAGAGCCCCCGTTGCCGAAGAGCCGGCACCAGCCTCCGAAGAACGTAATCGCTGCTTTTTCGGGCCTGCACCAGCACATCGATGGGACGCTCCCGGCCACTGGCGTCGGCACGATCACCACGGTCGAGCCAGGCCTGCTCCAGGGCATTCGGAACCAGGAACAGTGGGTTCCGAGGCGCTCGGTCACCCCAGTACCCGAGGGTGTTCCGGCTCACGGCCAGAACGGCAATCCCAGGAGGCAGATCAAAGCCGTACCCACTGCTGTGGGCGTGGTAGGCCACCCGGTGACCTCTCAGGCAACGGATCAACCCTGGAACATCGAAACCCCAGCTGACGATCCAGAGCACATGGTCTGAGGCGGATTCATCGCGGAGAAGGTCGTGCAGGAAGGGGACGTCCTCCCGACGCTCGCGGTACGTGACGATCTCCGTCTCACACAGTGAGGCCACCAGACGTGCCGTCTGCAGCTCAACGCTCAGCCCACCACAGCGGAAACGACCGCTGGTGCCGGGAACCAGAAAGCGAACAAGCCTGGTGGCCACGGCTGCTTCAGGCGGCTGCCGCCTCCGTGCTGCCGGTGCGCTGCCGACGGGTCAGGAAACCGAACAGCACCTTGCCGATCGCTGCAACCAGATTGCCCTCCAGCTCCTTGAACATGTTCATGTTCAGGTGGAAGGCGTGGTTGGCTTCCTCGACGATCCGATCCGCTGTGGACTGATCGATGGGCAGCTCGTCCATCGCGGCGCGATAGGCGGTTTTGAACGCCTTCTCATCAGCGATGTCATCGAAGACGTAGAAACGCAGACCGTCATCACCATCCATGTTCATCGCCTTCTGGGCGATGTTCTTGAGGATCTGTCCACCGGAGAGATCACCCAGATAACGCGTGTAGTGGTGACCCACCAGCAGCTCAGGAGACTCCTTGGCGATGGCATGAATGCGATCGACGTACACCGCTGCTGAAGGTGAAGCCTGAATCTGATCCCTCCAGTTGGCTCCGAAGTAATAGGTCAGGTCCTGCTCGAGGGCCTCACGGCGGTTGAGCTCCTTCATTCCGATCGGTGCCACCACAGGATGGTCTCCGAGCTTTCCGATTTCCTCCTCCATCGCTGTGTACACGAAATAGAGATCAGCCACGAGCTTGCGGTAGCTGGCCTTATCGACGACGCCTTTCAGAAAGCAACTCACGAAGCCGGTGTTCTCGGCCATGGTGTGCGACTTCTTCGTGCCTTCACGAAGCTGTGCAGCCAGTGCGACGGACATGATCAGCCTGTGGTTGAGCGATTCCTCGACCTTATTAGGAGATATCCAACCAGCGGCCGTCTGAGTTGCGAAGGGTTACGGGGCAGCCTCATCCGATGCGCCCGCTGAAAACAGAACGAACAGGTCCTGACAGATCTGGCGCAGGCATTGCACCTGATCCGGCTGGGGGAGATGGGACCCTGTGGGCTGCCAATCGCCGACGGTCGCCAGCCGCCAGCGCTCGCCGTCGTAGGTCATGCCGCGCATCAGCACACCCAGCAGGTGACCTGGCTGATCGGCTTCACGCCTGCTGAGACGAAGCTGCATCAGCAGGCTGCGGCATTGCAGCCGCGGGCTCCAGCCCGGGAAGTGAAAGGAGAGATCGATCGACTCGGGTTCGCTCCACTGACGTGTCTGGGCGTCATCCCTCCACGGACGCAGATTTTCCTTGGCGGCAGGAAAATGTCGCCGCACCAGCGTCACTGCGGAGGCGATGACCCGGGCCTGCTCCACGCTGCACACCGTTTCACCTGCGTTCACGACCGACGTCACACCTCGCCCAATCCTGCACGGATCCACCCTGGCCCGCCGTTACGGTGACAGCAATTCGCGTCGATCATGGAACGCCCTCTCCATCTCGGTCTGCTTGGGGCCATGCCGGAGGAAATCGGTTCTGATCTGGCTCATCTGAACAACCTGAGTCGCGAAACCTTCGGCGATCTGGTGATTCATCGCGGCGAATGGCAGGGGGATGGCGGCACGCCGGTGCTCTTGACGCTGGCCTGGAGCGGTTGGGGCAAGGTCTGCGCTGCTCGCACCGCCACCCGTGTGCTCGCCTCAGCTTCCCCGGAGGCGCCGATCGATCTGCTTCTGTTCACCGGGGTCGCCGGTGGTGCCGACCCAGCCCTGCAGCAATGGGATGTGGTGCTGGCCGATTCGGTTGTCCAGCACGATCTGGACGTGCGACCGATCCTGCCGAGATTCGTGGTGCCACCACTGAACCGGGCCGTGTTGGCACCCCAGGAGGCCTGGTTTCACTGGGCCCTCAACGCGCTTGAGCAGAGCCACTCCGCCGGTGCACTCCAGGGATTCGGCCGGCCCAAGCCGGGGCTGATCGGAACCGGTGATCAGTTCATCGGGGATGCCGCTGTGATCGCAGCCCTGCGCGACGCCCTGCCCGATCTGCAGGCCGTGGAAATGGAAGGTGCCGCGGTGGCGCAGGTGGCCGAACAGGAGAACGTTCCCTGGCTGGTTCTGCGTGTGATCTCGGATGGGGCGGATTCGGAGGCCGCCCAGAGCTTCAATGACTTCGTTCAGGCCTACGACGCACGGGCCTGGACGTTGATTGAGACGCTGCTCCGGCGACAGGCCTCAGCGCCCCGCCGATGAGATCCGCGGCGCTGCTCCGGCGCCTGGGGCGCTACGGAGCAGTGGGTGCTGTGGCGGCAGGTGTGCATCTCGCCGTGCTGATCAGCCTTGAGATGGTGATTCCCAGCTGGCTGGCCAACCCTCTCGCTTTTCTGGCCGCTTCTGTGGCGGGTTATCTCGGCCATGCTCTGGTGACCTTCCGGGAGGAGACCGGAGGTCGTCGCTTTGCCCGGCGCTGGCTGATCCTCCAGTACGGCATCAATCTGAGCGTCTGCGCCCTGTTGCCACTGCTGCTGACGGACTGGGCCCATCCGGCATGGCGCACCCTGCTGCTGGTGTTCACACCCACAGTGCTGAATGCCCTGATCTGGAGCCGGGCTGCTCGCTTCAGCCAGCGACAGCGTCACAGCCAAGCCGTGCCTGCCCTGATTCATGCAGACGACCTCGGTCTGGCCCCGGAGGTGAATGAAGCCATCCTGAGCCTTGCGACAAGCGGTCAGCTGCAAGGCGCCAGCCTGCTGGTGGACGGGACATCAGCACAGGAGGCCGCCGCCGCCTGGCGGACGCTGCCCGACGCCGCGGGACTCTGCCTGCATCTCTGCCTGACGGAAGGCCCAGGCGTGGAAGGCTGTCCGGATCTACCGGCGAGCTTCGGCACGTTGCTGCTGGCATCACTGCTGCCCGCGCGTCGCCAACGATTCCTGCCGCAACTGGAGCGCGCCATCGAACACCAGGTCCACCGCTTCCGGACGCTCACCGAACAACGACGTATTCCGCTTGACGGCCATCAGCACATCCATCTGACGCCCATCGTTCTGGACTGCCTGCTGAGACAGTCCAAACAGCATCAGATCGACTGGATTCGCACAACACGGGAACCGCTGCCCACAGATCTGCCTCTGTCCTGCTGGTGGTCTGCGCTGCGCAGCGGAGGCCTGCTCAAGTGGCTGGTGCTGCAACTGCTCAGCAGCCTGGCCATTCCCCGGCTGAAGCGAGCCGGCATCAGCACCAACGGCGCATTCAGTGGTGTGCTGTTCACAGGACGCATGACGGGACGCCCTCTCGAGGCATGCCTCCAGGGACTGGCATGGAGTCCAACGCGCGAAGGAGACACACCCAATCTCCTGCTGAGCCATCCGGCAGTGGCCGGAAACGCTGCCGCCATGGAGCGCAACGGATTCCAGCTGTCCGCAGGCTTCTTCAGCAGCACGGACAGGCAGCGGGAGTGGCAGGCCCTCAGGACTCGTGCACCGCGCGGATGAAATAGTGCGGCCGCTTCTTCACATCGATGTAGATCCGGCCGATGTATTCGCCGAGCACACCGATGCCGATCAGCTGGATTCCACCGAGAAACAGAATGGCCACGATCAGTGAGGCATAGCCCGGCAGGTCCACCCCGAAGACAACGGTGCGCAGAACGATCAGCGCGGCGTAAAGGAAGCTGAGCAGAGAAATCAGCACACCGATCACCCCCCACACCTTGAGGGGCTTCACCGAGAAGGAAAAGATGCCATCAAGGGCGTAACGCCAGAGCCTGTAGGAGCTCCAGGAACTGCCCCCCCCCAGACGTGCCACGCGGCTGTAAGGGATTTCCACGCTGCGGTATCCCGTCCAGGGCATCAACCCCTTGGAGAAACGCGCGGCTTCACGCATCTGGGTCACCGCTTCCACCACCGGAGCACTCAGCAAACGGAAGTCACCGGCCCCCTCCTGCAGCTGAATCGAATCCACCAACCGATTGAACACCCGATAGAACCAGGAGGCTGTGGCCACTTTCACCAGAGACTCGGCGTCTTGGTCATCCCGCACAGCAGTGACCACCTCGGCCCCCTGCCTCCACGCTTCAACCATCACGGGAATCCGCTCCGGTGGATGCTGCAGGTCGGAATCGATCAAGACCACCGCCCCGCAGCGTCCAGATGCATGGTCGAGGCCGGCCAGCATCGCCGCTTCCTTGCCGAAGTTGCGCGTCAGCTCCAGCAAGACCAGCGGAGCGCTGGGATGGGCCTCCTGCCACTGGCGGATCACAGTCACCGTGGCGTCTCCAGAGCCGTCATCGATCAGAACCAGTCGATCCACGACGTGGAGCTGAAGCACCTCCTCAATGAACCGACAGATGATGCTGTCCTCGTTGAAGCAAGCCGCTACGACCCAGAGCTGCTCGCGGACCATCCGAACCTGCTGGTGATGGCTGAACCGTAAGGCTGCACACTCAGTCATAGGCTCGCCTTGCTGACGCCCAATCGACCGCCATGGCCCAGTTCGAGAAGCTCACAGCCCCCAGCCAGGGCACGCCGATCCGCTTCGAGAACGGTCAGCCCGTGGTGGCCGACAACCCGATCATCCCCTTCATCCGCGGCGACGGCACCGGTGTTGACATCTGGCCCGCCACCCAGAAGGTGCTGGATGCCGCCGTGGCCAAGGCCTATGGCGGTGCGAAACGGATCGAATGGTTCAAGGTGTTCGCCGGCGACGAAGCCTGTGACCTCTACGGCACCTATCAGTATCTGCCGGAGGACACGCTCGAAGCCATCCGCAGCTACGGCGTGGCGATCAAGGGCCCCCTCACCACCCCGGTGGGTGGCGGCATCCGCTCCCTGAACGTTGCCCTGCGACAGATCTTTGATCTGTATTCCTGTGTCCGCCCCTGCCGCTATTACGAGGGCACCCCAAGTCCCCACAAGCGTCCGCAAGATCTGGACGTGATCGTTTACCGGGAGAACACCGAAGACATTTATATGGGTGTGGAATGGGAGGCCGATGACGCCGTCGGCCAGGAGCTGCGCAAGCATCTCAATGAAGTGGTGATCCCCGCCAACGGCAAGCTGGGCAAGCGCCAGATTCCGGAAGGCTCCGGCATCGGCATCAAACCGGTGAGCAAGCACGGCAGCCAGCGCCACATCCGCAAGGCGATCCAGCACGCTCTGCGCCTTGAGGGCAGCAAGCGCCACGTGACCCTGGTGCACAAGGGCAACATCATGAAATTCACGGAAGGCGCCTTCCGCGACTGGGGCTACGAGCTGGCCACCACCGAATTCCGCGACGTGTGCATCACCGAGCGGGAAAGCTGGATCCTCGGCAACCTCGAGAAGGATTCAGACCTGAGCGTGCAGGCCAACGCCCGCATGATCGAGCCGGGCTACGACAGCCTCACCCCAGAAAAGAAGGCCGACATCGATGCCGAGGTGCAGGCGGTGATCGACGCCATCGGCAGCAGCCACGGTGGTGGCAAGTGGAAAGAGATGGTGCTGGTCGATGACCGCATCGCCGACAGCATCTTCCAGCAGATCCAGACCCGGCCCCAGGAGTACTCGATCCTCGCCACCCTCAACCTGAACGGTGACTACATCTCCGATGCCGCGGCCGCCATGGTGGGTGGCCTGGGCATGGCCCCCGGCGCGAACATCGGTGAGAACGCTGCCATCTTCGAAGCCACCCACGGCACCGCTCCGAAACATGCCGGCCTGGATCGGATCAACCCGGGCTCGGTGATTCTGAGCGGCGTGATGATGCTGGAATTCCTTGGTTGGCAGGAGGCTGCCGAACTGGTGACCAAGGGCCTCAGTGCCGCCATTGCCGACAAGCAGGTCACCTATGACCTGGCCCGGCTGATGGAACCTCAGGTGGATCCGGTGAGCTGCAGCGGTTTCGCTGAGGCAATCATCACAAGGTTCTGACGGTCACTCATAGCGCTGCTCGGCGTGAAGACGATCCAGAAACCCTTTCTTCGCAAGCGTTTCAGTGATCAGCCGTTCAATCGTCGCCTCATCGTCGGCCATCTCGGTAAATCTGTTTTCACGGGGGAACTGAGCGAAGGAGAACCCTGGTTCACCCTCCAGACCGAAGAGTGAACACAGATCGCTGCTGGCGATCTGCTCGCGGAAACCAACAGCCTTCACCTCCGCGACAGCCTCCAGAGCACTTACAAAAGACTGATGCATGGCAGCAGTCAGCGCCGATGTCCCGGGGTGAGCCTTTTCACATCGCGCCTGACGCGCCACGAAACGATCAGCTGAGAGGCAAGAATTCCCATGCTTCTTCCGCATTTCGCACATCCGAATGTAATTGGAACGCAGATAGGAGATCGGCTCCCTGAGCACCACAATCACCTGGGGCTTCTGGCCAGAAGCATCGAGAAAGGCACGACATAACTCATAAACAGGAAAGGTCGTTACAACAGGTTTGGACAAACTGCTCTTTTTCGCCCAAATAGAAAAGTTTGTCTGGGCAAGACGTTCGCTGGAAATCAACAGGCTGCGGCCATCTCGTCGCGAAACCTCAAACATCTGACGCACTACACGTCTCAACTGTTGACGAAACAGATTCTGGTCACGACCATTGTTCCGACTTGCGGCAATGGCAACAGGGAAAAGAATCTGTCCAGCGAAACGTTTACGCCCTGAAGAACTACGACCTTTCAGGGGTTTCTCCAAGCAATGGTCAACGAAGTGCAGTCTGGAGTCCCAACCTGTCGGCAAAGACCCAACGGAAGAACGAAACGGCTTTTTCGAAAAGACGAGGTGGTTCTTCAGCTCAGGGAAGACATGACGCTGAAGAACTGTTGTTCCTGTGCGTGAAACACCGATATGAAGCTTGACCTTTGGAGAGAAAGACTCGGCCATCACATTGACTCTTGTCCTGATGACCTGATCCGAGGCCAGGGCTCGGCTGAGAGTACTTCAGAACAGAAAGTGCTCCGTCAGAATCGCAGCATGACTCAGTCCTCCAGGCCGGATCAGAGCGCCTCTGTCAACCTGCCGGGACTCCCCGCCGGTGCGGCCGACCCATGCGTCCACTGCGGGTTCTGCCTGCCCACCTGTGCCAGCTACCGGGTGCTGGCCAGTGAGATGGATTCCCCCCGTGGCCGCATTCATGCGCTGCGGGCGATCGAAGCCGGAGAGCTGGAGCTCGATGCCAGTGTTGCCAGTCATTTCGAGACGTGCCTCGGCTGCTTTGCCTGCGTCAGCGCCTGTCCGTCCGGCGTCCGCTACGACCAGCTGATCGAGCACACCCGTCCGAAGCTGATCCATGCCGGCCATCGCAGCCCGTGGGAGGTGGCCTTCCGGCGACTGCTGCTGCAGGTGCTGCCGTACCCCAGCCGCCTGAGAGCCCTGCTGCAACCCCTGCGGATCTATGCGGGAACGCCGGTTCAAGCGCTTGCCCGCCGGACTGGACTCACCCGCCTGTTCGGTCCCCAGATCGAAGCCATGGAACGGCTGTTGCCTCCCCTGGCCGCCGACAGCTACAGCGACCATCTGCCGCAGCTGAATCCCGCCACTGGTGAACGGCGAGGACGGGTGGCGCTGCTGCTGGGCTGTGTGCAGCGCTGTTTTGATCCCGCCGTCAGCAGAGCCACCGTGGCGGTGCTTCAGGCCAATGGCTTCGAGGTGGTGCTACCTCCCGACCAGGGCTGCTGCGGAGCCGTCAGTCATCACCAGGGAGAACTGGAGCTGACCCGGCAGCTGGCCTCGGATCTGGTGCGCAGCTTCAACGCGATCGAAGGGGATGTCGATGCCGTGCTGGTGGCAGCCTCCGGCTGCGGCCACACGATGAAGGCCTATGAAGAGCTGCTGATGGGTGAGGCCCTCTTCCGTTCCCCCGTTCTGGATGTTCACGAATTCCTTGCGGAACGCGGTCTGAGCGAACCCTTCCGCCGACGCCTGCAACCCCTCGGGATCACGGTCGCCTTCCACGACGCCTGCCACATGATTCATGGCCAGGGGATCCAGGCTCAGCCGAGGGAGTTGCTGCACAACATTCCCGCCCTGCAACTCCGGGAAGCCACAGAAGCGGGCGTCTGCTGTGGCAGCGCCGGCATCTACAACCTGGTGCAACCCCAGGAGGCGGCGGAACTGGGGCGCATCAAGGCAGACGACCTCAGCAGCACCGGTGCGGATCTGGTGGCGAGCGCCAACATCGGCTGCACCCTGCAGCTGCGTCAGCATCTCGGCGCGCGGGCCAGCGTGCATCACCCCATGGAGCTGCTGGCGGCCTCAGCCGGCCTGCATCCGCTGCCAGGCCAGCAGCAGCGTGCCGGCATCACCGAGATTGCCCGGAAAGGTGAGGATCGGCAGCTGTTGCAACCGCCCCCCGCCTGAGGGGAGCACCAGTGACAGACCCGGCAGCAGCTGACCCTGCAGATGCAGGGATCGCAGCGCCAGCCCCTCACTGAGGAGAGTCTGCGTGGTTGTTCCCCCTTTGCTGATCAGGTAGCCGAGAGATGGCGCCATCGCCGATGCCAGTCGTGCCATCAGCCGGGCGAGTTCACGCGACAACCGCCGACCCTCCCGCTCACTGCCGCAGCGCAGTTCGCCACGACTGCTGAACAGCACCGGCGTGGCCCCTCTGACCAGCGCATGCTGAAGCTGCTCCCGCCACACCTGTTCCAGATCCGCCAACAGCAGATCAGGGGTCGGACCCTCCAGCACCCTCGCAATGCGGGGCACGGGAAGCTCGATGGGCACGCAGGATTCTTCCGAGAGCAGCAACGCCAGCTGCTGATCGGCAAGGGGCACATGGGATCCGACCATCACCAGTCCCGGCAATCGGCAGCCTCGACCATCCCGGCGACGCAAGGCCGCCAGGCCTGGGCCATCCAGGGGCTGGGGGCCTGGATCCGCCAGGGCTTTCACCAGGCTGGCGGCAGAGCGGAACAGGAAACGTTTCTCCCGGCGCAGACTGCGCACCGCTGCCGCGAAGGCGGTCAGCTGGGGAAGACGCTCAGCATCCACCACCACCGCCGCATTTCCCACCAGCTGCCGCAACCGCTCGATCAGATTGGGCAACCCGCTGCCGCAGGCGGCATCCAAGTCCCGCCCGCTGATCCGCACCACATCGGCAGCGTGGATGGAACCACGGCTTCTCTCCTCCAGCCAGCCGGGCAGATCGCTGGTGCTGTAACCGAACAGCCGGTCGCAGGCGAAGGGCGTGGTGTGAACGGGCGCACCCCGAAGCAGGTGGACTCCGTTGACCGTGGTGCGCCCACCCTCCAGAAAAGCCGGCACGTGGAAGGTGGCATCAAAGGGTCCGAAGCACTCCGCGAGAACGGCAGGCTCCAGCACCCCATGGCCGCGGAGGGTGGAGTCACCACGGCTCACCAGCAGCACATCGCTGCGTTGGAGGCCCTCGGCGCTGAGGGCAGCATCGAGATTGGCAGCGATCTCGCGGTTGCGTTCCCCTGCAGCCTCCTCGGTCAACGCCCGGGTGTCCGCCAGCAGAAACAGCAGTGGGGACGGGTGACGCAGCCCCTCCCGCAGGTCCTCCACGTCCCAGTGCAGCAGCAGAGGGCAGCTGTGAACCGTCTGCGAGCCGGTTGGGTCGTCGTCGATCACAACAACCTTCATGGCACCATCGTGCCGTGCCTCCTTCCCCTGCCACCCGCAAGGAGCTGATCGCCCTGGTGCGCCAGTGGCACGATGCGGCCTCCCCCTGGATTCCCAGCGGTCTCGGCACACGCCTGGACTGGGGACCGCCCCTGGATGCCCGTCATCCGGTGCTGAGCTGCCGCGGTCTGAACCGGGTGATCGACCACGCCGTGGACGATCTCACCATCACGGTGCAAGCCGGGTGCCCTCTGGCCGACCTGCAGGCTGTGCTGGCGGAGCGCGGCCAGTGGCTGCCTCTGGACCACCCGCGCGGAGAAGCTGAAGGCAGCATCGGCGGTCTGGTGGCCCGCGGGCTGGCAGGGGGCCTGAGGCAGCGTCATCTCGGCGTCCGCGATCAGATCATCGGCATCACGTTGCTGCGCAGCGACGGTGTGGAGGCCCGTGCCGGAGGGCGCGTGGTCAAGAACGTGGCGGGATACGACCTGATGAAACTGCTCTGCGGCAGCTGGGGCAGCCTGGCCCTGATCACCGAACTCACCCTGCGGGTGCAGCCGATCCGGCCAGCCCACGCCACTCTTCTTCTGCACGGCGACCTCAGCTCCCAGAACAGCTTCCGCGCCGAACTGCTGCGATCAACCCTCACCCCAGAACGCTGCGACTGGCAGAGCCGTGGCGATGGCCACTGGCAACTGCGGCTGCTGCTCAGCAGCGTGTCGGATCAGGCGGTGGAAGACCAGATGAAGCGCCTCGAGGCGATGGCCGGGAGCCATCGGCTGAAGGCGCAACGGCACTCCGGTGCCGATCCACTGGACAGTGGCCTGCCCTGCATGGATCCGACCTGGCTGGTGCGTGTCGCCCTTCCCTCCGCCGTCCTGCATCAGCTGCTCAGCGATGGGACCCTCCTCGCACTGAAGGGATGGCAGTGGGATCTGGCCGCCGGTGCCGGCTGCGGTGATGGCTGGTGCTCTGAACCAGCGGCCCCCTACCGGGTCGACGCCCTGCGCCGGAGGGTGATCGACCTCGGGGGCCAGCTGACGGTGCTCAAACAGCCTGAGGCGGCCGGATTGCCCGCCTGGCTCGACGCCCCGGCACGCCCGGTGATCGAAGCCGTGAAGCGCCAGTTCGATCCGCGCCAGCAACTCTGCCGCGGACGATTGCCAGGCGTCGATCAGGAGACGGCGTAACGGCAGCTGAGGGCACAGCTGGAGCCGGGCTGGATCTCAAGCTTGCGATCACCGGAGATCAGCGACTGGCGAGGGCCCGTCCAGGGCTCGACGCAGACCATGGCGCGAGGAGGCTCCGTCCAGATCACCGTCAGATCCATGGGCTCCTGATGCTGCAGCTGCAGCTGCTGGCCGTTGGTCCGATCAATCAGCGTCACCGGGCCGGCAGGACGGCAGAGGAAATCCACCCCGTCCGGCAGACGACCCAGCTGAGACGCGGTGTCTGTCTCCGCCATCTCCAGATGGTTGAGGCAGCGCTCATTCAGACCGGCCAGATCGGTCTGAGCCAGATCACTGATGTTGAAGTAGGGGTGCAGGCCGAAGCTGAAGGGCATGACGCTCTCGCTGCGGTTCTGGATCGTGGTGTGGATTTCCAGGGCCTGTGCCACCGGACGGATCTCCATCTCCACGACGAAGGAAAAGGGATAGGCCGCCAGGGTGTCCTCGGTGTCGCTGAGGGTGAGCCTCACACCGCTCTGATCCTCCAGCAGCTGAAGCTGCCAGGGAAGATTGCGCGCGAAACCGTGCTGCTTGAGGGTGTGCGCAACGCCGCTCACCTCCAGCAGATCGCCGGGCAGGTTGCCGCAGATCGGGAACAGCACCGGGATGCCGCCACGGATGCTCTTGCCGGGGTCGGCATAACGCTCCTGATCGAAATAGAGCACCTCCCGTTCGCCGCAGCGCCACTCGGTCACGATGCCGCCCCGCTCGGGAACGATCCGCAGACGATCACCGCTCTCGGGATGGATGTATTCCCAGTGGGCATAGGGGCCCGTCTGCTGCGTCAGTGTCATCGGCATCCGCCAAGGCGGCTGAGGTGGCCGGAAACTAGCTCTGGCCAGCAACCATGCCGGTGCTCTGGCTCACCTCAGGTCTCCTGAGCCAGTCGAGCAGAGCGCCGTTGACCTGATCGGGCACCTCATCGTGAGGACAATGCCCCGCCTCCAGCACCACTTCCGTCGTGAACGGCGGAGCATGACGCTGGAACGTGGCACGACGTCCGGGAGCATTGATCCAGGGATCCCGGATGCCCCAGAGCAGCAGCAGGGGAGCTGTCAGTTCAGCGAAGAGCTCATCCAGAGGCTGACCGCGAGGGATATCGAAGACGGTCCGAAACACCCCGAAGGCTCCGGGATCCAGGGAAGGCCGGCGGATCGACTCCACAAGGGCCTCATCCACATTGGTGCGGTCCACGTACACCTGCCGCAGTGTGCGGCGGATCGTGGCGGGACGCCTGAGATTTTCGAACAGAAGACGCTGCAGCACGGGGCTGCTCAGCAGGGCACTGCCGATCGACTGGCGGGCGATCGCTCCCCAGCCCTTTGGGGGCTGTTGCTCATCGCTGAAAGGGCCGGCCGCATTAAGCAGCACCACCCCGGCGCACTCCCGTTTCAGGGCCGCTCCCGCCGCAAGGGCGGCGAACCCTCCGAGGGAATTCCCGGCGATCACCGTCGGCCGACCGATGCACTCGCGCACATAGGCCACCAGCTGATCCCGCCAGAGGGCACCGCCGTAGGCCAGGCCCGCAGGCTTGGCGCTGCGGCCGAACCCGAGCAGGTCCAGAGCATGCACGTCGTGGCTGCGGGCGAGAACCGGAATGTTGTAGCGCCAGTGGTCCGTTGAAGCGCCGAAGCCATGCACCAGCAACAGCGCCGGACTCTCAGGATCAGGTGCATCGGGGCGATCCACCACCGCATGCACGGGATGGCCGAGATGGCTCCAGGTGACGCTCTCCACAGCCGGCCGATCAGAGCAGCGATGCTAGGCAGCAGTTTTCAACAGCGAATGCAGGGGCTGGAGGCATACGGCGGACCATTGACGGATGCAGTTCTCTGGCGTGGAGCCCTGTTCTGGGCCCTGGCCCTCTACGTACCGCTGAGCGGACCACTGGGTCGCTTCGAATCAAGCCTCTCGGACAGTGCGCTGTCGGACCAGTGGAAACAGATCGCGCTGGTGGTCAGCAGCCTGCTGCTGGCGATGGCCGTGGGGCTGGTGGCCCAGTTGCTGATGAGCTGGGTCCTCGGACCGGGATGGGCCTCCAGCCTGGCGCTGATCGGCATCGGCTGGAGTCTGCTGCTGGCCCTCTCCAGTCCCGGAGACGGGTCCGACTGACGCGGTGAGGAGATTCAGGGAACCGAGGGACCTGCCGTCGGATCGGCCACCAACTCTTGTGGCATCGAGTCCCCGTCCTCCGGGGGCTTGCCCTTGAGCACAATCCGGAGAAGAACGGGAGCCAGGAAGGTGGTGCCGATCACCATCAGCAGGATCGCTGCCTCGAGGCCGGGCGTGAGCAGGTTGGCCGCCGTGCCCAGGCCGAGAAAGATCAGACCCACCTCTCCGCGGGGAAGCATGCCCAGGCCGACCACGAGGTTGTTCGTCTTCTCCTTACCGAAGACTGCCCAACCGGCGGCGACCTTGCCGACAATGGCCACCAGGAACATGAACGCTGCGATCACCAGCGCCGAACGGGAGGAAGGATCGGAGGGATTGATCACGGAGAGATCCATACCGGCACCCACCAGCACGAAGAAAACCGTGGCGAAGAGACTGACGATCGGCGTGACCGCCACCTGGATCTCATGCCGGTGTTTCGATGTGCTGGCGATCAATCCAGCCGCGAAGGCACCGAGAGCAGCCTCGAGACCGATGGCCGTCGCCACGAAGCAACTTGCACCCAGGAGCAGATAAGACCCCACGAGCTTGGATCCGGGAGCCTTGAGCTGATCGATCATCCAGTCGAAGGCGGGAGCAGCCCTCTGACTCAGCAGCAGTGCCACCGCCACGAACACCACGGCAGCCACCACAAGCTGCACGATCGGTCCGATCTCGAGGGATCCTCCTGCGGCCAGAGACACCACGATCGCCAGGATCACGATCCCGAGAATGTCGTCGAGCACCGCAGCACCGATCACGATCTGCCCCTCACGGGTTCGCAGATATCCCAGTTCGCTGAACACACTCGCGGTGATCCCGATGCTCGTCGCCGTCATGGAGGCTCCAGCGAAGATCGCCTGAATCGCATCAACGTGGAAGATGCTCATCAGGCCGATGGTGCCGAGTGCAAACGGCAGCACCACACCAACAACAGCGACGGAGAAGGCCTGAGCCCCCACGGCCATCAGTTCTTCCAGCTCGCTTTCGAGACCGGCGAGGAACAGCAGGGAATACAGACCCAGATTCGAAACGGAACTGAGCGCCCCGAACGATTCGTTGTAGATCTCGGGGACCTCATCCGGTGGGATGTGGGCCAAGCCGCCCACCACATCACTGAATGCAGCACTGAGATGCACCTGGGTCTCCGGAGGCACCAGCAGATGCAGACCGGACGCGCCGATGATCACGCCAGCCATCAGCTCACCCAGAATCGTGGGGAGCTCGAAGCGGACCAGAAACTCCGAGAGGGTCCGCGCTGCGATGAAGATCAGAATGAACCGGAGCACGCCGATCAGCGTTTCGGCTACCTCCAGGTCATGGCTGCTGATCTCACTCAGCAGGGCAGGAAACAGCATTGTGCTGCGCAAGGCTCAAGCCGACCTTAGTGGCGGTGTCCGATGACGCTGGTGATTGCCAAGGTCCGGATCGTTTGGATACATCCCTGATGTCGGGTCGCTTACGGGCAGCCCAGGACGTGACGGCTACTTTCCGGACAACCGCATGGTCCCAGCGCCCGATCGGCGCCTGAGGCCGTGGGTGCCTCCCAAAAGTGTTGCCTTCCTGACACTCCATGACGACCGCGCCTCATCAGCAGCAGGCCCTCGCCGCCGTGAACGCTCCTTCGGACGACGAGCTCCAGCTGCTTGACGCCTACTGGCGTACAGCCAACTACCTGGCTGTCGGGATGATCTACCTGCAGAGCAACCCTCTGCTGCGGGAGCCCCTGCGGCCTGAGCACATCAAGCCCCGCCTGCTGGGGCACTGGGGCTCCAGCCCGGGTCAGGCCTTCATCTGGACCCATGCCAACCGCCTGATCCGGAAATACGACCTGGACATGATCTACATGTCAGGCCCCGGTCACGGCGCCCCAGGCGCCCGCGGTCCGGTCTACATCGACGGCAGCTACAGCGAGCGCTATCCGGACAAGTCCTTCGACGAGGAAGGCCTGCAGAAGTTCTTCAAGATGTTCTCCTTCCCGGGGCACATCGGCAGCCACTGCACCGCGGAGATGCCCGGCTCCATCCACGAAGGAGGTGAGCTCGGCTATGTGCTGTCGCATGCCTGCGGTTCCATCCTCGACAACCCCGAACTGATCACGATCGCCTGCGTCGGCGACGGTGAGGCTGAAACCGGCCCGCTGGCCACCAGCTGGCACATCAACAAGTTCATCAACCCGATCCGGGACGGCGCCGTCCTGCCGATCCTCCACCTCAACGGATACAAGATCGCCAACCCGTCGATCCTCAGCCGCATCGACCACGAGGAGCTGGACAACCTGCTGAAGGGGTACGGCTGGACGCCGATTTTCGTCGAGGGCGCCGACCCGATGACGATGCATCGCGACATGGCGGTGGCCTTCGAACAGGCGGTGCTCGACATCCGCGCTCAGCAGGAGCAGGCCCGCACCAGCGGTGAAGCCTTCCGGCCCCGCTGGCCGATGATCGTGCTGCGTTCCCCCAAGGGCTGGACCGGTCCCCAGGACGTCGACGGCAAGAAGATCGAGAACTTCTGGCGCTCCCATCAGGTGCCCGTGGCCGACGTTCGGACCAACGAGGCACACCTGCGGCTG
The DNA here is from genome assembly GCF_045559935.1 of Parasynechococcus sp. Classification (NCBI taxonomy): domain Bacteria; kingdom Bacillati; phylum Cyanobacteriota; class Cyanophyceae; order Synechococcales; family Prochlorococcaceae; genus Parasynechococcus; species Parasynechococcus sp. The sequence continues at coordinate 357,428 of NZ_JBJLJL010000008.1, forward strand.
CTCGAGGACTGGATGAAGAGCTACCGCCCCTGGGAGCTGTTCGACGAGAACGGTGCCGTCAAGGAGCACATCCGTGCCCTCTCCCCCAACGGGGATCGCCGGATGGGCAGCAACCCCCACACCAACGGCGGTGTTCTGCGCCGGGACCTGCTGTTCCCGGCGATCGAGAAGTACGCCATCGATGTGGACTCGCCCGGCACCATCGAGGCGGAGAACACCTACCCGCTCGGCGAGGTGATCCGTGATCTCATTCGCGAGAACCCCGGCGCCTACAAGCTGTTCGGACCTGACGAAACCCACTCCAACCGTCTTCAGGCCGTCTACGAGGTCTCCAAGAAGGTGTGGATGGCCAATTTCCTCCCCGAGGACCTGAACGGCAGTGAACTGTCCCGGGACGGTTCGGTGATCGAGATGCTCTCCGAACACACCCTGGTCGGGATGATGGAGGGCTATCTGCTCACCGGGCGCAACGGCTTCTTCCACACCTACGAAGCCTTCGCCCATGTGATCTCCTCGATGTACAACCAGCACTGCAAATGGCTGGAGCACTGCGAAGAGATCCCCTGGCGCGCACCGATCGGTCCCTGGAACTGCCTGATCTCCTCCACCGTGTGGCGGCAGGACCACAACGGATTCACCCACCAGGACCCAGGGTTCATGGACCTGGCCGGAAACAAGAAGGGATCGATCACCCGGGTCTACCTACCTGCCGACTCCAACAGCCTTCTCGCCGTCGCCGAGCAGGCCCTCACCGAGACCGATGTCTCCAACATCATCGTCTCCGACAAGCAGAAACATCTTCAGTACCTGACCCTGGATCAGGCCCGTCGTCACGTGGCCAAAGGGGTCGGCATCTGGGACTGGGCCTGCAATGACGACTGCGGCACCGAGATGGATGAACCGGATGTGGTGCTGGCCTCGGCAGGGGACATCCCCACCAAGGAGTGCCTGGCAGCCATCGAGATCCTGCGCGACCAGATCCCGCAGCTGAAGATCCGCTACGTGAACGTGGTGAAGCTGTTCTCCCTGTCCCCCTCCTCGGAACATCCCCACGGCCTCAGCGATCGCGATTTCGAGGATCTGTTCACACCGGATCGCCCGGTGATCTTCAACTTCCACGGCTACCCGTGGCTGATTCACCGGCTCACGTATCGCAGACCGAACCATGCGAACTTCCACGTTCGCGGTTACAAGGAACAAGGAAACATCAACACCCCCCTGGAACTGGCCATCAGCAACCAGATCGATCGATTCAACCTGGTGATCGATGTGATCGATCGGGTGGACAGCCTCGGCTCCCGCGCCGCTCACATCAAAGAGCGGATGAAGGACGAGATCCACAAGCACCGCAACCATGCCTACACCCACGGCATGGATGCGCCCGAGATCAACAACTGGCGCTGGAAATTCGGCCACGGTGCCTGCAACGGCTGAGCCAAACCTCGCTTTTATCTCTCCTCGCCTGAGTTCCTCTCAAACACGCCTTTTCCCATGACCTCCTCCCAACCCCTCGATCTGCGTCTGCCGACCCCTGGCTGTTACAACGATCCCGAACGCGCCGGGCTTGATGCCAAAAGCGTGTTCGACGGCATGACCGAGCACCTGTTCTTCACGCTCGGCAAGCTCGCGCCCACCGCCAGCCGCCATGACCTCTACATGGCTCTGAGCTATGCGGTGCGGGATCGCCTGATGATGCGTTATCTCGCCACCACCGAGGCGATGCGGGCCCACCCCCAGAAATCCGTGGCCTATCTCTCCGCGGAATTCCTGATCGGCCCCCAGCTGAACAACAACCTGCTCAACCTGGGAATCCAGAAGGAGGTCGAAGAGGCCCTGCGGAATTTCGGGATCGAGTCGCTGCAGCAGATCCTGGAGGTGGAGGAGGAGCCGGGGCTCGGCAACGGCGGCCTCGGCCGTCTGGCGGCCTGCTACATGGAATCCCTCGCCAGCCTGAAGATCCCCGCCACGGGATATGGCATCCGCTACGAATTCGGCATCTTCGACCAGCTGATCCGCGACGGCTGGCAGGTGGAGGTCACCGACAAGTGGCTGAAAGGCGGCTGGCCCTGGGAACTGCCCCAGCCCGATGAGGCCTGCTTCGTCGGCTTCGGTGGCCGCACCGAGAGCTACATCGACGACAAGGGCAGCTACCGCTCCCGCTGGATCCCCGCCGAACATGCCATCGGCATCCCCCACGACGTGCCCGTCCTGGGATATCGCGTCAACATCTGCGACCGTCTGCGCCTCTGGCGCGCCGACGCCACCGAAAGCTTCGACTTCTACGCCTTCAACATCGGCGATTACTACGGCGCCGTTGAGGAGAAGGTGGGCAGCGAAACCCTCTCCAAGGTGCTCTATCCCAACGACGGCACCGATGAAGGCCGGCGTCTGCGTCTGAAGCAGCAGCACTTCTTCGTCAGCTGCTCTCTCCAGGACATGCTGCGCAGCCTCGACAACCGAGGCCTGTCCGTGGAGGACTTCCCCAAGTACTGGACCGTTCAGCTCAACGACACCCACCCGGCCATCGCCGTGGCGGAGCTGATGCGCCTGCTGATCGACGACCGTCACATGGATTGGGAGAAGGCCTGGGACATCACCTCCCGTTCCGTCGCCTACACCAACCACACCCTGCTGCCGGAGGCCCTGGAGAAGTGGGACCTCAACCTGTTCAGCAGCCTGCTGCCCCGCCACCTGGAGCTGATCTACGAGATCAACCGCCGGTTCCTCCAGCAGCTGCGTCTGCGTTACCCCGGCAACGACGCCATCCAGCGCAAGCTGTCGATCATCGATGAAGACGGCAGCAAGGCGGTGCGCATGGCGCACCTGGCCACCATCGGTGCCCACCACGTGAACGGAGTGGCGGCGCTGCACTCCGATCTGGTGAAAACCGACCTGCTGCCGGAATTCGCCGAGCTCTGGCCCGAGAAATTCACCAACGTCACCAACGGCGTCACACCCCGCCGCTGGGTGGCCCTGGCCAATCCCGAGCTGTCCACCCTGCTCAACGAGCACATCGGTGAGGACTGGATCTCCAACATGGAGAACCTGCGCAAGCTGGAGGAGCGTCAGAACGACCACGGCTTCCTCGAGCACTGGGGCGAAACCAAGCTGTCGGTGAAGCGCAAGCTGGCCGGCTACATCCACAAGAACACCGGTGTGCTGGTGGATCCCTCCACCCTGTTCGACGTGCAGGTGAAGCGCATTCACGAATACAAGCGCCAACACCTCAACGCCCTGCAGGTGATCACCCAGTACCTGCGGATCAAGAACGGTCAGGCCGACGGCATGGCCCCTCGCACGGTGATCTTCGGCGGCAAGGCGGCTCCCGGCTACTACATGGCCAAGCTGATCATCCGTTTCATCAATGGCATCGCTGACACGATCAACAGCGATCCCGACATGGACGGACGCCTGCGTGTGGTGTTCCTGCCGGATTACAGCGTGAAACTGTCGGAGCGGGTGTATCCCGCCTCCGATCTGTCGGAGCAGATCTCCACCGCCGGCAAGGAAGCCTCCGGCACCGGCAACATGAAGTTCGCCATGAATGGCGCCCTCACCATCGGCACCCTCGACGGGGCCAATGTGGAGATCCGTGAGCTGGTGGGTGCCGAGAACTTCTTCCTGTTCGGCAAAACCGTCGAAGAGATCAAGGCTCTCAAGGAGCAGGGTTACCGTCCCGGCGACTTCATCGCCGCCGTCCCTGAGCTGCAGGAAGCCCTGCGCCTGATCGAGATGGGCCACTTCAGCAATGGCGATGGCGAACTGTTCCGGCCTCTGCTGGACAACCTCACCGGCAACGATCCCTTCTTCGTGATGGCGGACTTCGCCGACTATCTGCGCGCCCAGGAAGCGGTCAGCCTCGCCTGGACCGATCGGATGCACTGGAACCGCATGTCGCTGCTGAACACAGCACGAACCGGCTTCTTCTCCTCCGACCGTTCCATCGCTGAGTACTGCCAGAACATCTGGAACGTGGAGGCCCTGAACGTCGAAATCACCTGCGACGTGCGCTGATGGCCGACCTCTGCCTGGTCATCAATCTCGGCAGTTCCAGCCTCAAGGCGGCCCTGGTGGATTCCACCGGGACCGCCCCCTGGCACAGCAGCCGCAGCATTGCTGCGGATGAATCCCTCGACGAGGTGCTGGAGAGCTGGCTGGCACCGGAATTGGAACCCCATCGCCAGGAGGTGAGCCTGATCGGTCATCGGGTGGTGCACGGAGGTGAGCGCTTCACAGCTCCGACCCGGATCACACCAGAGGTGGAAGCGACCCTCGAGGAACTGATTCCCCTGGCCCCACTGCACAATCCGCCAGCCCTGAAGGGCCTGGCCTGGAGTCGGCGCTGGGCGCCGCAGCTGCCTCAGTGGGCCTGCTTTGACACCGCCTTCCACAGCAGTCTGCCGGCGGCGGCCTACAGCTATGCCATTCCCCAGGACTTCCGCTGCCGTGGCTTCCGCCGCTTCGGGTTCCACGGCATCAACCATCAGCATGTGGCGGAAACCGCCGCAGAGCAGTGGCGCAGTCAGGGCAGGGACCCATCAAGGCTGCGGCTGATCAGTGCCCACCTCGGCGCCGGCGCCTCGCTGGCTGCCGTGAAAGGGGGGCGCTGCATCGACACCACGATGGGCTACACCCCGCTTGAGGGCCTGGTGATGGCCACCCGGTCGGGCAGCATCGATCCAGGCCTGCTGCTGGAGCTGATGCGAGAGGGTTACAGCGAGGACCAGATGGCCAGAATCCTGCAGAAGGAATCCGGACTGAAGGGGCTGTCGGGCCTCAGCGGCGACATGCGTGACATCCGTGAGGCCGCTGCCCACGGCCACAACGGAGCCATCCGGGCCCTCGAGGTGTTCCGTCACCGCTTGCTGCAGTTGCTCGGCTCAATGGCAGCGAGCCTCGGCGGAGTGGACGTGCTGGCCCTCACGGGAGGGATCGGCGAACACGACCGACAACTCCATGAGGAGCTGAGCGAGTCTCTTCGGTGGTGGGGAGCGTTCACCACCGTGGTGATTCCAGCGGATGAGGAGGGCATGATCGCCCGCCTCTGCCGACGCCACAGCGAAACGCCGGCGTCAGCTGCGGTCGGGTAGGTCGGGCGTCTGGTGAAGCAGGCGGTTCAGCCGCAGCCGATCCACATTCAGGGGGTCCGGAGCCAGTTCACCCGCCAGTTCCCGGAATTTCTGCTCGATCTCTTCGGGAACGCGCACATCGAAGACCCGCTCCATCAGAGCCTCAATCGAGAACAGATGGGCATTGATGTTCTCCAGATCAGCCATCGCCTGCTGAAGCGCATCAGACGACTCCTCACCACCTCCAGCGACGGAGAGAGGCTGGGCTGACGAAGCCTCGGCCGCACGGGAACCGTGCTGCTTCTGAAGGTCTTCGAGGACGCGACCCGACAGCGTTCGGAAGGATTGGAGGGCGGCCCAGCTGAGCTCCTGCTGCTGGCGCAGCGTCGGGAACTCACGGATCAGCCGGTCATGCTCCCGGTAGAACCTCTGACAGTCCGGGCATTGGCAGGGCTCTTCCGGCACCGCAGTCCCTCTTACACATTCCACATCATGGCATCCGTCAGGCCGCAAGGGGATCAGAACTGTCGTCGGCATCCTTCTCATCGTCCTCAAGGGTTCCAGGCAGGGGAATCTCGATGGACGACACCACCTGAATCACATCCCTGAGCCGCATGGAATCGGCGAACCAGCCCATGGCCTGTTCGGTGTCGCCGCGACGTTCTGCGTCGCTGGCCTGATCCTCATGGGCTTCAGCCAGAAGGGCAAGCCAGCACAGGCACCGGGCCTGGACCACTGAGAGATCGAGATCCGCCTGCTGGGAATCGGCGATCCGCTCACTTTCCTGCTGCACCAGCAGGCGAAGACGGAGATCGTGGAGCTGGGTCATGGCACCCACCTTGTTGGCCCAACCCTAGCGGTGGTGCGCGATCAAACCACCCCACCAGATGTAGCGGTGATTACAGCGAGACGAGGCTCGTGACGGGGCTGGCGGGACTCGAACCCACGACCTACGGTTTAGGAAACCGTCGCTCTATCCGGCTGAGCTACAGCCCCAGGGACCGATGGCCCTGGACCCTCAAATTATGCCCACGGGGCATGATGGAGACTGAAAGCAGGCGAGGTGGTTGCGATCGGATCCCACCGGATCCGGTTGAGGAAAGTCCGGGCTCCCCGATGGCCAGGCTTGCTGGGTAACGCCCAGTGCGGGTGACCGTGAGGAGAGTGCCACAGAAACACACCGCCGATGGCCCCGTGGGGACCTCCCCCAGGCACAGGCAAGGGTGCAAAGGTGCGGTAAGAGCGCACCAGCAGCATCGAGAGGTGCTGGCTCGGTAAACCCCGGCTGGGAGCAAGGCCAAGGAACGACGGCTGGCCATTGGCCCCGTTCCGTCTGAACGCGCCGCTCGAGGCCGGCGGAGACGTCGGTCCCAGATAGATAACCGCCCACCCTCCTTGGAGGTGTGAACAGAACCCGGCTTATGTCCTGCTTTCACCAATTCGCACCAGATGCAAATACAGGGTTAATCAATAATTTTTATTAACAATGACATTACCCCTCTATTCCGGTTTGACCGGATCCATTCGGAGCGCTAACCAAAATTCGATACCAAAAATGCGAGAGCCCTTCGCAAAACTTATGACGCCACAAACAAACAGCTTCATTGGGCCCAGGCATCAAATATCTCAGCTGCAATCTTCAAAAGTCTAGAGAGTTCGACGAAATCAGCACCAAAGAGATTTTGAAAACTTCAACCACATAACTAAACCTATCGAGAATTCGAATGTCATTTTTGCGATATCGGCAATTGGAGGCAAATATATCGACAAGGGATAGTTTGCTCGTGATTTCTGGGTTCCTGCCTATGACAAGCTTAAGCAATCGACCCAACTCAGATATTTAGCGCTGATTTGGCCCTTCAAACATGGTTAAGGCAAGCCATGAAAATCCATTTAGCAAATCCGGAGCAATCGAAGAGCTGCTGCAATCTCTATTCTGGTAGCCATCAAACCTATCGCCAGCATTTAACCCAAAACAGAGCATCTTCGCATCCATTGTCAAGTCACAACATAAAGTTCAAAATTGGACTAATCAGTCCAAAGCCAACAATTAGAAGCATGCATACAAGAGCTAACCGTTCCGACGATTGGTCCGGGTCAAACCTTGGAGCCATCTTCATGTCAACAGTCCCTATCTACCTCGACCTAATCAATAACTAAACCAAGTAAAAGAAGTCTTCTCCGTCGCAAACATATTCCCGCACTTTTGATCGCAACAGGGAAGCGTTCAAACCAATCCTGTCGGACCACTTTCGCGCCAGGAACCATTTAAAACTACAATTGAATCTTACAACTATCTACTGGAGCAACAACTAACAATATCCATACTATCTCAAAGTCGCCATGATCACTGACCACACACCTTAAGCAAAATCTGATTGCAGGCATCAAATAGATCCTTTCAAGCTTTCCAAACACAGAGCGTGCATAAAACCCTACCAACCAGATAAACTAATAATCGACAAGTCAAGACTCTCTAAGCGTTATTTTCATCAAGCCACCACTACTGCAAAGAGTCAATAGCTTGTGCTACAGTGAAAATAACAATTAAAAACCATGTTTGAACTTACTTTCTCTCCTGAAATCATTGATTTTCTGGAAGCTCAATATTCAAGAGCTGAAGGTATTCTTGAATATGGATCGGGAGGATCCTCTGTGCTTGGACTATCCTTAAAAAAACAACTCGCCGCTGTTGAATCCGATCTAGAGTGGCTAAATCGACTCAAAGAACACTTGGTCAGCCTTGATTTATCAAGTAACTTCAGAGGAATTTATTCCGATATCGGGCCCACCAAAGAATGGGGACATCCGCTCAAGTCCGGAAAAAATTTTCAGAAGTTTCCATCTTATGCTCTTCTTCCATGGCAAACAATGAATTTTGCACCAGATACTATTTTAATTGATGGTCGTTTTCGTGTTGCTTGCTTTATTGCCAGCGCAACGATGACCAAAAGGCCAATAACCATTCTATTTGATGATTATCTGGATAGGCCGCAGTATCATGTCATTGAAGAGATTTTTGCTAAGGAATATTCTGTTGGCAGGATGGGAATCTTCAATATTCAACCAAATAGCATCAGCGCCCAAAGGCTCTGCGACTTTATCCCCTATTTTGTAAACGCCGCTTGAACACAATGCCTTACAAAATCCAAATACCAAGAACAACAAGTAAAAGATTTAAATGCACACTGGAACTCGAAATAACACAATCAAGCAGCATTAATAAATGGGCACAGATATCAAAATTAGAAACAGTTATTTTCGAAGTCTTTATCTCATCCAAAGGATTTTTTCAGGCCACGTTCGAAATATCATTATCTCAACGTGAATGTCGCGAAGGAACCGTTGATTTAGAACTTCTATTCCACGATTATCCCATTTATTACCCATCCATCCATGAAAATAAATTAAAATCATTTTCAGCACTCCCATCTTCATCAAGTCATTCTGAAACTCTCACAAAAGCGATTCTCACCCCAATTTCATATGAAGACTCAAGAAAGATTGCTGCTTTGAATGCAGCATTAAGCAGCTCTCCCCCGCACGCTTTCTCAAGTCCACAAATCTGTTCCCAACTGCAACAAGTAATACTAGATGCAATTGATACTGGTAAACCTCTATCAGTTATTCGACTTGGAGACGGGGAAGGTCGACTACTTGGGTTTCCGCACATCTTTGATATAAATGAGATAGTTAGCGAATGCTTAAACTATCAATTCGGGAAAAAATGCCTCAAAGCGCTGGCAAAAAAATATCCCTATCAACCAACAATATCTGGGGCATTTTACCTAAAAAACTTACTGGAAGAATCTATTAAAACAGCCGATATTGTTTGCGCTCCAAGCATCATTCGATTCAATGATCCAATTTGCGAAAAACTTTTCAATCCTAGAGTCGCGGCAGCATACGCAAACTTATATACAAGAGTGTTCGCTGCCAGGACTTTTGTTCCTGACACATTCATCTTTCTTCGCCTTCACAAACTTGCACTTATTGAACCAATCTTAAAGGCCTCAGAGTTCATAACAGTCATTTCACATACTTCAGCATCAAAACAACTGAAAGAAACCTACGGAATCGAAAACATAGATCACATTCAAATTCCAGGCCACTCAACATTTATGCGTACCAGCAAACCACATTACCCATTTCTGTACAAGAAGATTCAGCGAAAGATCAACGTTAAAAGCAAAAAACACCTCTTCTTAGTTTCAGCAGGATACCTCGGCAAGCACTATTGTAAAGTTGCGAAGTCTAAAGGTGGCATTGCTATTGATATTGGCAGTTTGTTTGATTCCTGGATCGGCATTGGGCGTCGTGATGCAATTGCCAGGGAGGGTTTTAGATTAAAGACATTAAGCAAAGAAGCCTGACCTTGAATAATGGCGCAGCTCCCAATAGAACCATTCTCATCAATTCATGACTTTCTTGAGTTTTCTAATCTTTTGCCTTCAAGTGACGCATTAGTTCTTGAAGCCTTAACTCATTCCTCCGTAAAAAAGCACTACAACCATGAACAACTCGAGTTTTTCGGTGATGCAGTTCTGAGGCTCGCCGCCAGTGAATTCATCCGCAACGTTTACCCAACAATGGATGTAGGCCAACAGTCGTCCCTAAGGTCACAATTGGTAAGCGATTCATGGCTCGCAAATTTTGGTGAAATCATGAATATTGACGAACTGATATTGAAAGGTTCAGATGCCATCCATGACGTGACTGCAATTAAAACTATCAGGGCTGAGATGGTTGAAGCTGTAGCAGGAGCTGTTTATATAAGGCAGCAAACAACCAAAAATATAATCTTACTATTTAAGGCCGAGTGGGAAATGACAGCGGAAAAATTTTTCCAGAACCCAAACCACTTTAATTGCAAGTCAGCGCTACAAGAGTGGAGTCAATCTCACCAATTAGGACTTCCTAATTACACTACGATTGAGCAATCAAAACGACATGGAGATGATTTACGCTTCAAAAGCATTGTGATTGTTTCGGAGCAACTTAAAGGAGAAGGCTGGGGCCGCTCTCGCAAAGAAGCTGAGCAGTCTGCAGCAAAAAATTGTCTTCAACGGTTAGATGCACAATGATCGGTCAAAACAGAACCGCAGAAGTCACAATGGACTGCATCTTCTCGGTGCCCTTGACGACCACAGGTACCGCACTGCTCATCCTTATTCTCTGATCGTCTGCTCTTTAATCCTGAATAAGTCAGAAGTCCGGTGGGGATCGCGATGATGCCGAATCCGAGCAGCATCACCACCGAAGCCAGCAGCCGCCCCAGAGATGTCTGGGGAACGTAGTCGCCGTAGCCGACGGTCGTCATGGTGACGATGGCCCAGTACACGCCATTGGCCACAGTCTTGAACTGGGTGTCTGGGTTGACGCTTTCAATCACAAAGATGAAATAGCCCAGCACCACCTGCAGCATGACGACGAAAAACAGATACACCGCAATCGTGCGGGCATTGCTGCGCAAGGCTTGCCCCATTCCCCGTGCTTCATCGACAAAACGGAGCAACTTGAAAACACGCAGAATTCGGCCGAATTTGAACACCCAGAGCAGAATTTCACTGCGCACCTGCGGCACGAAGAAGAACAGAACTGCAGTGAAATCAACCAGCCCGTAGAAGCTGAAGAAATACCGTTTCGGCCGTTCACTCACATACAGATGCAAGAAGAAGTCGGCCGAGAAAACGGCCAGGCAGATGTTCTGAATCGCATCGATCCAGGCCACATTGGTTTGCCGCAGGGCGGTGTTGCCGAAAGGATCCGGTTCCAGCATCAGAGCCAGAACACTCAACAGAATCGCCCCGAAAACAATGATGTTGTAGAGCTTTCCTGCCGGTGTGCCCGCTTCCAGAACGACCGTTCTCAGTCGGGAGCGCAAACGTCGCGGAACGGCCATATCGATCAGGCGGGCTTCAGATCCCTCAGCCGAAGCGTCACCAGCTTGTCCCAGTTACCACCCTCGAACAGCACTGCAGCTCGATCACCACTGATCCGCTGAACGAAGCCGGTGTAACCGTTGTAGATCGACGTCACATCCACAACGGTGACCGTGGAGCCAGGGAGGATCGGGGCTGCAGCGCTCGCCATGGATCGGGCACGGTTTGGTCTGACGCCATTATCAGCAGAGCGATCGACCACTGCATGGATGACAGCGAGGAGTGGCTCATGGTGGGACGGGTTGTCGGGGCCCAGGGACTGCAGGGAGACCTGAGGATCAATCCCAGCAGCGACTTCCCGGAACGCTTCACCCGCCCTGGCCCCCGCTGGCTCAAGGCAGCTGCAGGGGGCCATCGCCAGGAAGTCGCCCTGGTCCGCGGTCGCCAACTGCCGGGGAAGTCGTTGTTCGTGGTGCATTTCGAAGGAGTGGACGATCGCGCCGCCGCGGAGGCCCTGGTGGGGCGTGAGCTGCTGGTGCCTGCTGACGATCGGCCGGAGCTGGAGGAGGGGGAATTCCACCTGCTCGATCTGGTGGATCTGGACGCCCGCCTCGACCCGCAGGGGCCAGCGATCGGTCGGGTGACGGATCTGATCAGCGGAGGCAACGATCTGCTGGAAATCGAGCTCAAGGATGGACGCCGGGTGCTGGTGCCGTTCGTGGAGGCGATCGTGCCGCGCGTGGTTGCGGAGGAAGGTTGGCTGCTGCTGACGCCGCCGCCGGGGCTGCTGGAGCTTTGAACCCGTCCTGCCAGTCGACAAAGCACCTGCCATCAGGCGATCCTTGAGCCCTCGATGAGCGGATGTCTTGGCTGCCACCCCACTGATCCCCGTCATCCTCTGTGGCGGAACCGGGACCCGTCTCTGGCCGCTGTCGCGCGCCAGCTACCCGAAGCAGTACTGGGCTCTCAGCGGCGATGGTGAGTCGACCCTGCTGCAGCAGACCCAGCAACGACTGAATGGCCTCGACGGCCTCGGATCGCCGCTGCTGATCTGCAACGAAGACCACCGGTTCATCGTGGCCGAACAGATGCGCCAGATCGATGTGGAACCGAACGCGATCCTGCTGGAGCCGATGGGACGGAACACGGCCCCGGCGGTGACCGTGGCGGCCCTGCAGGCGACGGCGGATGGCGCGGATCCGTTGCTGCTGGTGCTGGCCGCGGATCACGTGATCCGCGATGCCAGCCACTTCCGTGCAGTGGTGGAAGCCGGCCGGCGACCGGCGGAGGAAGGACGACTGGTGACCTTCGGCATCGTGCCGACGGCACCGGAAACGGGTTATGGCTACATCGAAGCCGCCCAGCCCTTCTCCGGCGGCCCGCTTCAGGATGTGCCGATCGCCCGCTTCGTGGAGAAACCCGACCGGGCCACGGCGGAAACCTTTCTCAGCACGGGACGCTTCACCTGGAACAGCGGCATGTTCCTGTTCCGGGCCAGCGCGATGCTGGCGGAGCTGGAACGCCTGTCACCGGAGGTGGTGAGCTGCTGCCGGGCAGCCCTCGAGCAGGACACAGCAGATCTGGACTTTCTGCGGCTCGAGCGAGAAGCCTTCGCGAAGTGTCCGAACATCGCCATTGATGTGGCGGTGATGGAAAAAACCGAACTTGGGACGGTGCTTCCGCTCGATGCCGGCTGGAGTGATGTGGGCAGCTGGAGTGCTCTGTGGGAAACCTCGGACCGGGATGGGAATGGCAACGTGCTGCAGGGCCGGGTGATCAGCGAAGGCAGCCGCAACTGCTACCTGCGCAGCGAGCACCGACTGGTGGTGGGTCTGGGCGTCGAGAACCTGGTGGTGGTGGAGACCGATGACGCTGTGCTGATCGCCGACCGCGCCAGGGCACAGGAGATCAAGAAGGTGGTGAAACAGCTGGAGACCGATGGCAGCCCGGAAGGGAAAGCCCACCGCAAGATCTACCGCCCCTGGGGCCACTACACCTCCGTGGTGGAGAGCAGCCGCTGGCAGGTGAAGCGCATCTCGGTGAAACCGGGGGCCAGCCTGTCGCTGCAGATGCACCACCACCGCGCCGAACACTGGGTGGTGGTTCGCGGCACCGCCGTGGTGGAACGCGACGGCGAGCAGCAACTGCTCGGTGAGAACCAGAGCACCTACATCCCCCTGGGGTGCCGTCATCGCCTCTCCAACCCAGGCAAGATCCCTGTGGAGCTGATCGAGGTTCAGAGCGGCACCTATCTCGGAGAGGACGACATCGTTCGCTTCGAAGACCGCTACGGCCGCAGCGATCAGCGCATCCCGGTCCAGTCCTGAAACCAGCCGCGTTTCCAGAACCAGCTGATCTGAACCACCGACAGGCCGAACATCACCGCCAGGCAGATCGGGTAGCCGTAGCGGGCATCCAGCTCCGGCATGTTCCAGGGGGATGACTCCGGGTTGAAGTTCATGCCGTAGACCCCGGCGATGAAGGTGAGTGGCACGAAGATGCTCGAAATGATCGTGAGCACCTTCATCACCTGATTCATGCGGTTGCTGATGCTGGCCATGTAGCTGGTGGTCACACCGTCGCACTGATGCCGCAGCAGTTCGGTGGTTTCGAACAGCACATCCACGTGGGTGTTCACCTCCCGGAACCCGCGCAGAGCCTCACGATCCAGCAGGCGTTTCCCCTGACGGATCAGCACGATCAGCTGACTGCGCAACGGCCAGATGATGGTGCGGATGCGGCGCAGCGTGGCGCGGATGGCATAGGCCCTCTGCAGCACCCGCGGCGACGGTCGCCGGAGTGATGCTTCCTCAAGATCGTCCAGGTGGTCCGCCAGCGTTTCCAGAAGAGGCAGCACGTCATCGAGCACCTCATCCAGCAGAAAGAAGAAGATGTCGTCCAGATGACCGCGGGCCGGCGACTCCGGCAGCTGCTCCAGCCACTGCGTGAGTTCCGGGAAGGAGACCGGCCGGGGGACCTCCTCGACGGACAGCACAAGATTCGGCAGCAGCACCACCCCCACCTGTTCGCTGATGACCCGACCATTCGCGCCCATGTGGAGGCGATGGGTCACCACCTGAAGACACTCGCCCAGGGCATCGACTCGGGTGCGCTGCGGTGTCTCGAGCAGCACGGGATGCAGATCATCGGGAATCTGCAGAATCCTGAGCACCTCCGCCAGCAGGAGAGGATCTCCGAGCCCCTTGATGCGAACCCAGAGGGGAACGCCCTGGTCCACCAGGCCACTCAGCTGATCAGGTGTGAGGTGCTGATGGGTGGAAACGGCCTCGGGATCGAAGCGCAGCGCCGAGAGCACGGTGGGGGCGATGCCGCCATGGACGAACAGGGGCCCAGGCAGATCCCCTGGACGCTCGCTGAGGCGCCTCGGGCGAACGGCATCACTGCTGCGCCGGACCTGGCGACCGTGGAGGCTTCGATTCAGCTCCACCGACATGCCGCCAGCCATCGGATCGCATCACTCCACCGTCACACTCTTAGCCAGATTGCGGGGTTGATCCACATCCAGTCCGCGATGGGCAGCGATGTGATAACTCAGCAGCTGCATCGGAACCACCGTGAGCAGGGGGCTGATCCACTCGCTCACCTCCGGGACCGGAAGCAGCTCATCGAAGAGGTCCGTGTCCGGACCCTGCGGAGCCACGCCGATCAGCTGCGCGTCGCGGGCCTTGGCCTCCTGAGCGTTGCTGAGCACCTTCTCGAAGACGGCACCCGGAACGGCGATGGAGACCACGGGGACATGGGCATCCAGCAGGGCGATCGGACCATGCTTCATCTCCCCGGCCGGGTAGCCCTCGGCATGGATGTAGCTGATCTCCTTGAGCTTCAACGCGCCTTCGAGGGCAATCGGGTAGTTGATGCCCCGGCCCAGAAAGATCACGTCCTGGGTTTCAGCAAACCGATGGGCGAGGGCTTCGGACTGGCGATCATGGAGCTCCACAAGCTCCTGCAGCTGCTGGGGCAGCTGGCGCAGCGCGTCGGCCATGGCCTTGATCTCATCCGGCGAACGGCTGCCGCGCTGGGCCGCAAAAGCCATCGCCAGGCCATAGAAGGCGAGCAGCTGTCCGAGGAAGGTCTTGGTGGCGGCGACACCCACCTCGATGCCGGCACCGATGTCGAGGATGTGGGGCACCTGACGGGAGAGGGAACTTTCCGGCCTGTTGGTCACACCCAGCTGTCGCGGTGCGAAAGCCGGGTCACCGTGAGCCGTCCGCCGTTCCGCCTCCATGGCCAGAGCCGCCAGGGTGTCGGCGGTCTCGCCGGACTGGGTCACACCGATCGTGAGGGTGTGCGGAGCCAGCGGAGGCGGTGCATAGCGGAATTCACTGGCGTAATGGACCGCCGTGGGAATCCCGGCGTACTGCTCCAGCAGATAAGCCCCCACGAGCGCGGCATGGCGACTGGTGCCGCAGGCGAGGATCTGAATACGCTCGAGGCCGGCATAGAAGGCATCGTCGAAGGGAAGCGCCACAGGCGTCTCCGGTGCCAGGCCTTGCGGCAGATGACGGGCCACCCAGAGCTCTGCCGTCTCCGGCTGCTCATGGATCTCCTTGAGCATGTAGTGGCGGAAGTGGCGCTTGTCGGCCACATGATCCGTGCCGGACAGAACCGAAGGCATGCGCTGCTGCCGCTGCCCCTCGGCGTCGTAGAGCTCCACCCCGAGAGGGGACAGCAAGGCCACCTCGCCGTCCTGCATCGGCAGGATCGTGCGGGTGAAACCGGCCAGGGCCGGCGTGTCGCTGGCACAGAGAAACTCCCCCTCCCCCAGACCGATCAGCAAGGGCGCGGCGCGCCGGGCCACCACGAGAGCTCCGGGAGCGTCCTGCCAGATCACCGCCAGGGCATAGGCCCCCTGCAGCTGAGGCAGAACCGCCTGCACCGCCTGCAGCAGCAGGGGGCCTCCGGCCTGACCACCACCCGCCTGGAGCCGCTTCAGCTCGGCAGCCACCAGATGAGGAATGACTTCGGTGTCGGTCTCCGACTGGAAGACCACCCCGTTTGCCTGCAGCTCATCGCGCAGGCTGCGATGGTTTTCGATGATGCCGTTCTGCACCACCGCCACACCGCCATCGCAGCAACGGTGGGGATGGGCGTTGCGCTCTTCCGGCTTGCCATGGGTGGCCCAGCGGGTGTGGCCGATGCCGCACTGTCCTGGAGCCCCCTGCTCGTCGAAACGAGCCGTGAGATTGACGAGCTTTCCCTTGGCTCGCAGGCAGTGCAGCACGCCGCTGCCTGAATCCAGGGAACTGGAGTCGACCGTGGCGATGCCGGCGGAGTCATACCCCCTGTATTCGAGCTGGCGCAGGCCCTCCAGCAACAGTGGGGCCGCCTCACGGGAACCGACCAGCGCAACGATTCCGCACATACAAAAAAGCCCGGCTGTGGCCGGGCAGAGCTTATGGGGTTTTCAGAGGGAGGTTGGGACGATCAGTACGCCAGACCCATGCTGCGGGTGGTCTCATCGCCCAGGTAGACGCGGATGCTGAGGAAGTCGGTGGGGCAGGCGGTTTCACAGCGCTTGCAGCCGACGCAGTCCTCGGTGCGCGGCGAAGAGGCGATCTGACCGGCCTTGCACCCGTCCCAGGGCACCATCTCGAGCACATCGAGAGGGCAGGCACGCACGCACTGGGTGCAGCCGATGCAGGTGTCGTAGATCTTGACGGCGTGGGACATGCCCGGTGCTGATGGAAGGCTTGGCGCCAAACGTACCCGCCAAGACACCCTCCCAGAGCTGGGCCGTCACCGTTGTTAACGCCCGGCTCAGGCGCCCCAGAGGCGTGCCCGTAGGATGCAGCGTCCCGTTGCCACGGCCCATGTCCCAGGAAGCGATCCTCGAGAAAGTGCGTTCGATCGTTGCGGAGCAACTCAGCGTCGATGCCGGCGAAGTGAAGCCGGAATCCAACTTTCAGAACGACCTCGGCGCCGACTCGCTGGACACCGTGGAGCTCGTGATGGCCCTTGAAGAGGCCTTCGATATCGAAATCCCCGATGAAGCCGCCGAGGGCATCACCACCGTTGGTGACGCCGTCAAGTACATCGAAGACAAGCAGGCCTGAGGAGCGGCATGGTGGAGGGTCTCCATCGCGTCGTGGTCACCGGTCTCGGCGCGGTCACACCGATCGGCAACACGGTTGAGGAGTACTGGAGCGGCCTCACAGGAGGTCGCAACGGGGTCGCCCCCATCACGCTCTTCGACGCGTCAGCTCACGCCTGTCGCTTTGCGGCGGAGGTGAAGGCGTTCGACCCGACGGGGCTGATCGAACCGAAGGAAGCCAAGCGCTGGGATCGCTTCTGCAAATTCGGCGTGGTGGCGTCCAAGCAGGCCCTTGCTGATGCAGGCCTCGAAATCACCGACGCCAACGCTGACCGCATCGGCGTGATCATCGGCTCCGGCGTCGGCGGTCTGCTGACGATGGAGACGCAGGCCCACGTGCTGGAAGGCAAGGGACCGGGACGGGTGAGCCCGTTCACGGTGCCGATGATGATTCCCAACATGGCGACGGGCCTGGCGGCGATCGCCCTCGGCACGAAGGGACCCAGCTCAGCGGTGGCAACCGCCTGTGCTGCTGGTTCCAATGCCATCGGTGATGCCTTCCGGCTGCTGCAGCTGGGCAAGGCGGACGCCATGGTCTGCGGAGGAGCGGAGTCGGCGATCACCCCCCTCGGGGTTGCCGGGTTCGCCAGTGCCAAGGCGCTGTCCTTCCGCAACGACGACCCCGCCACCGCCAGTCGTCCCTTCGATGCCGAACGGGATGGCTTCGTGATCGGCGAGGGGGCCGGTGTTCTGGTGCTGGAGACCCTGGCCCACGCGGAAGCGCGCGGCGCCACGGTGCTGGCGGAAATCGTCGGCTACGGCATGACCTGCGACGCCCACCACATCACCTCTCCCAGCCCGGGTGGCGTGGGGGGTGCCGAAGCGATGCGTCTTGCCCTCATGGATGGCGGCATCGATCCCGCCGACGTGGATTACGTCAACGCTCACGGCACGAGCACCCCGGCGAACGACAAAAACGAAACCGCCGCGATCAAGAGCGCCCTCGGGGATCGGGCCCTGCAGATCCCTGTGAGCTCCACCAAATCGATGACCGGCCACCTGCTGGGTGGCTCCGGCGGCATCGAAGCGGTGGCCTGCGTTCTGGCCCTGCGCCGGGGGGTGGTTCCCCCCACGATCAACCACAGCAATCCAGATCCCGACTGTGATCTGGATGTCGTGCCCAACACCGCCCGGGATCAGACACTGGGCACGGTGCTGTCCAACTCCTTCGGTTTCGGCGGCCACAACGTCTGCCTGGCCATCCGACAGATGAGGTAACCGGCGACATCGACGTCATCGGTCAAACTCATACGCATTTCTTACGCACTCCCCCCTACTCACCATGGTCGCTGCTCCCGCTTCTCTCGACACGCTCTGCATCAACAGCATCCGCTTCCTGGCGGTTGATGCGGTCAACAAGTCCAAGAGCGGGCACCCCGGCCTGCCCATGGGTTGCGCCCCGATGGGCTACACCCTGTGGGACAAGTTCCTCAAGCACAACCCCAAGAACCCCAAGTGGTTCAACCGCGACCGCTTCGTGCTGTCCGCCGGCCACGGCTGCATGCTGATCTACGCGCTGCTGCACCTCACCGGCTACGACTCGGTCACCATCGAGGACATCAAGCAGTTCCGCCAGTGGGGGTCGAAAACCCCGGGCCATCCCGAGACCTTCGAGACCCCCGGCGTTGAGGTGACCACCGGTCCCCTGGGTGCCGGCATCTCCAACGCTGTGGGTCTGGCGATCGCCGAATCCCATCTGGCCGCCAAGTTCAACAAGGCTGACGCCGAGATCGTGGATCACTACACCTACGTGGTGATGGGTGATGGCTGCAACCAGGAGGGCATCGCTTCGGAGGCCTGCTCCCTGGCCGGCCACCTGAAGCTGGGCAAGCTGATCGCCCTCTACGACGACAACCACATCACCATCGACGGCCGCACCGATGTGTCCTTCACCGAGGACGTGCTGAAGCGCTACGAGGCCTACGGCTGGCACGTGCAGCATGTGGCGGACGGCAACACCGATGTGGATGCCATCGCCAAGGCGATCGAGGCCGCCAAGGCCGTCACCGACAAGCCTTCGATCATCAAGGTGACCACCACCATCGGCTACGGCTCCCCCAACAAGGGCGACACCGCCGGTGTGCACGGCGCACCGCTGGGCGAGGAAGAGGCTGAGCTCACCCGCAAGCAGCTGGGCTGGAACTACGGCCCCTTCGAGGTGCCCCAGGAGGCCTACGACCAGTACCGCCAGGCCATCGACCGTGGCGCCAGCCTCGAAGCCGAGTGGAACCAGTCCCTGGCGGCGTACCGCACCAAGTACCCCAGCGAAGCCGCTGAATTCGAGCGGATGCTGCGCGGCGAACTGCCCGAGGGTTGGGACAAGGATCTGCCCACCGCCGGCCCCGAAGAGAAGGGACTGGCCACCCGCAAGCACTCCCAGATCTGCCTGGGTGCCCTGGGCCCCAACCTGCCCGAACTGATCGGCGGCTCCGCCGACCTCACCCACTCCAACTACACCGACATCAAGGGCGAAACCGGCTCCTACCAGCCGGAAACCCCTGAGAAGCGCTATCTGCACTTCGGGGTGCGCGAGCACGCCATGGCGGCCATCCTCAACGGCATCGCTTATCACGACAGTGGCCTGATCCCTTACGGCGGCACCTTCCTGGTGTTCGCCGACTACATGCGCGGCTCCATGCGCCTGTCGGCCCTGAGTGAGCTGGGTGTGATCTACGTGCTCACCCACGACTCCATCGGCGTCGGCGAAGACGGCCCCACCCACCAGCCGATCGAGACCATCCCCTCCCTGCGCGCCATGCCCGGGATGCTGGTGTTCCGCCCCGGTGATGCGAACGAAACCAGCGGTGCCTACAAGCTGGCCATCGAAAACCGCAAGCGCCCCAGTGCACTGTGTCTGAGCCGCCAGGGCATGGCCAACCAGGCGAACTCCTCGATCGAGAAGGTCGCTCTGGGTGGCTACATCCTGGAAGACTGCGACGGCACCCCCGACCTGATCCTGATCGGCACCGGCACTGAGCTCGACCTCTGCGTGCAGGCCGCCAAACAGCTCAGCGAAGCAGGCAGCAAGGTGCGCGTGGTGTCGATGCCCTGCGTGGAACTGTTCGACGAGCAGAGCGACGCCTACAAGGAAGAGGTGCTGCCCAACGCCGTGCGCAAGCGCATGGTGGTGGAAGCCGCTGAATCCTTCGGCTGGCACCGTTTCATCGGCCTCGATGGCGACAGCGTGACCATGAACCGCTTCGGCGCTTCAGCTCCGGGTGGAACCTGCCTGAAGGAGTTCGGGTTCACCGTGGACAACGTTGTGAGCCAAGGCCAATGCACTGCTGAGCTGAGATTGAGGGGTTTCAAACCCTTCAACAACAACTCCATCGGGCAGCCCTCGTTTTAACGAGGGCTTTTTATTTGGCTTGTGAGCCTTGCAATCAGACCGATCGATCCAACAAGTTGTGCCAAGCGTGCTCACCAAACACCCGCCCATACCCCGACGGTTTCAATCCCTGCAGAGAGAAGAATTTTTTTGATTCAAACCTTCTATCGATTTAAAATTTTAACGCAGTTACTGTGACACAAGAGAGCCGAATCCGAATCAAGAAAAGCGGCATAGACTGCTAAAAAGACCTTTAATTTAAAAATATTACAGAACAAGAAACAATATTATTTCAAAATATCGAAATCGACCCGGCGATTAACAGGCACATGACAACCCATCATTCGAAACAAACTCAAAACAACTTTCAATCACGAGTCAAGTTTGTTGAGCTTCAAAGGCACAGCTTCAGCAGCACCTCGTGACTCGAGGACTTTCTGCAATCCCTCGATATCTTCATCCGTAATCTTTGTCTGCATCGGGCAATGCTTCGGCCCACACATGGAACAGAATTCGGCCTGCTTATAGATATCAGCTGGCAACGTTTCGTCGTGGTATTCCTTGGCCCGTTCAGGATCAAGGACAGCTCAAACTGCTTGTTCCAGTCGAAGTTGTAACGAGCCCGGCTGAGTTCATCATCACGATCACGGGCACCCGGGCGATGGCGAGCGATATCTGCCGCATGAGCAGCAATCTTGTAGGCGATCAATCCCTCGCGCACGTCTTCAGCATTGGGCAGGCCGAGATGCTCCTTCGGGGTCACGTAGCAGAGCATCGCCGTGCCATGCCAACCGGCCATCGCCGCACCGATGGCTGAGGTGATGTGGTCGTAACCCGGGGCGATATCCGTGACCAGAGGACCAAGCACATAGAAGGGTGCCTCATTGCACTCCTCCATCTGCTTTTTCACGTTGAACTCGATCTGGTCGAGGGGCACATGGCCAGGGCCCTCCACCATCACCTGCACATCGTGCTTCCAGGCCCGGCGTGTCAGTTCACCCAGAGTGTGCAGCTCAGCCAACTGCGCTGCATCGGAGGCATCGTGCTGACAACCCGGCCGTAACGAATCGCCCAGCGAGAAGGTGCAGTCGTAGCGCTTGAAGATCTCACAGATGTCGTCGAAGCGCGTGTACAGCGGGTTCTGGCGATGGTGATACAGCATCCACTGAGCCAGGATGCCGCCACCGCGGCTCACGATGCCGGTGATGCGACCCTTCACCTTGGGCAGGTGCTCAATCAGCAAGCCCGCGTGGATGGTCTGGTAGTCGACACCCTGCTGGCAGTGCTTCTCGATGATGTGCAGGAAGTCGTCTTCATCCAGCTTTTCGATCGAGCCATGGACGCTCTCGAGAGCCTGATACACGGGCACCGTGCCAATCGGAACCGGCGAAGCGTTGATGATCGCGGTGCGCACCTCATCGAGGTTCACGCCACCGGTGGAGAGATCCATCACCGTGTCGGCGCCGTACTTCACCGCCAGCTTCAGCTTGTTCACTTCCTCGGCTGCGTCCGAGGCATTGGGTGAGGCACCGATGTTGGCGTTCACCTTGCACTTGCTGGCGATGCCGATCGCCATCGGCTCCAGGTTCGTGTGATTGATATTCGCGGGGATGATCATGCGGCCCCGGGCCACCTCTTCCATGATCAGCGATTCCGGCAGGTTCTCCCGCTTCGCCACATGGGCCATCTCCTCGGTGATCACCCCCTGGCGGGCGTAATGCATCTGCGAAACATTGGCCTGGCCCTGACGGGGAGACACCCAGGAAGCGCGCATGAGTCGATCGTGCGAGGGAAAACCCAGGGGTTGGCTCAGGCCGGTGCGATCACGCTGGACACTTCCCTTCGCCGGCATGACCCGGTTCAGGTTCGGAGGGTGTGATCTCAGCCCGGGATCGTTCAGGAACGACCGGGCACCCCTAGTGGTCTTTGAAAGCTAGCAAGAGCGAAGCAGTCAGGACTGCAACCCATTCAGCGCCGAGGCCACCACCCGGTGATCAACATCCTGCTGGAGGGGTTGAAGCAGGGTGCGGGCCTGATCACCCAAGGGCTGATCAGCGCCATCCCGAACGACACGGCCGAGGATTTCAGCCCCGCTGACCCGCACGGTGCCATCGGCATCCCTGATCGCCATCGTTGCCAGTTCCAGCAGCCAGTTCAGATCGATCTCCGGTTGTTCCGCCAGCGCCGAAAGGATGCTGCAACGCACCAACCAGGCGTCATCCGCTTCAAAGGCGGAGCGCAGCAGAGGCCAGGACCGCTCCACGCCATAACTGGCCAGGGCATTGGCCGCTTCCGCCCGCACGTTCGAATCCTCGTCGTCCACCAACAGGCGGCTCAGCACCTGCCAGCCCTGCTCCGTGCGCTTGTAGCCGAGGCCGCTGCAACTGAGGGAACGCACCAGGAACGGTTTCTGTTCCGTACCCAGCACCAGCAACGGCACCGCCTCCTCATCGCTGCAGAACCGCAGCTGGGTCAGGGCCGGCATCGCCCGCACCGGATCACCACTGGAGATGGCGTCCTGCAGGGCGGGAAGATCGGGGCGCTGGTCGTCGGGAGCGGACGTCATCGGAATCAGTCGGTTTCAGCCCGGCTGGTGCGCAGAGCTGACAGCAGCCTGGCGCGCCGACGACGGCGACCGGCGGCACTGCTGACGATCAGCCAGGATCCGACCAGCAGCGCCGGCAGGGCGTGGGATCGGTCGGTCCCCTGCCGCTGCTGCATCGCCACCACTGCCACAGCGATCAGCAGCGGCGCCCCGAAGGACATCAGCACAGGCATCAGTTTCCTCATGGCGTCTGACGCTCCAGCATCCAGGCCTGCAACGTTGCCGTGAGCACCTCGATGCCAACCGGCAGAGAGGCCTCGTCTGGATCAAAGCGACAGTGATGCAGGGGTGCACAACCCTGCGATCCAGCCACCCCGAGCCGAAGCATGGTGCCCGGCACATCCCGCAGCAGTTCAGCGAAATCCTCGGCCCCCAGGGAGGGTTGCTCCACGGCCACAACCCTTGAGCATCCCAGCCGTTCCACGGCGCAGCGCTCCATCAGAGCGGTGAGTTCCGGATCGTTGTGCACCGGCGGCGCAATGCACCGGTACCGCACATCCGCATCTCCCCCGGCGGCTCGGCAGATGCCCTGAACCGTCTCTTCGATCCAGCCCGGCAACCGCTCATGCAGTGCCAGATCCAGACAACGGACGGTTCCCAGCAGCCGCACGCGATCCGTGATCACATTGAACGCCCGGCCGCCCTCAATCCGTCCAAAACTGATCACCACCGGCTGCAGTGCATCCAATCGGCGAGCGATCGTCTGCTGCAGCTCCGTCACCACCCTGGCCGCGATCCAGATCGCATCCACCGCCTCATGGGGACGGGCGCCATGGCCCCCCTCCCCGTGCACCGTGATCTCCAGCTCCCCGGCAGCCGCCGTCAGGCAGCCGCTGCGGATGCCGACCGATCCGGCCGGCAGGTTGGGCACGACATGCACACCGAACAGAGCATCCAGCCCCTCCACCGCTCCGGCATCACGCATCCAGACCGCCCCCTGGGCGAGTTCTTCGGCAGGCTGGAACAGCAGGCGCACCCGGGTGGCCAGCCCGTCGTCGGCCGCCAGCAGACGGGCCACCCCAAGACCGATGCAGGTGTGCAGATCGTGCCCGCAGGCATGCATCACCCCCTGACGCCGGGAGGCATGGGGCAGCCCGGTGCGTTCCTCCACCGGCAGAGCATCCATGTCAACGCGCAGCCCAACGGTGGGGCCATGGTCCGGACCCAGTTCCGCAAGCACACCCGTGCGGCCGACCCCTTCACGCACACGCCAGCCGGCGCGCCTCAGTTCACCAGCCACCAGAGCAGCGGTCTGGTGCTCTTCACCGCTCAGTTCCGGATGGGCATGCAGATGACGCCGCAGCTCGATCAACTCGGGAAGCGCCTCGGGCAGCAGATCGAGCACGGTCATCGGCTGTCAAGCGCCAGGAAAGCCATCAGATCCGCTGTGGGCACAGGGGGCCAGCGCCGGATCTGCAACAGCCACTCGCCATCCCGGTAGCGATTGTCAAGCCCGGAGGCGGCGGCCCAGTGGCTCTCCGCTTCACCGGACGCTCCGCGCTGCCACAGCAGAGCGCTGAGGGCAGCACGGGCATCGGCGAACAGCGGATAGCGCCGGATCAATTTGCGCAGCTCCGCCTCGGCCCAGACCTGGTCACCCTCCTGCCAGGCCGCCAGTGCCTCACTGGAACGGGCCATGGCGAATCCCGGCCTGGCCTCTGACGCACGCCCGTAGAGCGAACGGGCTTCGGCCCAGTCCCCTTCGGAGCCACGCACATTGCCCAGGTTGTAGAGAGCGGAGGCCTCCATGGGATCGCGATCCAGAATCCAGAGGTAATCCGCCGCCGCCGCAGACCAGTCCTGCAGGGCTTCCTCGGCGGTGCCCCGATTCAGATGGGGATCGGCTTCCTCAGGGGCCAGGGCGATGGCACGACTCTGATCGTCGATGGCACCGGTGGCATCACCGAGGGCCAGGCGCACATTGCCGCGGTTGCTGAGGGCGGCGGGATCCTCCGGCAGAACCTCGAGAACGCTGTTCCAAAGCGGCAGCGCCCGCACGAAATCCCCCTCACGGCTGGCGCTCAGAGCCTGCCCGTAGAGCACCTCCCCCTCGAGAGCCACGGCCGGGAACGCACCGAACAGCAGCAGGCTCAGCACCGCCAGCGTCAGCAACGCCTTCATGCAGCCTCCACAGATCCCAGGTGCCGGCGAGCGGCATCGGTGACCATGCGACCACGGGGGGTGCGCAGCAGCAGACCCTGCTGCAGGAGGTAGGGCTCGATCACGGCCTCCAGCGTCGCGGGATCCTCGCCGAGAGCCGCCGCGAGTGTCTCCAGACCGACGGGCCCGCCGTCGTGATGATCCAGCAGCAGGGAGAGAAGCCGGCGGTCGCTGGCATCCAGTCCGCGGTCATCCACCCGGTGCAGGCTGAGAGCCTGACGGACCAGCGGCTCATCCACGGCTTCGCCGGCACCCTGAACCGTGGCCACGTCGCGGACCCGGCGCAGCAGGCGGTTGGCGATGCGCGGGGTACCGCGACAGCTGCCGGCGATGCGGGCACAGGCCTGTGGGGTGAGGTTCACGCCGAGCAGACCGGCCGTGCGCGCCACGATCGCTTCGAGATCCTCCTGGCCATAAAACTCCAGGCGCTGAATCAGGCCGAAGCGGTCCCGCAGCGGTGAGCTGAGCGATCCGGCACGGGTGGTGGCCCCCACCAGGGTGAACGGAGGCAGATCAAGGGAGCGGGTGCGTGCCGTGCTTCCCTTGCCGACCGTGAGATCCAGACGACGGTCTTCCATCGCCGGATAGAGCAGCTCCTCCGCCACACGGGTCAGCCGGTGGATCTCATCGATGAACAGGAGCTCCCGCGGCTGCAGATTCACCAGCAGCCCGACGATGTCGCGGGGGCGTTCCAGTGCGGGAGCACTGGTGATCCGGCAGCTGACGCCGAGCTCCTCCGCCAGCACCAGCGCCATGGTGGTTTTGCCGAGGCCAGGCGGGCCGTACAGCAGAACGTGATCCAGGGCTTCGCCGCGGCCCATGGCCGCCTGCACCGCAATCCCCAGCACCTGCTTGAGCTCAGGCTGGCCGATGTAATCGTTCAGGCGGCGAGGCCGCAGACCGTCGTCGGGTTTTGCCGCAGCCTCCTCCGGCAGCGGCTTGGCATCGAGCATGGCCTCGCGACGCGGTGCCCGCCCGCCGGCATTGGAGGAGACGATCGCCATGCAGGCAGGGTACCCAGCTCTGGATAGGGTCGGGAGACGGAGGCGCAGGTATGGCGAAAGGCGGGACCAAGAAAGCCGCGGCGGCAGCGGCACGGGCAGCGGCCAACCGACTTCTGGCGGACAACCGTCAGGCGCGTCATCAATACGACATTCTGGAAACCCTGGAGACCGGCATCGAACTGGTCGGAACGGAAGTGAAATCGATCCGTGCCGGCAAAGCCAATCTGCGGGACGGCTTCTGCCTGATCCGCAACGGAGAGCTGCAGCTGCACAACGTGCACATCTCGCCCCACAGCCATGCGGGCAGTTATTTCAACCACGACCCATTGCGCACCAGACGGCTGCTGGCCCACCGGCGCGAGATCGACAAACTGCGCGGCCAACTCGATCAGAAAGGACTGACCCTGGTGCCCCTCAACATCCATCTGAAGGGCTCCTGGATCAAGCTCACCATCGGTCTCGGAAAGGGCCGCAAGCTGCACGACAAGCGCGCCGCCGAGAAGGAGAAGCAGAGCAAGAAGGAGGTCCGGGCTGCGATCGCCCGGCTCTAATCCATCGGGTTGAAGTCGTTCTCCTGCATGGGAGCGCCAGGGGGCCGGGGAGCAGAGGACGGTGCCTCCGGGGTTGGGCGATCGTCGGACTGCACGGAGGATGGACGGCCAGGCTGCGGCTGGGGGTTCGGGGTCGCTGGCGTGCTGGGCGCTCCTGTGGCGGGATCCGGGAACGGATTGGGATCGATGGCCGGAAGAGGGGGCCGTTCGGCGCGATCGGCCCGGCAGGAGAGCGTCAGCAGACCCGCAGACACCCCTTCGTTGGTGACCAGCACCTGCACGGGTGAGCCGGCCGCCGCCGGCAGGGTGACCACCCTCAGGGGGCCTCGCTGCTTCTCCACCTGACCCTGCGCTCCAAAGATGGTCATCTGCATCAGCGGCGTGCCGTTGATGCCCAGCACCAGATCATGGCCAGCTGGAACAGTCACGGAGATCAGTCGGGCGCCGCCCGATGGCACCCGCAGCGACAAATTGGTGGCCGTGCCTGGTTTGGCCGTGACGTTCTCGATCGTCACCTCCGAAAGGCTCTGGATCGCGGCGGCATACCAGAGCTGGCGATAAGGCTCTTCAGGCCTGCGGCCCTGGATATCGCCGGGCAGCAGGTCACGGGCTCCGGCACTGACCAGCTGCTCCACCACCGTGCCGTTCACACCCTGACTGACCAGGTGCTGCCGCTGCTTGCGCCAGTCCGTCTCCTTCAGCTGGCCAAGCCTGGAGCGCATCCCTGGCGGGAGCTGCTCGATGCGGGCGAGCCACTCCTCCGCCAGATCATTCCAGACGCGGCGCAGCGGGGCGTCCTCCAGGGAATCGGACGGCAGCCGTCCGCCCCGTTCCGGGAATCGAGCCAGCAGGCTGCTGTCCACCAGCTTGAGGAACCAGGTTCGGTCAACCTGCAAGGCCCGCAGACGACTGAGCAGCTTCTGGCGTTCATCCACCTCCGCCGGCGGCAGACTCATGCCCTGGGAACGGCCCACCACATCGCGACTGGTGGAGGGAGCCGTGTCCCGGGAGGCTCCCCGCGTCAACACGTACCAGCCGATGGCTGTGCCGGCGAGAGCGGAGAGAGCGAGGGCCAGAACCACCGGCCAGAGGCCTCCCTCTGCTCCCTGCTCCCGTGCTTCGGCTCGACTGCGGCGCATGGATGTGGGATCCGCGGCGGGAACAGGGTCAGCCGGGCTCCTGAGCGAGGGCAGATCCGGAGCCGGACGGCCCGCGGCCCGGGGAGCGAGCACCACGGTCCGATCGGCTCGGGCGATGGGGCCGGTGCTGTCCGGCATCGGCAACGGCTCGAGCGCGGCCAGCACCTGGGCAGCTTCGGCAAAGCGCCTGTCCGGGTCTTCGAGCAGCAATCGCTCGAGCACGGCTCGAAACTCAGGCTCCAGCTCGAGCTGATCCGGCCATGACCAACCTCCTCCATCCGAGGCGATCAGGCTCTCAGGGGTGCGGCCGCTGAGCAGCACCAGCGCGGTGACCCCGAGGCCATGCAGATCCATCCAGGGCGCGCAGGGTTCCGAACGACCCTGGGCACGGGGGGCGTAGCCCGGCGTTGCACCGGCCAGCGGAGCCTCTCCTCGGATCTGGACCAGGCCGAAATCCAGCAGCACCGGCAGACCGTCACTGTGACGTCGCAGCAGGTTGCGGGGATTGACATCCCCATGCACCAGACCGCGACCGTTGATCACCGCCAGCAGTGGCAGGGTCTGACGCAGCAGCAGCAGGACCTCCCCTGCACCGAACACCATCTGACGCTCGCTGCGCTGGCTCAGGATCAGGCTGTAGGCCTCGCCCTCCTGCCAGTCCCGCACCGTCCAGAGGCTGCCGTGAGACTCCAGCAGTTCACCGCAGCGCGGCAGCTGGGGATGCAGCAGAGACTGCAGCCGCGGCCAGATCTGCTGAAACCGCTGGCGGGATTCGGAACTCTGAACCTGGCGGATCACCAGGGGGGTGTCTCCGGCCAGGGTGTCCAGGGCACGCCACAACCGTCCCTGGATGGGATCGCCCTCGCTCAGGGGGTCTTCCAGGCGGTAACGCTGCGCCAGGACGGTACCGGCACCCAAGGCGCTGGATTCGCTCACAAGCCGAGGCTGCTTCAGTGGGCTGGCTGATCGTACCGACGGTTCGGCCGTTGACATTGCCTCTTCTCTTAGGGTCCGGGCCAGCGCATCCCTATCTCGTGCTGCTCGAGACCCTTCTGGAGGTGCGGCGTCGAAGCGAAGCCCTGATCTCACCGCTGGAACCGGAGGATCTGGTTCTGCAGGGCATGGAGGACGCCAGCCCTCCGAAATGGCATCTGGCCCACACCACCTGGTTCTTCGACACCTTCCTGCTGCAGCCGCATCTGTCGGGCCACACCGCCTGCGATCCACGCTGGAGCTATCAGTTCAATTCCTATTACGAGGCTGTCGGGGAACGGCATCCCCGGCCGCAACGGGGGCTGCTGAGCAGACCCACCATCAGGGAGGTGCTGGCCTGGCGCCGCCGGATCGATCTCGGACTGGAACAACTGCTCGACCGCTCCTGCCTGGAGCTGCATCCGGTGGCTGAACTGGGGCTGCATCACGAACAGCAGCATCAGGAGCTGCTGCTGATGGACCTGCTGGACGGATTCAGCCGTCAGCCGCTGGAACCGACCTACGCAGCGGACGCGGATCTGACCCTCCGGGTGAGCGACGCGGGTTGGCTGACCTGCGATGGGGGACTGATGGAGATCGGTCACAGCGGCACAGGCTTTCATTTCGACAACGAGGGGCCACGACACCGGGTGTGGCTGGAACCGTTCGAGCTGGCGACGCAGCTGGTGAGCAACGCCGACTACCGGGCGTTTATCGCCGACGGCGGGTATGAGCGACCGGAGCTGTGGATGAGTGAGGGCTGGGGGCTGCGGCAGCGACTGAACTGGCAGGCCCCGCGTTACTGGCGCGGCAGCGGGGAAGCGGCCGAATGGCAGGACGAATTCACCCTGGCCGGACGCCAACCGCTTGATCCCGCTGCACCGGTCCGTCATCTGAGCTGGTTTGAAGCCGATGCATTCGCCCGTTGGAGCGGGGCCCGTCTGCCGGTTGAAGCGGAATGGGAAGTGGCCGTGACGCAGCACGGCGAGCGAATCGCCGCTGCTCACGACGCTCTCTGGCAGTGGACCGCCAGCCCCTACCGCCCTTACCCGGGCTTCACACCACCGGACGGCGCCATCGGGGAATACAACGGCAAATTCATGAGTTCCCAGTTCGTGCTGCGGGGCAGCTGCTGGCTGACGCCCCAAGGCCATGCCCGCGACACCTACAGAAATTTCTTCCCTCCCGCCAGCCGCTGGATGGCGTCGGGAGTGCGCCTGGCCCGATGAGTGTCGAGCTGATTGATCTGCATCCTGCACCAGCCGACCTGCATCGGCTGGTGCAGGCAGGCCTGGCCCAGCAGCCGAAACAGCTGCCAGCCTGGCTGCTCTACGACGCCGAGGGATCACGGCTGTTCGCCGAGATCTGCGAACAGCCGGAATACACCCTCACCCGCACGGAGATCACCCTGCTCGAACAGCGGGCGCCAGAGATCGCCTCAGCCGTGGGTGAGGGCGTGGTGGTGGAATTCGGGATCGGCAACGCCCGCAAGGTGGATCCATTGCTGACGGCGCTGCGCCCCCCTGCCTTCATCGCCCTGGACATCAGCCGGACGGCTCTGGAGGACTCCCTCAGCGCGCTGGCGGAGGGGCACCGGGACACCCCGATGCTTGGCATCTGCTGCGATCACAGCACTCTGGACGCCCTGCCGCATCATCCCCGCTTGCAGGGAGCGCGACGCATCGGTTTTTTCCCGGGCAGCTCGCTGGGGAATTTCCAACCGCAGGATGCCGTCACCGTTCTGGAACGCTTCCGGCGACTGCTGGCCGGTGGTCCGTTGCTGCTCGGGCTGGACCAACCCCGCGATCCCAGCCTGCTCGAAGCCGCCTACAACGATGCTGCCGGCGTCTCAGCCGCCTTCGCCCGGAATCTGCTGCATCGGCTCAACCGGGAGCTGAACGGAAACGTCCGACCCGAGCAGTTTCACTACAGGGCCCGATGGCAGCCGCAGCATCAGCGCATCGAGATGGCACTGGTGAGCCGCTGCGAGCAGACCGTGCAGCTCGCGCAGCAGAGCTGGGCATTCGCCGAGGGTGAAGCCTTGATCACGGAACACAGCGTGAAATACAGCCCGGAGGCCGCCGCTGAACTGGCCTCCAGAGCGGGCTGGCGGATCCGGCAGCGCTGGCATGACCCGAACGACACGCTGTCGCTGCACTGGCTGGAACCGGCAGACTGATCCGTGACCTCGGCAGCGTTATGAAGCAGGACGAACGGCGTGAAGCGATCCGGTCCCAGCGCGAGCAGCTGATCAGCGAACTCGAAGCGCTCTACATGAGAGCCTTCGATCGCCTCGGGCAACTGGAAGGCGATGTCGGCGAGGTGAAGGCGGCTCAGCTCACGCAGATGATCCTGAACTCCAAGACGCGAGCCATCGAACCGTTGCTCAAGGAGATCGAGAAGCCCCTGATCACCACTCCCGCCGACCAGCCATGAGCACCTGGTTGGAGCAGCTGGAACGTGAGCTCGACCAGCGTCTGTCGGAGTTTCTCCGCAACAACCCTGTCCAGGACCAGCTGTTTCAGGACCAGCACCAGCAGGATCGGGCCTCAGCCCTGAAGCGGCAGCGACTGCAACTGCAGCAGGACGCTGAGGAACAGCGCCGGCAGCTGCTGGCACTCGCCGACCAGGTGAGGGACTGGCGGGAGCGGATTCAGCGGGCTGACCAGGCCGGGGCGACGGATCTGGCGGATCGGGCCCGTCGGCACATGGATGAGCTGATGACCCAGGGACGCACCCTCTGGAGTGACCTCGAGAATCTCGGACGCCGCTTCGAGGAAGTGGACGGTCAGCTCAACGCGTTGAGTCGTCAGCCTGAGTCAGCGAACCGGAAGGATCTGGACCGCGACTGGGCTCTGTTCGAAGCGGAACAGGAGCTGCAGCGCATGCGCCGGGACGCAGGCTTCAGCGACTGACAGCTCAGGCCTTCGGTGCCGGAGGTTCAAGACTGACGCCCTCGGGGGGAGGGGTGGGATCAGGATCGGCGATCAGCATGTGCTGCAGAACGATCTCAGGGCGCTCACTGTCGCGCCAGCGGATCCGATAGGCCGGCATCTTCGTGCCACGGCTGGTGGTCTGCTCCACCGGCTCCATCACCCAACCCCGGCGGGAACGGCCCTGGGGGTTGCGCTTGACTACCGCATCGGCGTGTTTGAAGCGAAACCCTACGCGCTCACCACTCATGGGATCTGGACAATGCCACTGTCCTAATTATCCACTGTGGAGGGGCCATCCCCCTTCGCTTCGGGCCTGAGCAGCGGGAAGGCGATCACATCACGGATCGACGGGCTGTCGGTGAGCAGCATCACCAGCCGATCGATGCCGATGCCCAGGCCCCCTGTGGGAGGCATTCCCACCTCCAGAGCCTGGACGAAATCCTCATCCAGCCCCTGCGCCTCCAGATCACCGGCCGCCTTGCGGGCCTGCTGGGCTTCCAGCCGCTGACGCTGATCGACGGGATCGATCAACTCGCTGAAGGCGTTGGCGGTCTCGCGCCCGACGATGAACAGCTCAAAGCGCTCCACAAGGCCGGGTTTGCTGCGGTGCTTGCGGGCCAGCGGGGAGATCTCGATCGGGTAGTCGGTCACGAACGTGGGCTGGATCAGCGTTGTCTCCACCCGTTGTTCGAAGGCCTCGTTCAGCAGACGGCCGATGCTGTCTGCCTTCTCCGGCACCTCTAGCCCCGCCTCGGCCATGGCGGCAGCGGCCTGATCACGGCTGCTGAAGGCGGTGAAGTCCAGACCGGTGGCGTCCTGCACCAGCTCGTGCATGGTGGCGCGCCGCCAGGGTGGCGTCAGATCCACGTCCGTGCCCTGATACGTGAGGCGGGTGCCTCCACACACCTGCTCGGTGACCGACGCGAGCATCGACTCGGTGAGATCCATCATGGTGATGTAGTCGGCGTACGCCTGATACACCTCCACGGACGTGAACTCGGGGTTGTGACGGGTGCTCACCCCTTCGTTCCGGAAGATGCGGCCCAGCTCGTACACCCGCTCGAACCCACCCACCACCAGCCGTTTCAGGTGCAGCTCGGTGGCAATCCGGAGGAACAGCGGCAGATCCAGAGCGTTGTGATGGGTGATGAACGGGCGGGCATCCGCTCCCCCGGCCTCCGACTGCAGCACCGGCGTCTCGATCTCGAGGAACTGACGCTCGTCCAGCCAGCGGCGAATGCCGCTCACCGTCAGCGCACGGCGTCGGAACGTCTCCCGGGACTGGGGGGACACCACGAGATCCAGATAGCGCTGGCGATAGCGCTTTTCCACATCCGCCAGGCCATGCCACTTGTCAGGCAGCGGTTGCAGCGCCTTGCTGAGCATGCGCCAGTCGCTCACCTTCACCGACAGTTCTCCGCGATCGGTGCGTCGCAGGATGCCGGTCACCCCCAGCCAGTCGCCGGCATCCACCAGCGAGGTGATCTGCTTGAACCAACCCTCCTGCTGGGCCTCAAGGCAGGCCTTCTCAAGGAACAGCTGAATGGTTCCGGTCTCATCGGCGAGGGTGAAGAAGGCGAGCTTTCCCATCACACGGCGGGTCATCACCCGTCCTGCAACGGACACGGTCACATCCCGCTCCTCACCCTTGGGCAGGTCGGCGTGCTCCTGCTGAAGAGCCGCCATCCGATGGCTGGGTTCGAAGGTCAGGGCATAGGGTCCCTGATCCAGCTCCTGAAGGGCTTGCGCCTTCTCCAGGCGGGTGTCACGCAGATCAGACACGACGGCAGGGGCAGACGGGCGCCATCCTGCCCGCCCGCGTCGCTGGATGTCCCGCCTCAGGCGCTGGCGACGGCTCCCTGATCTCCGAGGCGCTGGGAGGCGTAACCGATTCCTCGAACCGTGAGGATCAGCTCAGGATTGCGGGGATCGGGTTCGAGTTTGCCCCGCAGTCGCGCCACATACACGTCCACCACCCGAAGATCCGCTGATCGCCTCGGCGGGTAGCCCCACAGCTGCTCAAGGATTTCAGCCCTGGGCACAATCCTGCCCGGCTCCCGGAACAGCAACTCGAGCAGGCTGAATTCCGTGTAGGTGAGATTCACACGCTCACCGCCCTGCGTCACCTGACGACGGTTGGTATCGACCACCAGCTCTCCGACCCGCAGAATGCCCTGGCCGGTCGGCAGTTCGCGGGTCTCAACGACGGCAGCACCACGACCGACCCGTCGCAGAATGGTGGCGATCCGTGCCTCCAGCTCCTTCGGACTGAACGGTTTCGGGAGGTAATCGTCAGCGCCCAGATCGAGGCCGGCAACGCGTTCCGAAATCGCCTCAACCGCGGAGAGAAAAATGATCGGAACGCACGATTCAGCGCGCAGACGTCGACAGACAGCAAAGCCATCCAGCTTGGGGAGCATCACATCAAGCACCACCAGATCCGGTGCTTCACGGTGAAACAGCTCTAACGCCTGTTCTCCATCTTCAGCACAGACGACGCGGTATCCGGCGAGCTGAAGACGCATCACCAGCACGCGACGGACGGCTGCCTCGTCGTCGACCACAAGCAGTGTGGCCTTCGGTTGCGAGGGCTCTCCGCCCGCCATTGGCTACATCTGTTAACGACTTGCAACCCTACCGGCAAGGGTGTTGAAACCGACGCAAACAAGCTGTTACAGGAAAGGTTTACGGATTGCCTTAAGAATTGACGTCATGGCCAGCGTGACCGCGAGTACCGGTCCCACTCATCGGCCGCCATGGCCAGCGCCGCATCGCTCTCGATCTGGCCGAGCATCGCGCGTTGCAGCTGGGTGTAGACGATCTTCTGCAGCCGTTTGATGCCGGGCAGAGCGGGCACAAGAACCCTGGCCTGATCAAGGATCCGGGCGGAGAGAAGACGGGCGGTTCGAATCTGCGCCTGCTCCGCTGTATCGGGCTGCTCCTGGTCGAGGGCCGTGCGCACCTGCTCAAGAGCCTCCTGGGATGAGGGCAGGACCCTGGCCTCCCTGGCGAAACGGGCCTGATTGGCAGCATCGGTCAGAAACAGGGCCAGGGCCACGGCCTCGGCGGGATGCCGGCTCTGGCGCGGAACAGCCAGCGTCATCAGGGCGACATTGGCTGTGCCGTCCTCTCCGGTGAGGGGCGGATGGGGTTCGGTCACGGCCGCCACGCCGGGGGCGTTGGTCTGAATGCTGCGCAGAAATTCCGCCCCGGTGGCGGCGAGAGCCAGATCACCGCTCTGGAAAAGCTCGATCGCCCGTCGCTGGCCCTGACTGACCACCTCTCGCGGCAGCAGACCCTGCCGGTAGAGATCCGTCCAGAAGCGGAAGGCGCGCCGACCGGCCGGGCTGTTGAACGCAGCTCGCCTCTGCCCGTCGAGCAAGACCACGCCCATCTGCACCAGCGACTCCAGCATCTCGGCGGAGTCATCAGGCACCACGGTGACGAACAATCCATAACGACCGGTCCGTTCCCGGATTCGGCGGGCGAACTCGGGCACCGCATCCCAGCGCCTGGGGGGAGACTCCAGCCCGGCCTCCTCCAGCAGGCGGCGGTTCACCAGGCTGAGCCTGACGGTGAGGTACCAGGGGATGGCGATCTGACCGGCCTCCGGATCCCGGCAGGCCTGCCAGACCGACGGCAGATAACGCTCCGCTGCACCGGAGGGCAGCAGCGGCGTGAGATCGCTCAACCCTCCCTTGCTGGCCAGATTGGCCGCGAACGGTGGGTTGAGATTCACCACATCCGGGGCGGTGCGTGCGTAGACCGCCGCCAGCAACTTGCGCTCCACAGACCCCCAGGGCAGGTCGGTCCAGCGCACGGGGAGCTGCGGTCGCCGCTGTCGCCAGACCGTCAGCAGATCATCGAAGTAGGGGTTGAACTTGGGGGCCAGCTGGAGAGTCCAGAGATTGAGCTCATCGGCTCGCGAGCCGCCCCGACCGCAGGCGGCCAGGCCAAGGGCAGCGGCTCCGAGCAACAGCTCCCGTCGCGTCACCGGCCCGTTCATGACGTGCCTCTTTTGCGCCACAGCAACAACTGCATCGAAACCAGCATCGGTGCCAGCAGCGCCGTGACAAGGGTCTGACAGAGCAGGGTCTGCAAGCCCCAGCTGCGCATCCAGGGATCAAAGCTCCAGCCCTCCTGGATCAACAGCTGCAATAACTGACTCAGCCCCACCGTCACCGATCCGATCCAGGCCAGCAATCCGAGATTGAGCGTGCGCTGAATCGCGGGGGGGCGTCGACCCAGTCGCCCCCACCACCAGCCCAGCAGCAGCAGCGCGGGAATCTGACTGACCCCTCCCAGGCTGAGGCCATCCAGCACAAGGCCGAGAGCGATCCCCGCCACGGCGCCCGACACCGGTCCATCCACCAGCGCCCAGGGCAACAGCCAGAGCACGGCCCAGGCCGGAGGCACCCCATCGAGTCCGAGCCAGGGCGGGCTGGCAAGACTCAGCACCGGCACCAGCAGAGCCGTGACGACGCAACCCGGTTGACGATGCAGACGGGCCATCGCTCAGTCGATCCGCACCTGAACCCAGTCGATCGCCTCCGGCGCCGCAATCAGCTGAACCACCGCCCTGGGAGCGGGAACCGCACGCTCATCCACGGACTGGATCACGCCGACGGGAACATTCGGAGGCAACAGCGTGCTGGCGGGAGAGGTGCTCACCAGATCGCCGGCCCGCACGTCGAGATCCTTGTCGATGAAGCGCAGCTGGGGACGGTGGGTGCCGAGCCCCACCAACAGTCCATGCCGTCTGGAGCGGGGCAGCCAGACCCCCACCTCACTGCCTGGAGCGGTCAGCAGACGAACGCGGGCTGTGGTGGGGGTCACACTCTGAACCCGTCCCACCAGTCCGCCCGGCCCGAGAACGGCATCCGCAACGCTGATGCCGTTCAGGGATCCCTTGCCCAGCTCCAGCTGCTGCCACCAGCCGCGTGGCTGGCGGGAGATCACGGCAGCCGCCACGGTGCTGTCGGCCCCGCTGTTCCTCTGCAGCTCCAGAAGATCACGCAAGCGCTGATTGTCCTGCTCCAGCAGGGACAGACGAGCCTGATCCTCCAGGGAAGCGGCGGATGACACCCATTCGCGCTGAGCCGGACCAGGCCAGAACGGTCGACTGAGCAGGGCATAGGCATCGGCGAAACCCGCTCCCTTGCTCAGCCGCACCATCAGCAGTCCAAGCAGCAGAGCGAGCCATGGGGCGACCCGCCCGAGGGCACGCCAACGGCCGTTACCGGGCCAGAGGGACGCCCCCATCGGATCAGGCGCCAGCCGCGGATCGGACGAATTCCGGTGTGTCGACCACCCGTTGCAGACGCTTCCAGTCCTCGAGGACCTGACCGCAACCGTTGACCACACAGAGCAGCGGATCCTCCGCCACATGCACGAAGATCCCGGTCTCGTGGCTGATCAGGTCACTGATGCCGCGCACGAGTGCTCCGCCCCCGGCCAGCATGATGCCGCGATCGACGATGTCAGCGGCCAGTTCCGGTGGCGTGCGCTCGAGAGTCCGCTTCACGGCCTCGACGATCACGTTCAGGGGCTCAGCGATCGCCTCACGCAGATCACCCGCCTTGAGGTTGATGGTGCGGGGAAGACCGGACAGCAGGTGCAGTCCGCGCACATCCATGGATTCCTGGTCGAAGGCGTCATCGGGGAAGGCGGAGCCGATGCGGATCTTGATGTCCTCGGCGGTGCGCTCACCCACCACCATGTTGTGCACCTTCTTCAGGTAGACGCCGATCGCATCACTGATCTCATCTCCGGCGACGCGGACGGATTCACTCAGCACCGTCCCGCCCAGGCTGAGAACGGCCACCTCGGTGGTGCCACCCCCGATGTCCACGATCATCGTGCCGACCGGTTCGGTGACGGGAAGTCCGGCACCGATGGCAGCGGCCACCGGTTCATCGATCAGATGCACCTCCCGGGCGCCGGCCATGCCGGCCTCACGCACGGCACGCCGCTCAACCCCGGTGACGCCGCTGGGAATCCCCACCACAAGCCGCGGCGCCATGATGCCGCGCCCTTCATTGCCCTTGGTGATGAAGGTCTTGAGCATCTGCTCAGCCGCATCGAAATCCGCGATGACGCCATCCCGCAGCGGACGCACGGCTCGGATGTTGCCGGGGGTGCGGCCCAGCATCAGCTTGGCCTCATCGCCAACGGCCAGGGTGGCTCCACGCTCGAGATCGAGCGCGACGACGGAAGGTTCCTGGAGAACGATGCCGCGGCCGGAAACGTAGATCAGCGTGTTGGCCGTGCCCAGGTCGATGCCGATGTCACGGGACAGCTGAAAACGTCGGAAAAGCACGTCCACGGATCAAGTCGCCGAATCTTAAGGGCGTTCTGCGGGTCAGCCTGTGACGGACGCCGGCCACGGTGGAACTCCTTGAAAGCAGCCACCTGAACCGTGGCGCATCATTGTTCTCAAGACTTAGGAGACCTTTTTTATGGGCGTCAATTCCGTCACCCTCGTCGGTCGAGCCGGCCGCGACCCCGAAGTGCGTTACTTCGAATCCGGAAGCATGGTGGCCAACCTCACCCTTGCCGTGAACCGCCGCAGCCGCGACGACGAACCGGACTGGTTCAACCTCGAGATCTGGGGCAAACAGGCCCAGGTCGCCGCGGATTATGTGAAGAGGGGCTCCCAGCTGGGCATCATCGGCAGCTTCAAGCTCGACCGCTGGACGGACCGCAACAGCGGTGAGGAGCGCAGCAAGCCCGTGGTCCGCGTGGACCGACTGGAGCTGCTCGGCTCCAAGCGGGACAACCAGGAGGCTGCCGGCAACTTCGGCGGCAGCCAGGCCTCGGATGAAGAGATTCCCTTCTGATCCGCACCCCGGCGCTGCGGTCAGTCCCCGGACTGCCTGCGGCGCCAGACGCGCAACCCCAGCCAGATCCCACCGGCCAGCACGGCGATCACCAGCAGCAGCTTCACCAGCTTGGAGACGGGATCGATCCAGACCTCAACATTGCTGTACCCCTCACCGAGCACCATGCCGGCGACGGTGAGCAGCAGGGTCCAGATCAGGCTGCCGGCGGTGGTCCAGATCAGAAACGGGGCCATCGGCATCATCTCGATTCCGGCGGGAACCGAGATCAGGGTGCGGATCCCTGGCACCAGACGGCCCCAGAACACCAACGCGGTGCCGTAACGCGTGAACCAGCGACGGGAGCGGGCCAGCTCCTCCGGGCTGATGCCGATCCAGCGACCATGGCGGGCCAGCCACTGCTCGATCCGCTCTTCATTGATCAGTCGACCGATGCCGTACCAGGGCAGCGCCCCCAGCACTGTTCCCAGCAGGCCGGCGATCACCACGGGGATCAGCTGCAGCTGGCCCTGCTGCACGTAGAAACCACCCAACGGCATGATCAGCTCCGATGGGATCGGGGGAAAGAGATTCTCCAGAAACATCGCCGCGAAGATCGCGGTGTAACCCAGCCACTGATTGGCTTCCACAGCCTGTCCGATCAGCTCCGGCAAGCGGGTGATGACATCAGAAAGCCCCATGGAGCCTGCGCGGGATCGCGCAAGTCTTCCATGGGGCAGAGGGGTTGAGGACCCTGCGGTCGATCAGTAGCGGTAGTGGTCGGGCTTGAACGGACCTTCCACGGGCACGTTGATGTAATCGGCCTGGTCCTTGCTCAGCTCGGTGAGCTTGGCGCCGATGCGGTCGAGGTGCAGACGGGCCACCATCTCATCGAGGTGCTTGGGCAGCACATAGACCTCCTTGCCGTATTCGCTGCCTTTGGTGAACAGCTCGATCTGAGCCAGCACCTGGTTGGTGAACGAATTGCTCATCACGAAACTGGGGTGGCCGGTGGCGCAGCCCAGGTTCACCAGACGGCCTTCCGCCAGCAGGATGATCCGATTGCCGCTGGGCAGGGTGATGTGATCCACCTGCGGCTTGATGTTGTCCCACTCGTAGGACTTGAGGGAGGCGACATCGATCTCATTGTCGAAATGGCCGATGTTGCAGACGATCGCCTCGTCCTTCATCTTCAGCAGGTGCTCGTTGCGGATCACCTGGTAGTTGCCGGTGGCGGTCACGAAGATGTCCATCTCCTCGACCACGTCTTCGAGACGCACCACGCGGTAACCCTCCATGGCCGCCTGCAGCGCGCAGATGGGATCCACTTCGGCGATGCAGACGGTGGCACCGAGACCGCGCAGCGACTGGGCTGAGCCCTTGCCCACATCGCCGTAACCCATCACCAGCGCCTGTTTGCCGGCCACCATCACATCGGTGGCGCGCTTGATGCTGTCGACGAGCGACTCGCGGCAGCCGTAGAGATTGTCGAACTTGCTCTTGGTGACCGAGTCGTTGACGTTGATGGCAGGGAAGGGCAGCTCCCCGCTCTTCTGCATCTTGTAAAGACGGGCCACACCGGTGGTGGTTTCCTCGGTCACGCCCTGGATCTGCGCCTTGGTGCGGCTGTAGAAGCTGGGATCCTGAGCCAGCTTCTTCTTGATGGAAGCGAAGAGGTAGGTCTCCTCCTCATTGGCAGGGTTCTCCAGAACGGTGATGTCCTGCTCCGCCTTGCTGCCCAGCATCACCAGACCGGTGGCATCGCCGCCGTCATCCAGGATCATGTTGGGGGAACCACCATCGCCCCACTCGAGGATGCGATGGGTGTAATCCCAGTACTCCTCCAGGGTTTCACCCTTGACCGCGAACACCGGGATGTTCTGTGCCGCGATGGCGGCAGCCGCATGGTCCTGGGTGGAGAAGATGTTGCAGGAGGCCCAGCGCACCTCGGCACCCAGTTCGACGAGGGTTTCGATCAGACAGGCGGTCTGGATCGTCATGTGCAGAGAACCGGCGATGCGCGCCCCCTTCAGGGGCTTCTCAGTGCCGTATTTCTGACGCAGCGCCATCAGACCGGGCATCTCGGTCTCGGCGATGTCCAGCTCCTTGCGGCCGAATGCGGCCTGGGTGATATCTGCAACGACGCAGTCGGTGCCTAGCTTCAGCTCAGGCGCGGTTGTGGGCGCTGCCACCATGACGTAAGGCTCCCTGGGGAATTTGAATGTGAATCTCTGCGGAGACGCCGAGGCTTCGGGCTCGCCAGGCGCGGACTCTACACAGTGTCTCTGGGAACTTGAGACCCTTGAGACCACTCGAGCCCTTGGGCGGGGGCTGGCACAACGCCTGCCGAAGGGCGCCATTCTTCTCCTTGAGGGTCCTCTGGGCGCAGGCAAGACCTCTCTGGTGCAGGGCCTGGCCCTGGCCTGTGGCATCAGCGAACCGATCACCAGCCCGACCTTCTCGCTGGCCCAGCACTACCCGGACGGCAATCCGCCCCTCGTGCACCTGGATCTCTACCGGCTGGACACCCCCGGATCAGCGGATGAGCTGTTCCTGCAGGAGGAGGAAGAAGCCCGGGCCATGGGAGCCCTGATGGCCGTGGAATGGCCGGAGCGACTCAGGCTGGTGCTCCCTGAGGCCTGGCAGCTGGACCTGGCCTACCAGGGAGAGGGGCGGCAGGCCCGACTCACGCCACCTCATGCCCCGGCGATGAACGCCTCCACCTCCGGCGCACTGGGTTGAGGATCGATCCCTCCGGCTCCGCTGCAGACCAGAGCACCGCAACCGGCGGCGAAGCGCACCCGGTGTGCAGGGGGAAGATCCCAGCAATGCAACAGGCCCGCCGT
The DNA here is from genome assembly GCF_045559935.1 of Parasynechococcus sp. Taxonomy (NCBI): domain Bacteria; kingdom Bacillati; phylum Cyanobacteriota; class Cyanophyceae; order Synechococcales; family Prochlorococcaceae; genus Parasynechococcus; species Parasynechococcus sp. Next base: position 398,850 of record NZ_JBJLJL010000008.1, read on the forward strand.
GAAGGCATCTCCGGCACCGGTGGTGTCCACCACGTCCGACGGACGGAACGCCGCAAGGGAACCGGAGGCACCCTCCATCCACCAGGTCACCGGCTCGGCTCCATCGGTCACCACCACATCCGGGGCCTGGGGCAACAATCCGCTGATCACCTGCGCTTGCGCTGAACCGAAGAACCAGATCGCCTCCTCGCGAGCGAGCTTGATCAGGGCCGCCTGCTCGAGCAACGGCCGGATGGCCGCCAGCGCGGAAGGCGGCGGCCCTGCGGACGGATCAGCATCGGCATCCCAGAAGGTGGGTCGCCAGTTCACATCAACAGCGATGGCCATGCCGCGGACGCGCGCCTGATCGACAGCGCCTCTCAAGGCAGCAGCCGCAGCCGGTGTCGCCAGGGGGATGGTGCCCACGAGGAGCCAGCGGGCGGATCCAGACAGTGTTGGCGCTTGCAGCGCCTGATCAGCGAACCCCTGGCCCCGGTCACCGGCAAAACCCTGAAACTGTCGCTCACCTCCAACGGTGCGGCGCACCAGCACGATCCGCGACGGCCGCTCCGGATCCAGCTGAACGCCGGAGCTCTCGATGCCGCGCTGCTGAAACAGTCGGAAGAACTGATCGCCAATGGCATCCCTCCCCAGACGACCCACGAACGCCACCGGCGTGCCGAGCCGGGCCAGGGCGCAGGCGACATTGGCAGGAGCCCCACCGAGGCGATCGTCCACCGGCTGATCCAGCGCGGGGTCCCCTCCGGGAGGACCGAGCCGGTCCACCAGCGCTTCCCCAAGACAGAGCACCCGGGGATCAGCCACCAGCCGTCTCCGGATGCGCGAGCAGAGCATCGATAATGCGGCTGTTGGCGGCGGGGAAGGGATAGGTCTGGAGATCACCGGGCTTCACCCAACGCACCTGCTGACTGGCCAGGGGTTTCGGCTCTCCGGACAACCAGCGGCAGACATGCACCACGAAGCGCAGCCGCTTGTGGCTGTAAGCGTGATCAACGCTGATCAGTTCCTGACCCACCGTCACCTCGATCGCCAGCTCCTCCTGGAGCTCCCGGGTGATGCAGGCCTCGATCGTCTCTCCAGGCTCCTGCTTGCCACCGGGGAATTCCCAGAGACCACCCAGCAACCCCTCCTCCAACCGCTGGTCGATCAACACTTCACCGTCGGCGTTGAGCACCACGCCGACGCCGATCACCTGAAATGGAACCGGTTTGCGTTCCTCACTCACAGGCCAGCGGCTGGGCTCGCCGGCAGCGTAGGCAGCGCAGTGCCGTTGCCAGGGACAGGCGTCACAAAGCGGTTGACGCGGGGTGCACAGGGTTGCCCCGAGATCCATCAAGGCCTGATTGAAATCTCGCGGGCGCTGCGGATCGAGAAGCGCATGGCTCCACTGCCAGAAGAGGGCCTGATCCCTGGCGGGAGGTCGGTCGTGGGCCCTGAGGCGAGCCAGAACGCGCCGCACGTTGCCGTCCAGAATCGGCACGGGTGCATTGAAGGCACTGGACAGGATGCTTCCGGCGGTGGTGCGTCCGATCCCCGGCAACGCCATCCATTCCTCGAGATCCCCGGGCCAGGAACGCCCTGAGATCTGCTGAGCCGCCTGATGCAGACGGCGGGCCCGGGAGTAATAGCCAAGGCCTTGCCACAACAGACGCACCTGCTCAAGCGATGCCGCCGCCAGAGCCTCCACGGTTGGAAACACGGCCATCCAGCGATGCCAGTAGGGGAGCACCACCGCCAGCTGGGTCTGCTGCAGCATCACCTCCGCGATCCAGATCGGATAGGGATCCAGGGGCTGATCAGGAGCAGGTCGGTCCCCGCTGGAGGTTCGTTTCCAGGGAATGTCGTGGCGACCATGGTCGCTCCACCAATTCAGCAGCAACGGTCTGAGCTCAGCCTCGTTTGAACGACATCCGTTGCTGCGTGTTGGCGTCATGGACATCAACCGATCGTCGCCAGCGTTCCTTTAAATGTTCAGCACAAGTCGTCTTCGCTGCGTGGTCCGCTCATTTCTTTTGCCCGCGCCTCCCAGGTCATTCCAGGCATGACGGTGCAGGAAGGTCTGTGGTGCTGGGGGGATCGCAACATCGGATGGACGCTGATGGGGAATCCCGAGGCACCCCTGGCCGTGCTGCTGATCCACGGTTTCGGCGCCAACACAGGGCACTGGCGTTTCAATCAACCGGCCCTGGCTGCGCTGGCTCCGACCTACGCCATCGACCTGCTCGGCTTCGGCCGCAGCGACCAACCGCGGGCGCGACTGAAGGACGAACCGGAGCAGCCAGGGTCCGTCCTCTACGGATTTGATCTCTGGGGGCAGCAGGTGGCGGACTTCTGCCGGACGGTGATCGATCGGCCGGTGCTGCTGATGGGCAACTCGATCGGCGGGGTGGTGGCCCTGCGGGCAGCACAGCTGCTGGGCGACCGCTGCTGTGGCGTGGTGCTGATCGATTGCGCCCAGCGCTTGATGGACGACAAGCAGCTGGCGACACAGCCCGCCTGGATGGCCTGGATCCGGCCATTGCTGAAAACCATGGTGCGCCAGCGATGGCTGAGCACCACCCTGTTCCGCAATGCGGCCAGACCAGGGGTGATCCGCAGCGTGCTCAAACAGGCTTACCCCAGTGGTCAGCATGTGGATGATGCCTTGGTGGAGCTGCTGTTTGAGCCCACTCGCCGGAATGGTGCCGCCGAAGCGTTCCGCGGCTTCATCAACCTGTTCGACGACCACCTCGCACCACAGCTGATGCAGCACCTGAAAGTGCCGGTGGATCTGATCTGGGGCGAGCAGGACCCCTGGGAACCCTTACCGGAAGCTCAGCGCTGGGCTGAACAGATCTCCTGCGTGCAATCCATCAGCGTGATCAGTGGCGCCGGCCACTGTCCCCATGACGAAGCACCGGATCAGGTCAATCCGGTGCTGCTCAGACTTGTGGAAACAACCAACCGGCCTCAGCAGGCCACGTAGGCCTCCACCTGGTCACTGATGCGACGCAGACCGGCCAGTCCGTCGCGCTCAAGATTGCGGACCCGATCACGGCTCATGCCGAGGATGCGACCGATGCCCGTGAGGCTCATCGGATCTTCGCCATCCATGCCGTAACGCATGCGGAGCACCTGCTCCTGCAGATGGGGCAGCTGACGCAGCAGATCGCGCAGATCTCCCTTGAGGCAGTCCTCTTCCACCTGATCACTGGGGAGGTCTCCATCACCCGCCAGCAGTTCCAGCAGCTCGGTGTCATCGCCATCGCCCACCTTCATCTCGAGGCTCACCGGCTGACGGGCCCGGCACATCAGATCCTTGACGTCGTCTTCCGGCAGCTCGACGAACTCCGCCAGCTCGGTGACCGTGGGCGTGCGACCGAGATCCTGACTCAGCTCACGCTGCCCTTTCTTGAGCTTGTTGAGCATCTCGGTGATGTGGATCGGCAACCGGATGGTGCGGCTTTTCTCAGCGATCGCTCGGGTGATGCCCTGACGGATCCACCAGTAGGCATACGTGGAGAACTTGTATCCGCGGGTCGGGTCGAACTTCTCGACGCCGCGCACCAGACCGATGGTTCCTTCCTGGATCAGATCCAGAAGTTCCATGTTCCGCTTGGTGTATTTCTTGGCGACGCTCACGACCAACCGCAGGTTGGCCGCCACCATTCGCTCCTTGGCGCGCCGGCCGTGCTGAAGCTTGCGCTTCAGCTGCATGGCGGACATCCCGGAGGCTTTGGCGAGAGCATCCTGAGAGGGCCTGCCGCCGTCGCGGCTCTCGATCTCCTGTTCCAGAGTTTCCAGATCCATCAGCTCCTGAACCTGTCGTCCAAGCGTGATCTCCTGCTCATGGGTGAGGAGGGGAACACGACCGATGTCACGCAGGTAGGAACGGACCAAATCGACGTCAACGCTGACGCTGCGGGCCGCCGAAGCGGGCTTTGTTGCAGCGGCGGTAGCCGGTGTCATGGCGCTTCATTGAGTTATGTAAAGCGTACTCCTAAGAAACGTAAACGAACTCTCAGAAAGCAGAAGCCAAGGCGATTTGGGTAGAAATACCTGTCGCCTGGAGCAGCTCCGGCAGGTTCATCAGCAGCCACTCCGCCGTTTTGAGATAGATGAGCGTGCCGGCCACGTCCGTGCAGGTGGTGATGAACGGCGTCGACATCAAGGCCGGATCCAGACCCATGCGGTCGAACAGCAGCGGAAAGGCTGCGCCGGCGGTGGCCGCCAGCGTGGTGATCGCCAGCAGGCTGATGCCCACCGACAGGCCCACCAGGGCGCTTTCTCCACGCCACCAGGCAAAGGGCACCACCAGGATCATCATCAGGACCCCCAGCAGAGCTCCGGCCAGCGCTTCCCGCACCACGGCCTTCATCGGTCCCAGCGCCGTGATGCTCTGGGTGCTCAGGCCCCGGATCACCACGGTGGAGCTCTGAGCACCGACGTTGCCGCCGGTGCCCCCCAGCAAGGGAATGAAGGCGGCGAGCAGCACCACCTTCTGCAGCACGTCCTCATTGGCAGCGATCACTTCGGACGTGAAGAAACTGGCCACCACCAGCACCGCCAGCCACACCACCCGACGACGGGCGACGGTGAACAGATTGCTGCTGAAGTAATCGTCTTCATCGCCGGCCTGCACGGCGCCGGCGGCGTACAGATCGCGGGTGGCCTCCTGCTCGATCACATCGATGACGTCATCCACCGTGACGATGCCCACGAGCCGCTGCTCGAGATCCACCACCGGCACGGCAAGGAAGTCGTACCGCTGGATCGTGCGCGCCACCATCTCCTGATCGGTGTCGGTGCTCACGCTGAGCACGTCTGCCGTCATCACATCCCGGATCCGGTCATCGGGATCCGCGGTGACCAGATCCCGCAACGACAGGATGCCGGTGAGACGCCGCTCGGTATCCGTGATGTAGAGCGAATAAATGGTCTCGGTCTCACGGGCCCGGCGCCGGACGATGTCGAGCGCCTCGAGGGCTGTCTGGTTCTCCTTCAGAGCGATGTATTCGGTCGTCATCAGACGACCGGCTGTCTCCGCCTGATAGCCCAGCAGCTCGGCCGTGACCTTGCGTTCCTCCGGACTGAGCTGATCGAGCAGCTGACGCACCACCTTCGCCGGCAGCTCCTCGAACAACCGCGCCCGGTCATCCGGAGACATCTCCTCCATCACCTCCTGCATCTCACCGGAGCGCAGCAGGTTCAGCAGGTTCTGCTGGGTGGCTGTATCCAGGTACTCGTAGACACTGATCGCCTCGTCCTTGCTGAGCAGACGGAAGGCAATGGCCTGCAGGTTCTGCGGCAGGTTGCCGATCGCCTCCGCCACATCCACCGGCTGGACCGGCTCCAGCAGCAGCTTCACAGCGTCGTAGTTGCCGACGCTGAGCATGGCCTCAAGCTGACGGGTCACCACCTCCGCCAGGAGGTGGTGCTCCACGGTCACGCCTCCGGCGGACGCTGCAGCTACCTCGCTCATGGACGACCGGCAAGGGCCCCAAGTGTATGGGCAGTTCCATTGGGTAACGTCGCGGCGAGCAGGGCTTTCAGACGATGACGATCAGCATCAGCAACGTGTCCGTCCTCAGCGCGGATGGCAGCGAGAAATCGCTCGGCGACTACGCCGGACGCGTGCTGCTGATCGTGAACGTGGCCAGCCGCTGCGGCTTCACCCGCCAGTACTCCGGTCTGCAGCAGCTGCAGGACCGCTTCGGCGACCAGGGCCTGTCCGTGCTCGGCTTCCCCTGCAATGACTTCGGGGGGCAGGAGCCCGGCAGCCTGCCGGAGATCCAGAGCTTCTGCTCCACCACCTACGGAGCCAGCTTCGAACTCTTCGGGAAGGTGCATGCCATGGGCAGCACCACCGAGCCGTTCACCACCCTCAACCGGATGGAGCCTGCCGGTGATGTGGGCTGGAACTTCGAGAAATTCCTTGTGGGGAAGGACGGCACCGTGATCGAACGGTTCAAGAGCGGCGTGGAACCGGAGCAGCTCAGCGAGGCGATTCAGGGGGCTCTGGACGCCTGAACCGACGTCCGAAGACAAAGCCCAGGGCAGCAGCGCCCAGGCCCAGCCCCAGGGTGAGAGCGATCAGGCCGACCGCTGAACCCCACTCCCCGCGACTGAGATCACGCATCGCCGCCAGCATCCAGCTGCTGAAGGTGGTGAGCGACCCGCAGAAGCCGATGCCCAGGAGCAGCTGACGCCGTGGTGCCGCCGGCAGACCGGCCAGCAGGCCAAGAATCGCGGCGCCCAGGGTGTTCACCAGAACATTGCGATCCTGCAGCTGAACAGCCCATTGCCAGCGCAGCAGGGCCCCCGGCACGGCACCCAGGGCCACCAGCAGGAGCTCCTCCAGTTCAATCCTCAGGGGGGGTCTTGACTCAGGCATGCATCCCCAGTCCGTATCCGGCTGCGGAAGCCAGCAAACCTGCCAGCACCGAGGCTGCCGCCAGAGCAGCAGCGGCCAGGGCATGGCCGGCCCGCAGCTCATTCAGCAGTTCCACCACGAAGGTGGAGAACGTGCTGAGGCTGCCGAAGAAGCCCACCCCGATCAGCAGCACGATCCCGGTGCGGGCGGAGCAGGTTTCCTCCAATGCCAGCACCAGACCGAGGGCGAAGCAGGCGAGCACGTTCACGGTGAAGGTGCCCCAGTGCTTCTTCGGAACCATCGGCTCGAAATGGTTCACCATCTTCAGGCGCAGCCAGGCTCCTGGAACAGCACCGATCGCCACCAGCAGAGCTTCAGGCACGGAGCCAGCCTCGTGGACAGTCGCCGCTGAGCACCTGCACCTGAAGCCAGTCCTGGCCGTCGTCCCCCGGCCAGCGGCGCAGCAGCCGACAGGGGGTTCCGATGGCGAGAGTGCTCAGGCTCGGTGCCACCGCCAGCGGACTGAGCCGCAGCGGGCAGTCGGAACCGATGTGCAGCGGACCGCTGCCGGAGCGACGACGGACCTGAGGCTGACGGAACTCACCGCCACCAGCCGGCAGGGCTGCCGGCACCATCAGCGCCACCCCCAGCAGCCAGCTCCAACGCAACACACCTCCCATCGGAACAGTCCCCATCAGATGTCCAGAGCCGCCATATCGAGTTCAGCGCTGTGGGTTTCGATGAATTCCCGACGGGGCGCCACTTTGTCGCCCATCAGAATCGTGAAGATGCGATCCGCTTCCAGTGCATCTTCAATTTCGATGCGCTTCATCATCCGCGTGCTGGGATCCATGGTGGTTTCCCATAACTGCTTGGGCATCATTTCTCCAAGGCCCTTGAACCGCTGAATGGTGTAGTTGGCTTTTTCGCCAAATCCTTTCAGGGTTTTCTGCAGATCCGATTCGTTATAACAATAGGTGTGATTCTTGCCCCGCTCCACTTTGTAGAGCGGCGGACAGGCGATGTAGATGTAACCCCCTTCAACCAACGCTTTTTGGTAGCGATAGAAGAAAGTGAGAATCAACGTGCGGATGTGAGCGCCATCAACATCCGCATCGGTCATGATCACAATGCGGTGATAGCGGAGATTCTTTTCATCGAAGTCTTCTCCCTTGATGCCAAGCCCGAGCGCCGTGATCAAAGCCTGAATCTCGGTGTTCTTGTAGATCTTGGCGTCGTCGGTCTTCTCGATGTTGAGGATCTTTCCGCGCAGCGGAAGGATGGCCTGGAAGCGTCGGTCCCGCCCCTGTTTCGCTGACCCGCCAGCGGAATCTCCCTCCACGATGTAGATCTCAGATTCGCCCGGATCACGGGAACTGCAGTCGGCCAGCTTGCCGGGAAGCGTGGAACTCTCCAGCACACTCTTGCGGCGCACCAGCTCCCTGGCCCGCCGAGCCGCTTCGGCAGCATTGAAGGCCTGGATCGCTTTCTCCAGGATCAGGCCGATCACGGAGGGGTTGAATTCGAGGAACTGACTGAGCGACTCACCGACCAGATTGTCGACGATGCCACGCACCTCGGTGTTGCCCAGCTTCGTCTTGGTCTGACCCTCAAATTCCGGCTCCGGCACCTTCACCGAGAGCACGGCGGTGAGCCCCTCACGGATGTTCTCTCCGGCGAGGTTGGAATCGGCTTCCTTGCGCTTGCCGAGCTTCTTGGCGAAGGCGTTGAGGGTGCGGGTGAGCACCGTCTTCAGGCCTTCGATATGCGTGCCACCATCCACGGTGCGGATGTTGTTGGCGAAGCCGAGAATGCTGTCGGAATAGGCATCGGCGCACCACTGCAACGCGGCCTCCACCTGAACGCCATCCTTCTCGGAATTCACATAGATGATCTCAGGATGAAGGGCTTCCTTCTCCTTGTTCATGTAGGAGACGTATTCCTTGATGCCACCCTCGTAGAAATAAATTTCCTCGTGGGCAGATCCATCGGCTTCGCGGGCTGATTCACGCTCATCACGGAACACGATGCGGACACCGCCGTTGAGATAGGCGAGCTCCCGCAACCGTGCCGAGAGGGTGGCGTAATCAAAGATGATCCCGACCGTGAAGATCTCCTGATCGGGCTTGAAACACACGCTGGTGCCGGTGCGGTCCTGCTCCCCGTCGGGGAGCGGTTCCGACGCAAGGCTGCCGATGGGCGCACCCCGCTCGAAGCGCTGACGGTGCACCTGGCCCTGGCGCCGCACCGTGACCTCCACCCATTCACTGAGGGCGTTGACGACGGAGACACCGACACCGTGCAGACCGCCTGACACCTTGTAACCACCGGAGCCGAACTTGCCCCCGGCATGCAGAACGGTGAGCACCGTCTCCAGGGCGCTCTTGCCGGTGCGGGGATGCACATCCGTGGGGATGCCGCGGCCGTTGTCACTGATCGAAGCGGAGCCGTCCTCCCCCAGAACCACCACGATCTGATCGCAGTGGCCTGCCAGAGCCTCATCCACCGAGTTATCCACCACCTCGTAGACCAGGTGATGGAGACCCCTCGGCCCTGTGGAGCCGATGTACATGCCGGGGCGTTTCCGGACGGGCTCCAGCCCTTCCAGCACCTGAATCTGCTCAGCGCCGTAAGCGTTCTGGACCTTGGAAGCGTCGCTCATGCCGCAGCTCTTGAGCCAGGAGACAGGGTTCTAAAAGGCTGTAACAGCCTGAAACCTCGACCTGGCAGGCTCAATCTACCACCGGCCGTCCATAGAGGCTTCCAGAGGCCTCTCACGCGCCGTTTCATCCAGGGGTGCACCCCCCGGCCCGCTGCTGATGCCCTCAGACCCGCTGGTGATCGTGCTGCTCGGGCCCACCGCCAGCGGCAAGACGGCCCTCTCCCTGGGGATCGCCGAGCGGCTCGGACTGCCGGTGATCAACGTGGATTCCCGCCAGCTGTACCGGGAGATGGATCTGGGCACCGCGAAGCCCACCGCCGCCCAACAGGCGCGGGTTCCGCACCATCTGCTCGACCTGCGCCCGCCGGACCAGCCGATCACCCTCCAGGAGTTCCAGGCGGAAGCCAACCCCTGCATCGACGCGGTGCTGAAACGGGAAGGGATGGCGCTGCTGGTGGGCGGCAGCGGCCTGTACCTGAAAGCCCTCACCAGTGGCCTGCGACCGCCTGCCGTGCCGCCGCAACCGCAGCTGCGCCGGCAGCTCGACGCGCTCGGCCAGACCATCTGCCACCCGCTGCTGCAAGCCGCGGATCCCGCCGCCGCCGCCCGGATCGCCCCTGCGGATGCCGTGCGCACCCAGCGTGCGCTGGAGGTGCTCTACGCCTCCGGACAACCGATGAGCCGTCAGGCCACCGCGGAGCCGCCGCCGTGGCGGGTGCTCGAGCTGGGGCTCGATCCGGTGGACCTGCGGGGGCGCATTCAGCAGCGGACCGAACAGCTCTACAGCGACGGGCTGGTGGAGGAGACCCAACGCCTGGCAGAGCGTTACGGCGACAACCTGCCGCTGCTGCAGACCATCGGCTACGGCGAGGCGTTGAAGGTGTTGGCAGGGGCGATGCAGACGGCGGAAGCGATCCGGATCACCAGCCAGCGCACCCGTCAGTTCGCCAAGCGGCAGCGCACCTGGTTCCGGCGGCAGCACAACCCCCACTGGCTGGAGAGCAACGATTCCGAAGCGGAGGCGATGACGCTGATCGAGCGACACCTAAGGTGAAGGATGCAGGCCACCGTGAGTCACCCGCTGTCTGCTCCTGTCCCCTTCTCCTCCTGAATGCCCCCACGTCCCCGTTTTGATCGTCGTGCTCCTGTGCGGGAGCTGCCCAACATCAACGACCGGATCAATTACCCCCAGCTGCGGGTGGTCGACTCAGACGGCAGTCAGCTCGGCGTGATCAGCAGGGAGGAAGCGCTGGATGTGGCCCGGGACCGGGAGCTGGATCTGGTGCTGGTGAGTGAGAAGGCTGACCCGCCGGTCTGCCGGATCATGGATTACGGCAAGTTCAAGTTCGAGCAGGAAAAGAAAGCCAAAGAGGCCAAGAAAAAGTCGCACCAGACCGAAGTTAAGGAGGTCAAGATGCGCTACAAGATCGACCAGCACGACTACGACGTGCGGATCGGTCAGGCCCAGCGCTTTCTCAAAGCCGGCGACAAGGTGAAGTGCACGGTGATCTTCCGAGGCCGGGAGATTCAGCACACGGCCCTGGCGGAGACGCTGCTGCGGCGGATGGCCAAGGACCTCGAGGAGAAGGCCGAGATCCAGCAGGCACCCAAGCGGGAGGGCCGCAACATGATCATGTTCCTCACTCCGCGCAAGACCCCGCTCCTGAAGAAGGATGAGAAGGAGGCGGCTCCCAGCAAGGCCGTCCGCACCATCCCGTCACCGCCACGTCCCACCGCCGCCAAGCTGGCCGGCCGCCAGGCCTAGGCGAGGGAACGCTCCAGCAGCTGCCATCCGAAACGGGCCGCCTCCGGGTTGTAGCTGCTGCGCGCGTCGCACATGAAGCCATGGTCCGCCCCCTCCAGCTCCACATAGCGAAGGCGATCTCCCTCCGGGTCGCTCTGCCGGAGCGCGGCCTGGATCGCCGCCCGATCCTCAGCAGGGATCAGAGAATCCGCCGTGCCGCACAGACAGGTGAGCTGCCCCTGGATGCTGGGCAGCAGCGCGAGGGAGGGCGGTCCACCGCCGGGCCGCATGCGGCTGACGCCGGCACCGTAGAAATCAAAGCTGTGCTTCACCGCCGGCAGGGTGGCCGCCAGCAGAGCGGCGTGGCCCCCGAAGCAGAACCCCACCACACTGACTTCGGCTCCAGGACAGATCCGGGCCAGCCAGGTGATGGCCGCTGAAAGATCACTGAGAATCTGATCGGTGGTGGTGGCGTCCTTGTGACGCCGTCCTTGAGCCAGATCGGACGTTTCATAGGAGAGATCCAGCTCGGGGGCTGTGCGGGCGAACAACGGCACCGCCAGAGCCGGCACTCCTGCGGCGGCGAGACGATCAGCGACACCACGCAGCCAGGCATTCACACCGAACACCTCAGGCAGCACGATAACTACACGTTTTTGTGTAGTTATCGCATCAATATCGTGCTGCCCAGCAGCGGGGGTCGCCCACCAGCAGCGCAGCGGCACCGGACCGTCCACCACCTGAACCCAGTCGCTGTATCGGGAGTTGGAGATTGTCACAGGTCCGCAGGACACACACCCAATTGTCACCGCGGGTTCCGGTCCTTATGGTGGCCGCATTCCGACCTGGCCCACCGGCGTGCGATTCCACATCCAGCAGGAAAGCGACATTCCGGCATCAACCCAGCTGTACAACCAGATCTGCTTCGCCATCGCGGCCCGGCATTACCCCCCCGGCCACCGGCTGCCCAGCACGCGCCAGCTGGCGATGCAGACCGGCCTGCACCGCAACACGATCAGCAAGGTGTACCGGCAGCTGGAAACCGACGGTGTGGTGGAAGCGATGGCCGGATCCGGCATCTATGTGCGCGATCAGCAGAAACCACGGGAGATCCGCACCCCTCCCCACATCCGCAACCGCGGCGTCACCGACCTCGATCGCGAGGTGCGCAAATGCGTGGACGGTCTGCTCAACGCCGGCTGCACCCTGCAGCAGACCCGCGAGATGCTCACCCGTGAAATCGACTGGCGGCTGCGCTGCGGCGCCCGGGTGCTGGTCAGCACACCCAGAGAAGACATCGGCGCGTCGATGCTGATCTCCGAGGAACTCGAGCCCTGCCTCGATGTGCCCGTCGAAGTGGTGCCGATGGAAGAGCTGGAAAGCGTGCTGGAGAGTTCCAGCAACGGCACCGTGGTGACCAGCCGCTACTTCCTGCAGCCGGTGGAGGACCTGGCCAAGAAGCACGGGGTGCGTGCCGTTGCCGTGGATCTCAACGACTTCCGCCAGGAACTGGCGATGCTGAAGGAACTCCGCCCCGGCAGCTGCGTGGGCCTGGTGAGCATCAGCCCCGGCATTCTGCGGGCCGCGGAGGTGATCCTCCATTCGATGCGCGGCAACGAACTGCTGCTGATGACCGCCACCCCGGATGTGGGCAGCCGCCTGCTGGCGCTGCTGCGGGCCTCCAGCCACGTGCTGTGCGATCGCCCAAGCCTGCCGCTGGTGGAGCAGAGTCTGCGCCAGAACCGCTCGCAGCTGATGCGCATGCCCCAGGTGCACTGCGCCGAGAGCTACCTCAGCACCGATACGATCGAACTGCTCCGCAAGGAGATCGGCCTGCAGACCCCAGCGGCCGCCAGCTGACACCCCCGCGATGTTCGATCACATCCGCGCCGATCTCGCGATCATCCGCGAGCGTGATCCGGCTGCCCGCGGCTGGCTGGAGATCCTGTCCTGCTATCCGGGCCTGCATGCGCTGACGCTGCACCGTTTCAGCCATTCGCTCTGGCGCTGCCGGCTGCCGCTGAAACTGCTGGCCCGCTGCATCAGTCAGCTGGGTCGCGCCCTCACCGGCATCGAGATTCACCCCGGCGCCCGAATCGGCCGCGGCGTGTTCATCGACCACGGCATGGGTGTGGTGATCGGTGAAACCGCTGAGGTCGGCAACCGCTGTCTGCTGTATCAGGGCATCACCCTGGGCGGCACAGGCAAGGAGCACGGCAAGCGCCACCCCACCCTGGGGGAGAACGTGGTGGTCGGTGCCGGCGCCAAGGTGCTCGGCGCGATCACGATCGGTGCCAACACCCGCATCGGAGCCGGGTCGGTGGTGGTGCGCGACGTGGAATCGGACTGCACCGTGGTTGGCATCCCAGGCCGGGTGATCCACCAGAGCGGGGTGCGGATCAATCCCCTGGCTCACTCCGCCCTGCCCGATGCCGAGGCGAATGTGATCCGAAATCTGATGGAGCGGATCGATGAGCTGGAGAGCACGGTGCTCAATCTGCAGCGCTGTCTCCAGGAGGTGGCAGCCGGGCGTCAGGTGCGGGAGGTCTGCCGCGGCGAGGCCCAGAGCCTCAAGGACCGGGAAATTCTTGAATTCCTGGGGGAGAACACCGGCTGAACCTGATCAGCCCCACTCCCAGAAATGCTTGATCTGAGGATGACTCAGCTCATAGCGATGGTCGTTGGGGTCCCGCAGGCTCTAACTACAACTTTAGGAATGAGAATAGAGCCAAAAAATGTACCCGTGGGCCCTGGAAAGCGTGGATCACCTTTTCTGTCTCGCTACTGAGGGAATGTGAGCATCGAGCCCCGTTTTTCAGCCTCAAACCAACAGATCATGCCGGTTCGGATTAGCACAGTGGAAGCCTCCACGACGCCCGCTGGCCTCAGGCGGACTCCGCCTGAGGAGGGGCCGGCTGGAACATGAACATCGAGTAGATCACATTGCGGCGCATGTTGGTCATCATCTCGAGGAACATGTCGTAGCCCTCGTTCTTGTATTCGATCAGCGGATCCTTCTGGCCGTAGCCCCGCAGGCCGACGGACTCACGCAGGGCATCCATCGCCTGCAGATGTTCCCGCCAGAGGGTGTCGATCTGCTGGAGGATGAAGAACCGCTCGGCCTCCCGCATCAGGCCGGGACGCTGCTGCTCGATCTGACCTTCCTTGAGGTCGTAGGCATTGCGCAGCTGCTCCTGAAGGAACGCTTTGAGTTCCTCCATGCCCAGGCCCTGGATCTGATCCGGGGTGAGATCCTCCAGCAGGTTGATGAATTCCTTCACCTTGCTCACCAGCTGATCGAGATCCCATTCCTCCGGCGGCAGATCCGGATTCACATAGGCCTCCACGATCTCGTTCATCGTGCGCTCGCCGTAGCCGATCACCTGTTTCTTCAGGGCGCGGCCATCCAGCACACGGCGGCGTTCTGAATACACAGCGCGGCGCTGGTTGTTCATCACCTCGTCGTATTCGAACACCTGCTTGCGGATGTCGTAGTAGTACGTCTCCACCTTCTTCTGAGCCCCCTCCAGAGAGCGGGTGAGCATGCCGGACTCGATCGGCATGTCCTCCTCCACCCGGAAAGCGTTCATCAGGCCGGCGACCCGGTCGCCGCCGAAGATGCGCAGCAGGTTGTCGCCAAGGGAGAGGAAGAAGCGGGTGGAGCCCGGATCTCCCTGGCGGCCGGCACGGCCCCGCAGCTGGTTGTCGACGCGGCGGGATTCGTGCCGTTCCGTGCCGATCACGTGCAGACCTCCCGCCTCACGCACCCGCTCCTCCTCCTGCTTCACCACCGCGTCGTATTCCGCCCGCACCCGGGCGATCGACTCCCGCAGGGACTGGATCTGAGGGTCGTCGGTGGGAGCCTTCTCGGCCGCTGTGGCGATGCGCTCCTCCAGCTCGATCACCGTGAGGGCCCGATCCCCCCAGGCCGCCACCAGATCGCGGGCCAGCTGCCCCAGCAGCTGATCGGTGTCATCGGTGAGGGTGCAGGGGAACAGGCTCTCGCTGCTGCGCGCCGGCGCTTGGGGGGCCTCCGAGAAACCGGCCGCTGCGCTGCGCTGCAGCGGCACCGGGGGCTTGTGGCCATCCTCCGGGCGCACCAGGCGGGGCAGCAGCACCTCCCGCAGCTTGAGGCGGGCCATGTAATCGCTGTTGCCACCCAGGATGATGTCGGTGCCGCGGCCAGCCATGTTCGTGGCGATGGTGACGGCGCCGGCACGGCCGGCCTGGGCCACGATCTCCGACTCGCGCTCCACGTTCTCAGGCTTGGCATTGAGCAGGTTGTGGGGAATCTGCTGCTCCGCCAGCAGGGAGCTGAGCAGCTCACTCTTCTCCACGGAGGTGGTGCCCACCAGCACCGGCCGGCCTTTGCGGTGAATCTCCGCGGTTTCGTTGGCGACGGCGCGCCACTTGGCCGGTTCTGTCTTGTACACCTGATCCGCCCAGTCCTGACGGGCCCGGACCCGGTTGGTGGGCACGATCGTGGTTTCAAGCTTGTAGGTCTTCTCGAACTCCACCTCTTCGGTCTTGGCCGTGCCGGTCATGCCGGCCAGACGGGGATAGAGCAGGAAGAAGTTCTGGTAGGTGATCGAGGCCAGGGTCTGGGTCTCGGGCTGGATCGGCAGAGCTTCCTTGGCTTCGATCGCCTGGTGCTGGCCATCGCTCCAGCGGCGACCCGGCATGACGCGACCGGTGAACTCATCGACGATCACGGCCTCGCCATCGCGGACGATGTAGTTCACATCCTTGACGAACAGCTCCTTGGCCTTGAGGGCATTGGTGATGTAGTGGGCCCAGGGGTCCTGGGGATTGAACAGGTCCTGCACCCCCAGCATCTGTTCCGCCTTGGCGTAGCCCTCATCGGTGAGGGTGCAGCTGCGCTGCTTCTCATCCACCTCGTAATCCCCCTCGGGATCGATGCCGTCCTTGCCCATCTCGGCCGACCGCTCCAGGGATTCGGCCACCTGAGCGGCCTGCTGGTACTTCTCCTGAGGGCGCTCCACCTGACCGGAAATGATCAGCGGCGTGCGGGCTTCGTCGATCAGGATCGAATCCACCTCATCGATCACGCAGTACTGGAACTGGCGCTGCACCACCTCGCTGATGTCGGCCGCCATGTTGTCCCGCAGGTAGTCGAACCCCAGCTCGGAATTGGTGGCGTAGGTGATGTCGCAGGCGTAATTGCGGCGGCGCTCCTCCGGTCGCATGTCCTGCTGGATCAGCCCCACCGACAGGCCCAGAAAGCGGTGCACCTGGCCCATCCATTCGGCGTCGCGGCGAGCCAGGTAGTCGTTCACCGTCACCACATGCACGCCGCGGCCGGTGAGGGCATTGAGGTAACTGGGCAGTGTGGCCACCAGCGTCTTGCCCTCGCCGGTCTTCATCTCGGCGATCTGGCCTTCGTGCAGCACCATGCCGCCGATCAGCTGCACATCGAAATGGCGCATGCTCAGCACGCGCTTGCCGGCCTCACGGACGATCGCGAAGGCTTCCGGCAGGATCTCATCCAGCACCGGCCGCTGATTCTCAAGCGTGCCGGCATTGTCCAGCCGCTCGCGGAATTCGGCCGTGCGGCGGCGGAGATCGTCGTCGCTGAGAGGCGCGATGTCCTCTTCGAGGACACTGATATCGGTGACGATCGGCTGGTAGCGCTTCAGCTTGCGGGCATTGGGGTCACCCAGCAGGAGCTTGAGCATGGTGTCGGCAGCTACCAGAATTGCAGTGAAAGCCTACCCAGCAGAACGACTGACAAGGCCAGCACAGTCACAACGTTCCGCCTGAACCTTCTGATATAGGGCAGCCCGACTCAAGTACCCATAACGCGTGCGTCTCAAAAACGCTGGAAACAAGCCGGAAAATTAGCCTTCCGCAGCGAAACAGCCAGCCAAACTACATAAAGTTTGGAATTAAAAATTTCACGGAATCACTCTCCATGGATGCAACATCCACACAACCTATCTTCAAGAATGCTAAAGGGGAAAACCTCATCTTTGCATCGTGTTTAACATGCATTCAGCGAGGCTAACGCCTGCAACCTCAAACCTGGATCATGAAATAATTCAAATAAATCGGCGGCACTATGCTGAGTCCATTAATAACAAAAACAAGAGGATAGATATGACCCCTCCTGCATTTCAAGTGGTAATTGACAGACGTCTTTGATGGGATTTGGCTTTAAACCTTCATCAATGAATGATTGCTGTGTTGTGCGCTAAATCAAGTGCAGAAGCGTCCTGTTGGGGATTGATCAGCCAGAGCCAGGGAAAGGATGCGCTCCAGCGACCTTAGGACGCCCATTCCGGCGCGCTGGAAAGATGGACGGATGACACGCTTCCGCCTGGTCCGTCATGCCCCCGGTGCCCCCGGCCTGCGCTGGCTGGGCCTGGGGCCGGGCCTGCGGCCGAGCCGGGGGCTGCTGAAACTGCAGCGCCTGTTCAACAAGCACGCCTTCTGGGCCCGCCAGCGCTCCAGCGGCGATCTGCGCCGGATGCTGGCCGGCAGCCCGGTGGTGGTGAGCCTCTGGCGCGGCAAGCGGCTGGTGGGCTTCGGGCGGGCCGCCAGCGACGGGCGCTACCGCGCCGTGCTCTGGGACATCGTGGTGGCCGGAGATCTTCAGGGCCGCGGCCTCGGGCGCCGCGTGGTGGAAGCGCTGCTGGAAGCACCAGACCTGCAGGAGGTGGAGCGCATCTACCTGATGACCACGAACAGCGCCGGCTTCTACCAGCAGCTGGGGTTCAGCAATGCCGAGCCTCAGCAGCTGCTGATCCGGCGGCGTCAAACAAGCGGATGAAGAGATTCGAACTCTCGACCCTCTCCTTGGCAAGGAGATGCTCTACCACTGAGCTACATCCGCAGGTCGCCTGTGCGGGGTGTGTTCCCTGCGACCAGAAGATCATGCACCACGGCGGGGCCGCTGGTCAATCAGCCGCAGACAGCGACGCCATCAGGGATCCCATCTCCAGCGCCTGCAGGCCGTAGGACCAGCCCAGGTTGCTCTTGATGCCCGCCCGCTCCAGGGCCTGCTGCATCGTGTCGGTGGTGAGCACCCCGAAGATCACCGGCACCCCGGTGTCGCGCGCCACAGCGGCGATGCCCTTGCTCGATTCCGCCACCACCACATCGAAGTGGGGGGTATCGCCGCGGATCACCGCTCCGAGGGTGATCAGCACCTGGTAACGGCCACTGCGGGCCAGCTGCTGGGAGACAACCGGCAGCTCGAAGGATCCAGGCACCCATGCAACATCGAGCTGGGAGCTCGTCGCCGACGTATCCACGCCATGACGGGCCAGGCAATCCAGGCAGCCACTCAGCAGCTTGCCGGTGACCAGATCATTGAAACGGGCCACCACGACGGCGATGCGCAGTCCCGACGCATCGGTGAAACGTCCCTCGAAGGTGGCCATACGGTCCTCAGACGACGAAGAAGCTCACTCCCCAGTTGAGCAGAACGAGGGCCACCCACACGGCACTGCCCAGAAGGATCAACCGATTGGAACGGCCGCTGTCCTCACTGGAGGCATACAGCACCGGCACCGCAACGATCAGAGCGAAGGACGCCACCACGAGGGCAAACACGGTGAGGGTGTTGAGGTACTGCATGGGTGAACCGGTCGTGGGGCGATTCTCACATGACGGACCCGCGGCCT
Organism: Parasynechococcus sp.; assembly: GCF_045559935.1. NCBI lineage: Bacteria > Bacillati > Cyanobacteriota > Cyanophyceae > Synechococcales > Prochlorococcaceae > Parasynechococcus > Parasynechococcus sp. Next base: position 417,254 of record NZ_JBJLJL010000008.1, read on the forward strand.
GAGAGCGGTTTCGGCAGTCTTCACAAGCCGACGCCCCTACGATCGGGCCTGCGTCCGAGCAACCGTGCCGAGATCCGCTGATCCCCAGCCGGAACTGGCCCTGCAGGGCAGCCTGTTCGGCGAACCGGAACCGGCTGAGGCCGCAGCGGAGCCAGCCTCTGACGCCGCCGGCGACCTCAGCGATGCGGCCCTCGGGGCCGATGCCGCCGCCAGACCCCGCCGCCGGCGGCAGCCGGAGCCGAGCGCCCCCAGCCCGGACACCGCCGGCACAGCGGACGAGAACGAAGAAGACGACGACGACCTGCCCGCCTGGGCCCACCACAGCCAGGTGGATCCGCAGCAGCTGACGCCGATGCTGCGCCATTACGTGGAGCTGAAGGCGGCCCACCCCGAGCGGGTGCTGCTCTATCGCCTCGGGGACTTCTTCGAGTGCTTCTTCGAGGATGCGATCCAGCTCTCCCGCCTGCTGGAACTCACGCTCACCGGCAAGGAGGGGGGCAAAGCCATCGGCCGTGTGCCGATGGCGGGCATTCCCCATCACGCCGCCGAGCGCTACTGCGCCGAACTGATCCGCCGCGGCTGCTGCGTGGCCCTCTGCGATCAGCTGGAGACCACCCCGGCCAAGGGAGCCCTGCTGAAACGGGACATCACCCGGGTGCTCACCCCCGGCACCGTGCTGGAGGAGGGGCTGCTCAGTGCCCGCCGCAACAACTGGCTGGCGGCCGTGGTGGTGGAGCCGGCCACCCGGCAGACACCGTTCCGATGGGGGCTGGTGAGCGCCGATGTGAGCACCGGCGAGGTGCAGCTGATGCAGCGCCACGGCAGCGACAGCCTGCATCAGGAACTGAGCCGGCTGGAGGCCTCCGAACTGCTCTGGAGCGAACCCGGCGAGCGACCGGCCTGGTGCCCCGATCGGCTGCAGCTCACCCCGATGCCCAGCACGCCCTTCAGCCGGCCGGAAGCCGAGCAGGCGCTGCTGCTGCACTACCAACTGGCCACCATCGACGGTCTGGGCCTGCAGGAGCTGCCCCTGGCGCTGCGGGCCACCGGCGGCCTGCTGGCCTATCTGCGCGACACCCAGCCCCTCGAGGAGGCCAGCCGGGTGCCGCTGGAGCGGCCTCACATCGTGCACAGCGGCGACGCCCTGGTGCTGGACGCTCAGACCCGCCGCAACCTGGAACTCACGGCCACCCAGCGGGACGGCCAGTTCCAGGGCTCCCTGCTCTGGGCGGTGGACCGCAGCCTCACCGCCATGGGAGGCCGCAGCCTGCGGCGCTGGATCGAGGCACCCCTGATGCAGCGGGCTGCCATCGAAGCCCGCCAGCAACTGATCGGCCGGCTGGTGGAGCAACGCCGTCAGCGGCAGGCGATCCGCCGGTTGCTGCGACCGATGGGCGATCTCGAACGGCTGGCGGGACGCGCCGGCGCAGGCCATGCCGGTGCCCGTGATCTGGTGGCGATCGCCGATGGCCTCGAACGCCTGCCGCGGCTGGCGACGTTGCTGGAGAGCGATGCCGCTCCGCTGCCCGACGGCATCGCGCTGCTGCAGGCCCTGGATCCGGCGCTCTCGGCATTGGCCAGCAGCATCCGGGAACAACTGCTCGAGACACCTCCTCTCTCCCTCAACGATGGAGGCCTGATCCACGACGGGGTCGACCCGCTGCTGGACGGCTTGCGCAATCAGCTCGACGACCAGGACGCCTGGCTGGCGCAGCAGGAGCAGCAGGAACGCCGCCTCAGCGGCAACAACAACCTCAGGCTCCAATACCACCGCACCTTCGGCTACTTCCTGGCGGTGAGCAAAGCCAAGGCCACCGCCGTGCCGGACCACTGGATCCGCCGCCAGACCCTGGCCAACGAGGAACGCTTCATCACGCCGGACCTGAAGGAGCGGGAGGGGCGCATCTTCCAGCTGAGGGCCCGCGCCTGCCAACGCGAATACGACCTGTTCTGTCAGCTGCGGCTGCAGGTGGGCGCGGAAGCGGAAGCCATCCGTCGCGCCGCCCGGGCCGTGGCGGCCCTCGACGCCCTCTGCGGCCTGGCGGAGGTGGCCGCCACCAGCGGTTACTGCTGCCCGCAGATCAGCGACGACCGGGTGCTGAAACTGGAGGAATCGCGCCATCCCGTGGTGGAGCAGCTGCTGGTGGAGCGAGCCTTCACCCCCAACGACGTGACCCTCGGGGATGGCCAGGACCTGGTGGTGCTCACCGGCCCCAATGCCAGCGGCAAAAGCTGCTATTTGCGGCAGCTCGGGCTGATCCAGCTGCTGGCCCAGGTGGGCAGCTGGGTGCCGGCGCGGTCGGCGCGCATCGGCCTGGCGGATCGCATCTTCACCCGCGTCGGCGCCGTGGATGATCTGGCGGCCGGCCAGTCCACCTTCATGGTGGAGATGGCGGAGACCGCCAACATCCTTCACCACGCCACAGACCGCTCCCTGGTGCTGCTCGATGAGATCGGCCGCGGCACCGCCACCTTCGATGGTCTCTCGATCGCCTGGGCCGTGAGCGAGCACCTGGCGGGCGATCTGCAGGCCCGCACCGTGTTCGCCACCCACTATCACGAGCTCAACGCCCTCTCACGGGAACGGAGCAACGTGGTGAATTTCCAGGTGCTGGTGGAGGAGACCGGCGATGACCTGGTGTTCCTGCACAAAGTGAGTGCCGGTGGCGCCAGCCGCAGTTACGGCATCGAGGCAGCCCGACTCGCCGGTGTGCCCCCAAGCGTGGTGCTGCGGGCCCGCCAGGTTCTCGATCGTCTCGATCAGGACGACCTGCCTCTGGCCGCCTGACGCTTCAGACCTTGCCCGCCATCTTCTGACGCAGCTGCTTGATGCGGTCGCGCAGGTTGGCGGCGTCCTCGAAGTCCAGCTTCTTGGCCGCCTCCTTCATCTTCCCTTCCAGCTGTTCAATCAGCTCCGGCAGCGCCTCCAGGGCCATGCCGGCATCGGGGTCCTCCTCCAGGGCCTTGGCGGCCTTGCCGGCCACCTGCACCAGATCGGCATCGGGGCCGTCCTGCTTCAGCTTGCGGCTCAGTTCCAGGAAACTGAGAATCGAATTGCTGGCCTTCTTGCCGGCGGCGGTGGGCACCACACCGTGCTTCTCGTTGTAGGCCTGCTGAATCGCCCGGCGGCGCTCGGTCTCCGAAATCGCCTTGGCCATGGAATCGGTGAGGTTGTCGGCGTAGAGCAGGGCCACACCCTCCACATGGCGTGCCGCCCGGCCGATGGTCTGGATCAGCGAACGCTCCGCCCGCAGGAAGCCCTCCTTGTCCGCATCGAGGATCGCCACCAGGCTCACCTCCGGCAGGTCCAGCCCCTCCCGCAGCAGGTTCACGCCCACCAGCACGTCGTATTCACCCAGGCGCAGGTCCTGAATGATCTCGATCCGCTCGATCGAGTGGATCTCCGAATGCAGATAGCGCACGCGCACCTCGTTCTCCGCCAGGTAGTCGGTGAGGTCCTCCGCCATGCGCTTGGTGAGGGTCGTCACCAGCACCCTCTGCTGCTTCGCGGCCCGGTCGCGGATCTCTCCCAGCAGGTCATCCACCTGACCGGTGGTGGGCCGCACCTCCACGATCGGATCGAGCACGCCGGTGGGGCGGATCACCTGCTGGGCCACCTGTTCACCGCTCACCTCCAGCTCCCAGTTGCCCGGGGTGGCACTCACAAACACGGTCTGACTGGCCTTCTCCCAGAACTCCTCCCCCTTCAGCGGCCGGTTGTCGGCAGCGCTGGGGAGGCGGAAGCCGTGCTCGATCAGCACCTTCTTGCGGGCCTGATCGCCGTTGTACATCGCCTGCAGCTGCGAACAGGTGACGTGGCTCTCGTCCACGATCAGCAGCCAGTCCTTGGGGAAGTAATCGATCAGGCACTCCGGCGGAGAACCCTCCTCCCGGCCGGCCAGATGACGGGCGTAGTTCTCCACGCCGTTGCAGTAACCCACCTGCCCCAGCATCTCCAGGTCGTACTTGGTGCGCTGCTCCAGGCGCTGGGCCTCCAGCAGCTTGCCCTCGGCATTGAGCACCTCCAGCCGCTCCCGCAGTTCGCTGCGGATGGCGCCGATCGCCGACTCGAGACGATCCTTGGGCGTCACGAAGTGCTTGGCGGGGTAGATGTTCACCGCATCGATGCTCTGGAGGATCTCACCGGTGGTGGGGTCCACGTAGCGGATCGCCTCCACCTCGTCGCCGAACAGCTCGATGCGCACCAGCCGGTCTTCGTAGGCCGGGCCGATCTCCAGCACGTCCCCCTTGATCCGGAAACGCCCCCGGGCGATCTCCACATCGTTGCGGCTGTACTGGTTGTCCACCAGCTCGCGCAGCTGACGGCGCACATTGAGCGTTTCCCCCACCTCGAACTTCACCGCGGCCTTGAGGTATTCACTGGGGATGCCCAGGCCGTAGATGCAGCTGATCGAGGCCACCACGATCACGTCGCGCCGTTCGAACAGGGATCGGGTCGCCGAGTGACGCAGCATGTCGATCTCCTCGTTGATCGACGCGGTCTTGGCGATGTAGGTGTCGCTGACCGGAACGTAGGCCTCCGGCTGGTAGTAGTCGTAGTACGAGATGAAGTATTCGACGGCGTTCTCGGGGAAGAACTCCCGCAGCTCATTGCACAGCTGCGCGGCCAGCGTCTTGTTGTGAGCGAGCACCAGCGCCGGTCGTCCGGTCTTGGCGATCACATTCGCCATCGTGAAGGTCTTGCCCGTGCCGGTGGCTCCCAGCAGGGTCTGATAACGCTCGCCGCCGTTGACGCCTTTCACCAGCTGCTGGATCGCCGTCGGCTGATCCCCCTTGGGGGAGTAAGGCGCCGTGAGGTCGAAGGCAGGCATGAACGCCGGCGTGGCGGTCGCTCAGCTTATGGGCAATGCCGCGCGAGTGAAGTCCACATCCGCCAGGCCGAGGGCGTTGATCACGATGGCGCTGATCACGCCGTAGGCCACGGCTCCGAACACGGCGCTGGAAAGGCCGTTCTTCAGGCTGAAGCCATTGATCATCCGCGCCGCCATAGCAAACAACACCACGGTGATCAGCCAGTTGAACAACCAGGTGATCGGTGCGATCAGACCCCCAAGACTGGCCACCGCCCAGGGCAGAGCGAGGATCAGCTTCAGGGGCAGGATCAGCAGCGTGCCGAGCAGGCCGATCACCACGGCCGACGAGAGCGCCGTGCCGAAGCTCGCCATCTCAACGCCGAGAGGGAGCGCTCCCACAAGCAGCAACACCAAAGCCCTGACGGGCCACTGCAGCAACCAACCGATCATTTTCGAACCGTGGGGGAGGACTCGACGCTCAACGTAGAAATCAAGCCCTCCGCTGTCAGCAACCGGGGCGACTCAGACACGGCTGGGGACGGCCTGCAGCAACGCTGCCCGCAGACCGCGAACCACGGCCACCATCGCCAGCTCATCGCTGAGGCGGTTCACCGCAGAGCCGACACCGACGCCTGCGGCACCAGCGGCAATCGCCATCGGCAGGGTGACCGCCGAAAGTCCGGACGCACAGAGCACGGGCACATCCACAGCCCGGCTGATGCAGTGAGCCGCCGCAAGGGTGGGAGCCGCCTTCTCGATCAGGCCGAGGCTGCCGGCACTGAAGGGCCTGGCACTGGTGCCGCCCTCGGTCTGGATCAGGTCAGCTCCGGCCGCCACCAGATCCACAGCCAGCTGCTCCTGCTGGTCCAGCGGCAGCACATGGGGCACGGTCACGCTGAGCACCACCTGCGGCAGCAGCTCCCGGGTGCGACGGGTGAGGGCCAGCACCTCCTCAGCGCCGAACACGCGGCCCTCGGGATAGAAGGCATCGAAATTGCCGATCTCCACCATCACCGCACCGGCTGCAACCGCCGCTGGAAACTGCTCCGGCTCCACCGAAGACACGCAGACCGGCACACCACCGGACTCACGGATCGCCAGCGACACCAGTTCCGGATCGCAGGCCACGTCGATCAGATCAGCCCCGCCATGGCCGGCTGCACGAGCCACACGCGCGACGCTGGCCGCATCGAAGTTCATCAGGCCGGCGATCACCTTGAGCGCCGAACGCTGCTCGAGGCTGCGCTGCAGAGCGACGGGCAGCTGCTGGAGACGGGACATGGAGACTGGACAGCGATCCGTTGATTCTCACACCGTGGAGGAACCCTGTCCGCCACCGTGAGCTAAGACCGTGAGCTGGACTCCCTGGCACGATCGACTGCATCGCCGCTTGCTGCAGCAGCCGGCCTTGCTGCCCAGCGGAAGCCGACTGCTGCTGGCGATCTCCGGCGGCCAGGATTCGATGGCGCTCTGTGCCCTGCTGACGGAGCTGGTGCCGTTGCACCGGTGGGACCTGACGCTCTGGCATGGCGACCACGGCTGGCATCCGGACTCCGGGCGGATCGCAACGGAACTCAGCGACTGGGCCCGCAGCCATCAGCTGGCGATCCGGATCGAACGGGCGGAGCCCACCGCAGTCGCCAGCGAAGCCGCTGCCCGGAGCTGGCGTTACACCTGCCTGATGGAGCAGGCCAGCGCCGAACAACGCGATGTGGTCACCGGCCACACGGCCACCGACCGGGCCGAAACCCTGCTGCTGCAGATGGCCCGCGGAACCGACCTGGCCGGCCTCGGCAGCCTGCGGCCGCTGCGGCCCCTCTCGGCCGCCGCACCCGAGGGGCCCTGGCTGCGGCGGCCGCTGCTGAGCTTCAGCCGCCATGACACCGGCGCCATCTGCCGCGACCTGACGCTGCCGCTGTGGCTCGACCCCAGCAATGCAGACCCCGCCTACGCCCGCAACAGGGTCCGCCTGGAGCTCCTGCCGGTGCTGGAGGCCCTGCATCCCGGGGCGGAGCGGCGGATGGCGGATCTGGCGGAGCGACTGTCCCAGGTGCAGGACACCCGCCAGGAACTGGCGGAGCTGGCGCTGCAGCACCTGCAACGCCCCGATGGTCTGGACCGCCGCGGCCTCGGTCGTCTGAGCGGTGCCAGCCGACGACAGCTGCTGGCCCTCTGGCTGGACCAGCAAGGGGTGACGGGCTGCGATGCCGAACTGCTGGAGGAGCTGAGCCGGCGACTCGCGCTCGGTGCCGCCGGCGGCGGCTGTGATCTGCCCGGGGGCTGGCGCCTCAGCTGGCAGGGGAATGATCTGACGCTGCTGCCGCCCGCAGCAGCGCGTTGACGGCCGCCCCCACCAGACCCGCTCCGCCGCGGCTGCTGTCGAGCCGGATCTGGGGCAGATCACTGCAGGCCAGATGACGCTTGCTGTCCTCAACGCCAACGAAGCCCACAGGCATGCCGATCACCAGACTCGGGGCTGGCTGGCCAGCCGCCACCTGATCCAGCAGCAGCTCCAGGGCCGTCGGCGCACTGCCGATCAGCACCAGCGGTGCCGGGGCGACGGCACTCAGCTCCCTCCAGGCGAGAGCCATGCCGGCCGCCGTGCGGGTCGAACCCGCGGGCGCCTGGTCTGGGGCCCAGTCCAGAACACAGTGCACCGGCGTGCCCAGAGTGCGGCCGGCCATCGGTGCCACCGCCGCGGCCGCCATCGCTGTGTCGGTGAGGATCGCCGCGCCACGCCGCAGCGCCTCCACCCCCCGCTCGCAGGCGCCGGGGCTGAACCGCAGCAGAGGGGCCAGCCCTGGATCGCCGCTGCTGTGCACCAGACGTTCCAGCACCTGCTGCTGCAGTGGATCAAGTCCGGTGTTGCCCAGCAGAGCACGGATGCGCCGGATGCTTTCGGTGAAGATCGGGTGGTCCTGGGCCATCAACGCCATCATCAGCGCATGCCCATTCATTTGATCTGGGGAGATGACGCCGCGGCACGGGACCGGGCCATCGATGCGCTGATCAAAACGCTGGTGGACCCCGCCTGGAGCAGCATCAACCTCAGCCGCCTCGACGGTGCCGAAGCCGGGCAGGCGGCTCAGGCCCTGGAGGAGGCCCGCACGCCGCCGTTCGCCAGTGGCGGCCGCGTGGTGCTGCTGCAGCGCAGTCCGTTCTGCAACGCCTGCCCCACGGAGCTGGCGGATCGCTTCGAAGCCTCCCTGGAGCTGCTGGCGGACGACGCCCATCTGGTGTTGGTGAACCCCGCCAAACCGGATGGCCGCCTGCGCACCACCAAGGCGCTGCAGAAGCGGATCAAGCAGGGACTGGACCATGAGCAACGCTTTCAACTGCCGGCGGTCTGGGACGGCGCCGGTCTGCGCCAGCTGGTGGAACGCACCGCCGATGCCCTTGGACTGCAACTGGAACGCGATGCCATCGACCCTCTTGTGGAAGCGATCGGCAACGACAGCGCCCGCCTGGAATCGGAACTGCGCAAGCTGTCGCTGCGGGCCACCACCATCAACGCAGCGCTCGTGGAGGAGCTGGTGGGCGGTCTGGCCACCAACGCTCTGCAGGTGGGGGATGCGCTGCTGGAGGGGAATGCGGGCGAGGCGATCGCCCGTTGGGATGCCCTGATCGATGCCGGTGAACCGGCCCTGCGCATCGTCGCCACCCTCACCGGGCAGATCCGTGGCTGGCTTTGGGTGAGCCTGCTGGAGCAGCAGGGAGAGCGGGATGTGGCGGTGATCGCCAAGGCCGCCGGCATCGGCAACCCGAAGCGCATCTATGTGATGCGCAAACAGCTGCAGGGGCGGCCTGCCAAGCGGTTTCTCTCCCTGCTGGGACGCCTGCTGGAGGTGGAGGCACGACTGAAGCGGGGATCGCCACCGGAGGATGCCTTCCGCGACGGCCTGCTGGGGTGAGAAACTCCAGCGTTACTGGGATCCCGCGCATGGCCCTGTTGGTGCAGAAGTTCGGCGGCACCTCCGTCGGCAGCGTCGAGCGCATCCAGGCCGTGGCTCAGCGCATCGCCCGCTGCCGGGAGGAAGGCCACGACGTGGTCGTGGTGGTCTCCGCCATGGGGCACACCACCGACGAACTCACCGGGCTGGCGGCAGCGATCAACGCCGACCCGCCGCGACGGGAGATGGACATGCTGCTGGCCAGCGGCGAGCAGGTGTCGATCGCACTGCTGGCGATGGCTCTGAACGCTCTTGGGGTGAGCGCTGTGTCGATGACCGGCCCGCAGGTCGGCATCGTCACCGAATCCACCCACGGCCGTGCGCGCATCCTCGAGATCCGCACCGACCGGGTGCAGGGTCGCCTGGCGGACGGCTCCGTCGTGGTGGTGGCCGGGTTTCAAGGCACCAGCAGCGGCAGCGGCGGAATCGCGGAGATCACCACCCTGGGCCGCGGCGGATCGGACACCTCGGCCGTTGCTCTTGCCGCGGCGCTCGGCGCCGACGCCTGCGAGATCTACACCGATGTGCCGGGTGTGCTGACCACGGATCCGCGCAAGGTGACCGATGCCCAGCTGATGACCGAGATCAGCTGTGACGAGATGCTGGAACTCGCCAGCCTGGGAGCGTCTGTGCTGCATCCCCGGGCGGTGGAGATCGCACGCAACTACGGGGTTCCCCTGGTGGTGCGCTCCAGCTGGAGCGACGCTCCAGGCACACGGCTCACCAGCCGCAGTCGCCGCCCGATCGGCCGGGACGGCCTCGAGCTCGGCAGTCCCGTGGACGGCGTGGAACAGCTGGATCAGCAGGCGGTGCTGGGGCTTTCAAGAATTCCCGATCAACCCGGCATCGCCGCCCGTCTGTTCGAGACGCTGTCCGGGGCGGACATCAACGTTGATCTGATCATCCAGTCGACCCATGAGGGCAGCAGCAACGACATCACCTTCACCGTGGCGGAAGCGGATCTGGAGCGGGCCAAGGACGTCTGTGCCGGACTGCTTCAGAGCCTCGGGGGCGATCTCTCGGCCGAAGGAGGCATGACCAAGCTGAGCATCAGCGGCGCGGGGATGATGGGGCGCCCCGGCATCGCCGCCGGACTGTTCACCTGTCTGTCGCAGCAAGGCATCAACCTGCGGCTGATCGCCACCAGCGAAGTGAAGGTGAGCTGCGTGATTGACGCCGCGAACGGACGCAAGGCGCTGCAGGCCGTGCGCGAGGCCTTCGAAGTGCAGGATGCACAGGTTCAGCTGAATCCATCCGTCTGCGACAGGGGCGAACCGGAGGTACGAGGGGTCGCCCTCGACCGGGATCAGGCGCAGCTGAGTGTGCGGCACGTGCCGGACCGTCCGGGGACGGCGGCAGCCCTCTGTTCAGCCCTGGCCGAAGCCGGCATCAGTCTTGATGCGATCGTCCAGTCCGAGCGGCAGCACGGTGATGGGTCGCGGGACATCAGCTTCATCCTGCGCAAGGAGGACCGGGACCGAGCTGATGTCGCCCTGGCCCCCCTGCTGGCGCAGTGGCCTGGAGCCGCCTTGGAGGAAGGGCCCGCGATTGCCCGGGTGAGCGCTGTCGGGGCCGGCATGCCGGCCACCGCCGGAACCGCGGGCCGCATGTTCCGGGCCCTGGCGGAAGCCGACATCAACATCGCCCTGATCGCCACCAGCGAGATCCGCACCAGCTGCCTCGTGGCGGACGCTGCCGGCGTGGCTGCTCTGAAGGCGGTCCACGCCGGATTCGAGCTGGGCGGCGGGAAGCATCATCAGGCGCAGGGAACCGCCTCACCCCTGGACAAGCGACTGATGGACGGCGATTTCCAGCAGCGATACCAGGCAGCCGAACAGGCGTACGGGGAAGGGCGGTATACCGATGCCGACACGCTGGCCACGACTCTGCTCCAGCAGCTGGAAGCCACCCCGGACTCGCCCGAAACCCGCGCAGCGAAACTGGGCTGGCGGGCCATCGTCGGCCTGTTGCTGGGCCACATCACGCTGTACGGACAGCAGCAGCCCGACCCGGCAGCGGGCTTCTATCAACTGGTTCTGGACAGTGATCCCCAGGAGACGCTGGCGGAACTCGCCCGTCAGGGGCTGAACCGTTGTCAGGCACAGCAGCCCGGCGAAGCGCAGCGGCCGGACCTGCTGCAGGATCCGTTCGTCAATTCCGGCTCGGCAGCAGCACCATCCGCACAGCAACAACAAGCGCGGCCCACCGCCATGCCTTGGCTGGATGCACCGTCGCCTGCGGAGCCGGAGCCTGAACCAAGTCCGACGCCAACACCAAGCCAGGAACCTCTCCAAGCCCAGGAACACTTCCAAACCCAGGAAAGTCCCGCAGAGGCTGAGCAGGAAGAGACTGAGCAGGAAGAGGCTGAAACCAGCGACCCTGAGCAGGTGCTGAGCGGCGCCCTGCTGAGAGTTCGGCTGGACGCCATGCAGGAGGCAGACCCTGAGCAGAGAGCCGATGACAGTGCATCAGCCTCTCTGCTCCAGCGGCTACGACGACAGCTGAGGCGTTCAGACCGCCGCTGAACGACGGCGACGGGTGCGGCCAGCAGGAATCTCCGGTTCCGGCTCCACCTTGGGCTCCACCTTCTCGGCAACTGCCGCCTTGGCCGCGGTGGGAGCCACCTTGACGGGCGCTGGCGCAGGATCACGACGGCCATTGCTGGCACTGGCGGGGCGCCCTGCGCGACCACGGGAAGCGGGACGGTCGTCCTTCTCCTCCATCGCCTTCGACTTGTAGGCAGGCGTTCCGGAAGGAGCCGGCTGCACCAGGCAGAGAATCAGCGGCTCCACCTGCAGCTCACGGCGCATGCGCCGGCCGAGGCCCACTTCCACTTCCCGCTGCACACCCATCCAGTCCACTTCCGGTGCCTTGCCGCCGGTGTTGCGGCAGAGCTGCTTCCACTTGTTCTCGAGCACCCAGGTGATCTCGCGCTCGGTCCACATCGACATCTTGCGGGCATCGGCGGTCGTGACCACACCGCGCAGGTTGACCCGAGGCGGCGCCACCATCTGACCGTCGGTGCTGATGGCCGCGAGGATCGTGATGATGCCGTCCTCCGCCAGCTGCTGACGCTCCTTCAGCACCCTGGCGTCGACGATGCCGTTGCGGGATTGATCGAGCAGCTCGATGCCGGCCTTCACCGGATCCCCCTTGCGGATCGAATCCGGAGTGAGCTCAACCACATCACCGTTGTCGATGATCAGCGTGTTGTTCTCCGGCACACCCATGGAGTGACCGGTCTTGGCGTGCTGAACAAGCATGCGGTGCTCGCCGTGCACAGGCACGAAGAACTTCGGTTTGGTCAGGGCCAGCATCAGCTTCTGGTCCTCCTGGAAGCCGTGACCGGACACATGGATGCCTTCGCCCTTGCCGTAAACGACCTTGGCCCCGAGCATCATCAGGCGGTCGATCGTGTTGACCACGGAAATCGTGTTTCCAGGGATCGGGCTGGCGGAGAAGATGATCGTGTCGCTGGGCTTCACCTTCACCTGGGGATGCTCCCCACGGGAGATGCGGCTCAGAGCGGCCAGCGGCTCACCCTGACTGCCGGTCATCAGCAGCAGCGTCTCGCGATCGGGCACATCATTGATCTGCTTGATCGGCACGAACAGATCATCCGGAGCACGCATGTAGCCGAGCTCGCGGGCCTTGGCGATCACGTTGAGCATGGAACGCCCGAGCAGGCCAACCTTGCGGCCGTTCTTGAGAGCCAGTTCGAGGATCATCGAAACCCGGTGGATCGAACTGGCGAAGGTGGTGATGATCACTCGCCCCTCGGCACTGGCCATGTGGCGATCGAGGTTGGGGAACACCGAACGCTCCGGCGGGCAGAAACCCGGCACCTCTGCGTTGGTTGAATCGCTGAACAGGCAGAGAACACCCTGTTCACCGTGGTGTGCCAGGCGGGCGATGTCGAAGAATTCGCCATCCACCGGTGTGTGATCGAACTTGAAGTCGCCGGTGAAGATGATCGTGCCCACCGGAGTGGTGATGGCCAGCGAATAGCTGTCGGCCATCGAGTGGGTGTTGCGGATGAATTCCACCGAGAAGTGCTGACCCACCTTCACCACTTCCCGCGGGGTGACGGTCTGCAGCGTGGTGCGGTCGGTGACGCCCGCCTCTTCCATCTTTCCGGTGAGCATCGACAGGGCCAGGCGCGGCCCGTAGATCACCGGAATGTTGAAGTGCTTGAGGTGATGGGAGATGCCACCGATGTGGTCCTCATGCCCATGGGTGACGATCATGCCCCGGATCCGCTTCTGGTTCTCGCGCAGGAAGCTGGTGTCAGGCAGCACCACATTCACGCCATGCATGCCGTCGCTGGGGAAAGCGAGGCCGGCATCCACCAGCATCAGGTCATCGCCGTACTCGAACACACAGGTGTTCTTGCCGATCTCGTGCAGGCCGCCGAGGGGGATCACCCGCAGGCAGGGCTCCTGGCCTTTCGCGGATCTGGAACTGTTGGTCATGGAAAAAAGGGAACGAAAGAGAACTTGTGTGCGTAAGCCTTTGAACCGGACCTAGGTCTGGCGTAGGGCGGACAGGATCTGGGACAGGGCATCTCGCATGGCGTCAGGCAGAGGGTTGAGGGGAAGACGGGGATCGCCGACGGGGAAGCCGCTGAGCTGGAGAGCTGCTTTCACCGGGATCGGATTGGTGGTGGCAAACAGGGCCTTGAAGAGGGGCTGCAACTGTTCGTGGTGGCCGAGCGCTATCGCTCCCTGACCACTGAGGTGAGCTTCGATCATGGCGCGGATGCGACGCCCTGCGATGTGGCTTGCCACGCTCACCACACCGACGGCGCCCACGGCGAGCATCGGCAGGGTGAGGCCATCGTCGCCGCTGTAGATCGCCAGGCGCGGACCACAGGCCAGACGCAGCTGCGTGACCTCCTCCGTGGTGCCGCTGGCCGCCTTGAAACTGGTGATGTTGGGGCAGTCCATCAACCGAGCCGCCGTGGCGGGTTGAAGGCTGCAACCGGTCCGACCGGGAATGTTGTAAAGCATCAGGGGCAGATCCGGTGCTGCAGCCGAAACAGCCCGGAAATGAGCCTCCAATCCATCCTGAGGCGGCTTGTTGTAGTAGGGCGCCACCACGAGAGCACCGTCCGCTCCGGCCTCGGCAGCCTCGCGGGTGGCCGTCACCGCTTCGGCGGTGCTGTTGCTGCCGGTGCCCGCCAGCACCTTCACTCCAGGACCCACCGCCTGCCGCACGGCTTCCAGCAGTTGCCGCTGTTCCTGCCAGCTGAGGGTGGGTGACTCACCGGTGGTGCCGCACACCACAAGGCCATCGGACCCCTCATCCACGAGATGACGGGCAAGACGGCCGGCCAGCGCCAGATCAACGGCTCCCGCCCCATCGAAGGGGGTGACCATCGCCGTGACCAGACGGCCGAAGGGAGTGGGGGATCGTTCAGCGGAGGAACTCATGACCGCACCAGCAGCTCAGCGATCTGAATGGCATTCAGCGCAGCACCCTTGCGGATCTGATCACCGCAGAGCCAGAGCTCCAGAGCGTTGGGGTCACTGATGTCCTGGCGGATGCGACCGATGGCGACGGGATCGCGCCCGGTCACGTCCGTCGGCATCGGGAAGCGGTTGCAGCCGTGATCCTCGATCAGCTCCACACCGGGCGCCTTCCCCAGCAGGGAACGAGCGGTTTCCACCGGGAACGGTTGCTCGAACTCGATGTTCACCGCTTCGGAATGGGCCCGGAGCACGGGCACCCGCACACAGGTGGCCGAGAAGCGCAGATCCGGCAGACCCATGATCTTCCGGGTTTCATTCACCATTTTCATCTCCTCCTCGCAGTAACTGTTCTCCTGCAGAGGTGAGTTGTGGAGAAACAGATTGAAGGCCAGGGAATGAGGGAGCACCTCACTGGTGGGAGTTCCTCCATCCAGAACGGTCTGCGAAAGGGTTTTGAGTTCCTCCATCGCCCGGGCTCCTGCACCGCTGGCGGATTGATAGGTGCTGACGAGCACCCGTCGCATCGGCTGATGCGCCGCCAGAGGCGCCAGGGCAAGCGTGAGCAGAATCGTGGTGCAGTTGGGGTTGGCGATCACGCCCTGATGCAGGAACGCCGCATCGGGATTCACTTCCGGAACCACCAGGGGGACCCCCTCCTCCATGCGGAAGGCGCTGGAGTTGTCCACCATCACCGCGCCGGCCGCCGTGATCGCGTCACGCCATTGACGGGAAATCGATCCACCGGCGGAGGCCAGCACCAGATCGATGCCCTCGAAACTGGAGGCATCGACTTCCTGCACGGTGAGGGAGCGGCCGTTCCAGGTCTGGGTCTGACCGGCGGAGCGGGCTGAAGCCAGAAGTTTCAACTCGGCGACAGGAAATCCACGCTCCTCGAGAAGAATCAGAAGCTCCTGCCCGACGGCGCCGCTAGCGCCGAGAACAGCAACGTTCAGGGGTCGATCTGGAAGGGATGGAGGCAAGCGTGCGGTCTGGTCTGAACAGAAAGCGGGCCGAAGAAGTGCCGGATGGCGCGCCGCATTGCAGGGGGCTGGCGCGTCCGGTTCAGCGATGGCCCCACCCTACTGGGGAGTGGCGTGGCCAACCATTTCTTAAAGTGATGGGCTGCCCTGTGATCCAACCGACCCGCCATGAGCGCAGCAGCCCTGAAGGTGAGCACCGAATCCAAACCGGGCAGTCGACTGTCGGTGAAGGTCACGGTGCCGGGGGAGCGCAGCAAGGCCAGCTACGAGGAGGCGATCAGCAGCCTCAGTCGCAACATCAACCTGCCGGGCTTTCGCAAGGGCAAGGTTCCCCGCACGGTCGTGATGCAGCAGCTTGGAGCGGTTCGCATCAAGGCCACAGCGCTGGAAAGCCTTGTGGACACGGTCTGGCGCGAGGCGATCAAGCAGGAAGCTCTGGAACCGCTCAGCCAGCCGGATTTGAGTGGCGGCTTCGAGGGTCTGCTGGCGACGTTCGAACCCGGTTCGGAGTTGACCATCACCCTGGAAGCGGATGTGGCCCCAACACCGAAGCTGAAAACCACCCGAGGGCTGACAGCGGAATTCGAACCGGTGGCCTACGAGGCCTCGAAGATCGACGACATGCTCGAGGACTCGCGCAAGCAGCTGGCCACCGTGGTGCCTGTGGAGGACCGGTCCGCCGCCAAGGGCGATATCGCCGTGCTGGGCTTCAAGGGCACCTACAGCGACGACGGCAGTGACATCGAGGGGGGCAGTGCCGACTCGATGGATGTGGACCTGGAGCACGGCCGCATGATCCCCGGCTTCATCGAAGGGGTGATCGGCATGAGCATCGGCGAGACGAAAACCGTTGACTGCCAGTTCCCGGAGGACTACCCCAAGGACGACGCCCGCGGCCGCAAAGCGTCCTTCGAGATCGAGCTGAAGGATCTCAAAACCCGCGAACTGCCGGCGCTCGACGACGCCTTCGCCCAACAGGCCAGCGAACAAGACACCCTGGCCGATCTGCGCAAAGACCTCGAACAGCGATTGAAGGATGACGCCGAGCGTCGTCAGACCAGCAACCGCCGCGATGCCCTGGTCGGGGCCCTGGTGGAGCAGCTGGAGGTGGAGCTTCCGGAAGCACTGATCCAGCAGGAGAGCCGCAATCTCCTGGAGCAGACCGCTGCTCAGTTCGCACAGCAGGGCATGGATGTGAAATCACTGTTCACACCCGAGCTTGTGCGCAATCTGATGCAGAGGTCCAGACCGGAGGCCGAGGAGCGTCTGCGCCGCAGCTTCGCCCTCACCGCACTGGCTGAAGCGGAAGGCATCAAGGTTGATGAGCCGGCTGTGGAAGCCAAGCTCGAGGAGGTGAGAAAGGAACTCTCGGCTGACGCCAAGATCGATCCGCAACGTCTGCGTCAGGCCGTGATGGATGACCTGATCCAGGAGCAGCTGATGAGCTGGCTGGAGGAGAACAGCACCCTCACCGAACGGGCAGCCACGACGCCATCGGAGGCCTCCGAGGCCAAGCCTGCTGGCAAGAAAAAGGCTGCCAGCAAGAAGACATCCGACGAGTCCGGGTCCAAGGCGGACTCCGACGCGTGAGCACCGCCCATAGATTGATCCAACTCAGACAGGCAACGAGCGCGTGATCGACGCCCGCAGTCACCACCCCATCCAGAACCGCTGGCGGGCCGAAATGCCCATCTCGGCACCCGGTCCTCTACCGACCGTGGTCGAGCAGTCCGGCCGTGGCGACAGGGCCTTCGACATCTACTCCCGATTGCTGCGCGAGCGGATCATCTTCCTGGGCACCGGGGTTGATGACGCCGTGGCCGATGCCCTCGTGGCCCAGATGCTGTTTCTGGAAGCCGAGGATCCGGAAAAGGACATTCAGATCTACATCAACTCGCCGGGAGGCTCCGTGACGGCGGGACTGGCCATCTACGACACGATGCAGCAGGTGGCTCCTGACGTGATGACCATCTGCTACGGGCTGGCGGCCAGCATGGGCGCCTTCCTGCTCAGCGGCGGCTGCAAGGGCAAACGCCTCGCCCTGCCGAACGCCCGGATCATGATTCACCAGCCTCTGGGGGGAGCCCAGGGACAGGCCGTCGATATCGAGATCCAGGCCAAGGAGATCCTGTTCCTCAAGGAGACCCTCAACGGACTGATGGCGGAGCACACCGGTCAGCCCCTCGACAAAATCTCCGAAGACACCGACCGGGACTACTTCCTTTCACCCTCAGACGCGGTTGAATACGGCCTGATCGACCGTGTGGTGGACAGTTCCAGGGACGGAGGAATCGTTACGGAGGGCTGACAGCGCCTCGCCGACTCACGATCCTTGGTGTTCAGGGAGACCCTCCTCCGGTCGTGCTCTGACCACCCCTCGTTGAAGTGAACGGCGTTCGATGGCCAAGTTCGATGCCCACCTGAAATGTTCCTTCTGCGGGAAGTCGCAGGACCAGGTTCGCAAGTTGATCGCCGGCCCTGGCGTCTACATCTGCGACGAATGCATCGACCTGTGCAATGAGATCCTCGACGAGGAGCTGGTGGACAGCCAGGGCAATGCGCGTCAGAGCGCTGAGCAGCACAGGAAGTCCGCTCCCGCCACGCGCAAGAGCGGCAAGCCGGCTCCGACCCTGGCCTCGATCCCGAGACCGCAGGAGATCAAAACCTTCCTGGATCAGCAGGTGGTGGGTCAGAACTCCGCCAAGAAAGTGCTCTCCGTGGCGGTTTACAACCACTACAAACGCCTGGCCTGGCAGGGTGACGGCAACGGTGAGACCGAGCAGACCGCCACGCGACTGCACAAATCCAACATCCTGCTGATCGGCCCCACCGGCTGCGGCAAGACCCTGCTGGCCCAGACCCTGGCGGAACTGCTGGACGTGCCCTTTGCCGTGGCGGATGCCACCACTCTCACGGAGGCCGGCTACGTCGGTGAAGACGTGGAGAACATCCTGCTGCGGCTGCTGCAGAAGGCCGACATGGATGTGGATCAGGCCCAGCGCGGCATCATCTACATCGACGAGATCGACAAGATCGCCCGCAAGAGCGAGAACCCTTCGATCACCCGTGACGTCTCCGGAGAAGGGGTGCAGCAGGCTCTGCTCAAGATGCTGGAGGGCACCGTGGCGAACGTGCCTCCCCAGGGAGGCCGCAAGCACCCTTATCAGGACTGCATCCAGATCGACACCAGCCAGATCCTGTTCATCTGCGGCGGTGCCTTCGTCGGCCTTGACGATGTGGTGCAGAAGCGGATGGGCCGCAACGCCATCGGCTTCATGCCCAGCGACAGCCGCGGCCGCAGCCGCACCAACCGGGACCTGCAGGCGGCCCAGGTGCTGCGCCATCTCGAACCGGATGATCTGGTGAAGTACGGGCTGATCCCGGAATTCATCGGCCGGATGCCGGTGAGTGCCGTGCTGGAGCCCCTCGACGAAAGCGCACTCGAATCGATCCTCACCGAGCCCCGCGATGCGCTGGTGAAGCAATTCAGCACGCTGCTGAGCATGGACAACGTCCAGTTGGACTTCGAGCCTGCAGCGATCGAAGCCATCGCCCAGGAAGCCCATCGCCGCAAGACCGGCGCCCGGGCTCTGCGCGGCATCGTCGAAGAGCTGATGCTCGATCTGATGTACGACCTGCCCTCCCAGACGTCGGTCTCCTCGTTCACCGTGACCCGAGCCATGGTCGAAGAGCACAGCGGGGGCAAGGTGCTGCCGCTGCCTGGCGCGGACCAGCAGAAGACCGCCTGACGCCTTGGCCACCGCAGACCACCTGCAGGTTCCGCGGCAGCACGGACTGTTCAACCATCACGGCATCGACCTGGGAGACGGCACCGTGGCCCATTACCTCGAGGGCCGCGAAATCCTTCGCAGCCCCGTCGAGGAGTTCTGCCAGGGGCAGCCCATAGCGGTGATCGAACACGAGCAAGCCTCACCATCGGGAGTGACCCTGAGACGGGCGATGGGCCGGATCGGGGAACAGAACTACAACCTGCTGTTCAACAACTGCGAACACTTCGCCACCTGGTGCAAAACCGGTCGGCACCGCAGCGGCCAGGTGGAATCGGTTCTGGAACGGGCCCGCCACTGGAGCCAGCTGATGCCGGCGGCCCTGATGAGCGGACTTGAGCTCCTGGTCCAACGCGGACTGCTGGATGACAACGCCCGCCGGATGGCCCGTCAGGGGGTGGCCAAGCTTGAGAAGCTGCGGGTGAAGCTTCTCAGCAGCCTGGAGACCCTGCTGCAGCAGGCCGGTGACGGCAGCAACCGCCAGCTGTTGCTCTCCGGCCAGAGCCTCGCCGATGAACTGGCCGCGGTGGAGGATCTCAAGGAACGGATTGATGCCCTGCTGGATCAGCCTCCGGCCCTGCCTGAGGCCGGCTCACCTGAGTACCCTCGCAGCAACGCCGGCGGCGCATGAGTCCGGGCTATCAGCCGCTCCACCACAAATATCGTCCCCAGCGCTTCGATCAGCTGGTGGGTCAGGAGGCGATTGCCGCCACCCTCGGCCATGCCCTCACCAGCAACCGGATCGCACCGGCGTATCTGTTCAGCGGCCCGAGGGGGACAGGCAAGACCTCGAGCGCCAGAATCCTGGCTCGCTCGCTGAATTGCCTCAACAGCGACGGGCCGACACCGGAGCCCTGCGGGCACTGCGAGCTGTGCACAACGATCGCCGCCGGAACCGCCCTGGATGTGATCGAGATCGATGCCGCCTCCAACACCGGCGTCGACAACATCCGGGAGCTGATCGAACGCTCGCGCTTCGCGCCGGTGCAGGCCCGCTGGAAGGTGTACGTGGTGGACGAGTGCCACATGCTCTCCACCGCCGCCTTCAACGCCCTGCTCAAGACCCTCGAGGAGCCTCCACCACAGGTGGTGTTCGTCCTGGCGACGACAGACCCGCAGCGGGTGCTGCCGACCATCCTGAGCCGCTGCCAGCGCTTTGATTTCCGGCGGATCCCACTCGATGCCCTCGAGACACATCTGAGCTGGATCGCCCAGCAGGAAGCGATCGACATCCGCCCGGATGCCCTGCATGTGGTGGCACAGCGAGCCCAGGGAGGTCTGCGCGATGCCGAGAGCCTGCTGGATCAGCTCAGCCTGCTGCCGCCCCCGATCGAAGCCACAGCGGTATGGGATCTGCTGGGAGCAGTCCCTGAACAGGAGCTGCTTGAGCTGGTGAAGGCGATGACCGCCGCCGCACCGGTGGAACTGCTGGAGGCGACCCGCAATCTGCTGGACAGGGGCCGTGATCCTGGAGCAGTGCTCCAGGGCCTGGCCGGGATCCTGAGAGACCTGGTGCTGACGGCTGCCGCACCGGATCGACCGGAACTCACCGGGGTATCGCCCCAGTTCCGCGATCAGCTGCCCGATCTGGCCAGGGCCCTCGGTCGCCCGCGACTGCTGCAGTGGCAGAACCAGCTGCGTGGGGCGGAACAGCAGCTGCGTCAGAGCGTGCAACCGCGCCTCTGGCTGGAGGTGCTGCTGCTGGGGCTTCTGGCAGAGCCGGCATCGTCGAAGGACCCCGTTGTCGCCGCGCCAGCCACCAGGCCCGTGGCAGCCGCGATCAGCCCACCTCCCCCGACCTCTCCACCGGCAGCGAGTCCTGAACTGCCCTCCGTGAGCCCACCGGCACCGCCGGAACCTGCTCCCGTCGGCGCCAACCTGCCCGAGCTCTGGCAGCAGATCCTCGGCAGCCTGGAGTTGCCATCAACCCGCATGCTGCTCTCGCAGCAGGCTCAGCTGGTGCGCCTGGATGCCAACCGTGCCGTGGTGCAGGTGGCCGGCAACTGGATGGGGATGGTGCAGAGCCGAGCCAGCCTGCTGGAAAAGGCCGTGGCTGCGGCTCTGGGCGGCAACCGCCAACTGGTGCTGGAAGCCGGGGGCAGCACGATGACGGCCCCTGTTGTCGCCGCTCCGCCTGCTCCGGTGGTGACGCAGCCGACCGGTCCGGCTCCAACACCCGCTCCACCGTCACGACCAGCCCCGGAACCAACGGTCTCCGTCAAGCCAGCAGCTCCTCCGCAACCCACATCCAGCCCGGCCGGTCCGACCACCACGGCGCAAACCCCACCGGAACTTCCGTCCGGACTCGATCGCAACGCCCGACAACTGGCTGATTTCTTCAACGGACAGGTGCTCGACATCGAACAGCCCGTCGACAACCCTCAGGCCTGAACGGGCTCCTGCTCTCCATGACTGGTCTTCGCCCAGACCAGACGCTTCGGGAGAACAGCCATCTTGAGAGCCACCCAGGGGATCACGACGAACCAGTGGGCGAGATAGAAGATGGCCAGAAGCAGTTGCAATGGACCAGCCGAGGGAATCGGTGGACCTTCACTGCTGATGCGACAGCCGCGCCAGTAAGCCAGCCCCGACACGCTGAAGGCCACAAAGGACAACGGCCAGTAGCTCGGCGCCGTGCGGGTCACCAGGCTGGTGCTCAGATCGGCGAAGGACACGACGGGTAGGCCGTACTGCAGCAGGAAGAAACAGGCGAGATCCCAGCGCTGGCGAAGGCTGAGCTGGCCTGAGGTGAGCGTGGGCCAGTAATCGAAGAAGCGCTGCAGTCCACCTTCCGCCCAGCGCTGACGTTGCTTCCAGAGAGCCGCCAGACCCGGCACCGCCTCCTCTTGCACCGGCGGATCCCAGAGAATCCCCACCAGAGCTCCGTGGGTGAGCAATCGGAAGCTGAGATCCAGATCGTCAGTGACCGTGTCCTCGTTGAATCCCCCGGCCGCCTCCAGCACCGAGCGGCGGATCAGCTGACCGTTGCCGCGAAGCTCCGCCACGCCGCCGCCTGAGAGCCGACCCTGCTGAATGACGGCATCCAGTGCCATTTCCATCGCCTGGGCCCGGGTCAGCCAGTTGCGATCGGCATCGATCACGGCCTTGCGCAGCTGAACAGCGGACCAGCCACCGTCGAGGGCATAGGGGATCAAATGCTCCAGCAGATCCTCCTGAAGCTGCGCATCCGCATCCAGCACCAGCAACCACTCCCCACGAAGCTGCTGCAGTGCCGTGTTGAGAGCCCCGGACTTCCCACCGCCCGCATCCCGGGGCCGGTGGATCACCCGCAGCGAAGCATGGGTGGCGGCGAGGTCGTCGAGCAGCTGCGGCGTGCGATCCAGACTTCCGTCATCGATCACCCAGGTGGACAGACGTCCGGATGGGTACCGCAGGGCCGTCAGACGCTCCACCAGGCGGGTCACGACACTTTCCTCGTCGCGGGCGGCCACGACCACATCAAGGGTTGGCAGATCGCCTGGGGTGCCGGCCGGGAGCCGACGGGAGGGTTCGCCCTGCAGCACAGTGCGCAGGCCATATCCACCCAGCATCAGCGCCAGGCTGATCGCCGGCCAGAGAGACCGGGCCGGATCGAGCCAGTGGGGTGCTGCGCCGGCGCAGCCGCAGGCGAACAGGAACGCTGCCGACTTCACCCTGCGGTGATCTCCAGAGGCAGCGATCGGAGCCATGCACCATTTCAGGTGGGCAGGACTCTAAGGGGACTGAGTCTGGGGCGACAGCGGTCCATAGAGCGTCCCCGGGTAGTAGTGGCTGAGGATCCGTTCCGTCGACCAGCCGCGCCAGGCCAGATCGATCGCACCGGCCTGGGAGAGTCCGGCTCCATGGCCGAAGCCACCGCCACGGACCAACCAGCTGGCCTCGCCCTGGGGCTGAAGCACGAACAGGGTGCTGGGAAGAGTGCGGAAGGTCCGCCGGATCCGGTCGAGCCGCAGCACCACTGGACTGGCCGATCCAGAACCCTCGATCTGCAGCGCCAGAACCCGTCCGCTGGCCCCCCGTTGAAGCACGGAAAGACGGATCGGAGCACTCAGAGCAGCTCCGGCTGAACCGAGGGCGCTGCGGATCCCTGCCGTCGTGAGCGTTCGCGTCCATCGGAAGCGGGGATGGTTCCTGCCATAGGCGCCGGCTCCATCCGCCAGAAGGGCATCCACCCCCTCCGTCGCGATGAGCGGCAGAGGATGGCGCTTCACCCAGCCGGCATCTCCATCGGCCTCCGCACGGAGATAGGGCTGGGGCTCCATCGCCCAGGCCTCGGTGCCGCTGGCCATCACACCGCCGTTGCTGGCGTGGTACACCGCGCTGATCGGGCTTCCGTTCCAGCTCAGCAGTCGACCACGGGTGGCAGCAATCGCCTGAAGCACCGCAGAGCCCGCCTGACGCGGGTCGCTGTACACCTGGCACTGGGTGTCGCTGCACAGGTGGTAGCCATCGATCCGGAAGCGATGGCTGTTGGCCAGAGCCCAGGTGCGGGCAAGCACCGTCTGAGCCTGCAGAGCCGATGGCGGCGAGCCAGCCCCGATCTCATGGGGAACCACGCCTTCCAGGTAGCGCTCCAGAGGCACCTGCTCGATCAGTGTCCAGCTGCCGTAGGCATCCCGCTGCAGGCGGAATGGCCCCCCGTAGCGCCCGCCCTTCCACTTCAGACCCTGAGGGGCGTTGATCCGGATCGGACCCTGGAGCGTGAAGCCTCCTTCAGCCGTCTGAAGCACAGGCAACACCACCGAGTCGATGCTGCCGTGCCAGTCACGCACCGCCAGGCCGTCCGGCAGCGGCGCTCCCTTCGGAGCCCAGACCTCCCAGTCGTCAGGATGAGCCACAACAGCTGCGACCCCGATCTCCCGCCAGCGTTTGGCCACCCGTTCCGCGGACTCGAAGCTGGCGAATGGACCGGCCACGCGACGCGACAGCGTCAGCGGTGTCTCCCGCGGCACACGCCGCCAGGTGATCGTCAGGACCGAACCGCTCCAGTCACGGCCACTGGCATCGCTCAGCGACAGCGGACTGCCGGCTCCATGCAGCGTCAGCGGGCCGCTCTGATCAGGCCGACCGAGATGGGCCTGCAGAGAAACCCACAGCCGATCCTCCGGACCGTTGACCGGCGGCGGCGGCGGCACAGACGGATGGGTCACGGCCATGGGCACCTGAGGAGGAGACACCGGTCCCTCCGCCTGGATCTCCCTGGCCCGGCAGCCCGTCGACGACCAGACCAGCACAGCCACCGACAGCAGCCGGATCAACACGCTCATCGTGCGAGAGCCCTCATCATCGGTTCAACAGAGGAAGGTGCACGTGGCGTCGTATCCTTATTGTTTGTGCCCGAACGAGCAGACATGCCCAAGCTGAAGACCCGCAAAGCTGCCGCCAAGCGGTTCAAGGCGACCGGCAGCGGCAAGTTCATCCGCCGGCGCGCCTTCCGCAATCACCTGCTGGATCACAAGACTCCCAAGCAGAAGCGCCACCTGGCCACCAAGGCCGTGGTTCACGAAACGGACGAACTGCGCGTGATCCGGATGCTCCCGTACGCCTGAATTGCTTCGTTCCGTTCCGACCTGATTACACCCTTCCAACGTCATGGCCCGCGTCAAGAGAGGCAACGTCGCCCGTAAGCGCCGCAACAAGATCCTGCGGCTGGCCCGTGGCTTCCGCGGTGGCAACGGCACCCTGTTCCGCACCGCAAATCAGCGGGTGATGAAAGCCCTCTGCAATGCCTACAGGGATCGCCGTCGCCGCAAGCGCGACTTCCGTCGCCTCTGGATCGCCCGTATCAATGCCGCTGCCCGCATCAACGGTGTGAGCTACAGCCGGCTGATGGGTGGTCTCAAGAAGGCGGATGTGCGCCTCAACCGCAAGATGCTGGCTCAGCTGGCGGTGGTTGACCCCGGAAGCTTCACGAACGTGGTCACCGCTGCCAAAAGCTGATCCCACGCGATGAACCTGCTGCCCCAGACCTACCTGCTGGGCCTGGTCGGCCTGCTGTCCATTGTGGCGGTGGTTGTGGGTCGTCAGTTGCTGCGCGTGCGACGCGATGAAGCCCGCCTGATCGAATTGGAACAGGCGGGCGCAGCGGGATCCCGCCAGGCATCCGACCTGTATGAACTGGGATCGGTTCAGCTCCGCAAACGGCTCTATCCCCAGGCCGCCGCGTCGTTGAAGCAGGCCTTGAAGCGTGCCAACGGTGAGCCGGATGAAGCCAGGGCTCTGATCGAGAATGCCCTGGGCTTCTCACTGGCCGCCCAGAAGGATTACGAGGGAGCTGTGCGCCACTACAAGCTGGCTCTCAAGGCGAAACCGGACTATCCGGTTGCCATCAACAATCTCGCTTTCGCCCAGGACAAACTGCTCAAAAGCGAGGAAGCAGCCGATCTCTACAGACAGACTCTGGTTCTCGATCCCGGAAACACCACGGCCCGGAAACGTCTCAAACAGCTGGAGCGACGTCTGGGCTGATCAGTCGATCACCAGAGAGGCTGCACCGGAACACTCTGGTCACAGCTGCTGTCGAGAGCGAGACGGCCTCCGACACCGGTGGAGGGGTTCGCCATGTTCACCAGACGCGGAGCCTGCCAGGCCGTTGGACTGAAGCCCTGCAGACCGAGAAAGATGCCACCGGGCTCGAGACCGGGAATCAGGGCATTGCCGAGAGGAATGAGGTCCAGCTGATCCGACTTGGCATGCAGGTTGCCCTGGACAGGCGCCGTGGTTGTGCCGAGATCCATGGTGCCCCGCAGATCCACCATCTGACCCATGGGGGTGAGCGACGTCAGGTTCAGGGTGACGTCGACGGTCGGGTTGCCGTCGAACGGCTTGTAGGTGCCGCACCAGCGGCGGGGGAGGGTTCCGGCGAGATCACTCGCTCGGGCAACAGGATCAAAACTTTCGACACTCCCCTCGTCCACCTTCAGAGGGACCGCCAGCTGGATCGGATCCAGGGGGAGCTGGGGATTCATCCGGAAGGGCACCTGACTGCCGATCGAAAGATCCATGGCAAGCAGGAAAGGCATCAACCGCGCATCATGATGAGCGCAAGGTAGGGCGTTTTGCTCATCTTCGACGGCAGAGCGATGCCGTTCCCTCAACCTCACCACGCGTCATGGTTCCGACGTCCTGTGCCAACGACCAGCTGGTCATCGGCGGTCGCCCGTTCCGAAGCCGTCTGTTCACCGGAACGGGCAAATATCCCGACCTGACCACGATGCAGCAGAGCATCGAGCACTCCGGCTGCGAGATGGTGACGGTGGCCGTGCGTCGTGTTCAGGCCGTTGCCGCAGGCCATGCCGGCCTGATGGACGCCATCGACTGGACGCGCATCTGGATGCTGCCCAACACCGCCGGCTGCCGCGATGCCGACGAAGCGGTGCGGGTGGCACGGCTGGGCCGTGAACTGGCGAAGCTGGCCGGCCAGGAGGACAACAACTTCGTGAAGCTGGAGGTGATCCCCGACAGCCGTCATCTGCTCCCGGACCCGATCGGAACCCTCGAGGCAGCGGAACGCCTTGTGCAGGAGGGTTTCGCCGTGCTCCCCTACATCAATGCCGATCCGCTTCTGGCGAAACGCCTGGAGGATGCCGGCTGCGTCACGGTGATGCCCCTGGGCTCACCGATCGGTTCAGGACAGGGACTCAACAATGCGGCGAACATCGCCCTGATCATCGAGAACGCCAGCGTCCCCGTGGTGGTGGATGCAGGCATCGGGGTTCCCAGTGAAGCGGCCCAGGCGCTTGAGATGGGGGCTGACGCCGTGCTGGTGAACAGCGCCATCGCTCTGGCCGGGGATCCAGCGGCCATGGCGGAAGCCATGGGTCTGGCTGTCGCCGCCGGTCGCTCCGCCTTCCGGGCCGGCCGCCTGCCGAAACGCGATCAGGCGGCCGCCAGCTCTCCCACCACGGGACTGGTGCAGGAGCACAGCGCCGGCAGGTAACGACAGATGAAGACCAGTGAATCTGGCGATACATTCCAAGCCGCTAAGCAATTGGACTCATAAGGTCCAGGCACTCGCAGTTCCACCATGCAGGTCACGACGGAAGACGGCGGCCGCCTGAACGCTTTCGCCAAGGAGCCCCGCATGGAGGTGATGGATGCGGAGACCAGCCGCAGCCGCGGACGAGGCTCCATGCTCATGACCCTCGGAGGCACCGTGCTCGTGCTGGCCCTCGTGGCGATGACCGTCGCGATCAGCTGAAAATCCCTGTAGTAACTTGCCTCAACTGAGCGTTCCGCTCGTTCCTGCAGGAGTCTGAGTTGAAAGTTCTCGTCCTCGGCGGTGACGGCTTCTGCGGCTGGCCCTGTGCGGTGAACCTGGCCGATCAGGGCCACGAGGTGTTGATCGTGGACAACCTCAGCCGCCGCAAGATCGACATCGATCTGGAGGTGGAATCACTCACCCCGATCACCACCATCGGCGAGCGGCTGAAGGCCTGGGAGGAGATCGGTGGCAAGCCCATGCGCTTCGTGCACATGGACATCGCCCACGAGTACCAACGCGTGCTCGATCTGCTGCTGGAGGAGAAGCCGGATGCCGTTGTTCACTTCGCTGAGCAGCGGGCAGCGCCCTACTCGATGAAGAGCAGCGCCACCAAGCGCTACACCGTCGACAACAACGTCAACGGCACCCACAACCTGCTCGCCGCCATCGTGGAGAGCGGCCAGGACATCCATGTGGTGCACCTCGGCACCATGGGTGTGTACGGCTACGGCTCCCACCGCGGCGCCACGATTCCCGAGGGCTACCTCAAGGTGGAGGTGCCCCAGCCGGACGGCAGCCGCTTCGAGGAGGAGATCCTCCATCCGGCCAGCCCGGGCAGCGTCTACCACATGACCAAGACGCTCGATCAGCTGCTGTTCCTCTACTACAACAAGAACGACAAGGTCCGCATCACCGACCTGCACCAGGGCATCGTCTGGGGCACCAACACCGATGCCACCGACCGCGACCCGCGCCTGACCAACCGCTTCGATTACGACGGTGACTACGGCACCGTTCTCAATCGCTTCCTGATGCAGGCTGCGATCGGCTACCCACTCACGGTGCACGGCACCGGCGGCCAGACCCGCGCCTTCATCCACATCCGTGATTCGGTGCGCTGCGTGCAGCTGGCCCTTGAGAATCCTCCGGAACCGGGCGAACGGGTCAAGATCTTCAATCAGATGACCGAAAGTCATCAGGTGGGAGAACTGGCCAAGAAGGTGGCTGCTCTCACCGGCGCGCAGGTGAACAACCTGCCCAACCCTCGCAACGAAGCGGTGGAGAATGATCTGATCGTTGACAACCGCTGCTTCATCGAGCTGGGTCTCAACCCGACCACCCTCGATGACGGTCTGCTGAAGGAAGTGGTGGAGATCGCCACGCGCTACGCCGACCGCTGCGACCGCGACCGCATCCTCTGCACCTCCGCCTGGACCAAGACCCAGGCGCAGGCCATCGGCACCGCCTCCTGACATCAGACTTCACCCTTGAAAGTCGCCTTCTTCACTGAAACCTTCCTGCCCAAGGTCGACGGCATCGTCACCCGTCTGACCAAGACGGTCCGGCATCTCGTGGAGGCCGGGGATGAGGTGGTGGTGTTCTGCCCTGAAGGCTGCCCGGAGGAGTACATGGGAGCCCGGGTGATCGGCGTGCCGGCCATGCCGCTGCCCCTCTACCCGGAACTGAAACTCGCCTTGCCGCGACCGGCGGTCTCCGAAGCGATCGACAGCTTCCAGCCGGATCTGATTCACGTGGTGAACCCGGCCGTGCTCGGTCTAGGGGGCATCTGGCTGGCGAAGACCAAAGGGATTCCCCTGGTGGCGAGCTATCACACCCACCTGCCCAAATACCTCGAGCATTACGGGATGGGCATGCTCGAACCCCTGCTGTGGGAGCTGCTCAAGGCTGCCCATAACCAGGCACTGCTCAACCTCTGCACCTCCACGGCGATGGTGCAGGAACTGAGTGACAAGGGCATTCAGCACACCTCGCTCTGGCAGAGAGGAGTGGACACGGAGCTGTTCCGGCCCGAACTGCGCAGCCCGGAGCTCCGGCAGCGGCTGTTGGGCACCCACGACGACCGGGGCGCCCTGCTTCTCTACGTCGGTCGACTGTCGGCAGAAAAACAGATCGAACGGATCCGACCGGTGCTGGAAGCACTGCCGGATGCCCGCTTCGCCCTCGTCGGTGACGGGCCGCACCGCCAGCAGCTGGAGAAGCACTTCGAGGGAACCGCGACCACCTTTGTGGGCTATCTGGCCGGCGAGGAACTGGCCGGTGCCTACGCCAGCGGTGATGCCTTCCTGTTCCCCTCGAGCACGGAAACCCTCGGGCTGGTGCTTCTGGAAGCCATGGCTGCCGGTTGCCCCGTGGTGGGCGCCAACCGCGGCGGCATCCCCGACATCATCACCGACGGTGTGAACGGCTGCCTCTACGAACCGGGTGGGGAGGATGGCGGTGCCGCCAGCCTGATCGAAGCCACCAAGCGACTTCTGGGGAACGACGTCGAACGACAGGCCCTGCGCAAAGCGGCGCGCAACGAAGCCGAGCGCTGGGGATGGGCGGGGGCCACCGAACAACTGCGGGGCTACTACCGCCAGGTGCTGGATCAGCCTCAGCTCACCGCCGCCTGAACGGATGCCTTGGGCGCGTCAGCGCTGACGCGTCTTCTCCCAGGCAGCCAGAACCGTCTTGGCCATCGGCAGGGCATGGACAGACCCCCCTCCCGGTGTGTTCTGGGCGAAAGCCACCACAACGATCTCACCCTCCGGATACGGGGCGTAGGTGCCGAACCAGGCATGGTCGGGACCACCGGTGCTGTCTTCTGCGGTTCCTGTTTTGCCCGCAGCAGGAGGAATGCCCGGCCCGTTGAGGCCAAAGCCTGTGCCTGCGGACACCACCTTTCGGAGACCCTCGCGGATGGTCTTCAGCGTGGAGGGCTTGATCGCCACCCTGCGTCGGTGCTCGGCATCCAGCCAGTTCGTCTGGCCCTTGGCCAGGTGCGGCGTCACCAGCCAGCCACCGTTCGCGAACACCGCGTAAGCGCGGGCCAGCTGCAGAGGCGTGATCTGTACAACCGACTGACCGATGGAAGCACTGGCCATGTCCTCCGGAATCCACGGCACGGAACCGGGTGCAGCCCAGCCACGTCCCTTCGCCGCCCAGCGTTCATCACCGACCAATCCCACGCTCTCCTCCCAGCCGATCTCGATCCCTGTCTTCTGCTGAAAACCCAGCTGATCGGCCGCCTGTTTCAGCGCCAGGGAGCCCACGCCGACACCCACCTGGTAAAAAAACGTGTTGCTGGAGAAACGCAACGCGTCCGCATAGCCGATGGTGCCGAAACCGACCCCGTTGTGATCGGGAAAACAATGGCCGCCGTACGTGATGCAGGCCGTGGTGTGCAATTTGGTGTCCGGAGGGAACTTGCCGGATTCCATCCCTGCCATCGCCGTGACCGGCTTCCAGGTGCTCCCGGGGTCGTAGGGGTTCATCGCCCGGGACAGCAACGGCTTCTTCGGATTGGAGAAGAGCGCGTCGTACTCCTTCTGCGTGGTGATCAACTTCGAGAAGAAGTTGGGATCAAACCCAGGCTTGCTGGCCAGGGCGAGGATCGAACCGTCTTCAGGATCCAGAGCGACCACAGCACCCCCCGGCTTGTCCGCCAGGGACAGCTCCGCAGCCCGCTGCAGATCAAGGTCGAGCGTGAGGGTGAGATCTTTCCCGGCCACCGAAGGCCGATCGCCAAGGTTCCGCTGCACCTCACCCATGGCATTCACCTCCAGCATCTGGCCGCCCCACTTGCCGCGCAGATGCGTCTCGTACGCCGCCTCGACACCCGTACGGCCGATGCGATCGCGGATCTTGTAGCCCTTCTCTGCCAGCGCTTCGTATTCCTGTTCCGTGATCGGCTGGGTGTAACCCAACGCATGGGACGCCAGGGTTCCATGCGGGTAGTGGCGCAGGATCTCCACATCCACCTGGGCACCCTGGAGCGTGCTCGCCTGTTCACGGAAACGCAGCACCTGTTCCGGCTTGAGATTCAGGGCGAGGGTGGTGCGGTAGCCATCCCGATCGACGCCACGGTCGCGGCGTTGATCCAGCACATCGGGCTTGAGATTCAACAGCGCAGCAAGCCTGTCGCGTAAGCCGGGCCAGGCCGAATCGGACACGAGGCGGGGCTCGACGTACAGGGTGTAACTGAGTTTGCTGGTGGCGAGCACCCGTCCCTTGCGATCCAGAAGGCGACCGCGGATCGGCGATCGCGGAACCAGTCGGATGCGGTTTTCATCCGCCAGTTCACGAAAACGGGCGCCCTCCAGCAGCTGCATCCAGACCAGGCGCGCGACCATGGCACTGCAGAACAACAGCACCACCACCAGAAGCACAAGCGGCTGCTGACGCAGACCGGTCTGACGCTGCTGGCTGGTCACGGCCATGACCTACCCCTGCCCTTTCGGAGGCAGCAGAGCTCTCAGTGTCTCCAGACGACCCGCAATCCGCTCAAGCATGGCGTTCAGCTCCTGCTCATCCATCTCGGCAGTGTCCGGGTCCTGCACCGACACCGTGACCGGCATCACAGGATTCCCGAGACCTGGGCTCACCTGATCCAGCTGATCGCGGAGGGAACGGGCAGCCGGTTCACCCTCCTGGCGAAGCTCTCCGAGAGGATCGGCAGCCCCTGCGGTGAACAGCTCGGCGACCCTGGCCGGACCGCCTTCCCGGGCCCGTTCAACCATCGCCAGACCGACCGGCAGGACCTCCTGCATCAGGGTCAGGCGCAGCTGGTCGAGGGGATTGGAGGCTGCGGGTTCGTCGGCCATGGGGCCTGGGTTCAGCGGATCCCAGTCTGTCCTGACGGCAGCGAAAGTGTCGGGCAGACGGACTGGCGCATGCCCATCGACCAGCCGGCGAAACCGCAGAGCACCATCAGCATCACCATCGGCACCAGCGCCTTCTGAGTGGTGTCGAGAACGATCCACTCCCGCCAGGCCCGCCAGAAGCGCGTGCGCTCGAAGCGCCGATGCTCCCTGGTCTCCTCACGGCTGCGACGACGCAGTGCCTTGTCCACCCAGCGCTCGAAAGCCCGTTTCTTGGTGATCGTCATCTTCCGCTCCACCTCCAGCAGCTGACCGGAGCCCAGCTCGGGGTGGAAGGTGCTGATCAGCTCCAGGCTTTTCAGGAACATCTCCACCGCTCCATCGCGCACAGCGATCTGCTGATCATCCAGCTGGCTCCAGTCCACTTCCGGATAGAAGCGGCATCGGTTGGCGGTGATCTGATCCTCCGTCAGCTGACCGGGCTCCCGCAGCCAACGGTCGGTGTTGCTGTCGAACCGACGCCAGTACAGGAAAGGATTGAGATAGATCGTGCGCCCACCCAGCTGAATGCTGTCCTGCTGCAGACGCCGCTGCAGCTGAAGATCCTGCTGTTGTGTCGCCGTCACGGATTCAAAGCCGGTGGCCCAAGGTATCGATCCCGGTCGGCCCCCACCAGCCCTCAGACGCTCATTCCCACTCAATCGTGCCGGGCGGTTTGCTGGTGATGTCCAGAACAACCCGATTCACTCCCTTCACCTCATTCACAATGCGGTTGGAGATGGTCTCCATCAGGTCGTACGGCAATCTCGACCAGTCGGCGGTCATGCCGTCCTCACTGGACACGCAGCGCAGCACCACCGGCCACGCATAGGTGCGCTTATCGCCCATCACACCGACGGATCGCACCGGCAGCAGCACCGCAAAGGCCTGCCAGATGTCGTGATACAGCCCCGCCTCTCGGATCTCCTCCCGCACGATCAGATCCGCATCACGCAGGCAGTTGAGCTTCTCGTCGGTGACCTCACCGAGGATGCGGATGGCCAGCCCCGGTCCAGGGAACGGATGCCGCCGGACGATCTCCTCCGGCAATCCCAGAGCTCGGCCGACTTTGCGCACCTCGTCCTTGAACAGCTTGCGCAGCGGTTCCACAAGCTTGAACTGCAGATCCTTGGGCAGACCACCCACGTTGTGGTGGCTCTTGATCTTCACGGCCACCCGTTCACCGGTCTTGGGATCAACGTTCGTGCCGGCGCTCTCGATCACATCCGGATAGAGCGTCCCCTGAGCGAGGTAATCAAAGGGCCCGAGCCGTCTGCTCTCCTCCTCGAACACCCGAATGAATTCGGTGCCGATGATCTTGCGTTTCTCCTCAGGATCGGTGATTCCTTTCAGCTTGCCGATGAAACGCTGACGGGCGTTGATGTATTCAACGTGAATATTGAACTTGCGGTCGAAGAAATCCATCAGGAATTCGGGTTCCCCTTTCCGCATGAAACCCTGGTCAATGAACATGCAGGTGAGCTGATCACCGATCGCCTTCTTCAGAAGAAAGGCGAGGGTGGAGGAGTCAACACCGCCGGAAAGAGCCAGAAGCACACGCTTCTCCCCCACCTGACTTCTGACCAGACGAACCGCTTCATCAATGAATGTCGTGGTGGTCCAGTCGGGATCGCAATTGCAGATGTGATAAACGAAGTTGCGGATCAGAGCCATGCCGCAGGTGGAGTGAACCACCTCCGGATGGAACTGCACGCCGTAGAGCCTGCGCTGAAGATGAGCAACAGCGGCTTCCGGGGTGTTAACGGTGTGCGCCAGACGCACAAAGCCCTCCGGCAGGGCTTTCACCGAATCACCATGACTCATCCACATCGTTGAGCCACTGTCGACATTGGTCAGCAGATCCGTCGGGTCGTCCACCTCGAGCGGCGCCTTGCCGTACTCGGCCTTGCCGGTGGCGGCTTCCACCACACCCCCCAGCTGCTGCACCATCAGCTGCATGCCGTAGCAGACGCCAAGCACTGGGATGCCCAGCTCCCAGATCGAGGGATCGCAGAGAGGGGCGCCTTCGGCATAGACCGAACTGGGTCCGCCACTGAGGATGATCCCCTTCGGCGCGATCCGGCGCAGCTCCTCCGCCGTTGTGCTGTACCCCAGCACCACCGAGAACACTTCGGTCTCCCGCACTCTGCGGGCGATCAGTTCGGAGTATTGGGAGCCGAAATCAAGGATGACGATGGCCGGCTGACGCTGACCGTCGGACGAAGGCTGGGACATCGATCCTGAGTGGTGCCGCTCACAAAGGAGCGTCAATCCCTCAGCGTAAAGAAGCGGTCCTCCGCCACGGGCCCACGCCAGCGCAGACTCCTGCCGCGATCAAACAGAGCGGCACCGATGCGCATGGACCAATCGCCGTAGCGAGCGATGTAGGCCCGACTGCGCTGCTCCACCGTCGCCGCCAGGTGACGACCGAGCCTCTCTCTCGCCTCGGGCTCCAGCCCCTGCAGGGCCTCCTCGACGGAATGCGCGTGCCGCAGCCGCTGAAGCTGCTGCGGCGACAGATCCTGATCCAGTCCCAGCGCCGTGAGCACCTCGAGACGGCCATCCGCCAGGTGGTGGTGGGTGTGGAAAATCCCGCCCGCCAACTTGACGAGCTTGCCGTGGTAGCCCAGCAGCAGCAGATCCTGAACGCCGGCCTCTGCTGCGGCCACCAACACCGGTCCGATCCAGTTGCCCACCTTCAGCAGAGGCTGCCAACCCGCGCGTCGGGCCAGATCGAGGCCGTTCTCACCGATCACCAGCACCAGTTGGCCGGCGAAGGACGCATCCGTTGCGAGAACCCGCAGTTCCGCAAGCACCATCTGCAACTGATCGGGATCCGCACTGCGCTGCACTTCTGCCTGGGTGCCGATCAGGGCCAGGCCATCCACAACCCCGAAGGCGGCATTGCTGGTGCGCTCCGCCAGCTCCCGCCCCCGTGGAAGCACCACCTCCACCCGCAGGCCACGATGCGACGGCACCAACGGTTCGAGGTTCACCGACAGCAGAGTTCTGGCAAAGGCGGAGAGACAGGGTTCTCCGTCGCTCTGCATGCGCCCCACCCCCTCTCCGGCCACCAGAACGATCGGGACCGCATCACGCTCGCACCATTCCACAAAGACCCAGATCTCCAGACCTCGTGTCAGATCCAACCCCTCTCCTGGTTCACAGCGGCTGATCGCCAGGGCGGAATCGCCCCCTGCCAGTGGAGCTGCCGAAAGCACGGGAACTGCCACAGGGGCATCCCGATCGGGAAGCTGCAACGGCTGCTGACCCTGAAACGGGCGATGCAGCAGAGCACACACAGCGGCACGGGCCGCGGCTGTCACCCACACCGGCAGAGTCAGTCCGGAAGCGGAGACGTTGATGGGCAGGGGAGCGGCTGTTTTCTAGAGTCGCTGATTGGCATCCTCCAGAGCCGTGCAGGACAAGCTCACCCTGATGATTCCGGGCCCGACACCGGTTCCCGAAACGGTGCTGAAGGCCATTGGCCGCCATCCCATCGGCCATCGCAGCGGCGACTTCCAGGAGATTGTGCGACGCACCACCGAGCAGCTGCAGTGGCTGCATCAGACCAGCGGGGATGTGCTGGTGATCACCGGAAGCGGCACCGCCGCCATGGAGGCCGGAATGATCAACACCCTGAGCCGTGGTGACCGGGTCCTCTGCGGAGACAACGGCAAGTTCGGTGAACGCTGGGTGAAGGTGGCACGCGCCTACGGCCTGGACGTGGAGGTGATCAAGGCGGAATGGGGCCAGCCACTGGACACCGAGGCGTTCCGCAGCGCCCTGGAAGCTGACACGGCCAAGCAGATCCGTGCCGTGATCCTCACCCATTCGGAAACCTCCACCGGGGTGATCAACGATCTTCAGACCATCTGCGGCCACGTGAAGGCCCACGGAACCGCCCTGACCATCGCCGACTGCGTCACCAGCCTCGGCGCAACGGATGTGCCCATGGATGCCTGGGGCATTGATGTCGTCGCCTCCGGCTCCCAGAAGGGCTACATGCTTCCTCCGGGACTGAGCTTCGTTGCCATGAGTGATCGGGCATGGGAGGCCTACGACCGCTCCGATCTGCCGAAGTTCTATCTGGATCTTGGACCGTATCGAAAGACAGCAGCGAAGAACAGCAACCCATTCACGCCAGCAGTGAATCTCTATTTCGGCCTGGAAGCCGCTCTGGAGATGATGCAGTCGGAGGGGCTCGAGGCGATCTTCACCCGTCATTCACGTCACCGCGCCGCCGCCCAGGCCGGCATGAAGGCGATCGGCATGCCTCTGTTCGCTGCCGAAGGCCATGGCAGTCCGGCGATCACAGCCGTGGCACCGGAAGGCATCGATGCGGAGTTGCTGCGCAAGACAGTCAAGGAGCGTTTCGATATTCTTCTGGCAGGCGGACAGGATCACCTCAAAGGCAAGGTTTTCCGCATCGGCCATCTCGGTTTCGTCTGTGATCGGGATGTGCTCACTGCCGTCTCAGCCATCGAAGCAACGCTGCAATCCCTTGGACTGCATCAGGGCAAGATGGGTTCAGGCGTGGCTGCGGCCGCAGAGGCTCTGAACTGAGCAAAACCAATGAGCGAGAGCGATCTCGCTTAATTGCGGGTGTAATTCAGTGGTAGAATGTCAGCTTCCCAAGCTGAACGTCGCCGGTTCGAATCCGGTCACCCGCTTGTTGAAGATCTGGATCAGGCTCTTGGTTTGATCAACTGCATGACCTGTGGGCCTGCGCATCCGGCGCGGCGCTCACGATCCAGACCCTTGAGAATCAGAGAACTTGCTTCGGCGATCTGTCCTGATTCAGCAACAGAGCGCGCTTGTTCGAAATAACCTTTCGCCGCCAATGTGTGAGCTTGCCGTTGCTCAGCCGCGAGAGCTGATGCCTTGGGAAGTGTGAGCGTCAAATTCCAGATAATTCCCTTGGTTAATATCTTACCGCGGTGGATGAATTTCTCCAGTCCTCCGGAGAAGTATCAAGAACTTTGATTGCTGATTCAGTTCAGGTGCCGGGCTCTTCTGCGTTTCCGCCGAGATCTGTGATCTGATCACGCAGAAAACTGCAACGCTCACTGTCACCGCGAGCTTCGGCGACAGCCAGAGCGAATTCGAGCTTCTCGAGCTGATGGCCACCCTCAACGAAGCCCGATCGCGTCATGACCGTCAGACCGTGGAGGGTTCGGGATGAATTGGTTGAGGTGCAAGCACCTGAGGCAGGGATGGTGGAGGCCATAGTTGCCTTTCTTTTCATTTTGGCATCAAGCGCCACCCTTATGCGGCGATGTCCTGACCGTGGTGTGACGCATCGAGGGACGAACCATCCTCACGCCAGCCCTCTGCCGCCGTCTCCGTGCTGAGCAGGTCGCGGGTCTCACGGAGCATCCGTTCAATCCCATCGAGCATCTGTCGCTCCTCCTCGGGAACCGTCTGACCGTCCTGACGTTGCTGACGCAGCTGAAGCTCCATGGCCTCGACGCGCTGCTCGAGGGTCAGCAGCCTCTGGGAGAGGGTGGTGATGGTCTGGGCCAGATCCTCGGCAGTGCGCGTGATCCGAAAGGACACCGATGAGCTCATCCGGTCAGGTCTCGACTGGCCCGATGACAGCACATGGGTTGCTCAGCCTCAAGTTCAGACTGACGAAGCCTGATGATGCGAACGATGCACCCAGTCGCCACGCTGTTGATCTACCTGGCTGCCGGCACCGCAGTCGGGCTGCTGGCTCTGCTCAGCCGCATTCCGGCCGCTCCGCTGGCCGGTGCCCTTCTGGGAGCAGGCCTGTTGAGCATGAGCGGTCGACTGGACAGCGCGGACTGGCCCAGCGGCACCAGGACCGTGCTGGAGATCGGCATCGGCACGGTGATCGGCACAGGGCTGACGCGCGCTTCCTTCGAACAACTGCAGGCACTCTGGCGGCCTGCCCTGCTGATCACCGTCACCCTGGTGCTCACCGGCATCGTGATCGGGCTGTGGAGCAGCAGGCTGCTCGGCATTGATCCCGTCGTCGCCCTGCTGGGCGCTGCCCCGGGGGGCATCAGCGGCATGAGTCTGGTCGGTGCGGAATTCGGCGTTGGTGCAGCGGTGGCAGCCCTGCACGCGGTTCGACTGATCACGGTGCTGCTGGTGTTGCCTGTGGTGGTGCGACTGCTGACTCCGATGACCCTTGGAAACTCCTGAGACGCCTGGACACCGCAGCCCGGATCGATACCGTTGGCCCAGTTTCCGCAGCATCGGTTCATGCGAGGTTTCGCTCCCTTTCCGGCCCTGGTCAGCCTCGGCCTGATCGGTGTCTGCGCTGCCACCGTGGCCGATGCTGCGGAACGCAAGCAGGACAAGGGCGCCAAGATCTACTGCTACATGCGCTCCAGCGGCAATGACCACGCCGTGAGCTGGAATGCGGCCTACGCCGTGATCAAGCGCCAAGGAAAAGGACCGTTCAAGACATCGCCGCAGCACGCCTCTGTGATGATCACCGAGTCGGTGGTCAACGACCCCGGCAATTTCCCCGACTGTGGCCAGTTCCTCGGCGATCTGTTCGGAGGCAGCTCGCAGACCTCCATCTCCAGTGGCCGACCTTCCCCTGCACCAACCAGCAACACTCCCAGCGGTTCCGAGACATTCGACGAGAACCGATACAGCTACTGAGAAACGGGGAATCCTGCTGATTCCGATCGCCGCATGCCTCCTGATCAGCTTCGGCTGCCGGGCACCGGAGCCCCCCGACACAAGGACGTCAGCTCAGAACAATGCCGCAGCACCAGGCTGTCTTGAGGCCTTCAGGGCAGATCAGCTGGAAGCCGTCCTTGATCGCTGTGATGCTGCCGTGAATGAGACACCGGAGGACCCTGCTGCACGAAGCGACCGCGCCCTTGTGCTCAACCTGCTCGGCAGGACGGCACAGGCCTGTGAGAACGTCGCGCAAGCGATCCAGTTGCAGCAACAACAGGGTGACGCCGTTGAGCCGATGCTGCGTCATGAGCTGAGTGTGCGTCAGGCAGCCTGCAGGCAGGAACGCACCATGGCAGGCAGAGACTGACGCTCGAGGGCGATGCGACGTGGTCCAAGCAAGACATCGATCCGATCGGCCTTGCTGGCCACCAGACCATCCACCAGCTGGTCAGCAGGACCGAGCTGCAGCCAGTGGCAGGTCAGCCCATCCCCCATACCGAGCCGATGGCAGCGATCCTCCGCCTGCTCCAGATCTCCTGGAGTCCAGGGACGTTCCAGAAGCACCACATGTCTCGCCCGATGCAGGGTGAATCCAAGCCCGCCCGTGCCGTAGGTGGCGAGCAGCAGATCGCAGTCCTGCTGCTGAAAGCGATCCACAGCGCGCTGACGATCCTGTGGACGCTGACGTCCGGTGAGCAGCTCTCCGCCGACCCGCTGATGCAGCAGCACCAGCGGATCAACGAAGCCACTGAAGACCACCACGGCTTGCCCGTCTGAGCGCAACCGTGACAACAGAGCCTCCAGGGCGGGGAGCTTGAACTCCGAGGCGATCCGACGCAGGGAGGTCAGCACCGCCAGAGGCTCGGCATCGGAGCGCACCTGACCGAGCCTGACCCGGTGTCGATAGTCCTCCACAACGAGATCGACCCGGTGATCGAAGCCGAGCGCCTCCCGCTCCGTGAGCTCGACAGGATGCAGTGCACGCTGCTTGGGGGGAAGATCCAGCACCTGGGCCTTGCGGCGATGAAGGATCAGCGGACGGGTGAGACGCCTCAACCCCTCGAGCTCACTGGCACCATCCGCCTGCCAGCGCTGACGTCCCCGCTGTTCACGCCAATGGCCCTGGCAGAACCGTTCCTCATAGCTGCGTCGGTCGCGGGCAATCGGGTGATCGATCGCAGCAAGGAGTGGATAAAGCTGAGCAGGACGCCCGTTCTTCATCGGGGTCCCGGTGATCATCCAGATCGCCCGCAATCGGGGATGGCGTGCCAGACGCAGCAGGGCAGCCGTGCGTTTCGCCCGGATCGACTGAGCGAAATGGGCCTCATCCACCAGGAGCACGGTGCCGGCAGGCGGCAGATCCCCGGGCAGCCTGGCCCAGCTGGCCAACGCAATGGAGAGACCGACGGCATCCGCCTCCTGACGCCAGTGGCGATGAAGCCCGACGGGCGCGATCACCAGAACTCTCACCTCCATGCAGCGGACCATGGCGCGGGCCGCCAACAGAGCCGTCAGCGTCTTGCCCAGACCCATCTCATCGGCCAGCAAGGCACCCCGTCGCGCCAACAGCCAGCGCACACCGCTGCGCTGATGCCGCAGAGGCTGACGACCATCGGGCAGAACCTGCTGAAGATCGGCCGCCGCCACCAGATCCCTGTGGGACGGCATCGGCGGCAGAGGGTGACGGCTCCAGCTCAGCCATTGCTCCAGATCCGGAGCGATGTGAAACCGCTTGCCGAGTTGCGTCTGCAGGGCATCCGCCGCAGCCAGTGGGAATTCCCAGCCCGCGGCGGGGCCATGCCAATGCCCCCTGGGACGGATCCGTTTCAGCTGCGCCTGTGTGACCGCATCGAATGGACTGACGACACGGATCAGACCTGCGGGAGACAGACCTAGATAACAGTGAGCAGGTGACGATGGCGTCGTGAACGCCCCCCACAAACATTCACTTTAATGGCGTGCAGCTTGAGAGCAAGAGCAGAGATGAAGTTTTCCTCTGGAGCTGGAGAAACCTTTGTTTTTGCAGCGCTCGACACATTGACGGAGCATGCATTCGAGGCAAGATTCGTTCAGCCGATTGACTCGGATGCATAGCAGAGATGCCGTTTTTCTTGACGAACTCTGCCCGAAATTACGCGTCCGACGTTGGAGACAATCTCTCCATACTCACACCGGTCAAAGTTGTATTTATTGCGGCAAACCTTCCGAATCCATTGATCATGTCCTTCCTCGCAGCAGAGGTGGACTGAGCGTTACCGAAAACTGTGTCCCGGCATGTCTGTCCTGCAACGGTCACAAGTCTGATTCGGATGTCTTCGAGTGGTACCGGCGACAGCGCTTCTACGACCCCAGAAGGGCCATGGCGATCCGCGCCTGGATGGATGGTGATCTGCGTCTGGCTCTGAGGTTGCTGCAGTGGGCTCAGCCGAATCAGGCCCCATCCGCCGACCGGACAGGTGACAAGAACCTGACCTTCCAGACCATCTGAACCCTCACCAGACCCGACAGACCGGCGCCGGATGATGCCGCTGACAGATCGAAGCGTCGGCAACTGGATCCTCCGGAGCCAGCAGCCCAGCCACCAGGCAGAGAAGCAGAGGCAGAATGATGGAGAGAGGGACAGCGGCGGCCTCGCCGGTCGACACCGGACCGCATGACCGCAGACAGGACGAACTCATGACCACAACGAAGCACTGATACAGGTGTACTGATGCTCAATGAGCTTGTCAACCGCAGCCGGGCTCTGCCTGCCAGCGCGAAAGTCCTGATTCTTGGCGGGGGATACAGCGGCCGGATGCTCGCGGCACTGCTGCGGCGGCTGGGGAACACGGTGCTCTGCACACGACGCGATCAGTCACGGCCCGATGCCGACCTGCTGTTCGACAGCGACCGCGACCTGCTGCCGCAACCTGATGCCCTGCAGGGCATCACCCATCTGCTCAGCACCATTCCGCCGTCACCGGAAGGACAGGATCCCGCCCTGCACTGCCTGCGATCCCAGCTGGAATCAATGCCGTTGCAGTGGGTGGGGTATCTCAGCACCACTGGGGTCTACGGCGATACTCAGGGGAACTGGGTGCGTGAAACAGACCCGGCACGACCCGGGCAAGCCCGCAGCCGTCGACGTCTGGACTGCGAAGAGGCCTGGCGGGATTCCGGGCTGCCGATCCAGATCCTGCGTCTGCCGGGCATCTACGGCCCGGGGCGATCCGTCCTCAACACGGTGCAGGAGGGTCGGGCCCGTCGGATCGACAAAACCGGGCAGGTTTTCTGCAGGGTGCATGTCGAGGACATCGCCGGTGCCTGTCTGCACCTGATGCATCGCTCACAGGAGGGCTTGCATCCCGCCATCGTCAATGTCGTCGACGATGAACCGGCCGCCAGTACCGAACTGCTGGACCATGCCTGTGCACTGCTCGGCAGAAACGCGCCGGAGACGGAGACCTTCGAGCAGGCCAGTCTGCAGATGAGTGCCATGGCACGCTCCTTCTGGAGCGAGAACCGAAGGGTGAGCAATCATCTGCTGCGGGATGGTCTCGGTTATGACCTGCTTCATCCCGACTACCGCGTCGGATTGCAGGACTGTCTGAAGCAGGACGTCAGTCCTTCGTCGCCGGCGTAGCAGGGTCACCGATGATCAGGCGGTTGAAATCGATGGGTTCCTCCTCGGTGTCAGCGGCAGGCAACCCCATGTCTCCCAGCATCTTGTTCCAGTTCACCGTCAGCCACTGATTTCGAAACCCCGTGGCCAGCCCCACGAGCAGCAGACCCAACAGGAACAACCGCAGCACAGCGATGGAGACATCCGACCACGACGCTACCCAACGCCTTGTGATCGCTCTGGGGGATCCTGCGGGCATCGGGATGGAAGTGACGCTGAAGGCGCTTGCCTCTCCAGAGCTGCCGCAAGCGATGAAACCGATGCTGGTGGGCTGTCGCCGAACCCTGCTGGAGACCCACGACCGGTTGAGACGGCTCGGCTGCACCGCTTTGGCCGATCCGGAGCATCTGACGATCGACGATCGACCACTGATCGCTCCCATCCAGCCGGGGCAAGGTGATGCACGCAGCGGCGAAGCGAGTTTCCACTGGCTCACCGTCGCCGTGGACCATCTGGTGAGCCGCGGCGCGCGCGCCCTGGTCACCGCACCGATCGCCAAACATCTCTGGCATGCAGCAGGACACATCTATCCCGGTCAGACCGAACGCCTGGCTGAACTGGCGGGTTGCCCGCACGCATCCATGCTGTTCACGGCACGTTCTCCCCTGAACGGCTGGCGGCTGAACACCCTGCTGGCCACCACCCACATCCCGTTGCAGCAGGTACCCGACGTTCTGAACGAAGAGGTGCTGGTCGACAAACTCGATGCTCTGCTGGCGTTCTGCCAGCGTTTTCATCCCAGACCTCACCTGGCAGTCGCCGGTCTCAATCCCCACGCCGGCGAGGAAGGTCAACTGGGAGCAGAGGAGAACGACTGGATCAGACCCGCCCTGGACCGCTGGCGGCTGGCGCACCCGGACGTGCGCCTTGATGGTCCGTTGCCGCCGGACACCTGCTGGCTGGCCGCCGGACGAGCCTGGCAAGCACTGGATGAAGACGCGGCACCGCATGGATACCTTGCCCTCTATCACGATCAGGGGCTGATCCCGGTGAAGCTGCTCGCCTTCGATGCGGCTGTCAACACCACCCTGGGCCTGCCTTTCCTGCGCACGTCGCCGGACCACGGCACCGGTTTCGACATCGCCGGACGAGGAATCGCCCGACCTCAGAGCATGATTGCCGCTCTGCAGGCGGCCTGGGAGCTGACGACGCCCTAGGCGGGTCGCACCCGCATCAGCACCTGTCCGAATTCAACGGGCGTGCC
The DNA here is from genome assembly GCF_045559935.1 of Parasynechococcus sp. Lineage (NCBI taxonomy): Bacteria > Bacillati > Cyanobacteriota > Cyanophyceae > Synechococcales > Prochlorococcaceae > Parasynechococcus > Parasynechococcus sp. The sequence continues at coordinate 460,628 of NZ_JBJLJL010000008.1, forward strand.
GTTGTCAACAAGGATTTCGACCACATCTCCACTCACCTCGGCCTCCAGTTCGTTCATCAGCTTCATGGCCTCGAGAATGCAGATGGTCTGGCCGACGTTGATGCGGTTTCCGACTTCAATGAACGGAGACTCTCCGGGGGCAGGAGCCCGATAGAACGTGCCCACCATCGGTGCGGTGATGTCCACCAGATCACTGCGCGTGGCAGCCGCGGCCGGAGGAGGGGACGCGGGAGCGGTCTCGCTCACGATCGGGGCAGCAGCGGCGACGGGAGTCGGAGCCACCGTGGTCATCACGGTCTGGGTGGGGAGATTGCGCCGGATCTCCAGCCGGAAATCGTCGCTCTCAAGACGGAATTCCTGAATGTCGCTCTCACCGAGCGCCTCAAGAAGCCGATGCAGTTGGTCGTGATCGAGCTGCATGATGATCAGTTGTCGCGGCCGAGGTAGCTGTCGTTGCGGGTGTCGACCTTGATCCTCTCGCCGACGGAAAGGAAAAGGGGAACCATCACCTGAGCTCCTGTCTCGAGGATGGCCGGCTTGGTGCCGCCGGTGGCCGTATCACCCTTCACTCCCGGATCGGTTTCGGTGATCTCAAGCACAACGGAATTGGGCAGCTCCACCTCCAGGGGGCTGCCGTTCCAGGAGACGACGTTCACCTCCATGCCCTCCTTGAGGTACTTGCGACTCTCTCCGATCTGTTCGGCTGACAACCGGGTCTCTTCATAGGACGCCATATCCATGAACACGAAATCCTCCCCTTCCATGTAGGTGTGCTGCAGAGAGGACTTCTCCAGGATCGCCTGGGGAACCATCTCGCCCGCGCGGAAGGTCTTCTCCACGACGCTGCCGCTCTTCACCGCCTTGAGCTTGGAGCGGACAAAGGCGGAACCCTTGCCGGGCTTGACGTGCAGGAACTCCACCACGCGCCAGACCGCACCATCGAGTTCGATCGTGGTGCCGGTGCGAAAGTCGTTGCTGGAGATCATTCCGGCTGGACGGTTCAGGGGATCATACGGCTGTGCCAAAGTCCCGTCAGCACTGGGGTTCCCCTTGGCCCATCAGCGTTTTAAAGCCCTCCTGATCACCCTGATCACCACCGGACTGTTCCTTGTGGTGACCCCCGCCTGGGCGGGACTGCCGCAGGGGAATGCCGTGAAGGACCCGGCCGCGATCCTCAGGGACGCCCTGCCCTTCGATCAGCAGGACATCCGCACCCTGCAGCATCGTCTCGAGCTCACCAGCGATGACCTCCGGGCCAAGCGCTGGAGTGCTCTCGGCAAGGCCGTGAGCCGCAGTCAGGCGCTCCTGAACACACGTCGGAGCACCATCCTCAATGCGGTCCCGGAAGACCGGCGCAGCAGAGCCGAGGATCTGCTCGCACAGGTGGACACCGGTCTGGAGGATCTGCAGCAGACCGTTCAAGCCGCTGACAAACCGGAATTCATCGCCAATCGACGCAAGACCTTGCGCCATATCGGTGATGTGGAAGCTCTGCTGGTGGAGGACGGCTTCGAGCGCGCGATCCCTGCCGAATTCGATGCCCTGCCGCGTCTGCAGGGGCGCGCAACCCTCACCATCAGCACCACGCAGGGGGATCTCACCACCGTCGTGGATGGCTACAACGCCCCCCTGACGGCAGGTGCCTTCGTTGATCTGGCGTTGAAGGGGTTCTACGACGACCTGCCCTTCATCCGCGCCGAGGACTTCTACGTGATCCAGAGCGGAGATCCCGAGGGACCGGAGATCGGCTATGTCGATCCCGCCACGGGGCAAGAACGCCAGGTGCCCCTGGAGATTCGCGTGCCCGAGGAACCGGAGACCCTCTACAACGAAACCTTTGAAGACGTCGGCCTGTACAAGGCGACGCCGACTCTGCCCTTCGCCACGCTCGGCACCCTGGGCTGGGCCCATTCGGCCCAGGCCATCAACGACGGATCGTCCCAGTTCTTCATGTTCCTGTACGAAGCGGAGCTGACTCCGGCAGGGCTCAACCTGGTGGATGGTCGCAACGCCGCCTTCGGCTACGTCGTTGAGGGATTTGATGTGCTCGAAGAGCTCACCACCGATGACCGGATCCGATCGATCAAGGTGATCGATGGTGCCGACGGCCTCCGATCTCACGCATGATCGAAACCCTGGCTGACCTGGGTGAAGCGGAGCTGCTGCGGCGGCTGGCGGGCTTCGCACCGGTCGGCCAGCTGGATGACGACACCGCGTGCCTGGGAGCGGACCCGCGTCCGTTGCTGGTCAACACCGATGTGCTGGTGGATGGCATCCATTTCAGTGACGGCACCACCGCCCCCATGGATGCAGGCTGGCGGGCCGTGGCGGCCAACCTGTCGGATCTGGCGGCAAGCGGTGCCGATCATGTCGACGGCATCACGGTCGCCCTGGTGGCTCCGGGAACAACACCGTGGAGCTGGGTGAATGGGTTGTACGAAGGAATCGCGGCCGCACTCGAACAGCATGGTGGGGTTCTGCTGGGAGGTGATTGCTCGACCGGCAGCCAACGACTGATTTCGATCACAGCCCTTGGCCGTCTCGGTCCGCTGCGACTGCACCGCAACGCGGCGCGACCAGGGGATGTGCTGGTGACGAGCGGGCCTCACGGCCTCAGCAGGCTTGGCCTGGCGCTGCTGCAGAACGATCGTCACCTGCCCGACGGCGACCTGCCCGAAACGCTCAAGGCCGCGGCCGTTGCTCAGCATCGCCGTCCGATTCCCCGCTTTGATGCCCTCAAGGCCCTGGTGAACTGCAAACCGGCGCAGCTTCCCTGGCGTGCCGGTGGCACAGACAGCAGCGACGGTCTGCTCGCAGCCGTTCAGGCACTGTGCAGCAGCAGTGGTTGTGGTGCGGAGCTGGATCATGCCCGACTGCCGCGCCCCGGGCAGTGGCCGCTGGGAGAACCCTGGGACCGCTGGTGCATGACGGGCGGCGAGGATTTCGAACTGGTGCTCAGCCTTCCTGAGGACTGGGCGGAAGCATGGCTCAGTGCACTCCCCGGGAGTCAGCGATTCGGACGGATCACCGCCAATCCAGACAGCCTGATCTGGAGCGGAGATCACGCTGCCGTTGAACTGTCCGGGTCCGGCTTCGATCACTACCGATCGGCATGAAAAAACCCTCCCCGAGGGGAGGGAATGGCCTCAGACCAGAGCGCTGAGAATCACTTCCAGTTGCGGGCCACGACCTCGGCCAGATCAACCACACGCTGGCTGTAGCCCCACTCGTTGTCGTACCAGGCCAGGATCTTCACAGCCTTGTCGCCCATGGCATAGGTGAGATCGGCATCAAAAATGGTGGACTCGTTGGTGCCGGCGTAGTCGGTCGAAACCAGCGGCAGATCGCTGTACTTGATGATTCCCTTCATGCCGTTCTCAGAGGCTGCCTTCATCACAGCCTTGACCTCATCGACGCTGGTGGCACGGGAAGGACCGAAGGTCAGATCAACCGCGGAGACGTTCGGCGTGGGGACGCGCATGGCGAAACCGGTGAGCTTGCCCTTCACCTCGGGGTACACGAGAGCAACGGCCTTGGCGGCGCCGGTGGTGGTGGGAACCATGTTCAGGGCCGCAGCACGGGCACGACGCAGATCGCGATGGCTGTTGTCCAGGATCCGCTGGTCACCGGTGTAACTGTGGATCGTGGTCATCAGACCCCAGTCGAGGCCGAAGGTCTGATCGAGAACCTTGACGATCGGTGCAAGGCAGTTGGTGGTGCAGCTGGCGTTGGAAAGAATCTTCCAATCTTCGTGGCGGTATTCGTGATCGTTCACGCCCACGACGAAGGTGCCGACTCCAGGGCCTTTACCGGGAGCGGTGAGGATCACCTTGCTGGCACCTGCCTCGAGGTGCAGGCTTGCTTTTTCGTCGGTGTTGAAGACACCGGTGGACTCGAGAACCAGATCGACACCCCAGTCTTTCCAAGGGCAGTTGAGGGGATTGCGATCGGCGAAAAACTTGATCTCCTTGCCATTGACGATCATGGTTTCGTCAGTGGTTTCGATCTGGACGCTGGGGTCGAGCTTGCCCAGAATCGAGTCGTAGGTCAGCAGGTGAGCGCTGGTCTTCGGGTCGGATGTGGAGTTCATGCCCACGATCTCGATTCCGGTATCAGCGCCGCGGCTGAGCCAACCCCGCATCACATTGCGACCGATCCGGCCGAATCCATTGATCGCAACGCGCAGGGTCATGTCAGAAGCGGGATTGCCGCAGAAGGGTTTTGGCCGCAGATCATACAGAAATAAGAACAAAAACCTTGTTCTGGCCCCAGCCGGATTGGTCAAAGCAACGGTCGATCTGTCCCAAAACAATCAGGACGACGCTGAAGGACTGCCTTATCTTTCAAGCCTCTGACTGCGTTCCTTGGCTCTCCTGCTCGACAGTCGCCAGCCCGTGCACTTCATCGGGGTCGGTGGCATCGGCATGTCAGCCCTGGCCAGGATCCTTGCGGATCGCGGGCAACCGGTGAGTGGATCCGACCCGCGGGACAACGCAACGGTGCAGAACCTGCGCGGACTCGGGGTGCGCATCTTCTCCGAGCAGACAGCCGCATCCATCAACGCCCTTCTCGCGTCATCCGATCAGGCACCGATCGTGGTGATCAGCACCGCGATCCCCGATACCAATCCGGAACTGATGCGGGCCCGTGAAAAAGGTCTGGACATCTGGCATCGCTCCGATCTGCTCGCCGCCTTGATCTCCCGGCAGCCGTCGATTGCGGTGGCCGGCAGCCATGGCAAAACCACCACCAGCTCACTGATCACCACCCTGCTGCATCAGGCCGGTGAAGACCCCACTGCCGTGATCGGCGGGATCGTCCCCTGCCTGGGCAGCAACGGCCATGCCGGTCAGGGTCGACTGCTGGTCGCGGAAGCGGATGAATCCGATGGCTCACTGGTGAAGTTCCAGGCAAGCCTTGGCTTGATCACCAATCTCGAGCTCGATCACACCGACCACTACGGCGGTTTGGACGACCTGATCACGACTCTGCAGCGCTTTGGAAATGGCTGCGGCCGCCTGCTGGCCAACCACGACGATCCGATCCTCCGGGAACACTTCCGCGCCGATGCCTGGTGGTCGGTCCGCAACAGCGACGACGTCGACTTCGCCGCCCTGCCTCTGCAGCTGGATGGAGACCGCTGTCGTGCCCGTTTCTTCGAGAACGGCAACGCCGTCGGTGAGTTCACCCTGCCGATGCCCGGCCTGCACAACCTGAGCAACGCCACGGCTGCCCTGGCCGCCTGCCGAATGGAAGGTCTGAGCCTGGACCGACTGATGGGAGGCCTGGCTGTGCTGCAGACCCCAGGGCGTCGCTTCGATCTGCGCGGCACCTGGCAGGGGCGCCACATCGTTGATGACTACGCCCATCACCCCAGCGAAGTGAGGGCAACTCTCGAGATGGCTCGGTTGATGGTGGACAGCGGCCGCAGCCCTCTGCCCAGCCCGCCGCGCCGGTTGCTGGCCGTGTTCCAACCCCACCGGTACAGCCGTACACAGGAGTTCCTCGGTGAATTCGCCCTCGCCCTGCAGAACTGTGACGCGCTGATGCTGGCCCCGGTCTATGCCGCGGGTGAGAAACCGATCGCAGGGGTCTGCAGCCGCACCCTGGCGGACCGTGTGCGGGCCCTGAGACCTGAGCTTCCCGTCCACGTGGCCGACAACATCGATGAGCTGGTCTCCCTCGTGCGGGACGCCAGCCGCCCTGAGGACCTGGTTCTGGCCATGGGAGCCGGTGATGTGAACAGCCTGTGGTCACGACTGTCCAGGACACCGGTGGCCGCCTGATCGGAATGCCTGGTCTCCCTTCCCGCAAGCAGGTTCCTCTCGCCGAGTTCACCACCTGGCGTGTGGGCGGACCGGCGGAGTGGCTGGCGGAACCCACCACCATCGAGGAGACGACCGCATGGCTGGACTGGGCGCATCAGAACGATCTGCCCTGCCGTGTGATCGGCGCCGGCTCCAATCTGCTGATCAACGATGAGGGCCTGAGCGGCCTCACCCTCTGCCTTCGCCGCATGCAGGGTGTGACGCTGGACGCGCGCAGTGGCCTGGTCCAGGCCCTCGCAGGGGAACCGATCCCGTCCCTGGCCCGCCGGGTCGCCCAGGCCGGTCTCCAGGGGCTGGCATGGGCCGTCGGCATCCCCGGCACGGTCGGCGGTGCCGCCGTGATGAATGCGGGTGCTCAGGGTGGATGCACAGCTGAATCGCTGGAATCGGTTCAGGTGATCCCGATGGCCGGTGGTGAAAGCTTCGAGCTCACACGCGACCAGCTCGCCTTCGATTACCGCCACAGCCGCCTGCAGAACGAACCCCTGCTGGTGCTTTCGGCCCGCTTCCGACTCGAGCCCGGGCACGACCCTCAGGAACTGAGGCGCATCACCTCAGACAACCTCAGCAAGCGCACCAGCACTCAGCCCTACACCCAACCCAGCTGCGGCAGCGTGTTTCGCAATCCTGAACCCCTCAAGGCCGGTCGGCTGATCGAGGACCTGGGCCTCAAGGGAACGCGGATCGGTGGCGCTGAGGTGTCCACCGTGCACGCCAATTTCATCGTCAACACCGGTGCCGCCACAGCCATGGACATCGACCGGTTGATCAGTTTCGTGCAGGCACGGGTGCACGAACGCCACGCACTGTCTCTGCATCCGGAAGTGAAACGCCTCGGTTTCGCAACAGCGGCTTAATCTGCCGACTCCCTCAGCACCACGATGGCAGGGTTCGGACTACCCAATTTCGGTCAGCTGACCGAAGCCTTCCGCAAGGCCCAGCAGATCCAGCAGGACGCCCAGAAGCTGCAGGAGGAACTGGACGGAATGGAAATCGAGGGCAGCAGTGCCGATGGCCGCGCCAGCATCTGGCTTTCCGGCAATCAGCAGCCGCTGCGGGTGCGCCTCGATCCGGCGCTTCTCCAGGAGGGTCAGGACGCCTGCGAAGCCGCCACCCTGGAAGCCCTGCAGGCGGCCTACGACGCCTCAACCGCCACGATGAAGCAGCGGATGGAGGACCTCACAGGAGGACTCAACCTCAACCTGCCCGGGATGAGCGGCTGAGCTTCGAGAGTTCCTCCAGCCCTGTTGTGTAGAGGTCATAACGTTCCCAGTCCCTCCGGATGCCACAGCCGGGCTCAGCCCGATGCAGGCAGTCGCGGAAGCGACAGGGCCAGGGATCCAGCTGGTGACGCAACTCAGGAAACAGCAGGGCGAACTCCCTCGGTTCATCCGGCAGATCCGGTCGATTGAACCCTGGGGTGTCCGCAACGCGACATCCCTCAGCCAGAGGAAACAGCTCCACGTGCCGAGTGGTGTGACGACCCCGCTGCAGTCGTCCGGACACAGCTCCGACCCGCAACGCCAGGTGCGGCATCAGTCGATTCAGCAAGCTGCTCTTGCCAACACCGGAAGGACCGCACACGACCGTCAGCGGCGAGGCTGAGAGTCTCTGCCGCACCCGGTCGAGCCCCTCATCAGTCCTGGAGGAAACCGCAATCGGTGCGTAACCCCAGCCCTGCAGACGAACCTGAAGAGCCTCCAGATGATCCCGGCTCACCAGATCGGCCTTGGTCAGAAGCAGTTCAACAGCGAGGCCGGTGCGTTCGGCGGTGAGCAGAAACCGACTGGCCTGATCCGGATCGAAACCGGGCTGTTCGACAGCGAGGGCCACCACCACGGTGGAGGCATTGGCCACCGGGGGTCGGCTCAGCAGGCTGCTTCTGGCATCCACCCGGGCCACAACGGCGCGGCCCTGAACGCTGTCGATCGCCTCGACAACCACCCGATCGCCGACATGCACCAGCTCACCCCGATGGCTCAGACGGGTGCGTCGTGTGCAGAGCAGCCGCGGCGGAACTCCTTCTGGAGCCGAGTCCAGCTCCACCTCCAGATAATTCGCCTGCAACGCCACAACGATTCCGGTGGCATCGCTCACAGCTGATCAACCCCCGCAGACGACACGCAGAACGATCCAGCTGGAGGAGTCATCGGTGATCTCCACCCGGTGACCCGCTTCGCGCAATCCGGGGATCACCATCTCTTCAGGTTCGCCGCGATCCAGCTGGACATTGAGGAGATCACCAGGCTGCAAGGCTTCGAGAGCCAGTCGACAGCGGATGAAGTTCACCGGACAGGGCGTGCCCCTGAGATCCAGAGAACCGCTGCTCATCCCTTCTGACCGAACAGTCGGGCAAACAGCCCGCTGTTGTGGTGGTGATGCTGCTTGCCGCGGGCCGAATGATGACCGGCCAACTGCTCCAGCAGCCCTCGTTCAGCGTCCGAGAGACGACTCGGAAGCTGAACGGTGACCGTGATGCGTTCATCGCCTCGGGCGACGGGATTCCCCAGCTTGGGGATCCCCTTGTTGGACAGGGTCAGAACCGATCCGGGTTGGGTTCCAGCCGGGATCTCCAGCTCGGTGGGACCGTCAACGGTCTCCACTTCGATCGTGTCACCGAGGATCGCCTGCAGATAGCTGACGTTCACCTCGGTGTGAATGTTGAGGCCATCCCGCTTGAGACGGGGGTGGGGCCTCACGGTGAGAAACACGTAGAGATCCCCGGAAGGGCCGCCTCGGGGGCCGGCATTGCCCTCGCCCGAGACCCGCAGACGGGTTCCCGTGTCGACACCGGCAGGGATGTTGATCCGCAGTTTCTTGCGGACCTGATGCACTCCCTGGCCACCGCAGGCTGAGCAGGGATCGGCAATCACCTGTCCGGTGCCTCCGCAGGTCGGACATTCCGCCACCTGGGTGAAACTTCCGAACGGCGTGCGGGTGGCGCGACGCACCTGACCGGCCCCTCCGCAGGTGCCGCAGGTGGTGGGTCCGCTCCCCGGCTTGGCCCCGCTGCCACTGCAGGTGTCACAGGTTTCCAGATGAGGGATCTTGATCTCCTGTTCCTGACCGAAGACCGCCTGCTCGAAATCGATGGTGAGGTCGTAGCGCAGATCATCGCCCTGCTGAGGACCACGTCGTCGCTGACGCCCCCCGGCCTGTGCACCTCCGAAACCGCTGAAGAACGTCTCGAACAGATCGGCGAAACCGCCCATGTCACCCATGTCGGGCGCTCCGGCGGCACCGCCGAGTCCTGCTTCTCCGAACTGGTCGTACCGGGCCCGGCTCTGCGGATCGCTGAGCACTTCATAGGCCCTGCCGATCTCCTTGAAGCGATCCTCCGCACCCGCTTCCTTGTTGATGTCGGGGTGGTACTGACGGGCCATGCGGCGATAGGCCCGCTTCAGGGTGTCGGCATCCGCATCCCGTGCAACACCGAGAAGCTCATAGAAATCGGCCATCAAGAGTCCTCCGACTGGGACTGTTCCGGCTGGGGCTGTTCCGAATGGCTGTCGGCAGCTGGAGCATCACCGGAAGGACCCGGTCCCATCGACACCTTGACCATGGCGTGACGCAAGACGCGACCGTTGAGGTGATAGCCGCGCTGAAGCTCCTCGATCACCACATCCTCGGGGTGCTCCGTGTTCTCTTCACGAAGAACAGCTTCATGGAGCGTGGGATCGAACTCCTGACCCACCACCTCCATCCGGGCGACCCCCTGCTGCTTCAGGACTTCGACCAGCTGCTTGTAGAGACCCTGATAGCTGCGATGGAGGGCCTGAGCCTCTTCACCCTCAGGGTTGAGCTGCTGACGGGCGCGCTCGAAGTTGTCGACAACAGGAAGGATCTCGCTCAGCGTCGAGCAGACCAGCTGCTGACGGAGATCATCTTGATCCCGGCTCTGACGCTTGCGGAAATTATCGAAATCAGCTGCGATTCGCATGTACTGACTCTGCAGGGCGTCGTGTTCGGCACGCAGGGTCTGCAACTCCTTCTCCAGCTGCTGCAGGCGCTCGGCAGGATCGACATCCGTTCCGGTGGAACCGGACTCAACCGGCGATTCCTGAACGTCTGGGGACGCGACAGGCTCCATCGACTCGGCGTTCTGGTCCTGCGCTGGGGTGGAGGCGTCGCCGCTCATGCTGACCGGTCAGGAATTGCTGCCTAGACATGTTGAAGGGCGACGCAGACATCCCACAAGTTGCGGAAGCCCGCACCTTCCACTTCACCTCCCGCCCGTGACCCTGGCCCGGCCGATTCCAGATGCCGAAGAACCGGCTCAGCAACGGCTGGAACTGGAACTGTTGCTGCAGCAGACCGTCCCCGGGCCGGAGCAGCTCAGCTGCTCGCGGCAGCTTCTCGCGGACGGAAGCACGGGTCTGGACGTGGATCAATGGCGCGCACTTCGGGCTCTGCCGATTGCGATCGACGACGACCATCTCGACATCGCCGTCCCCAGCCACTGGGATGAACAGGATCGAAGCGAGTTTCTGGCGCAGCATCCCGGCAACGGTCGGCAGATCCGCCTGCATCGCTCGCTGGAAAGCGATCTGAAGGCCGCACTCCAGAAGACGGAGACCCTCGAATCCGTCGAGCCGGTCCCGACGGCCTCCCCCTCGGTGGACCGGGCCGTCGAAGAGACGGCTGCCACCTATCTGGAGGAATTCACCGTCGATGGGGTGCTCGAGGAGGACCCTGAAGAGCAGGCCGAGCAGAGCAGCGGCACGATCGACCTGGAGGCGAGTCTGCGGGATGCCGACGCTTCACCGGTGGTGAGTCTCGTGGACAGAATCCTGCTGCAGGCGATGTCCGTCGGCGCCAGTGACATCCACGTCGAACCCCAGCAGAAAGGTCTGCGGCTGCGTTACCGACAGGATGGTGTGCTTCAGCAATACATCGAGCCGCTGCCGGGGCGGCTGATCCCTGCCGTCACCTCCCGCTTCAAGATCCTGGCGGACCTGGACATCGCCGAACGACGCCAGGCTCAGGACGGACGCATCCGCCGCAGGTATCGAGACCGGGTGATCGACTTCCGGGTCAGCACCCTGCCGAGCCGTTATGGCGAGAAGGTGGTGCTGCGTCTTCTGGACAGCGATTCAACGCAGCTCGGACTGGATCAGCTGATCTCCGATCCGATCACCCTCGACCTCGTGCGTGAACTGGGATCCAAACCGTTCGGAATGATCCTGGTGACCGGCCCCACCGGATCAGGCAAATCGACAACGCTCTACTCGCTGCTGGCGGAGCGAAACGACCCCGGCATCAACATCTCCACCGTTGAGGATCCGATCGAATACACGCTGCCTGGGATCACTCAGAGCCAGGTGAACCGGGATAAGGGATTCGACTTCGCGACAGCCCTGAGAGCCTTCATGCGACAGGACCCGGATGTGCTGCTGGTGGGGGAAACCCGCGATCTGGAAACCGCGAAGACTGCCATCGAAGCCGCTCTCACGGGCCATCTGGTGCTCAGCACGCTTCATGCCAACGATGCCCCGAGCACGATCGCGCGGCTGGACGAGATGGGTGTGGAGCCCTTCATGGTCTCTGCTGCCCTGATCGGGATCGTGTCCCAGCGTCTGATGCGCCGGGTGTGCACCGCTTGCCGGGAGCCCTACCGACCCAGCCAGATGGAGCTTGGACGCTTCGGTCTGATGGCAAGCGACGAAGCGAAGGTGACCTTCTTCCGGGCCCACCATCACACGCCGGGGACCTCCGTCTGTCCCCGCTGCAAGGGCAGTGGTTACAAGGGCCGGGTCGGTGTCTATGAAGTGCTGCGCATGAATGAGGACATTGCAACGGCAGTCTCCAAGGGGGCGACCACCGACGTGATCAGGCAGCTGGCCCTGGAATCGGGAATGAAGACGCTGCTCAGGTACAGCCTGGAGCTGGTGCGACAGGGCCACACCACCCTCGAGGAGGTGGGCCGCATGATCCTCACGGATTCAGGTCTGGAATCCGAGCGGAGAGCCCGGGCCCTCAGCACAATGACGTGCAGCGGTTGTGGCGCCGGCCTTCAGGAGAGCTGGCTCGAATGTCCCTACTGCCTGACGGAACGCCAGTGAGGAGATGGGTATGAATCTGATGATCGAAGACCTGATGGTGCAGCTGGTCGAAGCAGGCGGCAGCGATCTGCACATCGCCACCGGACAGCCTCCCTACGGACGTTTCAGCGGCGAACTGCGCCCGATGCTGGAGGAACCCCTGGAAGAGGAGGACTGCAACAGGCTGATCTTCTCGATGCTGAACAACAGCCAGCGCAAGACCCTCGAACAGACCTGGGAACTGGACTGCGCCTACGGACTCAGAGGCGTCGCCCGTTTCCGGGTGAACGTGTACCGGCAGAAGGGCAGTTATGCCGCCTGCCTGAGGGCCCTGGGCAGCAAGATCCCCAGCATCGAGGTTCTGAACCTGCCTCCGGTCGTGATCGAGACCAGCAAGCGTCCGCGGGGCCTGGTGCTGGTCACGGGACCCACAGGTTCCGGCAAGACCACCACCCTGGCTGCACTGCTGGATCACATCAATCACACCCGCAGCGAACACATCCTCACCATCGAGGATCCGATCGAATTCGTCTACCAGAGCGATAAGAGCCTGGTGCACCAACGCCAACTCAACGAAGACACCAGGAGCTTCGCCAATGCCCTGCGTGCGGCATTGCGGGAAGACCCAGATGTGATCCTCGTCGGCGAAATGCGAGACCTGGAAACAATCCAACTGGCCATCAGCGCTGCTGAAACCGGTCATCTTGTGTTCGGCACGCTGCACACCAGTTCGGCTGCCCAGACGGTGGATCGCATGGTGGATGTGTTCCCGCCAGGCCAACAGACCCAGATCCGTGTGCAGCTCTCGGGAAGTCTCGTGGCCGTGTTCTCCCAGACCCTCTGCCGCCGCCAGAATCCGGCTCCCGGTCAGTTCGGTCGGGTGATGGCACAGGAAATCATGATCAACACCCCGGCGACGGCCAACCTGATCCGGGAAGGGAAGACTGCTCAGCTCTATTCCCAGATCCAAACCGGTGGGGAACTGGGCATGCAGACGCTTGAAAAAGCGCTGGCGAACCTGGTGGCAGCAGGTGAAATCAGCATGGCTGAGGCCACTGCCAAAGCCAGCAAGCCGGCGGAACTGGAACGTCTGGTCGGTGATCCCTGACCGGCGCCGTACCTGATCGATGGCCAGCTTTGTTGCCACCTACACCGGGTCAACCGGACAGCCACGCACCCTGACCGTCAGGGCCGCTGATCTGAGCGAAGCGCGGAAACAGCTTCGGCGACGGGGCATCCGCGCCACCGACGTGAAGCCGAGTGGCAATGACACACGTGGAAGCGAGAAGAAAGACGCTGGTGGAGGGATGTCTTTCGATCTCGGCCGTGCCTTTGAAAAGGCACCCGGAGTGAAGGAGAAAGCCGTGTTCGCCAGCAAGCTGGCGGCCCTTGTGGATGCCGGGGTGCCGATCGTACGCAGCCTTGATCTGATGGCCACACAGCAGAAGCTGCCGATGTTCAAGCGAGCTCTGGTCAGGGTGAGCCTTGATGTGAATGAAGGCGTAGCTCTCGGAACCGCAATCAGAAAATGGCCGAAGGTTTTTGATCAACTGAGTGTCGCCATGGTGGAAGCCGGCGAAGCCGGCGGTGTGCTCGATGAGTCGCTCAAACGTCTTGCCAAACTTCTCGAGGACAACGCCAAACTTCAGAACCAGATCAAGGGTGCTCTCGGATATCCCGTCGCCGTTCTTGTGATTGCAATTCTGGTGTTTCTGGGCATGACAATCTTTCTGATTCCGACATTCGCTGGAATCTTCGAGGATCTCGGAGCCGAACTCCCAGCGTTCACCCAGCTGCTGGTCGACCTGAGCAAACTGCTGAGATCCGTGATGGCTCTCTACATCGTCGGCGCACTCCTGATTGCGGTTTGGATGTTCGCCCGTTATTACCAGACGCACAACGGACGCCGTCAGGTGGACCGGCTGATGCTGAAAGTTCCTCTCTTCGGAGAGCTGATCATGATGACGGCAACAGCGCAGTTCTGCCGGATCTTCAGCTCACTAACACGAGCAGGCGTGCCGATTCTGATGTCTCTTGAGATCTCCAGCCAGACGGCAGGAAATTCCATCATCTCCGATGCGATCCTCGAATCCAGAGCTCTTGTCCAGGAGGGAGTTCTGTTGAGCACAGCCCTGATCCGTCAGAAGGTTTTGCCGGATATGGCACTGAACATGTTGTCGATTGGGGAAGAAACCGGTGAAATGGATAAAATGTTGAGCAAAGTTGCTGATTTCTATGAAGACGAAGTCAGCGCAATGGTGAAAGCGCTGACCTCAATGTTGGAACCAGCCATGATTGTCGTTGTGGGTGGAATCGTCGGCTCAATTCTTCTGGCGATGTACCTGCCGATGTTCACCGTGTTTGATCAGATTCAGTGAGGGCTGTCGAAATCGCCTGACCTGCCAACCAACCGCCACTCCAGCAGGCCTGAAAGTTGAAGCCGCCGGTCACGCCGTCCACGTCCAACAGTTCACCAGCCAGATAAAGACCGGGACAGCGTCGGCTCTCCATCGTGGCCAGGTTGACGTCCCCCAAAGCGACACCGCCAGCGGTGACGAACTCCTCCCCGAACGGCCCACGCCCCTTGATCGACAAACGCTGCGCGCAGAGCAGCTCCACCAGTTGACGCTCCGCCTTCAACGGCAGATCGGCCCAACGGCGATCCGCCTCCACCCCAGCCATGGCCAGGAAAGCCTGCCAAAGCCGCCGTGGCAGATGCTCGAAGGGCTTGGCTGCCGAAAGGGTTCGCCTGGCCTGGTCCTGCCGCCATTGCTGGAGCCGTTGCTCCACCCCTTGACGACCCAACCCAGCACTCCAATCCAGCTTCAGCTCACCCCGATAACGGCTCTGATGCAGGGCCCTGGCCGCAAAGGCCGAGAGGCGCAACGTGGCCGGCCCGCTCAGACCGCGATGGGTGATCAGCACCCGCCCGGTCTGGCGGAACCGCTGGCTGCCCAGCTTCAGATCCAGGCCCACATCGTCGATGGCGATGCCGCTGCAGGCAGTCAGTTCCGGCGCCTGCAGCGCAAGGCTGAACAGCGATGGCACCGGCGGCACCACCTGGTGCCCGAGGGCTTCCACCAGTTTTCGGCCACTGGGATGCCCTCCCGTGGCCAGCATCAAGCTGCGCGCATGCAAAGGCTCCAGGCCGCGGCCCTCGAGCACAAAGGCCCGTTCAGGGTGAATGCGCACCCGCTGGACCATCGCCTTCGTGCGCAGTTGTACACCCGACGCCCTCGCCGCCTTCTGCAGGCACTGGATCACCGCCTCGGAACGGTTCTGCTGCGGAAACATCCGTCCATCGGGTTCCTCCACCAGGGTGAGCCCGTGCTCGTCAAACCAGGCAATCGCATCCCCGCAGGCGAAGTGGCTGAAGGGACCCCGCAACGGTCGACTGCCCCGGGGGTAATGGGTGGTCAGTTCGCGGGGGTCCCAGCAGGCATGGGTCACATTGCAGCGACCGCCACCGCTGATGCGCACCTTCTGGAGCGGCTCAGGGGTGCCCTCCAGCACCAGCACCTGCTGAACCCCCTGCTCTGCAGCCGTGATCGCTGCCATGTATCCGGCGGGTCCACCGCCAACGACGATCAGATCAAGCGGGCTGGAAGCGGAGGGCGACGCCGTTGTTGCAATAGCGCTTGCCGGTGGGACGGGGTCCGTCATTGAACACATGGCCCTGATGACCACCACAGCGACTGCAGTGATACTCCGTGCGGGGGAGGATCAACTTGAAATCTAATTTCGTGGCGACGGCACCCTGCAGCGGTTGCCAGAAACTGGGCCACCCGGTGCCGCTGTCGAACTTCGCCTCAGAGGAAAAGAGGGGGAGATCACAACCGGCGCAGTGATAGGTCCCCGTCCTCTTCTCGTTGTTCAGGGGACTGGTGAAGGGCCGTTCGGTTCCCTCGTCGCGAAGCACGTTGTAAGCCGCGGGAGACAACCGCTGACGCCAGGTTTCCTCTGACAGATCCCACTGGGGATCATCAGCCTTGGACGCCGCCAGCACCTGCCGCGGTGTCCAGAGGGAGCCCACCAGTCCTGCGGACACCGCAACCAGAAGCGATCGTCTCGAGACAGCGAAGCTGCTGAAGGACATCATCACCGGATGAACAGAGCCGGTTCTAACCGGAGTGGGCCTTCACCGGCAGGCAGCATGGATCCATGAACACCGTCGCCACAGCGGACATCACAGGTGCCTTCCGATTCAGCGTCGCACCGATGCTCGACTGCACCGATCGCCACTTCCGGGTGCTGATGCGGCAGATCACCCGGAGGGGACTGCTCTATTCGGAAATGGTGGTGGCCCAGGCGTTGCATCACACCGATCGACGGGACAGGTTGCTGGACTTCGACCCGGTGGAACACCCGATTGCCCTTCAGGTGGGCGGGGACGACCCGACCCTGCTCGCGGAGGCTGCCCGTCTCGCCAGCGCCTGGGGGTACGACGAGATCAATCTGAACGTGGGATGTCCCAGCCAGAAGGTTCAGGCTGGCAATTTCGGTGCCTGCCTGATGGCGGAACCCGATCTGGTGGCCCGCTGCGTCGAGGCGATGCGAAACGCAACCGATCTGCCTGTCACGGTGAAACATCGCATCGGCATCGATGATCTCGACAGCGATGCTCTGCTGACCGCTTTTGTGGATCGTGTGGCGGCAGCGGGTGCCAGCCGCTTTGCCGTTCATGCGCGAAAAGCCTGGCTGGAGGGACTGGACCCCAAACAGAACAGGACGATTCCACCCTTGCAGCATGAACGCGTGGTGGCGCTCAAGCGACGTCGCCCGGAGCTGGTGATTGAACTGAACGGCGGCCTGGAATCACCTGACGATTGTCTGGAGGCCCTTGAGATCTGCGATGGGGCGATGGTGGGACGCGCTGCCTACTCCCATCCCCTGCGCTGGACCAGCGTGGATGCGGTGATCTTCGATGAACGTCCCCGAACGATCCTGGCGTCGGATGTGGTGACAGGACTGATTCCCCACGCAGAGGCCCATCTGCAACGGGGCGGACGACTGTGGGATCTCTGCCGTCATTTGGTGCAGCTCGTGGAAGGGGTACGAGGTGCGCGGCATTGGCGCCGGGATCTCGGCAACCGGGCCCAACGACCTGGAGCCGATCTGCGGATCCTGGAGGAGGCCGGCCGCCAATTGCGAGACGCCGGCCTTTGAAGTCGAATCAGCCTTCGGCGCCGCCGTAACCGGAGTAGTCGTCACCGCCGCCGCCGCCACCGGAGGAACCACGACGACGACGGCTGCGGCCATCGTCATTGTTGCCACCTTCACCGGCAGTGTCGCGGGAACCGGCGCCGTAACTGCGATCTTCCCAGCCGCGGGCACCGGATCGACGGTCAGCACCGGCATCACCGCCGCCTTCACGACCGCCACCGCCATAACCACCGCCGCCTTCACGACCGCCGCCGCCCGTAGCCGCCACCACCGCCGCCGCCGTAGCCGCCGCCACCACCGCCGCGCCGAGGTGCACTACCGCGGGGCTCTGCCTTGTTGATCCGTAACGGCCGACCCATCAGCTCGGCGCCCTGAAGGCCCTCGATCGCGGCTTCCTCTGTTGCTTCATCCGCCATTTCCACAAAGGCGAATCCGCGTTTACGGCCGGTGTCCCGCTCAAGCGGAAGGGCGCAATTCACAACTTCACCGAACTGGGCAAACAGTTCGACCACATCTTCCTGCTCAGCGCGGAAGGGGAGATTGCCAACGAAAATGCTCACGTTTGAAGTGGACCGGGTACGAAAAAGTGGACCAAAAGGACCTGAATCATCGCCATGGGTCCTTGACTTCTTAGAGAAGCGCGTACCTCTGGCATATCAAGCGTAGACCCGGCCATGCAGACGGGTCATCCCGCTGTTTGAGATTCATGCAAACGCTGAGACCAGATCTCAAGCTGTTCATCCACCCGGTCAAATGCTGTACCCCCCTCACTGCGCCGGGCCGCGACGACCGCCTGCGGCTCAAGGGCGGCATAGAGATCGGCCTCAAAGG
Organism: Parasynechococcus sp.; assembly: GCF_045559935.1. Taxonomy (NCBI): domain Bacteria; kingdom Bacillati; phylum Cyanobacteriota; class Cyanophyceae; order Synechococcales; family Prochlorococcaceae; genus Parasynechococcus; species Parasynechococcus sp. Next base: position 478,491 of record NZ_JBJLJL010000008.1, read on the forward strand.
CTGGATGCAGGTCCTGCCAGGCCGTGAGGCTGAGGTCTCGCAGCAGACAGCCATCCTCGAGACAACGCCGGACCACGGCACCCACCAGTTGATAAGCCTCTCGGAAAGGAACGCCGCGGGCAACGAGATAGTCAGCAACATCGGTGGCATTGGAGAAATCCTCTCCCACCGCTTGATGAAGCCGTTCGGGGCGGAACACGAGACCCTCCTCGAACAGGATCGCCATTGCCTCGACGCAGTCGCGCGTGGTCCGAAACGCATCGAACAAGGCCTCCTTGTCCTCCTGAAAATCCTTGTTGTAAGCCAGGGGAAGACCCTTGATCATCGTCAGCAGACCCTGCAGATGCCCGAACACCCGGCCGGTTTTACCCCGAACCAGTTCCGGAACGTCAGGGTTCTTCTTCTGCGGCATCAGGCTGCTGCCCGTGGCGCAGCGATCACTCAGGCGCACGAATCCGAATTCCTCGGAAGCCCAGGCGATCACCTCCTCCGCCAGGCGGCTGAGATGAGCCATCACCAACGACGCTGCCGCACAGAACTCCACGCAGAAGTCGCGATCGCTCACGGCATCGAGACTGTTGGCGTAGATCGCATCGAAACCCAGTTGTGCCGCCGTCCGACGGCGGTCGATCGGCACAGGCGTACCGGCAAGGGCAGCAGCCCCGAGGGGGGAGATGTTGACCCGACCTCGCACATCCTGCAGACGGTCCCGGTCACGCTGCAGCATCTCGATGTAAGCCAGCAGATGGTGAGCCAGGCAGAGAGGCTGAGCCCGCTGCAGATGGGTGTAGCCCGGGATCAGAGTGCGTCGGTGCTGATCCGCCTGGGACCAGAGAGCCCGCTGCAGTCGAACCAGATCGGTGTCAAGACCGTCCAGGCGACGGCGTAGCCACAACCTCAGATCAGTGCCCACCTGATCATTGCGACTGCGCCCCGTGTGCAGCTTCTTGCCCACCGGCCCCAGCAGAGCGATCAAGCGCCGCTCCACAGCGAAGTGAACATCCTCATCGGCGAGACCGGGCTGAAACGTTCCCTCAGCCGCTTCGCGGCGGACCGTCTCAAGACCCTCCACCAGCTGATCGCCCTCCTCCGCGCTGATCACCCCGCAACCGGCCAGCATCCGGGCGTGAGCGATGGAGCCATCCAGATCCTCCTGGAGCAGGGTGAGATCGAATCCGATCGAAGCATTGAATGCCTCGATGAAGGGGTGGAGCCCCTGCTCGAAACGATCACTCCAGGTTCCCGCTGCACCTCCGGTCACTCCAGCTGCCATTGGGCCAATCCACAGTGTCTTCAGCTTGTCAGGCGGATGTCAGCCCTCAGAGCTGCGGTTGGGATCGGACGCTCGGCAGAGACACAGCCTCCGGCACCTTGAGCACCACCATTGAGGCATCGTCCTCAAGCTGCCGGTCAGCCCCGACGAAACGATCGAGACGCTCGAACAACGTGTTGAGAATTCCCTGAGACCCCTCACCACTGCGACAGGCGCTTTCGAGAGCACGGATCAGCCTCGCCTCATCGAAGCGGTCGCCGGTGATTCCCGGGGCCTCAGTCACGCCGTCGGTGTAATACAGAAGTACGTCTCCGGGCTCGAGACGCACCTCCCCGAGCCCGTAGTCCGCCTCAGGCTGCAGCCCGATCAGCAGACCAGCAGCGTCGAGACGACTGATGCTGCGCCTGTCCGCGCGCCAGAGGAGCGGGGGATTGTGCGCCGCGTTGGCATAGCGGAGCTGACGGGTCCGGGGATCGAAATCCGAATAGAAGAGCGTCACGAACCGGTGGGACTGCGCCAGATCCTCCTGAGCGAGCTGATTGAGATCGTGAAGAATGCGATGGGGAGGCAGTCCGCTCAGCACCTCAGCCCGCAGCATGCCGCGCAGCATCGTCATCAGCAGTCCGGCAGGGACGCCCTTTCCCATCACATCTCCCATCACCAGAGCCCAGCGACCCCGCTCACGACGACGTCCGATCAGCTCGGGACGCGTCGGGATGAAGTCGTAGTAGTCCCCTCCAACCTGAAAAGCCGGACGGCAACGTGCCGCCAGCTCCACCCCCTCGATGACGGGACATCGATCAGGGAGAAGCTGGGCCTGAATCTCGGCTCCGATGCTCAGCTGCCGATCGACCCGCTCGTGGCGACGGGCTTCCTGAAGCATCTGGTCATTCTCGATGGCGACGCCTGCGAGATCGGCCACAAGTTGTGCATGACGGCGATGGACATCGGTCCAGACCAGATCACCATCCTGATCGAACACGTACAGACGTCCCCTGGGGCGACCTCTGGCAACAACGGATGTGGCGAACATTCCGGCCTTGGGCAACTGCCGCTGAACGAGGCGATCCATGGCGAGAAGCTGACTGTCTTCCGTTCCGAACCCGGCAGCCTGCCCAGGGGTGAATCCCGACAACCGGCGCAGCAACTCCTGACATGGCTCCAGAGGGCACAGCCTGAAGCTGATCTCGCCAGAGCCGACCATCCGCCTGGAACGGCACGAGAACCGCCCCTTCCACATTCACCAGACGAGCGGCCACCACCGGAACCAGCTCAAGAAAGCGATTCAGATTGGTGAAACTGCGGAGAGCGAAAGCCAGGGAAACCAGCAGATCCTGATTGCGCTTCTGCTCGCGGCTGAGGCTGTCGAACAACTGCCGCAGCGATGCCATCGCCTGCGGCGTGGGGTTGACTCCTCGAACCGCAGGAGTCGGATGCCGACGGGGCGGCTTGCTGCTCACGGCTCAGCCCCCCAAGAGGCTGCAAGGTAGCAATGCCTCAGCGACCAGCCAGCAAAGCTTCCACGAATTCAAAGCTGTTGAAGGGCCTCAGATCCCGGATCCCTTCGCCGGCTCCAATGAAACGGATCGGCAGGTCTGCTTCTGAAGACACGGCCAACGCCACTCCACCGCGGGCCGTGCCATCCAGTTTGGTGATCACGACACCAGTGAGCCCGGCCGCATCGGCGAAGGCCATGGCCTGCCGCAACCCGTTCTGACCCTGGCTTGCGTCCAGCACAAGCAACGACTCCACATTCGCCTCCGGCGCCAGACGATCGATGATCCTCCGCACCTTGGACAGTTCCTCCATGAGGTTGTGTTTCGTCTGCAGACGACCGGCGGTGTCCACGAGCAGGAGATCACTGCCGCGGGACCGGGCGGCACCGATGGCATCGAAGACAACAGCAGCGGGATCCGCGTTGCTGCTGGGGTTGGAGACGACAGGAACATCACTCCTCTGTCCCCAGACCTCCACCTGCTGAACGGCAGCGGCTCGAAAGGTGTCAGCAGCTGCAATCAGAGCGGTGTAACCACTGCGAACGGCAAGATTCGCGAGTTTGCCGAGGGTGGTGGTCTTACCGACGCCGTTCACACCGACCATCAGCCAGATGTTCAGGGTTCCCCGTTCCGGAGCCAGCAGGTCCACACCGCTCGACCGGATCGGTGCATCAAGAAGGCCACGGAGCTGTTCCTTGAGGAAGCGGATCCCCTCGCTGGGGTCGACCACGTCCTGATTCATGCGTTGTCGGAGGGCCTCCAGCACCTGATCCGTCGCTGTCACCCCGGCGTCAGCTCGCAGCAGAAGTGTCTCCAGATCATCGAGCACCTCGGGAGTGAGAGGGTCATCCCCCAGGTTCTCGAGCAGCCCTGTGACAAATCCCTGGCGCGTCTTCTCCAGACCTTGACGCAACCGACTGAGCCAGTCGATCTCTTCGAGGGAGACCTGATCAGCGCGTCGTCCCTGCGCCGCGAGCACTTCCGCTGACCAGGTGAATGCATCGTCAAAGTCCCCGAGGCTGGGCTCCGCGGAGTCATCCGGAGAGGCTGTCGGCGCGGGCGTCGGCGAAGCTGTCGGCTCGATTTCAGCCGCACGGGCATCCTGATCCTGCTGACGCTGAAGGCGCTGAGCCGCGGCCTGCTCCAGCAGGGAAGGGCCTGATGTCGGAACCGGCGCAGAGGTTGGAACAGGACTGGGTGTTGGCGTCGGACTCGGCGTCGGGACCGGAACCGGCGCGGACTGCTCGGCGCTCTGTTGCTGTTTGAGACGCGCGTAAGCCTCACGTGCCCAGACGAGAGCGTCGTCTTCCTTGACCTGCGGCACGTCCGACGGCTGCTCCATCGGGGTCTGCTCCGAAACCGGCTCCGCTGTTGGTTCCGGACCGACCGGCAACGGAGTGGGCTCCGGGGTCGCTTCGGGCTCTGGAGTCGGGGCCGCTTCAGTCCGACGTTGGAACCAATCGAACACCATCAGGCTGATGCGGTGGATGCAGCGTTCTGGAACCGCCTCAGAACACCATTGATCATGCGTCGGCCCTGCTCATCGCTGTAACGGTTGGCCAGTTCCACAGCCTCGCTGATCGCCACGGGTGCAGGAGTGCTGAGATCCGTCAGATCAACCACCGCCAGTCGGAGGATGTCGCGGTCGATGCGGGGCAGGCGGTTGAGCCTCCAACCCTCCATCACCTGATCCAGTCGGGTGTCGATCGCAGAACGCCGCTCCATCACCAAGCGAACCCTGGAAAGAGCGTCCTGGCGGATCTGCTCCTGATCGGACAGAAGCAACAGAGCGAGGAAGGTCAAGACAGGCGGAGAGACCGTTCAGCACCTGCTCTGCTGCGCTGATGGATGAACGCAGATGCGATGTCACCGTGGCGGTCGGCACCGACACATCCTGGTTGAGCTCACTGTCCAGCAGGCTCTGCTGTGCACGTTCGAGATCGGCCGCACTGCCGTCCAACGTCTCGCGCCAGAGGATCATGAGGCTGTCGAGAGCCTTCTGAAGCAGGCCATCCATCGCCGGCTGTTCCGCCAGAGCTGCATCGGTCTCCGACGTCTGCCCCAACACCAGCAACGCCAGTTCGCGGGCGAGGGATCTTGAGTGCATGGAATCAGGCGGTGGGTGAAACGGAGGAACGAAGCTGGGCGATCAGGCTGGAAAAACTGCGGTTTGCCTGGGTTTCGCGCTCATCGGGATTGACGATGCCAGCCGAAATGATCGTGCGGAAGGCCTCCTCCACAGAAATATCAAGCTCACGCACCGAACCTTCAGGCACAAGCGTGTACCACCCGGTGGTCGGATTCGGCGCCGTTGGAATGAAGACGCTCAGCAGCGGCTGTTCGAGGTCCGATTGCAGAGACGGACCGACCTGACCGGTGACGAAGCCGACGCTGAACAGTCCTTCACGGGGGTATTCGACAAGGACAACGCGACGGAATCGGGTTGAGTTGTCGCGCAGAACGGTCTCGAGCAGTTGCTTGAGGGTTTTGTAGACCGACCCGGCAAGAGGGATTCTGGTGAGCGTGCCCTCGCCGAACTCGAGCAGCCATCGGCCGACGATGTTCCTGGCCATCAGTCCGATGAGCAGGATCCCCATCAGGGGGACGGTGAGTCCCAGCGCCAGGTTGATCAGATCCTGGAGCAGAGGGTTGAGGGTGATGAACGGGTTGAACTGCTTCGGGATCGATGTCAGGAAGGCCAGCACGAAGCGGCTGACGATCGTCGAGAGCCAGATGGTCGTGGCAAGGGGGATGACCACCAGAAGTCCGGCGATCAGATCGTTCTTCAGATCCTGCTGAAGCCTGGCGGTCAGCGGCTGATCAGGTCTGGGGTTGGACTGGACCAAGGAGCTTCTGAGCCCAGAGTCATTTATGCGTCCAACCTAACCAGCGCTCAGAGCACAGCGGCCAGGGCAAGCAGCGTGAATGAGATCGCCAGGACGACGGCACTGGCCGTGCCACCGATGGCACGCTGGCGACCCGAACGGCTCTGCTGACTCTCCAGCTTCTCGATCTGGTCATCCATCTGTGCGATCTGGGTGTCGATCATCGTTTCGGCCGCACGCTTCTTGTCCTCCGCCGATGCGTCGGACGCCAGCTGACCGGCCTGAGCGAGCTGTTCACCGAGCTGTTCCACCTCCTTGGGGTTCTCGCGGAAGCTGCGGGCATCCTTGACGGCCTGACGTCCCTGCTCAAGACGTTCGGCAGCCGGACCATCGGCAGCGTCAGCTCCCAGGGAGAAAGGAACAGCCACGATCATCGCCAGGGCCAGAAGCGAGGAGATCGCACAGACCACGAGACGCAGCGGTGTGAGTCGACGTTCTGGAACGTCGACACGCGAACCGATCAGAGCGATCAGCAACCCCATCAGTCCCAGCGGAGACAAAGCCACCAACGGTCCGACGATCTGCGGTTTGGTTGTCTCGTCCGACCAGTCCACACCGACCAGAAGAGCCACCATCTGCAGAACGAGGATGACGACCATGGTGAGGCCGAGCCAGCGGAGCAGAGGCGTCAGCCGGCCGTTGGAGGGGCCTCCCATCTCGAACTCAGTCACGGGACGATGCAAAAGCGTCCAACTTTAGGGTTGATGTCCGTCGTGAACAGCGATCCTCAGATTGGCCTCAGCGTTGCCCTGAAGCAGCGGGCGCGAGAGGAGGGCTTCGAGCCTGTCGGCATCGCCCGTCTCCCAGGGAGTCCGAGACTGCAGATGCGGACAGCGGCTCTGGAGCGGTGGCTCGAATGCGGTGATCATGCGGACATGGCCTGGATGGCCTCACCGCGCCGCCGCGATCCGAACCTGCTCCTGCCCGGATTGGCCAGTCTTCTGGCCGTTGGACTGAACTATCACGTCGAGACAGTGCCGAAACCAGGACGACTGCGCGTTGCGCGGTATGCCTGGGGACGGGACTACCACCGGGTGGTGGATCAGCGGCTCAGACGCGTGGGCCGCTGGCTGTCAGAGCAGCGTCCGGATTGCCGATGGCGCGTGTGCGTCGATTCGGCCCCACTCCTGGACAAGGCCTGGGCTGAGGAGGCCGGTCTGGGCTGGATCGGAAAGCACAGCAACGTAATCAGCGCCCAGGAGGGGTCCTGGATGGTTCTGGGACATCTTCTGACCACCGAAGAGCTGACACCGGATGAACCCGCCCGCTCCCTCTGCGGACGCTGCACCGCTTGTCTGGACGCCTGCCCGACGGACGCGATTCGCGAACCCTTCGTTGTCGACTCAGGGCTTTGTCTGGCGTATCACACCATTGAAAACAGGTCCGCTCGTCTTCCTGAATCGATCAGCGAAGCGCTTGGCCCCTGGGTCGCCGGCTGCGACATCTGCCAGGAGGTGTGCCCCTGGAACCACCGATCACTCCCGAGCACCAGAGATCCTGAACTGCAGCCGAAACCCTGGCTGATGGATCTGACCCGGGACCAGGTGCTGAGCTGGGATGACGATCACTGGGACGAGCAGCTGAGAGGGTCGGCTCTGCGGCGGATCAAACCGTGGATGTGGAGGAGAAATGCGGCAGCTGCACGCATGAGTGAGCCCCCTACGATTTAAGGAACGACTCCACTCCATGGGATCCAGCCGAACGCCTATCAGCAGAGGTCTGCAAGCAGCGCTCGTCCTGGCAGGAACTCTGACTCTGGCTCTGCCGGCAAGAGCCATGGTTCCCTACGTCTACCTCCCGACATCCGAGGAACTGACGGGATCTGCCATGGGGATCGGGCGCACGGCCGCTCAGCTTCTGCAGTTCGATCAACCCCGTGAGGCCGCGAAACTTGCCGCGCTGGCGGTTCGCCTCAATCCGCAGGACGAAAGGCTCTGGTCCGTGCTGGCTGAAGCCCAGCTGCGCAACGAACAACTCGATCAGGCCAGTTTCTCACTGGCTCGCGCCAAGGATCTCAATCCAGAGAAGGCGGGTCTCTGGTTTGCGGAAGCCGCGATCGCCCTGCGGGCTGAACGTCCGGAAGAGGCGATCCCACTGATTGACAGGGGCCTTGCACTCGACCCCGACAACCACGCGGCCTACTTCGATCTCGGGAATGCCCGGATCATGCAAGACGAACTGCCGATGGCGCTGAAGTCATTTGAGAAAGCCACCGCGCTCAAGAAGGATTTCTGGGAAGCCCTGAACAATCAGGCTCTGGTGCTTTACGAGATGGGCAACCGGGATGAAGCGATCCGCCGCTGGCGTCGGGTGCTGAAGATTGAAGTCAACGCGGAACCGATGCTGGCTCTCGCTGCCGCTCTGTATCAACAGGGTAAGAGCACCAGCAGCGAAATCCTGACCCTGGCGCAGGACGCCCTGGCCAGCGATCCGAATTACGTTCTCGCACCGCATCAGGAGGAACAGCTGTGGGGCTATCGGATCCGTCAGGCAACAGCCAAATTGCTGGCTGAACCGGAACTGGCCGCCAGTGTGGAGCGGGCACAAGCCAACGCCACATGGAAGAAACGCCGCTGATCATCTGTAGGCTGAGCGCCTTCCGCCCAGGATTCAGCGGACGAGATGGCTGAGGAGCGCGTTCAACCGATCGCCCTGCATCAGGAGATGCAGCGCTCCTACCTCGAATACGCCATGAGCGTGATCGTGGGCCGGGCTCTCCCTGATGCCCGCGACGGCCTGAAGCCGGTGCAGCGGCGCATCCTCTATGCGATGCAGGAGCTCGGCCTCACTCCGGACCGGCCCTACCGGAAATGTGCCCGTGTCGTCGGAGACGTGCTCGGCAAGTACCACCCCCATGGCGACCAGGCCGTCTACGACGCCCTCGTTCGTCTGGTGCAGACCTTTGCGAGCCGCCATCCACTGCTGGATGGTCATGGGAACTTCGGATCGGTGGACGACGACCCAGCGGCCGCCATGCGGTACACCGAAACACGCCTGGCACCGATCGCTCACCAGGCCCTGCTCGAGGAGATCGGCGATGACACCGTCGACTTCGCTCCCAATTTCGACGGTTCCCAGCAGGAGCCCACCGTGCTGCCGGCGCAGCTCCCCTTCCTGCTGCTGAACGGCTGCTCCGGAATCGCGGTGGGGATGGCCACCAGCATTCCGCCCCACAACCTGGGGGAGGTCGTGGATGGTCTGATTGCCCTGATCCGCCAACCCGATTTCAGCGACGACAAACTGCTGCAACTGATTCCAGGCCCTGATTTCCCCACCGGTGGTGAGGTGCTGCTCAGCGCGGGGCTACGGGACACCTATCTGCACGGCCGAGGCAGCATCCCGATGCGGGGAATCGCCCATATCGAGGAGGTGCATCCAGGCAAGGGACGCCACAAACGCAATGCCGTGGTGGTGACCGAACTTCCCTATCAGCTCAGCAAGGCGGGCTGGATCGAGAAGCTGGCGGAATCGGTGAATGACGGAAAGATCGGTGGGATCGCGGACATCCGTGATGAAAGCGACCGCGAGGGAATGCGGGTGGTCGTGGAACTGCGCCGGGATGCCGACCCTCAGAACGTGTTGAGCGATCTGCAACGTCGCACCGCTCTCCAGAGCAACTTCGGAGCCATCCTTCTGGCGCTTGTGGATGGTCAGCCCCAGCAGCTTTCCCTGAGACAACTGCTCCAGACCTTCCTGGATTACAGGGAGCTGACGCTGATCCGAAGAACCAGCCATGCCCTGAGAAAAACCGAAGACCGCCTGGAGGTGGTTGAAGGACTGATCACAGCGCTGAACAGTCTTCAGGCTGTGATCACCATGATTCAGGAAGCAGCGGATGCCGCCTCGGCCAGAGCGAGTCTGATGGTGCGCCTCGATCTGAACGAACGTCAGGCGGACGCGGTGCTGGCCATGCCGTTACGACGTCTCACAGGTCTGGAGCAGGACAGCCTGCGCAAGGAGCTCGACGATCTGCGGAGCGAACGGGATCGTCTGAAGCTGCTGTTGGAGAACCGCGATCAGTTGCTCGACACCATGGTCGCGGAACTGAAAACACTGAAAAAGCGCTTCGCCACCCCTCGCCGAACCCGTCTTGTGGAGGGAGGTGATGCCCTGATGGCGGAACGAGCCGCCAGTCAGCGCCCGAACACCGAACTGCTGCGGCAACAGGCTCTGGCGGCCTTGCCTGGAGATGCGCGGTTGCTGATCCAGGCCGATGGTCAGGTGAAGGTTGTTTCGCCTCAGGTGCTGGGCCGGATGCACCTCAGCGAGCCCTGTCCTCTCGGGGATGAACCCTCACCGGCCAGGCTGATCCTGCCGATCGAACCTCCTCCACGCCTGCTGGGGATCAGCAGCAGTGGACGGGTCGCATCCCTGCGGTGGGAATTCGCCGGACAGCAACCCGGTTCCCTGGAGCGGTTTCTGCCCACAGGACTGGAAGGTGACCCACTGGTGTCCATCGCTGAACTGCCCGACGGCGATGGATCCGATCTCAGTCTTGGTCTGCTCAGCAGCGACGGGCGTTTCAAGCGCCTACCGATGAGTGAAGTGCTGGATCTCTCCGGACGCGCCACCAGCGTGGTGAAGCTGAAGGAAGGCGTCGAGCTGGCATCCGCACTGATCTGCCGGGAACACAGCGATCTTGTGCTGGTGTCGGATCTGGGAAGGATTCTGCGACTTCCGGTGAATGAAACAACACTGCCGTTGATGGGTCGTCTGGCCCAAGGTCCGATGACGATGCGCCTGCTGCCGGGAGAACAGCTCGTCGGAGCTCTCTGCATCAACGTGGCGGAACAGGACCCGACTCTGTTCATGGTCAGCGGCAAGGGACGCATGACCCGCCTCGACATCACTCCGCTGCGCCGTTGTCAGCGTGGAGACCTCGGCTGCATGGGAGTGAACCTTGGATCGGATGACGACAGGATCAGGGGCATCAGCAACGGTGACGCCCTGATCGGACTCATCTCGGACCGGAGCCGTCATGGTCGACTGGAAACCGGTGAAACCGCCCTCAGCTCGCTTGGAGGTGACTTCACCGATCAAATCGATCTACGCAGCGGCGAAGCCATCCGCTCGGTCGTCCCTCTGACGCGCCGCTGATCAGCGACCGGCGATTCCAGCGGGCTCCAGCATCAGTTTGCTGTTGAGAAGCTGTTCGTCCATCGGAATTGGATAATCGCCATCGAAACAGGCTGTGCAGAAATTGCCTGATTCAGCCTGAGCCGCCTCCACCATTCCTTCCTTGCTGAGATAAGCGAGTGAATCGACCTTGAGGTGTTCCTGAATCTCCTCGAGAGTGAGCCTGGCAGCGATCAGCTGATCCTGCGTGTCGGTGTCGATGCCGTAGAAGCAGGGATGGGTCACGGGCGGGGAACTGATGCGCATGTGCACCTCCGTGGCACCGGCGTCCCTCAGGGCAGTCACCAGTTTGCGACTGGTGGTGCCTCGAACGATGGAGTCATCGATGACGACCACCCGCTTGCCGGACAGCACATCCGGCAATGGATTGAGCTTGACCCGGATGCCGGCCTCCCGCATCGCCTGGGTCGGCTGAATGAAGGTGCGACCGACATAGCGGTTCTTGATCAGCCCATCCCCGTAGGGAATGCCGCTCTCCTGTGAGAACCCGATGGCTGCGGGAATACCCGAATCCGGAACACCGATCACCAGATCGGCATCAACGCAGGATTCGCGCGCCAGAGTGCGGCCGATGCGCTGGCGATAGCTGTAAAGCGATTCTCCGAAGAACTGGCTGTCCGGACGAGCGAAATAGATCATTTCGAACACGCAGAGCCGATTCGGCTCAACACTCCAGCTCTGGCGTTCCGGAACGATGTCTCCAGCACGAAAGCGCACCAGTTCGCCGGGTTGAACATCATCGACGTAGCGGGCTCCGATGATCTCAAGCCCGCAGGTCTCACTGCTCACCACCCAGTGCCCGGACTCAGGCTCGCCGAGATGACCGAAGACAAGCGGACGAATGCCGTACCCGTCGCGGATGGCGAACAGCCCCTGCGAGGTGCCGATCACCAGGCTGAAAGCTCCCTGGCAGAGCTTGAGCGCTGAACGGATGGCTTCGGGCCAGTCGAGACCGCGGTCAACCGCCTGCTGAACGGCGAATGCGATCAGTTCCGAATCGGTGGTGGATGTGAACTCGGCCTGTCCGTCATCGACCGCCTGCCGAAGCTCCGCCGCATTGACCAGGTTGCCGTTGTGGGCAAGGGCGAACGCCCCCAGGCGGGTCATCAGCACCACCGGCTGCGCATTGCAGACCCGACTGCTGCCGGTGGTCGAATAACGGTTATGACCGATCGCCAGATCCCCTGGCATCCGGGCAAGCACCTCCTGGTCAAACACCTGGCTGACCAGGCCCATGTCTTTATGCAGACGGACCTTGTCCTGATTGAACACGGCAATGCCAGCCGACTCCTGGCCTCGATGCTGAAGCGCATAGAGGCCGAAGTAAGCCAGGTTGGCCACAGGCTGCTCCACCGCGAGAACGGCAAAGACTCCGCAGGCCTCCTCCATCCGATCGGGACGCTCCCCCACGAGCTGCTGCACAGGGCGCCTCGACTTCAGAAATCCTTCACAATTCTGCCCCACGCCCTGCCGCCCCCAAACGACGGGGCAACGCATCCTCATGGATTCGGCGCAGGCTCTCGACCGAATGATCCAGGACATCCCGATCCGCGAGACGCCAGTGCAGGCGAGCATCCTGCTGAACAACACCCAGAGGGGTGACCGGACAGGCCGGCGACGAGAGAACCAGACGCTCCCAGGCCTCGAGAGAGGCCTGTTTGACGGACACCACCACACGCGCACCGCCTTCACCGAACAGCAGCCGCTGCACTGAACCGCTGAACGGCGAGAGATCCAGGGCAACACCAAGCCCTGAAGCGATGCAGCACTCCGCCACCGCCACGGCCAGACCACCATCACTGCTGTCATGCGCTGACGCGATCAGACCCTGACGGATCGCCTGTCGCAGCAGGGTCTGAACAGACCGCTCCAACGCGAGATCAACCCGTGGCGGACGTCCGGCCAGGGTGCCGTTGACGAGCTGCTGATAACTGCTGCCAGCCAAGCCGACCCGTTCATCCTCACGCTCCTCCGGTGGAACCCCCAGAAGAACTACGGAGTCCCCAACTTCACACCAACCGAGACCCACCACCCGACGGATGTCCTCAACCAGCCCGACCATGCCCACCACAGGCGTGGGATGAATCGGCCGTGCCGACCCGTCATCCCCCCGGGTTTCGTTGTAGAGGGAGACATTCCCCCCCGTAACGGGCGTTTCCAATGCCCGGCAGGCCTCTGAGATCCCGCGGCAGGCCATGGCCAACTGCCAGTAGCCAACAGGTGTTTCAGGAGATGGGAAATTCAGGTTGTCGGTGACCGCCAGCGGTTCGGCACCGACACAACTGAGATTGCGCGCCGCTTCGGCGACGGCGGCCATCGCACCCCGCTCAGGATCAAGCGCGACCCAGCGGTTGGGGCAATCGACGGTGGCCGCGACGCCTCGCTGAACAGCCTGAAGGGATCGCTCTCCCTGCTGAGGCCGCAGACGCACCACCGCGGCATCCGCCGCACCGGACGACACCACGGTGTTGGCGAGCACCTGCTGGTCGTACTGGCGATAGACCCAGCGCTTGCTGGCGATCGTGGGGTCATCGAGGAGAGCAAGCAGAACGGATCCCGGATCGTTCAGCTCTGGAAGATCCCGTTCCTGCCACTGCCAGAGCAGCTGCAGATCCGCAGGAGCCTCCTCCAGCAGATCGTGCTGTTCAACCGGTGTGTCATCCGCCAGGGCAGCTGCAGGCACCTCCGCAGCCACACCGCCCTGATGCAGAACCCGCACCAGCGGCTCATCCAGCACCCGTCCGACCACGGCAGCCTGAAGGCCCCAGCGATGAAAACGCTGCATCAGCCGTTCCTCGCAACCGCTCTTGACCACGAACAACATCCGCTCCTGCGATTCCGACAACAGGAACTCGTACGGCGTCATGCCGCTCTCCCGGGCCGGCACGCGATCAAGGTCCAGTTCCACACCAAGACCACCCTTGGCAGCCATTTCGGAGCAACTGCAGGTGAGGCCGGCCGCTCCCATGTCCTGAGCAGCCACCACATCACCGCTGGCGAAGGCCTCCAGACAGGCCTCGATCAGACCTTTCTCCAGGAAAGGATCCCCCACCTGCACCGCCGGACGGTCGTCCAGGGAATCCGCACTGAGTTCCGCACTGGCGAAGCTGGCCCCCCCCATGCCATCACGACCGGTGGTGCTGCCGACGTAGACGACGGGGTTCCCGATGCCGGCCGCACCGGACTTCACGATCTCACCGGTCTCCATCAGACCGAGCGCCATCGCATTGACCAGGGGATTGCCGGCATAGGAGGGATCAAAGGCAACCTCGCCGCCGACGGTGGGAACGCCGACACAATTGCCGTAATGAGCGATCCCGGCGACGACGCCCTCCATCAGGCCGACATTGGCGGGATCCTCCAGAGGTCCGAACCGCAGCGCATTGAGCAAGGCAATGGGTCGGGCTCCCATCGTGAAAATGTCCCGCAGGATGCCGCCGACACCGGTAGCCGCCCCCTGGAAGGGTTCGACGGCCGAGGGATGGTTGTGACTTTCGATCTTGAAGGCAAGGCGATGCCCGTCGCCGAGATCCACCACACCAGCGTTCTCCCCTGGCCCGACGAGAATGCGCGGTCCATCGGTGGGAAACCCACGCAGCAGGGATCTGGAATTGCGATAGCAACAGTGCTCCGACCACATCACGCCGAACATTCCCAGTTCGGCTCGGTTCGGAGCTCGCCCCAGACGTTTGCAGATCTCCTCCCAGTCTCTGGGCTTCAGTCCCTCGGCCCGCACCGCTTCAGCAATGTCGTATCCAGGGGCATCGGGAGCAGCGACCACCAGTCTGAGAGCACCTTGCACCAGTGTTGCCGACCATGCGTCAGCCGCTCAGACCCAGGGATCCTCATCCCGGTCCTTGCGACGCGACGGCTGAGGTTGATTCCAGAGTTCATCCTCCCAATCCTCGAGAGGATCAGCGTCGTCCAGGCGGGACCTGGATGGTGCTGATGCCGGTGAACCCTCCTCCTGCCAGGGAGGCTCATCAAGCCAACCCTCAAGCCTGTCGCCGGCCCGATCTCCCATCTGACGCAGCTGATCACGCCATCGCTGCGTGCGTTGCAGCAGGTCCTGGCGAAGACTGGACCGATGCAGAGGCAGATCCTCCAGTGTGGTGAGCCCTGTGGAAACCACACCGGGACGCTGATCAAGAATGCGATCCGGAGTCAGCCGCCAGCGGGAGCTGCCGGGCAGGCGTGGATCACTGCGGGCAACGAGATACTCGCGGATCGCTCCGGTTGCCGTTGTGAAACTGAGATCCACCAGAGTGCCCAGCCGATCACCATGACGGTTGATCAGATCCGCATCGATCAGCGTCGGAAGCCGATCAAGGGTGGCCTGATCACTGACGGAAGGATCCCCCCGCACGAACACCTGCTGATCTGTGAATCCACAGCATTGATCAAGCCTCCAGACATCACGGCTGAGCCGTAACGCCGATGGCCGGCTGACCCAGCCGAGCAGACGATGCACCGGTGGATGCATCCACACCATCACACCGGGGCCGTGATCAAGCCCACGATCACAGCGGACGGTGTGATTCAGAAGATCGCTGAGCAGAAGCTGGTCGGGAAGACTCAAGTCAGGAACGGATCTGAACGGGCATCACCAGATAGGTGAAGCTCTCAGTTTCACCTTCCGGCTTGAGCACCGCAGGAGTTGTCGGTGCATTGCAGTGAAGAACCACCTGATCAGTGCCGAGAGCCTTGAGACCATCCAGCAGGTAGCGAACGTTGAAGGCGATCTGCATGGCATCACCGGTCAACGTGGCTGGAAGCGACTCGGATCCCCTGCCCACATCCTGAGCATCAGCACTGAGCTGGATCACTCCATCATCAGGTTGGGTGCTGAATTTGACGACATTGTTGTGCTGATCCGCCAGAACAGCGATCCGCTCCAGGGCGGCGATCAGAGCACGGCGATCAAGACTGATGGTTCGCGTGAATCCATCCGGAATCAGCTGCCGGTAATTGGGATATGTGCCTTCCAGCGTGCGGCTGGTGACCATCTGATCAGCAGCCAGGAACACCACCTGCCCGCGATCGCAGAACAGACTCACCGGCTCCTCTGATCGCCAGCCTGCCATCAGTCGCTCCACCTCCCGCAGAGAGCGGGCGGGAAGAGTGACGGCGAAACCTTCCGACTCGGGGTCATCAGAGGGAGCAGCATCATGAAGGGCATCGTCCACCTCCAGAACGGCGAGCCGATGCCCATCGGTTGCCGCCGCTTCGAGGGACTTTTGGGTGAATCGGAGATGGACTCCTGTCAGCAGCTGCTTGGCTTCATCGGCACTGCTCGCGAACAGGGTGCCTTTGAGGGCCTGAACAAGACCGGATGCCTGCAGTTTCAGCGGCTGTCCGCTTTCGACCATCGGCAGATCGGGATAGTCGTCTGCCGGCATTCCCCGCATCTGATACGAGCCACTCAGGCTGGTGAGTTCCACCTGTTCCCCGGCGTCATCCGTGGCCAGGGTGATCGGACTGTCGCTTGAGAGGCGGGAGACGATCTCTCCCAGAAGCCGGGCCGGAAGGGTGATCGCGCCGCTGCTGTCGATGCTCGCTGCCAGAGAGGTCTGAATGCCGAGGTTGAGATCAAAACCTGTGAGGCTGAGGCGATTGCTGCCGGCATCGGCTGTCAGCAGCACATTGGCCAGCACCGGATGCGTCGGTCGCGTGGCGACCGCACGGCTGACCAGCTGAAGAGCGGCATTCAGCTCGGACTGGGAACAGACCACTTTCATCGTGCTGCAGGCCTGAACGTGTCGTGGAGGTGCCCCACCGTTTCACAGCGTTGAGGGAAGTGCAATGCCGTGATTCCATCCGTGTGCTCTTCGGCTGTTCTATTCAAAAAAGAAGAAGAACAAATGAAAAACAGCCGTCGTAGGGGCTGTGGGAATGGGGAAATCTCGGATCGATCGCAGTCTTCGTCTGGGGTTTTGGAGCTCAATGGCTGGTGAGAACAATTCGACGCCTGTGGGATGAACAGCGGTTTTCCACTTGTTCACAGGCCGTGAAAAAACCTCCGTTGAGCGGACGCTCCAACAGAGGTTCTCTTTCCCCAGGTTCTGAAGAGTGTTTTGGGCGGTTGTCCTCAGGCGCTTTGGCGATTGTCTACCGCTTCAGAAACCCATCACGTCGGCAACCGTGGCCAGATCAGGGTTCAGATCCGTGTGGAAGGCAGCGTCGTTGTTGTTGATCGCGCAGTCGGGATCCTTGAGGCCGTTGCCGGTCAGAACGCAGACGACATTGGCTCCTGTCGGGACTTCATCGCGTCGTTTCAGCAGACCTGCCACCGAAGCGGCGCTCGCCGGTTCGCAGAAGATTCCTTCCTCTCCACCCAGCAGCTTGTAGGCATCAATGATTTCCGCATCGGTGACGTCCAGAAAGGCCCCGTTGCTCGCCTGACGGGCTGCGATGGCCTTGTCGCGGTTCACGGGATTTCCGATCCGGATCGCCGTGGCGAGTGTTTCGGGCTCTTTCACGGTTGTCCCATGCACAAGAGGGGCTGATCCACTGGCCTGAAAACCCATCATTCTCGGCAGCTTCCGGCTGTGGCCTGCCTGCTGGTATTCCTGAAATCCCATCCAGTACGCGGTGATGTTCCCTGCATTCCCCATCGGGATGCACAACCAGTCGGGTGCTTCCCCGAGGGCATCGACGATCTCGAAAGCAGCGGTCTTCTGACCCTGCAGCCGGTAGGGATTGACGGAATTCACCAGGGTCACGGGGTACTTCTCCGCCGCTTCCCGAACGATGTCGAGGGCTTTGTCGAAGTTGCCGCGGATCGCCAGCACTTCTGCTCCGTACACAAGAGCCTGGGCCAGCTTTCCCTGGGCGACGTAGCCGTCAGGGATCAAGACGAATGCGCGCATGCCTCCCCGACGGGCATAGGCCGCTGCGGCCGCCGATGTATTTCCGGTGCTGGCGCAGATCACGGCTTCACAGCCGGCTTCCTTGGCCTTGCTGATGGCCATGGTCATGCCGCGGTCTTTGAAGGAGCCGGTTGGATTCAGGCCGTCGTACTTGACATGGACGGTCACACCCCTGCCGATGCGTTCGGCAACGGACGGCACCGGAATCAGCGGTGTGGCGCCCTCCCGCAGTGTGATCACCGGTGTCGACCTGCTGACCGGCAACCAGGCCCGGTAAGCCTCGATCAGCCCAGGCCAGTCCTGCATCACCGGCGTATCGGCGAATCGTCGACGGAGGTTCTGAACGAAGGTCACCGGATCGCTGATTACCTGAGCCGGAATCTAAGTGTCAGGGCTCAGAGACCTCAGGGTTTTCCATCCTTCAGACCGTCCAGCGGTGAGTCTGAGAAGAACTGCACGAGGCCAGCGATGGACTGTGCTTTCTCAATGACTGCAAACAGTGCCGGAAGATTCACAGCCATCACCTCGTTGGGATACGACTTCAGGAAATTGACAGCTGTCAGGCCGCCGTCTTCCTGCAATCCATTGATCACACCGGCACGGATGGCAGGGACGCTGACATCAGGAGACGGCGAATAGATCGGATAAATGATCTTGCCGACACGACGGACGATGGCATCTCCGATCCGGGTGTTGATCAGCCGGCTGGTCAAGACAAGTGGAAGCTCCAGTTTCTGATTGAGTAACTTCGCGACGTCCTCGGGTTTCTGTCCGGAGATCGTCAGCAGATCGTCCAGCAGACCGATGGCTTCACCGGTTTCGGCAAGATGCTCGACTTCCTTGACGGGAATCGAGCGTCGGAATCCTCCGGAAACAAGAGCAATGTCCACTGCGGCCATCGCCTTTGGCGTTGGACAACCGATTGCGAGACCGGTTGCTGCGACAAACCCGAACACGGATCGACGGCATCTCCGGAGGCTGACCATCACTGCTTTGTTTTGACGAAACCTAAGCGGGAACTCCAGCGGCGACTCGCACGAGGCGGACAACTCCCCGTTCGGCCAGACCCTGCGCCACCTGTAGGCCCATCCGGCGTGCGTCGGGCTCATTGATGATTCTGGGAAGGCGTTTCATCAGTAGATCAGGGCTGAACCCCGGTAGAGATTGCAGAACGCCGATCAGTTGACGGATCGGTTCGAGCTGGAGCAACGGATCGTTCTGGATCGACCTGTTGGCCGACATTCCAGGAGGCTGCAGACGTTTTGGCAGCCGTTGGCCCAGGCGCTGCATCGTGAGCCATCCGAAGTCGTCAAGACGTTGCACCGTGGCATCCACCAGCTGCTCCCGCAGCAGACCACCCTTCGACGAGAACAGGAAGTCGAGAAGTTGGTCGAGGAGGGTGTCCAGGTCGAGGTCGGTCTGACTGGCAGCGCTGGAGACCAGGTTTTCGAGGCGTGTCCAGCGGAAGATCTCTCCATCGAAGAGCATTTCCTTGAGGCTCTGTCGCAGCTGAGGATCCGGATCTTCCATCAACCTGCGAGCGAAGTAGGGATAGGCGGCGCCGAGGATCTTGAAGTCGGGGTCCACGCTCAGAGCGATCCCTTCAAGAGTGACGAGTGAACGGATGATCAGCGCGTAATAGGGGGGAACTCGGAAGGGGAACTTGTACATCACACCGGACATATCGTCTGTCACGCTTTTAAAATCCATTCTGTTGACACCCATCTCTATTGCTTGACTGAAAACCGATTCAAAGGCGGGTACAATTGGCTCGAGATTGACATCTTCAGCAAGAAATCCAAGGGTAACAAAATCTTTCGAAAGTTTGTTGAAATTTCTATTAACAAGATGCACCACTGCTTGGATCAAGCCTGTTCTTGATTCACGACTGACTTCACTCATCATCCCGAAGTCCAGATAACAGAGTCGTCCGTCTTCGAGCGCCAGAAGGTTTCCAGGATGGGGATCAGCATGGAAGAAACCATGCTCCAGCAGTTGCTGAAGACTGCAGTTCACCCCAACTTCGACCATGTCGTCAGGGTTGACACCCATGTCGCGAACGGCTTCGAGGTTGGTGAGCTTGACTCCGTCGATCCATTCCATGGTCAGCACGCGACGGCTGGTTGCCTCCTGATGAATCCGGGGAACGGCGATGCGAGGGTTGTGGCTGTGAAGTTCACGGAACTGTTCAGCATTCGCTGCTTCGTTGAGGTAATCCATTTCCTCAAACACCCGCTTGCCGAGCTCATCAATCAAGGCGACCAGATCACTCCGGATCAGTCCGATGTTGCTGTTCAACCAGGAGGCGATGTTTCGGACGATGTAGAGATCGAGTGTGATCTGCTCGCGCAAGCCGGGGCGCTGAACTTTCACAGCGACCCGTTCTCCGTTGTTCAGAACGCCTCTGTGGACCTGTCCGAGGGATGCGGCCGAGATCGGTTCCCGTTCCAGTTCCAGGAACAGTTCATCGATCGGAGCCTGTAGGTCCTCCTCGATGCAGGCCATGGCCAGATCACTGTCGAAGCCGGGCAGTTGGTCCTGCAGTTGAGCGAGCTCCTCCAGCAGAACGGGTGGAACGATGTCCGGTCGGGTGGACAGGGCTTGTCCTGCCTTGATGAATGCCGGTCCCAGATCCACAAGCAGGGCTGCGCACTCCCGGGCGCGGGAACGGGCCTGCCGAGGATCCTGCAAGCGTCGGAACAACCAGTCCCAGCCCACTCCGATCAGAAAAAGACCGATCGGCACCAGGGTCTGCCACAGGCGTCGGATCAGCCGTTGTGGATGGCCTGCATAGATCCGTGTGATGGCCGCAGGGTCGTACTCCAGCAGTCCAGCGGCTTCGATGAAGTCACCGAGCTCCTGCGCCATGGTTCCGGTCTGAAGGGACTCCCTTCTAAACGAACCGTGTCGCCGCTACGGTCGGCACGACCACAGGAGCTGACTGTGCTCACCGGTCTTCAGCTGCGGAACATCGCTCTGATCGACAGCCTCGAGCTTGTCTTTCAAGCCGGTTTCACTGTGCTCACAGGTGAAACGGGTGCCGGCAAATCGATTCTTCTCGATGCTCTCGATGCCGTTCTCGGTGGTGCTCAGGGCGCAGCAGGTCTGCGATTGCTGCGTCCAGGCTGTGATCTTTCCCGTATCGAAGCCAGTTTTGAAATCACCGAGCCGGTGGGTCGCTGGCTGAGCCGCGAAGGACTCGCTGACGATGGACAGGACGAACTGATCGTCAGCAGGGAATGGCGACGACAGCAGCCCGAGCGGGTCACCAGTCGATCACGCCTGAATGGCGTCGCGGTCAACCGGCAGCAGTTGCAGGATCTGCGGCCCTTGCTCATCGATCTCACCATTCAGGGTCAGACACAGCAGCTGTCCCGGTCCGGTCAGCAGCGTCGTTGGCTTGATCGTCTCGGTGGGGCTGGTCTCGCCGAATGCTCTCAGGAGGTTCGTACGGCATGGCAGCTCTGGCGTGAGGCTGCGGCTTCCCTGCTGGCCCTTGAAGACAAGCAGGAGGGCCTGGAACGGGATCGGGCCGAGCAGGAACAGCTGCTGGATCAGCTCGAGCAGGCCTGCCTGGAGGATCCGGATGAGTGGGACCGGCTGCAGCGCGAGCAGGATCGGCTGGTTCACGGGGTTCATCTTCAGCAGGGCCTGGCTGAGGTGTTCGGCCGTCTACGCGATGGAGCGGATCAGGCTCCGTCTCTCCAGGATCACTTCGCAGCGGTGAATCAGGAGCTGCAGGCCATGAGCCAGATGGATGCCTCGCTGATTCCCCTGCACGATCGGGCTCTCGATCTCCAGACAGGGGTCGAGGATCTTTTGCGGTCTCTGGATCAGTACGGGGTGGCTCTTGAGAGTGATCCTGAGCAGCTCGATTGCATTCAGGAGCGGCTCGAACAGCTCAAGCGGCTGCAGCGGCGTCATGGGCTGGATCTGGCTGGCCTGATCACCCGTCGGGATGAGCTGCGGGAGCAGCTCATGGAGGGGGGGGTGTCTGCCGATCTGGAGCGATGGCGTCAGAGGGAACAGCGGTGTCGATTGGCTCTTGATCAAGCCAATGCCCTGCTCCGTGCGGCGAGGCTGGAGGCTGCCGAGTCTCTGCAGAACTCGCTTCTTGATCTGCTGCCGCCCATGGGACTGGCGAATGTGCGCTTCGAAGTGGAACTCCTACCCATCGATCCCACGGAACACGGGTCGGATGCCGTGCGCTTTCTGTTCTCCGCCAATCCCGGACAGCCCCTCGCACCGCTGATAGAGGTGGCATCCGGAGGGGAGATGTCGCGGTTTCTGCTGGCACTGAAGACAGCTCTCGCCGCGGTGGATGGGTCCAGCACGTTGTTGTTTGATGAGATCGATTCCGGCGTGAGTGGCCGGGTCAGCGGTGCGATGGCGGAGCTGCTCCGTTCCCTGGCGCGGCATCGGCAGGTGTTCTGTGTGACCCATCAGCCCCTGGTGGCGGCAGGGGCTGATCACCATTTCCGCGTCAGCAAGGACGTGCAGGACGGCATCACCCGTTCACGGGTGTCCCACCTGCGGGACACTCAGCAGCGACAACTGGAACTCGCTGAGTTGGCCGGTGGTGATCAGGCCCGTGCCTATGCAGCCAGCCTGCTGGACCAGAAATCTGCCTGAAGTTTCGAATTCTTCTTAAGATTTCGTGCTTACCACCGGGGCGTCATGGGGCGATCTGCTGCCAACAACGCGAATCGCCCTGCTGCTGTGGACCTCGCCCGTACGGACCAGGACGATGAGATCCGGGTACGGGGGGCCAGACAGCACAACCTCAAAAACGTCGACGTCACGATCCCCCGCAACAAACTGGTGGTCTTCACCGGTGTAAGCGGCAGCGGCAAGAGTTCCCTGGCGTTCGACACGATCTTTGCGGAGGGTCAGCGCCGCTACGTCGAGAGTCTTTCCGCCTATGCCAGGCAGTTTCTCGGCCAGGTGGACAAGCCCGATGTCGACGCCATCGAGGGTCTGTCACCGGCCATCTCGATCGATCAGAAATCGACAAGTCACAACCCCCGTTCGACCGTCGGCACCGTCACCGAGATTCAGGACTATCTGCGTCTTCTGTTCGGGCGTGCCGGTGAACCCCACTGTCCCAAGTGCGGGCGTTCGATCCGGCCTCAGAGCATCGACGAGATGGTCGATCACATCCTGCTGCTGCCTGAGGGAACCCGATACCAATTGCTCGCACCGGTGGTCCGGGGCAAGAAGGGAACCCACACCAAGCTGATCAGCGGTCTGGCAGCGGAGGGGTTCGCACGGGTCCGGATCGATGGCGAGGTGCGTGAGCTGTCAGACAACATCGAGCTCGACAAGAACCACAGCCACAACATCGAGGTGGTGGTGGATCGTCTGGTGGCCAGGGAGGGTGTGCAGGAGAGGCTCACCGATTCCCTGCGCACTGCTCTGAAACGCGGTGATGGTCTCGCTCTTGTGGAAGTGGTTCCCAAGGCAGGAGAGGAGGTTCCGGAGGGCGTCGATCGCGAGCGTCTCTATTCCGAGAATTTCGCCTGTCCGGTGCACGGAGCGGTGATCGAGGAACTCTCACCTCGACTCTTCTCGTTCAACAGTCCTTACGGCGCCTGTGAGGCTTGTCATGGCATCGGCCACCTCCGCAAGTTCACGGTGGAACGGGTCATCCCCGATCCCAGCCAGCCGGTCTATGCGGCGGTTGCTCCCTGGGCTGAAAAGGACAACACCTATTACTTCTCGCTGCTCTATTCCGTCGGTGAAGCCTTCGGATTCGAGATCAAAACCCCTTGGAACGAGCTCACCGATGAGCAGAGGGATGTGCTGCTGAATGGCAGTCGTGAACCGATCCTGATCCAGGCCGACAGTCGTTACCGCAAGGGCAAGGGCGCGTACACGCGTCCGTTTGAGGGAATTCTTCCGATCCTGGAACGCCAGTTGCGCGATGCCAGCGGTGAGGCTCAGCGCCAGAAGCTGGAGAAGTTCCTGGCCCTGGTGCCATGTGAGGCCTGTCATGGGCAGCGGCTGAGGCCCGAAGCCCTGGCGGTGAAGGTGGGTCCCTTCCGGATTCCAGAGCTCACGGCCGTCAGCGTCGCTGAAACCCTGGAGAGGATCGAGCAGTTGATGGGCGTCGGGATCCACGAAGGTTCCGAGCCGCTGCTGACGCCGCGTCAGATCCAGATCGGCGATCTGGTGCTGCGGGAGATCCGTCTGCGGTTGCGCTTCCTTCTGGATGTGGGCCTTGATTACCTCAGCCTCGACCGTCCGGCGATGACGCTGTCAGGGGGAGAGGCTCAGCGCATCCGTCTCGCCACCCAGATCGGTGCGGGGCTCACCGGAGTGCTCTACGTCCTGGATGAGCCCAGCATCGGCCTGCATCAACGGGACAACGACCGGCTTCTGGACACGCTCAGGCGCCTTCGCGATCTCGGCAACACTCTGGTGGTCGTCGAGCACGACGAAGACACCATCCGGGCAGCGGATCATGTCGTGGACATCGGGCCCGGTGCTGGAGTGCATGGCGGCCACATCGTGGCCGAAGGCTCCCTGGAGAACCTTCTGTCCAGTGAAGAGTCCCTGACAGGTGCCTATCTCAGCGGACGCTGTTCCATTCCCACGCCTGCTGAACGCCGCACAGGTGGCAACCGTCGTCTGCAGCTGATCGACTGCAATCGCAACAACCTGCGCAATCTCACCGTTGAATTTCCGCTCGGTCGACTCGTGGCGGTGACCGGCGTCAGCGGAAGCGGCAAAAGCACCTTGGTGAACGAGCTGCTTCACCCAGCTCTGGAAAACGGCCTCGGACTGAAGGTGCCGTTCCCCAGCGGTCTGGGTGAGCTGCGTGGAATCAAGTCGATCGACAAGGTGATCGTCATCGATCAATCCCCGATCGGCCGTACGCCCCGTTCCAATCCGGCCACTTACACCGGTGCCTTCGATCCGATCCGCCAGGTCTTTGCCGCCACCGTTGAGGCCAAGGCGCGCGGTTATCAGGTCGGTCAGTTCAGCTTCAACGTCAAGGGCGGACGTTGTGAAGCCTGCCGCGGACAGGGCGTGAACGTGATCGAGATGAATTTCCTCCCCGATGTCTACGTGCAGTGCGATGTGTGCAGGGGAGCTCGGTTCAACCGTGAAACCCTGCAGGTGAAATACAAGGGCTACACCATTGCTGATGTCCTGCAGATGACGGTCGAGCAGGCTGCGGAGGTGTTCGAGGCGATTCCTCAGGCAGCGGACCGACTGCGGACGCTGGTGGACGTCGGCCTCGGTTACGTGAAGCTCGGACAGCCGGCCCCGACACTGTCCGGCGGTGAGGCGCAGCGAGTGAAGCTCGCCACCGAACTGTCCCGCAGGGCCACGGGTAAGACGCTCTATCTGATTGATGAGCCGACAACAGGCCTCAGCTTCTACGACGTCCACAAGTTGATGGAGGTGATGCAGCGTCTTGTCGACAAGGGCAATTCGATCATCTGCATCGAGCACAATCTCGATGTGATCCGTTGCAGCGACTGGATCATCGACCTTGGCCCCGAGGGTGGTGATCGTGGCGGGGAATTGCTGGTGACCGGCACACCGGAAGAGGTGGCCCAGCATCCGACCAGTCACACGGGGCGTTATCTGCGTCGTGTTCTCGATCAGCATCCAGCAGAGATTCCTTCTCTCGCCGCCTGATGTTCAGGTTCCGATGCCCGCGATCGCGTCTGGTGTCCCTGATGGCGGGACTTGCCCTGACGGGTGTCGGAACTCCTGCGTCCGCCCTCGAGCGGTTGGTTCTGCGGATGCCGTTCCTGGAAACCAGCATCACGATCAATCTGGGGGAAGCCGAGACGGTCGATCAACTGTTGCGGTCCAGTCCGGATCTCGAGGATCTGAGGGCTGCGAGCGGCGACAGGCTGTCCAACCTGCTGGAGGGGATTTTTCTTGCACCGCTTCCCCCTGAGACGCGTTCGTTTCTGGAGGGATCAACCGGTCAGCCACTGCTTGAGCAGGTCCTCCAGTCCGCCGTTGCTCTGGTGCAGCTCGAAGGGGTCGAGGCAGACACCTCCGGACGGATGCTCACCGATGCGCTGATCCGGGCGGAACGCAATGGGCAGGCGACTGTGCTCGGGCTGCTGCGTGAAATGCCAGGGGAAACGGCCACCATCGACATCTCGAGGGTCGCTTTCATCGCCTCCCGACTGATCCGTAACACGGAACAGGGTCGCAGTCTGGTGAAGGCCGCACCGGTCGAGCCGTTCAATTCTTCGTTGCAGGCCCGGCTGAGGGGCGCCTGGTCCCGTCGGGAGATTCAGGTGTCGGTGCCCCATCGGCAGGAACCGCTGCGAACGCTGGTTCTGGAGCCGCAGCGGAATTCGAATGGACGCCTGGCTGTGATCTCCCACGGACTCTGGGATGATCCCGAATCGTTTGAAGGCTGGGGGGAGGTGCTTGCTTCGGCGGGTTACACCGTGCTTCTTCCCGATCATCCAGGCAGTGATTTCGAGCAGCAGAAGGCGATGCTGTCTGGGGACCGCCCCCCCCCGGATCCGGAGGAGTTGACCAGACGTCCCCGCGATGTCTCCGCTCTGATCGATGCCGTTGCTTCAGGTCGCATCCTGCGCAATCAGTCGCTCAATACCGACGCGGTGGCTGCGATCGGACATTCCTGGGGCGGCACCACGGTTCTTCAGCTTGCCGGTGCCGATCCAACCGATCGAAAGATGCTTTCCCGCTGCAGTGATCTGGAGGATTCAGAGGGGAACATGAGCTGGGTGCTGCAGTGCAGCTGGTTGTCCACCATCCGAGAGGCGGGAGCAGCCGATCCGCGTGTGCGTGCTGTGGTGTCCGTCAGTCCCCCGTTGCGTCTGCTGTTCGATCCCGCCAGTTCCAGGAGCCTCAGCGGAAAGGTGCTTCTGATCAGCGGCACCGCTGACTGGGTCGTTCCATCCGGTCCGGAGGCGATCTCGCCGATGCGAGAGACGAAGGCAGCACGCCATGGACATCGTCTGGTGCTCTACGACCGGGCCAATCACTTCACGCCCCGCAGTTTCAGGGGTGATCCGCAACCGGCGGCGATCGGTGCCCTTCTGCTCGCCTGGCTCAACGAGCAGCTCGATGTGTCCGGTTCCGTCACATTCTCCGGTGGTGGTTGGGGTGATCCGGAGCAGCGTCTGGTTGATGTCAGTGACCGTCTCTGAGATTGCTGTCTGTTTACAAATTCGTCGCATCCAGGGATGTCTCGAAAGGGGCGACATCTCTGTCCAGGTCAACCATCTGTGGGTCTGACCCGGCAGCAGTACTTGTTTTCTAATCTTTTTTTCATCTTCTCAGGCTCTTTGTTTCTCTAAACAAAAAAGAAGCCCTCCCAGGCTTTTGCTGTCTGTTGATGCCACGAATGGGTCTGCGTCTGTTGCATCTGCACCTGCATGGCCTGTTCCGTTCCCATGAGCTGGAGCTTGGGCGTGATGCCGACACAGGCGGGCAGACCCTGTACGTCCTCGAGCTTGTCAAGCATCTGGCGCGGCAAACGGATGTCGATCAGGTCGATGTGGTCACCCGGCTGATCAAGGACCCCCAGGTTTCGAGTGACTATGCCGTTCCTGAGGAACCCATCGCTTCCGGGGCCCGCATTCTGCGTTTCCGTTTCGGTCCAGATCGATACCTGCGAAAGGAACGGCTCTGGCCGCATCTGATGCAGCTGGTTGATCGGCTTGTCGATCATCTGCGTCAGCCCGGTCAGATGGTCGACTGGATTCACGCTCATTACGCCGATGCCGGCCTTGTGGGCTCCCTGGTCAGCGAGCGGTTGGGCATCCCCCTCGTTTTCACAGGTCATTCCCTCGGTCGCGAAAAGCAGCGGAGACTTCTGGCTGCCGGGGGCGACCTGCTGCAGATGGAACGTTCCTATGCCATGAGTGCCCGCATCGACGCTGAGGAGCGGGCACTCGCACAGGCAGATCTGATCATCACTAGCACCCGTCAGGAAGCGGAGAAGCAGTACTCCCGGTACAGCAGTTTCCAGCTGCAGCGTGCCCATGTGGTTCCACCGGGTGTGGATTCGAGTCGTTTTCATCCCTCCGCCACGTTCTCGGAAAAGGCCGAGCTGAATCAGCTGCTGCATCCCTTCCTGCGGGATCCCTCCAAACCTCCTCTGCTGGCCATTTCACGGGCGGTCCGTCGCAAGAACATCCCCGCTCTTGTTGATGCGTTCGGTCAGTCAGCCGCTCTGCGTCAGCAGTTCAATCTTGTGCTGGTGCTCGGATGCCGGGATGACCCTCGCCAGTTGGCCGAACAGCAACGCGAGGTGTTCCAGCAGGTGTTCGAGCTGGTGGATCATCACAATCTCTACGGCACGATCGCCTACCCGAAACAGCATCGGCGTGACCACATTCCTGCGATGTACCGCTGGGCGGCCCGCCGTCAGGGCCTGTTCGTCAACCCGGCTCTCACGGAACCCTTCGGACTCACGTTGCTCGAGGCCGCTGCCTGTGGGTTGCCCATGGTGGCGACGGATGATGGGGGACCCCAGGACATTCAGGCCCGTTGCGGCAACGGGCTTCTGGTGGATGTGACCGAGCCCGGGGGTCTCCGAAGGGGATTGGAGCAGGCGGCCAGAGCCGGTGATCTCTGGAGACGCTGGAGCGACAACGGTGTGGAGGCAGTCAATCGGCACTTCAGCTGGGGCGCCCATGTCCGTCACTATCTGGCTCTGATGGACGCCACAGCCGACCGGGTTCCAAGGGTCCGGCGAGCTCCACGAAGGAGTCGGACAACGCCTGCGCGCCCTCTGATCAGCTGTTGACTCCCGGCAGTACCTTCACGCAGCCTGCGGCTCGATCAGCCTTGCTGCGAGCCTCGGCGAGATGTTCCCCGCGTGCCAGCGCCACCCCCATCCGGCGTCCGGCCCGTGCATCCGGTTTGCCGAACAGCAACACCTGGGTGTCGTCCTCCCGGAGTGCTTCGTTGATGCCGTCGTAACTCACGGATTCCAACGGTTGATCGGCAAGGATCACGCGGCTGGCCGCGGCATCCGCCGTTCTCAGGGCAGGGATCGGCAGATTCAGCACAGCGCGCAGGTGCAGCTCGAATTCACTCATGTTCTGGCTGATCAGAGTCACCAGTCCGGTGTCGTGGGGTCGAGGTGACAGTTCGGAGAAGATCACTTCATCGCCGCACAGAAAGAATTCGACGCCGAACAGCCCCACTCCACCGAGGTTGTCGGTCACGGTGCGGGCCATGGCCTGGGCCTGCTGAAGCTGTCGGTCATTCAGTTCAGCCGGTTGCCAGCTGCACTGATAGTCCCCGTTCTTCTGTTCATGGCCGATCGGTGCACAGAAGAGCGTGTCTCCGTTCTGCTGACGCACGGTCAGCAGGGTGATCTCCAGATCAAACTGCAGGAACTCCTCGACGATCACCCGGGTCGAGGTGCCCCGGGCACCGCTGAGGGCCGCGTTCCACGCCTCCTGCAGCCCATCGGCGCTGCTCACCACGCTCTGACCTTTCCCGGAGGAGCTCATCACGGGCTTCACGACCACGGGCCAGCCCAGTGGCTCCGAGACCTTCACCAGCTCTTCGGCGCTGGACGCGTAGGCGAATCGCGCTGTCCGCAAAGCCAGTTCTCCAGCGGCGAGATCACGGATTCTGTCCCGGTTCATCGTCACAGCGGTGGCTCTGGCCGTGGGGATCACCGTGGTGCCCTCCTGTTCCAGCTCAGCCAGGGCCGCCACGGCCAGGGCTTCGATCTCCGGGATCACCACATCCGGTCGATGTCTGCGGATCACCTTCAGCAGATTGTCCGCATCCGTCATCGTCAGCACTTCGGCCACATCCGACACCTGCATCGCCGGAGCATCGGCATAGCGGTCGCAGGCGATCACCCGACAACCGAGTCGCTGGGCCGCGATCGCAACCTCCTTCCCAAGCTCTCCGCTTCCAAGCAGCAGAACGGTGCGAGGGAATCGGCTCATGAGCTGCTGTTTCTGCGGATCTCACCAATCAACCAGACCGCGATGAACCCCAGGGAGGAGATCCCGAAATAAATCAGCACCCACTTCAGGACACGGTCAGGGTCAGCAGCGGCCTGGCTGAGCAGTTCCGCGGTTGTGCTGAGCAGGCTCTCCATCAGGTCTCGAGATCAGGAATCAGGGTGAGCTGGCGGACCGGCGGCTCTTCACTCACGAATCCCCAGGCATCAAACACAGAGGCATCGGAATGGGTGATGCGCTGTTCCGAGCCATGACGTTCCAGCTGAAAACCGTCCGCTGCCATGCGTCGCATCAGGCTGGCGGATTCCTCAAAGCGCGCTGCCATCGCTTCGAGGCTTGGGCAGTCGGTGGTCAGTCCTGTTTCCCGCCAGGTGAAATAACGCATCAGGGTTCAGCCGATGGGGCGCAACAGCAGGCCCAGCAGCACCAGTCCCGCTGTCATCAGCCAGAAGCATGGCACCACCGTGCGTTCGCTGGTGCCACCCAGTTCGAAGTGGTGGTGCAGTGGTGCCATCCGGAAGATGCGACGCCCCTGGCCATCGGGTCCCTTGGTGGCTTTGAACACCCAGACCTGCACGATCACGGACACGGACTCGGCGAGAAAGACTCCTCCCATCACCAGCAGCGGCCAGAGACTGTCGGTGAGCAGGGCAACGGCGCTGAGAGCGGCTCCCATGGCAAGGGAACCGGTGTCACCCATGAAAGCCCGGGCCGGGTTGCGGTTGTGCATCAGAAAACCGAGCCAGGCCCCGGCCATCGCCATGCAGAAACCCGCCATGGCGGGATCTCCGCTGTGACCTCGGAGCATCAACTGGATGGCCAGACCGGCGAACACCAGGGCACCACAGCCACTGGCCAGTCCATCGAGGCCATCGGTCAGGTTGGTCGCGTTGCTCTCAGCCAGGAACACGAACAGCCCCAGCGGCCAGATCAGCAGTCCCAGCGGAAGTGTCACGCCAAGGGGCAGGGAGATCGTGCTGTCGATCCAGCCGTGCCATGCAGCGACGCTGAGGAAGGCGACCGCCGCCACCATCTGCAGAAACAGTTTTCCGCGTGGCGTCAGACCGGTGTTGGTGCGTCGTGTGAGGCTGCGCCAGTCGTCGAATCCGCCGATCACCATGTAGGCGAGTGTCACGGCAGCCACGGCCAGCAGCTGTTGGGAAGCCTCTCCTTCCGGACTGATCAGGCCGCCGATGATCACTCCCACGGGCACGACCAGCAAGCCGCCCATCGTGGGTGTGCCGGATTTGCTGAGGTGGGCCTTTGGGCCCTCCTCCCGGATCACCTGCCCCATCTTCAGTGCCCGCAGCCGTGGAATGCCCGCAGCTGCCACCAGTGCGGCAGTGGTCATGCTGATCAGCAGCGGCAGGCTCAGCTGAGCGTTCGCGATCCACTTGTCGGTGGCGACGCTGGCGGCCAGAACAACCCCGATCAGAAGGGACGCACTGAGCGATCCGTTCTCCCACCAGCGATGGGAACGGTTCTCCTGGCTGGCGGACACGGCTCGATCTGAGCAGGCGCAGGGACCTTAAACGAACGATCGGGAGTCGACCACTCCGGTCTTCAGAGCCCCCGGCTCAGTCCTCCCACTGCTCCTCGTTCTGTTCGTCGGCGTTGTTGTAATCCTCCTTCTCACCCATCAGGGCGGAGAGCTCCTCCTCCTCCACGGTGCTCACTTCAGGAGAGCTCGATTCCTCATCAGCCACCAGACGACCACTGGCTTCGAGCCAGGTGAGCAGATCCGGCTCTTCTCGCAGCGGCAGCACCGGTGCCGGATCCCTGCGCCCGTAGCGGGTCAGGGAAGGGTTGATGCTGTCGAGAGCACTCATCAGTGAAGGACACAGTCCAATCAGTCAACATACGTCATGACCCTGCCGATCACCGTGAACAAACCTCTGGTGATGACCATCTGCTGGGGCGCCGCGGCCGCTTTGAGCTACGCCCTGCGCCGTTGGGGTGAATCCCATCCAGAGCCTCTCCAGGCGCCATCCGGAGTGGTTCTGGCGGTTGTGTTCGCACCGGCTCTGGTTCTGGGGATGTGGCTGCTGATCGACGGGAGGGGAGAATCAGTCGATTGTGATCAGGAGACCCATTGATGGGCCGCGCGAACAAGGTGGTGCTCGCCTACTCAGGCGGTGTCGATACCAGTGTCTGCATTCCATATCTGAAGCGGGAATGGGGTGTCGAGGAGGTGATCACCTTTGCCGCTGATCTCGGACAGGGCGATGAACTGGAGCCGATCCGCCTCAAGGCTCTCGATGCCGGCGCCAGTCAGTCCTTCGTCGGTGATCTGATCCAGCCGTTCATCGAGGAATTCGCGTTTCCTGCCATCCGGGCCAATGCTCTCTACGAAGGGCGTTATCCGTTGTCCACAGCGCTGGCAAGGCCTTTGATCGCCCGACGCCTCGTTGAGGTTGCCAGGGAAGTCGGTGCCGATGCCGTCGCTCATGGATGCACGGGCAAGGGCAACGACCAGGTGCGATTTGATGTGGCCATCGCTGCTCTGGCACCGGATCTGAAGGTCCTGACTCCGGCCAGGGAGTGGGGCATGAGTCGGGAGGAGACGATCGCCTACGGCGAGCGCTGCGGCATTCCCTCACCTGTGAGCAAGAAATCGCCCTATTCCATCGATCTGAACCTGCTGGGCCGCAGCATCGAGGCTGGTCCTCTGGAAGATCCGATGGTCGCCCCTCCGGAAGAGGTGTTCGCGATGACGGTATCCGTCGCTGATGCTCCGGATGTGGCCGAGGAGATCGAGATCCGTTTTGAAGCCGGCGATCCCGTGGCGATCAACGGAACGAGCCTCGATCCCGTGGCCATGATCCGCGAAGCCAATCGCCTGGCAGGCCGCCACGGCATCGGTCGACTGGACATGATCGAGAACCGGGTGGTCGGGATCAAATCCAGGGAGATCTATGAAACTCCGGGCTTGCTGCTGCTGATCCAGGCTCATCAGGAGCTGGAGAGCCTGACGCTGGCGGCGGATGTGCTGCGCAGCAAGCGACAGCTGGAAAGTCAGTGGGCTGATCTCGTTTACCAGGGTCTCTGGTTCGGTCCGCTGAAGGATGCTCTCGATGGGTTCATGGATCGCACGCAGACCCACGTCAATGGTGTGGTGCGGCTGCGGCTGCTCAAGGGCACGGCCACGGTGATCGGCCGTGGCTCAACGGAGTCCAGCCTCTATGTGCCGGAGATGGCCTCCTACGGCAGTGAGGATCGTTTTGATCATCGAGCTGCGGAGGGATTCATCTACGTCTGGGGACTGCCAACCCGTCTCTGGGCGGCCTCGCAGCGCAGATCAGGCTGATTTCCGTCGTTGCAGCAGGGCAGGAATTCGCAGCATTGGGAAGCGAAGAATGTTGGGGCTCTCCGCCTGCACCAGGGGGGGCTGACCGGCCCTCAGCTCCGAACCCTCACTGGCCAGCAATCGATAGCGCTCCAGCAGTGGCTCCAGCCGCTGCTGGAATTTGCGTTCGAACAGATCAGGTAAATCCTCCAGAAGCGCTTCGTAGGTGCGCACCTGTTCCTCAAGTTCAGAGACTCGACGCTGAAGGGTGTTCACATCGCGCTCGTTGACGTCCGAGACCGAGGCGATCCATCGCGGCTCGGGAGCCTGATGCTGGTCATCTGAAGAGTCCATGGGCGGACGCTATCGCTCGCCCATGGACCGCACAACCGCTCAGCCGGCTGTTCCCGCAGGTGCTTCCGATGCCTGCTGTTGTTCCTGCGGCTGAGCAGGCGCTTCGCTGCCCGGCATGACACGCGGTGCCGGCAACGGGCCTTCCTGCTTCACGGTGAGATAGCGGATCACATCCTCACTGAGGCGCATCGCCTTCTCGAGCACAGCCACCTGCTGACCGTCACCGTTGTGGCTCAGCTGCACATAGATCCCTTCTTTGTGCTTGTTGATCGGGTAGGCCAGACGGCGCTTGCCGCGCATCTGATTGTCCAGCACTTCCGCTCCCGTCTCCACGAGCATGTCGCGGTATTTGGTGAGGTGGCTCTCCACTTCCTCCTCCGGAATGTCCGGGCGGAGGATGTACATGGTCTCGTAATAGGGATCGTGCGTCATGGGCTGTTCCGACTGGGACGGACGGCTCACTTCGGTGAGCGACGGATCCAACACCTTATCCCCCGGGGTGTCCTTCTCAGTACAACTGCATGCGGACAGCCTGGCTGATGCCCGGTAGGTCCGGCTCGCGGCCGCGCAGGCACTCCGCCAGGGCGAACAGCAGGATCGCCAACGTGGCGATCACCACGGTGCTGGACAGCGTCCGCATCAACAGTCCGCTTCCGCCGAGGGGTTGGAGCAGGATCGTGAAGGCGAAGCCCAGCACGACGAGAATGATGTCGGTGAGCAGCGCCTGGAGCGTGTTGAAACGCACGAAGTAGGGAACGTTCGGGTTGCGAACAACCGCCAGAAACAGCACGAAGAACAGCAGCAGGCCCCCGAGTCCGAAGGGAACGCTCCGTTCGAGCAGTGCCAGGGGCAGAACGGGAAGCGTGAACCACTGCATCCATGGGTACTGCTGGAACAGCGGGCCTCCAAAAGGAATGGCGTCGCTCCAGGGCAGCAGATAAACCAAAGGGGCCACCACCCGCTGCCAGACAGGAATCTCCACACCACCAAGAGAACTGAATCGACGCTAGGCCTTCAGCGCGGTTTCAGCTGCCGAGCGCATGGCATCCACCGGCACATCGTCATGGCCGCTCCAGAGCCTCAGGGAAGCGGCCCCCTGCTGCACCAGCATCTCCAGGCCATCGATGCAGTGCAGCTGGCGCTTTCGGCCCCATTGCAGCCAGGCGGTGGGGCGCGGGGTGTAGATCAGGTCATAGAGCGTTGCTTCGGTTTTGATTCCGCTCCAGAGGCTCTCTCCCAGTGGCATGGCGCCGGCTTCGCCGTGCTGAGCCATGCCGACAGGGGTTGTGTTGACGATCAGGTCGCTGGCTGCGACCACGTCCGCGATGGATGGGTCCGAATCGAGCAGAGGGTCCAGGGGTGCTTCCTCCAGGTTCAGATCCTCCACAAACGGTTGAAGGGTCGTGGTTTGCCGCCCGATCACGCTGATCGCAGCCAGATGGAGAGTCTGCAGGCCTGCCACCACCGCCCTGGCCGACCCACCGCAGCCGACCACCACCGCCCGGCGTCCCGTCCAGTCGATGTGGGTTTCAAGGGGGGCGAGGAAACCGTTCACATCGGTGTTGCTGCCTGTCCAGCTGCTTCCGCTGTCAGGAATCAGGGTGTTCACGGCCCCTAGACGGCATGCCAGTGGGCTCAGCTTCCGGCACAGGCCGGCAACGGACTGCTTGTGGGGAATGGTGACGTTGAGGCCGCGGCAGCCCACGGCGTGGAGTCCGTCGAGCACATCCCGGAGATGGTGTTGTTCACAGGGCAGAGCGAGATAGCGCCAGTTCAGCCCGAGCTCAGCCAGGGCCGCGTTGTGCATCGCTGGTGAGAGGGAATGCCGCACCGGGTTGCCGAGCAGTCCCACCAGGGCTGTGCCGCCGTTGATCATCGTGCTGCGGGATCGCCCATCCAGCCTGCCTGTTCGGGAACCACACCTCGCCTGTCCAGGGCTCTGCTGAAGAAGATGACGTGGTTCAGAACCGCATTTTCAGGAGGTGACCACCGATGGGCAAGGTTGTCGGCATTGACCTTGGCACTACGAACAGCTGCGTGTCTGTGATGGAGGGTGGCAAGCCCACCGTCATCGCCAACGCCGAGGGCTTCCGCACAACGCCCTCCGTGGTCGCTTACACCAAGAACCAGGATCAGCTTGTCGGTCAGATCGCCAAACGTCAGGCGGTGATGAACCCAGACAACACCTTTTATTCCGTCAAGCGATTCATCGGCCGACGCGTCGATGAGGTCAATGAGGAATCCAAGGAAGTGAGCTACGGCGTCGAGAAGGCCGGCTCCAATGTGAAGGTGAAGTGCCCAATTCTCGACAAGCAGTTTGCCCCTGAGGAGGTGAGTGCCCAGGTGCTGCGCAAGCTGGCGGAGGACGCCGGCAAGTATCTCGGGGAAACGGTCACCCAGGCGGTGATCACCGTTCCCGCTTACTTCAACGACTCCCAGCGCCAGGCCACCAAGGATGCCGGCAAGATCGCCGGCCTCGAGGTGCTGCGGATCATCAACGAGCCCACTGCTGCCGCTCTGGCCTACGGACTCGACAAGAAGAGCAACGAGCGGATCCTGGTGTTCGACCTTGGCGGCGGCACCTTCGATGTGTCTGTGCTCGAAGTTGGTGACGGTGTCTTTGAGGTGTTGTCCACCTCCGGAGACACGCATCTGGGCGGTGATGACTTCGACAAGGTGATTGTTGATCATCTGGCCGAGACCTTCAAATCCAACGAAGGCATCGACCTCCGTCAGGACAAACAGGCTCTGCAGCGCCTCACCGAGGCAGCTGAAAAAGCCAAGATCGAGCTGTCCAACGCCACCCAGAGCGAGATCAACCTGCCGTTCATCACGGCCACCCCGGAAGGCCCGAAGCACCTGGATCTCACCCTCACCCGGGCCAAGTTCGAGGAGCTCGCCTCAAACCTGATCGACCGCTGCCGCATTCCTGTGGAGCAGGCGCTCAAGGACGCCAAGCTGTCCTCCAGCGAGCTCGACGAGATCGTGATGGTGGGTGGTTCCACCCGCATTCCGGCTGTTCTTGAACTGGTGAAGCGCACCACCAGCAAGGATCCCAACCAGACGGTGAACCCCGATGAGGTGGTGGCCGTCGGCGCCGCCATTCAGGGAGGTGTGCTCGCCGGTGAGGTGAAGGACATCCTGCTGCTGGATGTCACGCCTCTGTCTCTGGGTGTGGAAACCCTCGGTGGTGTGATGACCAAGATGATCACCCGCAACACCACGGTTCCCACCAAGAAGACCGAGACCTATTCCACAGCGGTCGATGGTCAGACCAACGTGGAGATTCACGTGCTCCAGGGTGAGCGCGAGATGGCGTCTGACAACAAGTCGCTCGGAACCTTCCGCCTCGACGGCATTCCTCCGGCTCCCCGTGGTGTTCCTCAGATCGAGGTCACCTTCGACATCGACGCCAACGGCATCCTCAGCGTCACCGCCAAGGACAAGGGCAGCGGCAAGGAGCAATCCATCTCGATCACCGGCGCCTCGACCCTCTCGGATTCCGAGGTGGACAAGATGGTGAAGGACGCCGAGGCCAACGCCAGCGCTGACAAGGAGAAGCGCGAAAAGATCGACCTCAAGAACCAGGCCGAGACACTCGTCTATCAGGCCGAGAAGCAGCTCAGTGAGCTTGGTGACAAGGTCGATGCCGACGCCAAGACCAAGGTGGAGGAGAAGCGCACCAAGCTTCAGGACGCTGTCAATGCCGAGGATTACGACGCGATGAAGACCCTGCTGGAGGAACTGCAGCAGGAGCTCTACACCGTTGGAGCCTCCGTCTATCAGCAGGCTGGTGCTGAAGCGGGCGCATCACCCGATGGTGAGGCTGACCCAGGCAATGGTGCCGCCGGCAGCACCGGTGCCAGTGATGATGTGATCGACGCTGAATTCACGGAATCCAAGTGATCGGCTGAGCCGTGACCATTGAAAAGGGGGCCGATCGGCCCCCTTTTTTGTTGCCCGCAATCGCTTGACGGTTGTGATCACTCAGTGATCTTCTCGACCGCAGCCAGGGACTTCTCCACCACACCCTTGGGCAGGGTGACGTAGCCGAGATCAGGGGCCTGTGCCTGAGCTTTCTCGGACAGCATGAACTCGAAGGCCTTCTTCAGAGCGGCGGTCTTGCCGCCGTTGCCCGTTTCGTAGGCCAGCACCCAGGTGAAGGTGACGATCGGGTAACCCTGGGGTGGATTCGGGTTGCCACCGATGAGCTCCGGGCCGATGTCGATGGAGTCGAGAGCGGCGCTTTCCGTTTCATTGGTGGGCTTCACCTGCTCACCGGAGGCATTGGTGACGGCGGCGGCCTGAAGCTTGCCCTTCACATAGGCGGCTTCCACATAACCCACTCCACCCTTGATCTGATTCAGCTGGGCGGCAACGCCTTCATTCCCTTTCGAGCCGACGCCCGTGGGCCATTTGACGGCCTTCGCAGCACCGATCTTGGTCTTCCACTCCTCGTTGATGGCGGAGAGATGCTTGGTGAAGTTGTACGTGGTGCCGGAACCGTCGGAGCGACGGACCACGGTGATCGCCTGATCAGCGCAGCCCAGCTCGTTGAAGTTCTTGACCTTGCCGAGGAAGATTCCGGCCAGCTGGTCCTGGCTCAGTTTCAGATCGCATCCGTCGAGGTTGTAAGCGACTGCGATGGCTCCGGCCGTCATCGGGATCTGCAGCACACCACGGCTCACCTTGGCGATCTCATCCTTTTTCATCGGCTTGTCGGATGCACCGAAATCCACGGTTCCGGCCGTGAACTGCCGCACTCCGGCGCCGGAGCCAA
Organism: Parasynechococcus sp.; assembly: GCF_045559935.1. Classification (NCBI taxonomy): domain Bacteria; kingdom Bacillati; phylum Cyanobacteriota; class Cyanophyceae; order Synechococcales; family Prochlorococcaceae; genus Parasynechococcus; species Parasynechococcus sp. The sequence goes on from NZ_JBJLJL010000008.1 coordinate 516,512, forward strand.
CCGACTGGTAGTTGACCGCCACGCCCTCGGGCTGGAGCTCCTGGAACCAGCGCTGATAAATGGCCGCGGGGAACGAGGCACCGGCGCCATTGAGCTTGCCTGTGACCTGGTCACCCCCTCCTCCACCGGTGCCACCGCCACAGCCGGCGAGCGTCACGGTGGCGGTGATGCCGGCAGTGGCCGCAAGACTTTTGAAGATGTTGGAACGACGCATGAATCCGATGTGGGTACAGAGGTTGAACCTTCCGGAAGCTATGCAGGCGAGTCCAAGGCTGATTTAAGACCTGGTAATCATTGATACCGAATCTTCCAGGTGCTGTTCGACCCATTCCGCGGTGGCAGGTGTCAGCAGAACACCGTTTCTGTAGTGGCCGGTCGCCAGCAGCAGCCCTGGTTCCAGCCGTTCCAGCAAGGGTGCCGGTCGCTCCACCGGTCGGGCCCGCAGTCCGCTCCAGTGTTCCAGCACCTTGGCGTTTCGCAGCCACTCGGGTGCTGAGTCTTCGAGATGGCGCATCAGTTGCAGCGGTTCCGGCTCTGATCGCTCGCCGGGTTCCACGGTGGCGCCGAGCAGCACATGACCGTGTCCATCGGGAATCAGGTTGTATCCCCGATGCACCAGGACGGCTGGCCAGCTCATCCAGTCCGTCGGCCCGGATGTGATCTCCAGTCTCAGAGCCTGTCCGAGCACCGGCTGCATCGGGCGTGGATGGCCCAGTGGCTCCAGGAGAGCAGGACTGTTCAGCGCCGCGCAGATCACGACGGTGTCCTGATGCAGGCAACTCCCGTCATGGCAGCCCAGCCGCCAGCCACCTCCTTGTCCGGGCTTGGCGCGACGGATCGTCTCCACAGCAGCGGCCACCCCAGTCACCGGCAGATCGGCGAGGGCCTTTCGCAGAGCTTTCAGCAGCACCAGCGGGTTGATGCGTCCATCCCGTTCCGAGAGCAGTCCCCCATGGGTGACGCCTGGCCAGACGGCCTGCAGCTGGTGCCGCTCAAGCAGGGAGAGTCCGCAGGCTGACCTGGTGTCGGCAAGCTTCCGCATGCGGCCGAGCGTTTCATCACCGTCTGCGAGCTGCAGCAGCGGTGTCTCCAGGATCAGTTCCGGTTCCTGCCGCTGCAGTGCGCAGACCCACGAGGGCCAGAGCGCCATGCTTCTCTGCCGGAGCCGCCAACCGCGACCACTCGAACGCCGGAACACGTTTCCCATGAGAACGCCCAGCGATGCACGGGTTCCCGTCAGATGGTTCCCGTCACCGCTGGTGCGTTCGAGCGGTTCATCAAGGCCTGGATCGATCAGTGTGATCCGGTGGCCTTGTCGTGCCAGGTGCCAGGCCACGCCGGCGCCGACAACGCCGGCACCGACAACGGCAATCGTTCGGTTCAGCTGAAGGCCTCGGCCGGGATCACATCGGAGTAGGCGTCGAAGCTGGCTGCCAGGGCGCTGTAAGAGCGCTGAAGGCGGGATCCATCCTGCAGACGTGCGGCTTCATCAAGATCAGCCAGGGCTTCCTTCAGCTTGCGGGCGATCTTGTCTGCATCCTTGCGCTCAGACCGATCCAGACGCTGATTGATGTAGAGCATTTCGCGGCCCACCTCCTGCATCGGTCCATGCAGAAGGTTGCGGGTGAAGACCCAGTCCTCGGCGCTCACCAACCGGGCCAGATCCGGAAGACGCGACTTGGTGGCTTCGAACGCAGCGGCCTGACGGCGGATCACCGCCAGATCGTCAGGTTTGATGCCGGCGGCGTTGACAGAAGCCGGGGCCAACAGACCCAGGCTCAACGTGACGCAGAGGCAGATGACGGCCAGGCGTCGCAGGGCCTTCAGCATGGTCAGGAAAAAACCTTTGAGACTTTAACCAGCGGTTTCAGCGCGGGAGAATTTGCTTTTCAGTCTGTAGTCGTGAGCGAGCCTACGGTCATCCTTCAGCTGATCTGTCCGGATCGTCCAGGGCTGGTCAGCGAGCTGGCCGGGTGGGTGGCCGCTAACGGAGGAAACATCCGTCATGCCGACCATCACACGGATGCCGGTGCAGGTTTGTTCCTCAGCCGGATCGAGTGGATGCTCAACGGTTTCGGCATTTCCCGTCAGGCACTGCCGGAGTCTGCGGCTGCTCTGGCGGAACGACTGCATGGACAGGCTCAGCTGCATTTCTCGGATGAGCTGCCTCGGGTGGCGATCTTTGCGAGCCGGCAGAGCCATTGTGTTCAGGATCTGCTCTGGAGGGTGCAGAGCGGTGAATTGCCCATGCGGGTTCCCCTGGTGATCGCCAATCATCCTGACCTCGAGGCGTTGTGCACCGGTTTCGGTGTTCATTTCGAGTGGGTGCCTGTCACCCGGGAGACAAAGCCGGAGGCGGAACAGCGCATGCTGCAGCTGCTCCAGGATCACGCCATCGACCTGGCCGTGCTGGCGAAGTACATGCAGGTGCTGAGCGGTGACTTTCTCAGCCGCTTTTCCGAGGTGATCAACATTCACCACTCCTTCCTGCCGGCTTTCAAGGGAGCGCAGCCGTATCACCGTGCCTGGGAGCGCGGTGTGAAGCTGATCGGTGCCACGGCCCATTACGTCACCGAAGACCTTGATGCCGGCCCGATCATTGAACAGACCATTGCCCATGTGAGTCACCGCGACGAAGTGGACGATCTGATCCGCAAGGGTCGTGACACCGAGCGACTGGCTCTCGCCCGTGCCTTGCGACTGCACCTGTGCCGCCAGGTGATGGTCTATCGGGGGCGCACGGCCGTTTTTGCGTGAAAGAGCGTTTTCTCGGAAAGGACCTCACCGGTTTCGCAGGTCGCTGCTTTCTTCTCGGACTGTTTCTGCTGCCCTCCAGCGCTCTGCTGGCGGCACTGTTCCTGTTCGTGGCTTGCCTGAGCGGCAGTCGTGGTCGCGATCAGCCGATCTGGCGGGATCCCTGGATCCTGCCGTTGCTGCTGGCCGGCATGCTGATGCTGATCGGCTGCCTGGTTTCGCAGACCGGGGCTCTTGCCTGGGCTGGCCTGGGCAACTGGCTTCCATTCATCTGGGGCTTCTGGGCATTTCAGCCTTATGTGCGCTCCGCCGACCAGCGTCGCCTGGCTGCGCGTGTGCTTCTGGCCGGAACCGTTCCCGTGCTGATCACGGGTTTCGGTCAGATGTTGCTGGGCTGGTCCGGCCCGTGGCAGCTGCTCGGTGGCGGGATCGTCTGGTTTGTGGCTCCCGGAGGCCATCCCGAAGGCCGGCTCTCCGGTCTGTTTGATTACGCCAATGTCGCGGGCGCCTGGCTCGCTGTGATCTGGCCGCTCTCACTGGCGGCTGTGCTGCGTCGTCGGGATCCCCTCTGGTGTCGTGCCATCGCGATGCTTCTGGCATCAGCCCTGGTGGCTGCCGTGGTGCTCACCCGTTCCCGTAATGCCATGGGGGCGTTGCCGTTGGCGCTTCCCTGGGTCCTGGGTCCGATGCAGTGGTGGTGGCTGTTGCCTCTGCTGCTTCTGGCCGCGATGCCTCTGGCGTTGGCGGTGCTTCCGGGTGTTCCCGACGCTCTTCAGCAGTGGGCACAGGGTCTGCTGCCCTCCGGCCTGAGACAGCGCCTGGTGGAGGGGCAGTCCACGGACAGCCTCACCCGTGTGGCCCAGTGGCGTTACGGGGTTGAGCTCATCGCTCAGCGGCCGTGGCTGGGCTGGGGTGCGGCGGCCTTCAGCGTTCTGTATCCGATCCATGCCCAAAGGAAATGGCACGGGCATTCCCACAACCTCCCCCTGGAGCTGGCGGTCAGCCACGGTCTCCCGGTGGCGGTGCTGCTGGTGGGCACCGTTCTGGCGCTGATCGTGGTGGCGCTGAAACGGGGCATGCTTCGCCGGGGTCCGATGGAACGGGGCTGGTGGACCGCCGTGCTGGTTCTGGTGGCGATGCACGCCACGGATCTGCCCTTCTTCGACAGCCGGCTCAACATCCTCGGCTGGGTGCTGCTGTCAGGCCTGCACGGCTTCATCCGGGAGCACGGTGATCTGGAGGCAGCGCCAGATCGTGATGCTCCCGCAGACGCTCCGGGGTGATCGCACTCCGGAGATGCGTCCAGGGCAAGGTTCGTGAGGCGTCCCAGTTCTCCTCGATCACATCCCGCCAGGGGGGTGGTGGCGGTGAAGCCTGGCCCGGCATGGGCTCCAGTTCGCCATTGAGAGCGGCGCGGTAGGCCTTTTTCCAGCCACCCATGCTTTCCCTGGCTTCGCCAACCGCGGCGATCACCGGGGCAAGACGCCGGTCGCTGCGCGACAGCAGGGCCTGGATCACGCTCCAGCCGTAACTTTCCGGTCGCAACTCCACTCCCTTCGGCTTCAACCGTTTCGCCAGTCGTTTCAGTCGTTTGTCCGCTTCCGGTCTGACGCCCTGCCACTGGAACGGCGTCTGGGCCTTGGGCACGAAGGTGCTGACACCGAGGGTGAAGCGCAGCCCTGCCGTGTTCTTCTTCAGGGTCAGCAGCAGGTCGGCCGTGGCGTCCACGTCATCGTCCGTCTCCGTTGGCAGTCCGACCATTCCATACAGCTTGAGTCCACGGAGCCCCCCTTGTTTGGCGTGACTGGCGGCCGCATGGATCTCTTCGGTGCTCAGTTTCTTGTTCACCACCTGCCGCATGCGTTCGCTGCCGCTTTCGATGGCGATGGTGAGGGAGCGACTGCCCCGCTTCGTCAGAATCCGTGCCAGCTCCGGAGTCACCGTGGCGGCCCGCACGGAACTGACGCTGACGCGGGTGTCATCGAACCGGTCCCGGTCCAGCCAGGTCAGCAGATCATCGAACTGCGGGTGCTGCGTCACCGAGGCTCCCAGCAGCCCAAGCCGGCGGGTCGCCGCCAGGCCTTTCTCGACCGCCGGGATGAGTCCGTCATCGAGTGATGCGCTGCGGAACGGCAGGGTGAGGTAGCTGGCCAGACAGAAGCGGCAGAGTTCCGGACAACTGCGCACCACCTCCACCATGTGGATGTCCGGCCAGGCGGCTTCCGGTGTGATCACCGTGGAATGGCTCAGGGTGTTGCCTCGCCAGGTCTGCTTCTCGATCACCGATGGCAGATCCGGATCGATGGGCTCCACGCTCAGCAGCGTTCCATCCGGGTGGTACCGCGGGGCATACAAGCTCGGGACGTAGACCCCCGGAACTCCGGCCAGCCGTCGCAGTCGTTCGGCTCTGGGAGCCTGCCGGCAGCTCTGCAGGGCATCGATGAAGGCGGGCAACAGCAGTTCGCCATCTCCCAGAAGCACGGCATCGAAGAACGGTGCAAGGGGTTCGGGGTTGGCGGTCAGCACCGGCCCCCCGCCGAACACGATCGGGTCGGCGTCGCTTCGATCGACAGCCCAGATCGGAATGCGCTGGTTCCGCAGCAGCTCCGGCAGAACGGGTCCATCCAGCTCCCAGCTGAGGGACAGACCGAACAGATCGATGTGTCGATGCAACGGATCCGACTGGTCCGTGAACAGCCGGCGTACGTCCACATCCGCGCGCTGGGCGAGGGTTGCCCAGACGATCTGGTAGCCGAGGCTTGTGATGCCCACCGAATAGGTGCTCGGGAAGGCCAGCACCGCCTTGAGGGCATCGCTGTCCGGGACTGCCCGCTCAAACAGCAGCGTTTCCTGGTTCAGCGTTCGTCTCCAGAGTTGGATGCCGGTCTCGGTGGCGCGGTGAACGGCCGTCGTTGCCGATCCAGGCGGGTCTGCATCCGGTTCTCCGCATCCAGTTCCATGCCCATCTGACGCTCATAGATCGAGCGGTGGTCAAACAGCCTGGCCACGAGAAAGCTCATCAGGCAGGCCACCATGATCGGCCTGAGGATCAGCAGATCCTTGGTGAGGGCGAAGGCCAGAAACATCGCCGAGATCGGTGTGCGGGAACAGCCCGCCACGAAAGCCCCCATCCCGGCGAAGACGTACGTGGTGGGGACATGACCCGTCAGGGCTTCCACGCCGCCACCGCAGGCGAGTCCGATCGCTCCACCAAGGGTCAGCATCGGCATGAACAATCCCCCCGGGGCTCCCGAGGCCGCGGCCAGGCCTGTGCTGAAGAACAGCACAACGAAACTGGTGAGCGCCAGCCTCACGTCCGCGGTTCCCTCCCCGATCAGATGGTGCAGTTCCGCAGGGTTGTGGAACGTCTGTGGGAGAGCGGCATAGACCCCGCCCAGCAACAGACCGCTGAGGGACATGCGCAGGATCAGACGACTGCCGAACCAGTTGTTGCCATGGCGCTGCAGGGTCAGCACGTAGCGGCAGTAGAGCTCTGCAAGCAGTCCGATCACAGCACCGAGAGCGATCAGATACAGAAAATCGATCGGCAGAAATTTCAGGAGGGGAGAGAATTCGCGCTCCACCTGAAATCCGACCGTTCCATCCAGTCCTCCAGAGCCTGGACTGAGACCGAGGTACCCCAGAACGTCAGCCCAGGTGTCGGCGGAGAAGGTGGTGATGATCACCAGCAGCAGCACCACCGGCCTGGCCGAGTGAAGCAGTTCCTCGATGGCGTAGATGAAGCCGCCGATGGGTGCGCTGAACACTGCTGCGATCCCGGCCCCACCGCCGGCGGCGACGATGACGCGCCGGAAGGCGACCGGAGCCTTCAACCAACGCGACATCTTCCAGGCCACGGAACCACCCATCTGCACGGCAGGTCCCTCAGGACCGAGCGGGAAGCCGCTGCCGATGGCGATGATGCCGGCGATCAATTTCACAAGGCCCACCCTCAGGCCCATGGGCACTGACTTGTGGCGAAGAAACCCCATGATGTGAGTGATGCCGGCGCCACCGGCGGCTGGAGCGAAATTGGTCACCAGCCAGCCGGAAACCATGCCGCCGACACCCCCCAGCGCTGGCAGGACCACCCAGGCGGGCAATTCGTTCAGCAGTTCCAGGCGCCAGTCCCGGAGCAGGTTGATGCCTCCTTTGAACAGCAGTCCTGTGATCGCAGCGCCGAGGCCCGTGAGCGAGAGGGCCAGCACCACCACCAGCCAGCGCCGCTCGAGCAGTGTGCGAATGCTGCGGCTGGAGCCCAGGTGGTGACGTCGCTGTTTCGGTTCGCTCGGGGAAGGCACGTGTTGGGGGTTGTTCAGGCGTTTGCAAGCACTGCTGCTTCCGCATCCGAGCTGACCACCCGTCCCTGATCTGCGAATCCGTCGATCTGGTCGAAGTTCAGGTAGCGGTAGAGCTCACCGGAGAGGGGGTCGATCTTTTCGGCCGCGATCGTGCGGTATTCCTCAGCTGTGGGGATGCGTCCCAGCAGGGCGCATACCGCCGCCAGCTCAGCGCTTCCCAGATACACCTGGGCACCCTTGCCGAGACGGTTGTTGAAGTTGCGGGTGCTGGTGGAGAAGACGGTGGTGTTGTCCTCCACCCGTGCCTGATTGCCCATGCACAGGGAGCATCCGGGCATCTCCATGCGTGAGCCCGCTGCCTCGAAGGTGGCGTAGTAGCCCTCGGCCTTGAGGGTCTCCTCATCCATGCGGGTCGGGGGGCAGACCCAGAGACGGGCCTTGTTGCTGCCGGCGCCTTCCAGCACTTTGGCCGCAGCACGGTAGTGGCCGATGTTGGTCATGCAGGAGCCGATGAACACCTCCTGCACCGGATCACCGGCCACCTCACTGAGCAGCTTCACGTTGTCCGGATCGTTGGGACAGGCCAGCACCGGTTCGGTCAGTTCATCCAGGTTGATGTCCAGCACTTCGGCGTACTCCGCATCGGAATCGGCACTCAGCAGCTGGGGGTTGGCCAGCCAGGCTTCCATCTCCTTGATCCGGCGGGCCAGGGTGCGGGCATCGCTGTAACCGCGGGCGATCATGTTCTTGAGCAACGCCACGTTGCTGCGCAGGTATTCGCTGACCGTCTGCTCGGAGAGCTTGATCGTGCAGCCGGCGCAGGAGCGCTCGGCACTGGCGTCGGTGAGTTCGAACGCCTGCTCGAGCTTGAGGTCGGGGAGACCTTCGATCTCCATGATCCGGCCATTGAACAGGTTCTTTTTGTTGGCCTTCTCCACGGTGAGCAGCCCGCGTTGAATGGCCACCCATGGGATCGCATTCACCACATCCCGCAGGGTGACGCCAGGCTGCAGCGAGCCGCTGAACCGCACCAGCACCGACTCGGGCATGTCCAGAGGCATGGCACCGATGGCCGCGGCGAAGGCCACCAGGCCGGAACCGGCTGGGAAGGAGATGCCCAGGGGGAAGCGGGTGTGGCTGTCGCCACCGGTGCCCACCGTGTCGGGCAGCAGCATCCGGTTGAGCCAGCTGTGGATGATTCCGTCGCCGGGGCGAAGGGCGACGCCGCCGCGCTGAGCGAAGAAGTCGGGCAGATCCTTCTGCGTCTGCAGGTCCACCGGCTTGGGATAGGCGGCGGTATGGCAGAAGCTCTGCATCACCAGGTCGGAGGAGAATCCCAGACAGGCCAGCTCCTTCATCTCGTCCCGGGTCATCGGCCCGGTGGTGTCCTGGGAGCCGACGGTGGTCATCAGTGGTTCGCAGCTGGTACCGGGACGCACGCCGGTGAGACCGCAGGCTTTGCCCACCATCTTCTGGGCCAGGGTGAAGCCCTTTCCGGTGTCCGCTGGTGCACTGGGACGGATGAACAGATCGGAGGGTGCCAGGCCGAGCTTGGCGCGCACTTTGTCGGTGAGGGCGCGGCCGATCATCAGGGGAATGCGGCCGCCTGCACGAACCTCATCGCTGATGGTGCTGGGCTTCAGTTCGAACCGGCTGACCACCGCGCCGTCTTTTTCGATCGTGCCGGCATGGGGACGGATGGTGATCACATCACCGGTGTTCAGGCTTGTGACGTCACATTCGATCGGCAGAGCCCCGGAGTCTTCAGCGGTGTTGAAGAAGATCGGTGCGATCTTGCTTCCGAGGATCACCCCACCCGCCCGTTTGTTGGGCACATGCGGGATGTCATCGCCGGTGTGCCACAGCACGGAGTTGATGGCGCTCTTGCGGGAGCTGCCGGTGCCCACCACATCGCCCACGTAGGCCACGGGGTGACCGTTCTCTTTGAGAGAGGCGATGGTCTTCAGGCCATCGGGGTCCCGAGTCTCCAGCATCGCCAGAGCGTGAAGGGGGATATCAGGGCGTGTGGTGGCGTGGGTGGCCGGGGAGAGGTCGTCGGTGTTGGTTTCTCCCTCCACCTTGAACACCGTCACGGTGATCGTTTCGGCAAGTTCCGGCCTTGAGGTGAACCATTCGGCCGCCGCCCAGCTGTCAACCACCTGCTTGGCGAAGCGGTTGCTGGCTGCCAGTTCCATCACCTCGTTGAAGGCGTCGTACACCAGCAGGGTTCGGCTGAGGCCTTCAGCGGCGCAGCCGGCCAGCTGCTCATCGCTGTGCTGGAGCAGCTCGATCAGGGCCGACACGTTGTAGCCCCCCACCATCGTTCCAAGCAGGCGCGTGGCCTCCAGCGGCGAGACCAGGGGACTGGTGGCCTCCCCCTGGGCCACGGCGCTGAGCCAGGTGGCTTTCACATAGGCCGCCTCGTCCACCCCGGGGGGGATGCGATCCACGAGCAGCTCTCGCAGGGTCGTCTCTTCCCCAGCCGGAGGGTCCTGCAACAGCTCGGTGAGCGCACTGGTCTGTTCAGCCGTCATGGGGAGCGGCGGAACACCCTGGGCTTCGCGTTCAGCGGCAAGCGCGCGGTAGGTGCTCAGCATGCGAAGGGACGAGACGATGCGGAAGTCCATTCTTCATGGAGACGGGTCTGTCCTTCGGTTCAGAGGTGCGTAGCCTTGGACCGGTTTGAAGCTGCTCGATGGCCGCCACCTCCGATCTGCATGTGGTGGAGACGCGTCCGCTGGTGGCACCGGCTCTTCTTCACGCAGAACTGTCGATCGACGCCAGCGCAACCGAGACCGTTGCATCCGCTCGACAACGCATTCAGGCGATTCTGCGGGGGGAGGATCAGCGGCTTCTGGTCATCGTCGGGCCCTGTTCGGTCCATGACGTGGAAGCGGCCCGCGAGTACGCCCGCCGTCTGGCGCCTCTGCGTCAGACCCATGCTGCAGAGCTGGAAGTGGTCATGCGGGTCTACTTCGAGAAGCCGAGAACAACGGTGGGCTGGAAGGGCTTGATCAACGACCCCCACCTCGACGGCTCCTATGACATCAACAGCGGATTGCGTCGGGCCCGCGGGCTGCTGCTGGATCTGGCGCGGGAGGGGATGCCCGCCGCCACCGAACTTCTCGATCCGGTGGTGCCGCAGTACATCGCTGACCTGATCAGCTGGACGGCGATCGGGGCCCGCACCACGGAAAGTCAGACGCACCGTGAAATGGCATCCGGCCTGTCCATGCCGATCGGCTACAAGAACAGCACCGATGGCAGTGCCACCATCGCCATCAATGCGATGCGGGCGGCATCGAAGCCCCATCATTTTCTCGGCATCAACCGGGATGGTCACGCTTCGATCGTGAGCACCACCGGGAATCCAGATGGTCACCTCGTGCTGCGCGGCGGCAACCGCGGCACCAACTATCACCTCGAAGCCGTTCAGGATGCGGCAGCCGAACTGGCGGGTGCCGGACTCTCAGATCGCCTCATGGTGGATTGCAGCCATGGCAACTCCAACAAGGATTTCCGGCGCCAGGGCGAGGTGCTGCAATCGGTTGCCGATCAGGTTCGTGAAGGCTCCTCCAATCTGATGGGCGTCATGATCGAGAGTCATCTGGTTGAGGGAAATCAGAAGCTCTCCGGTGATCTGTCAGAGCTCACTTACGGCCAGAGCATCACGGATGCCTGCATCAGCATCGAGACCACCCAGCAGTTGCTTGGTTGTCTTGCAGAGGCTGTGGCGACTCGCCGCTCAACGGTGATGGTCTGATCGATCTCATCGGATCAGCTGTTGCCAGAGCAGTGCAACGCCGATCGGCACCGAAAGGTTGTCGATCCCCGCGAAGCTGAACTGTTCCAGAACAACGGCACTGCCGCTGATGAGCAGCAGAGTCGGAACTGAAATCGCAGCCTGGGTGCTGAGAGCGAGAACGATCAGGCACAGGCCTGAAGCGATTGCCATGGTCACTGTGCCTGCAAGGGACTTCGTCTGGCCGAACAACGTCCAGCGAGGGCTGTTCAGTCGACGACCGATCAGGCCGGCACATCCATCGCCGATGCCCATCACAAGAATTCCGGCGGTGACGGCGTCTGCTCGTTCAGGCCAGAGCAGAGCCACCAGAAGTGTGATCGAAAGTCCATAGGCGCTGGTTCCAAAACTTCGTCGACCGATGTCTTCGATGCTCTTGAGCAGTCGCCAACGATGGTTGATCAGAGTGAGCGTTGTCACGACAATTCCACAACTCACAATCAGCATTTTTGATAGTCCAAAAGTCCATGCCATCGGAATGGTGGCGGCCGTTCCGATGTGGACAATCTTGCGACTCAGCTCACCATCATTGTCGCCGAGTCGCCTGACCAGGTCAGCGATGCAGAGCAGCGATACGATCCAGCTGCCAATGATCAGCAACTTGAGGATGATGCTTAGTTCTGCAGGGTTCAAGGTTGCTGCGGGTCTGAGTTGGTGCTGGTAGAGGTTGCTTTCTTTTTGGTCTTTCCGACATAAGGAAGATCGTCTCGAGAAATCTGATAATTCAGTTTACGAATGGCATCAATGAATTCTGACTTACTGTCAGCATTGGTGATGTCGAGCCGGATGAGGTTGTTGCGGTCGCTGAAGTATTGGTTCACATCTTTTTCATGCTGGGACCAGCAATCAAGATAGTGCTGCTCCAGCTGTTGATCGCTTATTGAGTTGACATTAAGAAGCTTCTTGAGTGCCTTTTTGTATCGGCGTGTATAGGAGCCGAGTGCCTTGTTTCTGTGGGTAAATTGAGATTTAATCCAATCGTCAACCTTGCGGTAATTGTAAATAAAATACGAGCCAGGGTAGTGATAATCCAGCTGGGGAAAAAGGCGGTATCCAAAAAACAATTCACCATCAGAGCTGACATATTCCATATCGCTGAAGACTTGTATATCTTCCAGGCCATGCAGAAGTGGTCTGAACAGGCGAAGGTTGGTGAGCATTGTTCGAGCAATTTTCCCCTTCCGGCAATGCATTGTTGGATACCCGTCCCAGCGGAATAACCGATCAATGCTGCGTGTCGCGATTTTATGATGTCCGATGACAAAAATTTTAGGCGGCTTTTCAGGTAACATGATCAAGCTTTTTGTTATATGTATTTTACCACAATCAATGTCTCTTTGTTTGTGTTAACATAAAAACAATGCTTTTGGTGGCGATGCTCTCTCTCAAGTTGGTTGCCATTGCCAAAGACGAAGCCCCCTATCTCGCGGAATGGATTTTTCACCATCTTTATCTTGGTGTTGATGAAATTGAGATCTATATGAATGGCATTACAGACAATAGTTATCGCATTATTCGCCGAATTTCTGCATCTTCGAGCCGCGTTAAATTTGTCCAGGCTGATGAATTGCTGCTGTTATCAATGAAGGCAAAGAAATCTTTTCAAGTAGCCATGTATGATCATGCAATCAAGAATGAAAAGGCATCTCGCAAATTCTCCCACCTTCTGTTTCTGGATATCGACGAGTATCTGATGCCAGCTGAGTTTGGGATGGGTATTCGCAGTTTGTTGCGCCAAAACCAAAGAGCAGATGTTGTTTCTTTTCTATGGCATTCGGATCTTCCTTCTTTGCAGCGCCCTTCATTTTCACCTGTTTTGAGCAGATCACTGTGGATGAAGAAAATGTGCCAGATGAAATCGATGTGTCGACTTAATGGTGCTGTTAAGGGCTCTAAAATCCATACTTTTAATGTTTATCAGAAAAAATCACACCAGGCTGATTTCCGATTGAGTGATGGTAGTTCTCCAAAGCTCAACGCTACGCGCAAACGAGTTTCCAGTTCAGATCTTGAGAGGTTGTCGGGTAAATTTGAACCATGGTTTGTTTACCATAGAGTGTTCAGAAGCCATGATGAATATTGCGCTTCTCTCGTGAAAGGGCGCTTGCATCGAAATAATCGTCAGCCCATTAAAGATAATCGTTACGGATATTGTATTGAGGTTGATGGAGAAGATCTGGGACGTTTCCATGGAGATCCGATAGAATACCGAATCAATTGGTGGCATCAAATCTATTATCAGTGGTCGTATTCTTGGTTTGTCAGACGCCTTGGCTTGAAAAAGCTGATCAGTGAAGGTCAGTCATTCACAATGCGTCGCTATCGAATACTTGAAAAGTTGATCGATAGACAACCTGAATTGCAACACCGTTATCGCACACAACTGAGATCCACTCGTTTTGAGTTGAGCTGATGGTTGTCAGGCTGCTTGCTGGTGGTTGGTCATGGTTCTCAGTTTGAGAATCGCTTTGGCTTCCAGCTGACGCACTCTTTCCCGGGAGACATTGATCTGTCGACCGATCTCCGCAAGGGTGAGTGGCTCTTCACCACCGAGGCCGAACCTCAGGCGCAGGATCTTCTGTTCGCGCTCATTGAGCTGGGACAGCCAACCGCCCAGATGTTCCTTTTGAATGCTCCGATCCATTCCTTCCATCGGCTCGTCACCGTTCGGATCTGCGATCAGTTCGCCAAGGGTGCTGCGATCCTCTTCCCCGCGGGCATGGGCATCGAGAGAGGCGCACGGAGCACTCTGGGAAATGAGATCCTCGAGCTCCCGAGGTTCGATTCCCATGGCGTGAGCCAGCTCCAGACGGTTCGGTTGACGACCGAAGCGATGCGACAGCTCACGGGAGATGCGCCGCATTTTGGACAGCTTCTCGCTGATGTGAATCGGCAGACGAATGGTGCGGGCACTGTTGTCGATGGCCCGGGTCATTCCCTGACGGATCCACCAGTAGGCGTAGGTGGAAAATTTGTAACCCATGGCCGGATCGAACTTGTCGACCGCGCGCTCCAGGCCGATGGCTCCCTCCTGAACCAGGTCCAGAAGCTCCAGGCCCTGATTCTGGTATTTCTTGGCGACGCTCACGACGAGCCTGAGATTGGCAGCCATCATGCGATCCCGGGCACGTTTGCCCATTCGGATGCGATGGCGCTGTCGTGCTGTCAGTTCGTCTTCAGCAAGCTCCTGGAGCTGCTTCATGTCCTGGACATGGTGAGCAAGCTCAATTTCCTCGGCTGCAGTCAGCAATGGGATACGCCCGATGCTGCTGAGATAAAAACCGATGGAATCAGTGGCCAGACGACCACCCTGACGCGTAGATGATCGCCGTCCTGCGGACGGCAATGCAGGTTCCTTCCGTTTCGACTTTTCAGTCGTATCGGAAGATTCCAGAGGGATCCCCATCACCCTGGTCTCCTGAAATAGATTTGCGCTGAATTTAGCACTCACACTGCCGATCAACTCCTTCGAATCCGAAGATTTTCAGCAGTCGCCCATCAATCGCCCCTTTTTGTTGATCGGGTTGCAATTTTCCTCAGGTGATGAGGGATGTCTCGTGCAATCCAGTAACACCAGGCACAGTAACTTTGCGCTTCTTCATGTCATCCGATCAAGACAGCTCGATGCCCCGGCTCCACTGCTCGATCAGTTGCAACTGGGAATTACGCTCGTCCTCTCCTTGGTTCGGTCGTCGTTGCACAAAGCTTCCGTCGCTCTGCATGTCCCAGGCCCCTCGGTTGTCTCTCAGATACAGCTCCAGCAGCCGTTCCAGCTTCAGGCGCAGTTCAGGTTCTTCCACCGGTGTCACCGCTTCGACGCGGCGGTCGAGGTTCCGCGACATCCAGTCGGCACTGCCGATGTAGGCCTCCGGCGCGCCACCGTTGGCAAACCAGAAGATGCGTGAGTGCTCGAGAAACTGACCGATGATGCTCACAACGCTGATTGTTTCACTCATTCCTTCGCGACCCGGGTACAAGCTGCACATCCCCCGAATGATCAGTTCGATCGTCACCCCTGCTTGAGAGGCTTCGTACAGCAGATTGATGATTTCGGAGTCCACCAAGGAGTTCATCTTGGCTTTGATATGCCCTTGCCGGCCCTCCCGGGAATGTTCGATCTCACGGCGGATCAGCGACTCCATCCCCTTCCTCAGGGTGACCGGTGCCACCAGCAGGCGCCGGAAGCTCTGCTGTTTTGAGAATCCTGTCAGGTAGTTGAACAGCTCCACAAGGTCCTGACCCAGCTCGGTTCTGGTTGAGAGAAGACCCAGGTCTGTGTAGAGCTTTGACGTTTTTGAATTGTAATTACCTGTTCCGATATGGACGTAACTTCGTAGCTTGTCTTGCTCCTTACGAACAACGAGAACAATCTTTGTATGAGTTTTGAGGCCAAGCACTCCGTAGATGACATGGACTCCGGAACGTTCCAGATGGCGTGCCCACTGGATGTTGTTGTCTTCGTCGAAGCGGGCTTTCAGTTCCACGAGGGCCATCACCTGTTTGCCGTTCTCAGCGGCGCGGATCAGAGCCGCGATGATCGGTGAATCCTTTGAGGTGCGATACAGCGTCATCTTGATCCCCATCACCTGGGGATCGTCGGCTGCCTGGTTGATGAATTCTTCGACGGTGGTGGAGAAGAGTTCGTATGGGTGGTGGAGAAGGATGTCCTGCTGACGCATCACCGCGAAGATGTTCTCGAATTCCTCCGGCTTGATGGCACCCTCCTCGATCAGGTGCTGCTGTGATCTGGCGAGCATTGCCGGGGTCAATCCGGTGTGTGATTTGTTCTTCAGTTGAGGCAGCGGCAGGCTCGTCAGTCCGAACAGATCATCCAGTCCCAGGGGGCCATCGATTCTGTAAAGGTCCTCTTCCTCGACGGCGAGACCGGTGATCAGCATCTCCACCACGTCTTCCGGCATCTCGTTGGGAACCTCAAGGCGCACCACCTCTCCTCCCATGCGGCGTTTGCGCAGCCCCTGCTCCAGAGCCAGCATCAGATCGTCGGCTTCAAGGTCACGCAGTTCGAGGTCGGCATCGCGGGTGACCCGGAAGAAGTAATGCCCTTCAACGGTCATCCCGGGAAACAGCAGCTCCAGGTTGAAGGCGATCACCTGTTCAAGGGGAATCGCCGTGTGAATCGGTGCCGGTTCGGCATCGCTCAGTTCCGATGGGATCGCGACGAATCGGGGCAGATTCTTCTGGGGCACCTTGACCCGCGCGAACTGACGTTCTCCGGTTTCAGGATCGTGGATGATCGCTGCGACGTTCAGGCTGAGGTTGCTGACGAACGGGAAGGGGTGGGCCGGATCCACTCCCAGGGGCGTCAGCAAGGGGAACACCGAGGTATGGAAGGTGTCGTCAACCCAGTTCTTCTGGGCATCGTTCAGCTGGACGTACTCCAGCAGGTGCACCTTGTGTTTGAGCAGCTCGCTCTTCAGATGCAGCCGGTAGTGATCCTGTTGTTGCTGCAGCAGGGGGATCAGGTGTTCGCGGATCGTGAGCAGCTGCTCCAGCGGCGTTTTGCCGTCTTCACTGGGGCTGGTGATGCCTGCCTCCACCTGGGATTTCAGGGAGGCCACCCTCACCATGAAAAATTCGTCGAGGTTGTTGCTGAAGATGGCGCTGAACTTGGCCTGATCCAGCACTGGTGTGCGTTCATCCAGTGCCTGAGCCAGCACACGCTGGTTGAAGGCGATCCAGCTCAGTTCCCGGTTGATGTAGGCATTCTTGGGGAGGACAGCTGCACTCATGGTGGGGTTGTTGGTCGCAACGCGCCGTCCCGCGAAACGTAGCAATCATGAGCTGCTGACACTGTTCTCCTGACGCATCGGCAGAGGACTTCCTGCGACCAGAGCGATCACGATCAGCAGCAGCAGGCCGGCGCCTGCGAAGGGACTGGCAGGGCCGATCAGGTCGTAGCTCAGACCTGCCAGAGGCGGTCCGAGAAAACTGCCGAGGCTCTGCAAGGCCTGGAGACTTCCGAGAGCGGCACCCTGCCCCTCCTCCCCCAGCCGTCTGGACACAAGGCTGCGCAGGCTCGGTGTCACCAGGCCAGTTCCGAAGGCCAGGATGCCGACAGCAAGAAAAATCGTTCCGGGCTGATCCGCCGAACCCAGAGCCGGAATCATCAGACAACCGGCGATCACCAGTCCCAGGCCGAGCAGGGTCAATCGCCATTCTCCAAACCGCTTCACCAGGGGGCCGATCAGGCCTCCCTGCACAACCGTTGCGACGACGCCGACCACCAGAAATGCTGTGGTGGCCAGTTCAGGCCCCCAGTTGAAGCGCTGCTTGAAATACAGAACAAGGATCGCCGTGAAGCCGTTGAAGGCCAGAAAGAACAGGAAGAAGCTGGTGCACAGCCGGCCGACGCTGACCTGGCTCATCACGGTGCCGATCCGCGCGAAGGGGTTCAGGGCACGCCGGTCGGGAAGGGTCCGCCGCGCTTCCAGCGGATGGGTTTCCGGCAGCAGGCTCAGCACCACAGCCAGATTCAGCAGGGCGAAGCCCGTCGCCACCCAGACCGGCAGCGAGACGTTGATGCCTGCCAGGCGACCCCCGAGGAACGGTCCGGCGATGAACCCGAGGCCGAAGGCCACACCGATCAGTCCGAAGGCACGGGCCCGTCGCTCCGGAGGACTGATATCCGCCAGCACGGCGCCTGCTGTGGCTGCGGTTCCCCCGCTGATGCCATCGATGATTCGTGCAGCGAACAGCAGCAGCAGTGGAATGGATGCCCCCTCAGACCAGGGCAGGCTGATCGTGAGTGCGAACAGTCCCAGGCCGACCACCGAACCGGCGACGCAGATGGCGATCACCGGGCGGCGCCCATGGCGGTCGCTGAGTGCACCGATCAGCGGTGTGACGAGAAACTGAGCCAGGGCATAACTGCCGGCCAACAGTCCGAGGGTGCGGCCGTCCGGCGCAAAACGAGCCAGCAGGAACGGCAGCAGCGGAAACACGATGCTTTCGCTGAGTCGATCGTTCAGCAGCGTCAGAAAGGCGCTCAGCAGGGTGGGAATGCGGAGACGCTGCAAGGGGGCTGTGAGTCGAGGAGACTCACATTCCCACAGGCCAACGGCATGGCCCTGCGACCGATCCACTCCGGCGACCACCAGCTGCTGCGGGAGATCTACGCGGATGCGATCGAAACCCAGGCAGCGCTGCTTTATACCCCTGAGCAGGTGAGGGCCTGGGCTGCTCTGGCCTGGTTGCCGGGCGTCCTGGATCGGACGCTGAGGGAGGGGCACGGCTGGATCAGCGGGACGGATGCCGCGTTCGCCATCCGCGATCCCAGAGATCGCTTGTCGTTGTTGTATTGCCGCGGTCGGGAGGCCCGTCGGGGCCATGGCAGTGCCCTGCTGGCGCAGATTGAGGACGATGCCAGATCGGATGGCCTGGAACGGCTTCGAACGGAGGCGAGCCAGCTGAGCCGACCTCTGTTGGAGCGGCGAGGTTGGCTGGTCCTGGCCTCCGAATCGATCACGATCGGCGGGGTGCCCTTCGAGCGTTACCGGATGGAAAGGTTGCTGCGCCAGCCCCGCAGTTGATCCAGACAGTCCATGGCGTTGCCGTCCTGCAGCGAGGCCTCGGCGCGCGACACCCCTGCATCCAGCGTTTCACTGATCCCTGAGAACCACAGGTAGGCACCGGCATTCCAGCGCACGGCATCCCGGAGGGGGCCGCTGTTTCCAAGGGCGTCCAGGGCCTGGGTCTTCCAGGTGCTTTCGTCGGACCATTCGACATCGGCGTCGTGGCAGCCGTGATCGCGGGGGTGGAGGATCAGGCGTTCCGCCGCACCGTTTCTGACCCGAGCGGTGATGCAGGCCCGGCCGATCGGAAGATCCGTTCCGCCTTCCAGTCCTTTCACCGTGAGCAGATCGGTTTCTCCGGCGAGTTTCAGGGCTTCCCAGGCTCGGCTTTCCGTGGGGGGATGCACGAAGCCGCTCACCAGAAGATGCTCACCCTCATGAGGGGTCCACAGCAGTTCAAGGCTGGCGACGGGGGGGCGTTTTCCCAGCTCCTCTCTGTAACTGATGAGGCTTTCGGCGATCGGGAAGTGATCCGGCTGATGGATCAGTGCAAAACCGTTGCGGTCGAATCCGTCCTGCACAGCTGTGAGAGGTAGACCACCGAGCTCGAGATCGAGGGCTCGGAACAGGTCGATCGCCGTGACGCCGTACTTGATCGGCATGCGGTTGCCGCCCTGCAGAACAACCGGTTGGCCGCAGGCGAGCAGCACCAGGGCTGTGAGCGGGTAGATCGGTGCGGTTCTCGTCCGACCGTCGAACGGCATGCCGAAGCACAGCGGAGACCTCTGATCGGCCTTGCTTCTCACCACCGGGCCATGGATCCGGTAGGTGTCGAGCATGCCGGTCAGTTCCTGAGGCTCTGGCCGTCGGATGCGGTGGGCGATCAGAAAAGCACCGATCTGTGCCGGTGTCGCCTCACCCTCCAGCATGAGGTTGAGGGCGTCAGCGGCCTCCTCACGGCTCATGCCCTTGCTGGTGTGCTCGCCGCTGCCGACCTTGCGCAGGTGTTGCTTGAACCGCTCGCGACCGCTCAATACTGTGCTGGTCACCTGAGGGCAAGTCTCTGACGGCAGTGTTCAGGAGCGCCTGGGCCTTTGGAGGTAGTGGTTGTTACCAATCGATTCAACCCGTGGGTAAGACACTCAATCCATCAAAACTGCCATGGCGTGGATGGCTGGGGTTGTGACGGCCATCCGCGTAGTAGAGGCGTTCCAGAACGAGATTGGTCGCCGGTTGTGTTTGGAGGTGTTGGCTGAGAAACAGAGAGGAGATGGATCGGAACAGTTCACTCATCGCCCTACAAGCATCACTCGACCATTTCACCAGTTTTCAAGGGCTCACGGATGTGACGGATGTTTCGGAATCGAACTCTGTTTTTGGTAGTTATTGCTGCATTTTGGGATCAATGATGACGCAACAGTCGAGCCGCTGCTGAGACATTCCACCTTGGAATGCTGCATTGAAGCAGTGCACTGTTGTTTCTCTTAAGCATGACTGTTTCCGCCATGTCCACCCCGTCGCTGGCCGCGCCCACGCAGGCCACGGTGACGGCCACTTTGATGGCTGCCAAGAAAGCCAAGGGTCTCAGCTTCGCTGATCTCGAGGCGGCCATGGGTCTCGATGAGGTTTGGGTGGCCTCTCTGTTTTATGGACAAGCGACTGCATCGAAAGAAGAGGCTGAGAAGCTGGCAGAACTGCTCTCTCTCGACCCGGCAATGACTGCTGCGATCCAGGAGTTCCCCACCAAGGGAAGTCTCGAACCGGTGATTCCGACTGACCCGCTGATTTATCGCTTTTATGAAATCATGCAGGTTTATGGAATGCCTTTGAAAGATGTGATTCAGGAAAAGTTCGGTGATGGCATCATGAGTGCTATTGATTTCACCTTGGATGTGGAAAAAGTCGAAGATCCCAAGGGTGATCGCGTGGAGATCACCATGTGCGGGAAGTTCCTGCCTTATAAGAAGTGGTGATCAACGGTTGATTGAGGGGGTTTATCGACCAGGGCTCAGCATCGCTGAGCCCTTTTTTATTGTCGGAATTGCTGCTTCAGCTCGCGACTTGCGAGTTCACGACGTTCATCATCTTCAAGGGTCTGGCTTAACTCCATCAAGTGGTGCCGACTCGCCGGAGTGGCGATGCAACCAAGAGCGCGGAAGGCTGCATCTGCTCCAGTGATGGATCCGTATTGGCAGATTTCTGCCAGGCGGGCGCTGATCGATTCACCATCACGGCGCTGAAGAACGCGGATGGCCGCCACCACCACGGGATCTCGAAAATCCCTGATCGCACCGTCGCAGAACGTCAACAGTTCGCTGTCGCTGAGACGGTGTGCCCGAAAGCTCAACAGTTGCAAACCGGCAAGGCGCTGCTGCTGGCCGGGATGGTTCAGGCAACGGCTGATCACCGAGCCTGGAATCTCAGATCCCCAGCATCCCAGTGCCTGAACGACAACCAAGTTGTCATCGTCGTCATCCGATGCGTTGTCCAGCATGGTGAGCAGCCAATCCCGTGCTTGGGTCTGGTGGCAAAGACCAGCTGCCATCACCAGCTCTTTCTGAGCCCCGTGGCTCTGCAGAAGCTGCTCGATCTCCGGCCAGCCACGTTCCGCCAGCATTCCAAGTTTTTCGCAGAGGGCCCAGCGCAGCTCAGCAGAAAGGCTGGGGGAGTACACCCCCCCCAGCCAGTCAGGCTCCAGAGGAGCCCGTCGTGATTGCGCGAGTCGCTCCCAAAGAGCGGCTTCGTCCAAGCTCATCAGTTGATTCAGCGAGCTCCCAGCTCAGCAGCCAGTTCACGTTCGAGTTTGTCATCGTGCTCTGTGGGAAGCACGTTCTCCATGGTGGTGCGGTGCGTGCTGTAGAAGAGCATGCCGATGAACACCATGCCGCCAACGATGTTTCCGATGGTGACCGGAAGGAAATTCCAGAAGATCACCTTGGTGAATGGCACTCCCGATCCAAGAATCGGACCTGCGGTATGAAGGAACTGGTTCACAACGATGTGCTCCATGCCCATCGATTGGAACGCTGTGATCGGAAGCCAGCAGGCCAGGATTTTGCCGGGGACGCTCTTGCTCACCAGGGCCATGGTGACGCCGAGGCAGACCAGCCAGTTGGCCACGACTCCCCTGAGAAAGGCAAGGAAGAAGCCCATGCTGCCGAGAGCCTCGTATTTCTTTTCGACGTTGATCTGGTTGAGAGCAATGATTTTCTGAGCCACGGCGTCCCAGATCGGTGGTCCGACGTTGTCTGCCGCGCCGTCCATGGTGCCGCTGGTCAGGCTGATGGCCATGATCAGTGCCACAACAGCGGTGCCGATCCAGTTGCCGATCCACACCCAGATCCAGTTGCGGAACGTGGCGGGCCAGGAACTTTTCCCTGCCCATGTCGCCATGGGAAGCAGGGCGAAGTTGCCGGTGACCAGTTCCATTCCGAACAGAACAATGCTGGCGAACCCGAAGGGGAACAACAGAGAGCCGACGAAAGGAAGCTTGGTGAGGATGCCGACTGTGAGAGCAAGGATCACAGCCAGTCCAAGAATGGCTCCGGAGTAGAAGCCACGGATCAGCAGGTTCTTGATGCTGACCGTTGATTTCTTGCCGCCGGCGGCGATCATGCCATCAACGAGCTCATTGGGAAGGACGTAGTCCATCGAATCAGTGTGGAAGGTGATTGAAAGGTTTGGATTCAGCCGCTGATGTGATTCATCAGGCGGGAGAACGGATCAGAGCTGCCGCCCTGACGATTGATGGAGGCTCCGTCCCGACCGCTGGCGCTCAGCCAGTTGACGAAACGAGAGAAAAAATCGCTGCGGTTAGCCATGGAAGAGGGGGGAGGGGGGAGTGGTCGAGAGGTTGAGCCGTGGCTTCAAAAGGAAGCGCCACGGCGTTGAGGCATCGATCAGTTCCGTGGCGTGGCACCGAACTGTTCGATCAGCACCTCCTTCAGGACGGCTTTGACCTCATCGGCTGGAATTGCTTTTCGGTGGATTTCTCCGATGGCAGGGTTCGGACCCTGAGAGCCGCCGAGCGTCAGGGTGTAGCCCTCTCCCATCTCTCCGTCGCTGTTCTTGGCCTTGGTGCCGGTGAGACCGATGGCACCCATGTAGGCCTGGCCGCAGGTGTTCGGGCATCCCGTCCAGTGGATCTTCAGCTCTTCGGGAAGATCCAGTTCCTGGTCAAGTTCCTGAGCGGCTGCAAGTGCCTGGTCCTTGGTGTTTGTGAGGGCGAATCCGCAGTAGGTGCTGCCGGTGCAGGACACCGTTCCGGCGGCGATCGTGCCGGGCTGAAGCGGGAACCGCTGCAGCAGAGGATCGGCCTTGAAGGCGTCGATTCTGTCGGTGGAAAGTCCCACGAAGATCACGTTCTGGTCTTCGGTGAGGCGCACTTCACCGCTGCCGTAATCAAGGCTTGCTGTGGCCAGATTCTGCAGATCCTGTGCTTTCAGGCGCCCGACCGGAACATGCACACCTGCAAAGGACAGGCCGTCCTGTTTCTGAGGATGGATGCCGTAATGGGACCGTGGTGTGGTGTCGAAAACGGAACCAGGGTCGGGCGTGAGGGGTCCGAAGCGTTCCTCGACCATGACGCGGAACGCTTCCAGACCGACCTGATCCAGATAGAGACGGAAGCGTCCTTTCGGACGTTTGTCGCGTTCACCGTTGTCGCGCCAGATTTTGATCACGGCATCCGTCATGGCGCAAATCTGATCCGGCTTCACCCAGGCATTCAGTGGAATGGCATAGGCATTCATCTGAGAGGACAGCACTCCGCCGATCCAGACTCCGAATCCCATGACGCCATCCTTTTCCACAGGGTGAAAAACAATGTCGTTGTGAAGGAGAAAATTATCCTTGGCACCGGCAACAGCTGTATTCCACTTGCGCGGAAGGTTGGAGAATTCGGGGTTTCCCTCGCAGTTGTTGGTGAGAAAATTCTGCAACTCCGACGTGTATGGCCTGGTATCAACGATTTCGTTGGGGTCGATGCCGGCGATGGGGTTTCCGGTGACGTTTCTGGGATTGTCGAAGCCGGATTGAATGGTGCTGAGGCCTGCTTCCTTGAGTCGTTTCAGAATTTCAGGAAGGTCCCCCAGCAGCACACCTCGAAGCTGGAGGTTCTGTCGGGTGGTGATGTCGCAACTGCCCTGCTCTCCGTAGCGTTCAACGATGGAGGCGACGATTCGCAGTTGATGCGCCGATAACACTCCATTCGGAACCCGCAGGCGCAACATGAACTTGCCCGGTGTCTTCGGACGCCAGAACATGCCGAACCACTTCAGGCGTAATTGCAAATCTGTTTCATCAACCTGTTCCCAACCAAGCTCGGCAAATTTTTCAATCTCGCTGCCGACAAGCAAACCGTCTTTGGCAGCCTTGTTCTGCTCGATTTTGTTGAGCTTCTTGCCATCCAGATACGGCCTGGAAGGAGAGCTGATGGTCATGAGCTTTGTAAGGATAGGGCGGACTGATCGCTCAGATAGAAAGCGCTGATCAGCTGAAATGGCCCGAAGACCTGCAGCACTTCAAAAAGAAGGGAGTGCTGGGACTATGGAATTAACGCCTGTAATCCAGGCTTGGTCCGTATCGAATCGAACAGTTTTTGCGGAGAGTGTTGAAACTGCCTTGCCTGTTCGATTTGTTGTCTTCGCTACATCCTGTGACTCCCGTCGAGCCGTAAAAGACTTTCTTCCTGTGAGTCAGTATTGGCGTCCGACTTCGCCAACCATCCGCACAGCGCCAGCTCGGAGCATTTGCCAGACACGCTTCATCGCGGCGAAATCCCTGTCAAGTTCGCTGCGTCTGAACGCGTCTCGGTTCCTGGGGCTGTACCTGGTGTCACCCCGTTCCAGCGGTTCCCGGTAGGAACGGCTCTCCAATGCAGCACGATTGACGTTGCGTCGAGGCGCCATGGACCCGGCAGAGTTCAGAACACTCCGATGACATCAGTCGGCATGGCCATCAATCCGTGGCCGTTGCTACGGAACAAGTCTTCGGCCCGTTCCTCGCGCGCGCTGCGCCTGGTGGTGCATGGCCGCAGCGGCGGTGAAGTGCCTGTCTGCCTGACCACGCTGGTCGCGGTGCTTCAGCAGCGACGATCCTCTCCCGTTCAGTTGGAAGTGCTGACGGCCGAAGCTCCTGAACCCTGTCCGACTGCGAGCACCTGGCTGGTTCCTCTTCTGCTCTGGCCCGGTGCCCATGCGCGCATCGATGCTCCTGCCATCCGTCAGCGCCTGAGGGCTGAAGGGAAGGAGGTCACCATGCTTCCCTTCCTCGGTGCCTGGCACCACTGGTGGGATGCAGTCGCGGCTGCGCTGGCTGGACTTGACTCCAAGCGGCCTGTTCTTGTTCACCACCCTTTGCGTTCTGGAGTTGCCGATCGTTTCCTGGCCGGGTTGACGGACCGGCTCGGGTTGCCGTTGCTGCCGTTTGACCGCCTGGAGGATCATCGAAAGACCGATCCCGAGGCTCAGCCTCTGCCTCTGACACTGGCTCCGAATCGGATGACGGAAGCCCTGCGCGAGGCTGGTGGGCTACCCCCCCTCCTCGAGCATTCCCTGACTCGTCAGGCCCTGATCGAACTGTTAGCTGCTCTGCCGTGACGACCGCTGAACATCCAGGAACCGTTTATCTGGTCGGAGCTGGCCCCGGTGATCCGGAGCTGCTCACCGTCAAGGCTCAGCGTCTTCTGAGCCGTTGTGATGCGCTGGTCTATGACTCGCTGGTGCCGGAGGAGGTGCTTGATCTCGTGCCGGAGAGCTGCGAGCGCCGTTTCGTCGGTAAACGGCGTGGCCACCATTCGGTTCCGCAGCCCAGCACCAACGCCGTGCTGCTGGAAATGGCCCAGAGGCACGCTGTTGTGGTCCGGCTCAAGGGAGGCGACCCCTTTCTGTTCGGTCGGGGTGGGGAAGAGGCCGCTTACCTCGCCGACCGCGGCATTCCTGTGCAGGTGGTTCCAGGGGTCACGGCCGGCATCGCTGCTCCGGCCTATGCCGGAATTCCCGTGACCCATCGTCGGGCAGGTTCCTCCGTCACCTTTGTCACCGGCCATGAGGAGATCGATAAGCGTCGTCCGTCGGTGAACTGGCGTGCACTGGCAACAGCCAGTGATGGATTGGTGATCTACATGGGTCTTCACAACCTGCCGCGCATCGCTGAGGAGCTGATGCTCGGTGGTCTGTCGGCGGAGACCCCGGTTGCTGTGATCCAGCAGGGAACTGTCTCCGGCCAGCGGTGTCTGAGGGCACCTCTGGCGCAGGTCGCAGCCGAGACCCGCTCCCAGCAGTTCAAATCCCCGTCGATCGTTGTGATCGGCGAGATGATTGATCACCAGGTGGAGGCCTGCATGCCAGTGCCTGCAGCGGTCACCATGCCGATCCCGTTCTGAGGCGCTGGGCCTTCATTCCCGCAGACGGGTTCGCAGCTGAGCCAGGTTGCAGGGGCGGGTTTGCGGATCCAGCTGAGCGCGGATCAAGCGGTCCCAGGCTGTTGTGACCGCATCCAGAGATCCCGGCAGCACGAAGA
This sequence comes from Parasynechococcus sp., assembly GCF_045559935.1. Classification (NCBI taxonomy): domain Bacteria; kingdom Bacillati; phylum Cyanobacteriota; class Cyanophyceae; order Synechococcales; family Prochlorococcaceae; genus Parasynechococcus; species Parasynechococcus sp. The sequence continues at coordinate 542,422 of NZ_JBJLJL010000008.1, forward strand.
CGAACGTGCCGTTGGCGACGCCGGCCAGACATCGGCTTTGCAATGTGCTCGTGCCGATGCTCTGGAAGGACAGCACCCGGAACAGTTCGCCAAAGCCGTCGATTGTTTTGTCCAGCAGGGGGGCGACGGCCTCCGGTGTGCCATCTCGGCCGGTCAGCCCGGTACCGCCGCTGCTGATCACCACGTCGACATCGGCATCGGCGATCCAGCGGCTCAGTTCCGCTCGGATCCGATAGCGGTCATCGGGGCAGAGAGCTCGCTCTTTGAGCCGATGGCCGGCGGCTTCCAGGCTGTTCTGCAGGTGATCACCGCTGGCGTCATCGGCGAGGGAACGCGTGTCGGAGATGGTGAGCAGGGCGATGGAAAGGCCCAAGGCACAGCGGTGCAGAGCCCGGACGCTAGAACCGCATCAGATGAGAAGGCCAGGGTGCTGCGGGTGTTGCTGTTCGCCTCACTGCGGGAACGGGCCGGTTGGGAGGAGCGGACGCTGCCGTTGCCGTCGGAGTCGCCGACGGCGCGGCAGGTTTGGGAGGGTCTGCACCTGGGTCCGCTTCTGGGGATCAGCATTGCCGTGAATCAGCAGCTGGTGGATGCCGATCAGCGGCTCAAAGCCGGGGATGAACTGGCCTTTCTGCCCCCGTTCACGGGGGGGTGAACCATGGCCACCGTTCAGGTTGAGATCCGCATGGCCGCCTTCGATCCCTGGCAGGAGCTGTCTGTCTGGGGTGGGCATGCTGCGGCCAGTGCGGTGTTCATCGGTCGGGTCCGGGCGACGGCCATGGATGGTCGCGTTCTGCAGGCTCTCGAACTTGAGCATTACCCCGGCCTGTGTGAGCGGTTGCTTGAGGCGATGGCGGAGCGGTTGCGGCAGACCCACGCAGCAGACCGGGTGTTGGTGCTGCATCGGGTGGGCCGCTTGTCGCCGGGTGAGCCGATCGTGTTGGTCGCGGTGGAGGCGGATCATCGCGGTCCAGCTCAGCGCTGCGCTGCGGATCTGTTGGAGGAGCTCAAGCACCGGGCTCCGTTCTGGAAGCGGGAATGGTGCGGTGATCAGGGGGTCTGGCTGAACAGCAACACATCGCTGTGGGCTTCAGATTCCAGAGCCAGGGGACTGTCGCCAGAGCCATGACTGATCAATGGACGCTGAACCGGCTCAATTTCGCGGGCGATTGGCAGGGACGGGGCGCCTGGTTTGGTCGCGATGCAGCGGGACGCTTGGATCTCGCCTCGCCGAATCGTGTGATCGACCCAACGCGCTACCGCATCTCATTCCCAGACGACGACAACGGACGATGGGACGGGTCAGGTTTGATGTTCGCCAAGGGTGGCCACGCCAGTTATGCCATCAGCCGGGCGTCGTACAACGCCGGCGGGGGGTGCTGGCAGTTTCAGGGGGCCGGTGGGCAATCCAGCCTGTCGCTGGACCCGCAGCGGCCTCGCTTTGGTCATGAGATCAATCTGTTCAGCGGCCGTTCCCGCTCGATGCTGGTGCTGCTCTGGGAGTGGACGGATAGCCATTGGTGTCTGCACACGGTTGGTGCGGTTGCTTTCCGGTGCCGCCAGTCCATGGAGATGGAACAGGTGCGACCCGTTCCTGATTCGGCGGCGGCGCTGCTGGAACCGCTGAGGGGTTGGCGGGGGACTGCGGAACAACTCAGGCCTCAGCAGGGAACCGACGGTCGTGTGCGTTTGCTCGGTTCAACGACGTTTGCGCCAGAGCAACTGCTGCGCTCCTCCTGCTCTGCCGTCATGCCGGATGGTCTGGTCTTCTCCGTCCCTGAGGAGCTTCCGGGAGGCGCTTTTCAGCTCGAGATCGGAGGCCTGCTCAGTGCTGAGTTGTTCCAGCAGATCAGCATTCAGGTGGATGCCGATGGTCGGCTGATCACCTGGGAACGACGTCGTTTTCAGAACAGCCTGGGTCGCAGCAGCTGAGCCCAGAGGCGTGTGCCGGATTCCAGGTGATCTGCATCAGCAGGAATCTCCAGCAGCAGATCCGCCTGTTGGAGTGACCCGATGCGGGAGGACGCCTGAGACCCATTCACCCTTGCCAGAAGGGTTCCATCGTCTTGGGTCTCGAGTCGGGCTCTTGCCAGCTCAGGTCGGCCCGGTCGACGTGCCAGCGGATCGGCCAGTTCAACCTGCAGACGAGGAAACAGTTCCGGTTCGCTTTGTCCCTCCAGTTTCTGGAGCGCTGGCCACAGCAGTTGCAGAGCGGTGATCGCGGCTGCCACAGGGTTTCCGGGCAGTCCGAACAAGGGAACGCCGTCTCCCAGGCAGCCGAAGGCGAAGGGGCGACCTGGCCGCAGGAACAGTTTCCAGAAGTGCACCTCGCCGAGTTCGGCGGCAAGTTGGCGGATCCAATCGCTGTCGCCGGCAGAGACACCTCCCGTGCTGACGACGGCATCGCAGGTGATCGCAAGGTCGCCGAGGGCCTGTCGCAGGGCATCGGGTTGATCCGGCACCACGCGGCGGTGGTGAACGGTCTGGCCGAGCGACTGAAGCATCGTCTCCAGCAGCGTGCCGTTGCTTTCCCAGATGGCGCCGTTCGGTCGGACACGCCCAGGTGACACCAGTTCATCTCCACTGATCAGCAGGCCGATCCGTGGCTGCTGCCACACCTTCAGCTCAGCGACTCCGCAGCCTGCGAGGCGCCCCAGATCCGCCGGTCCCAGGCGCTGCCCTGGGGTCAGCAGGATGTCCCCTTGAGCGCATTCTTCATCGACACCACGGATCCAGGGCCTGTCCGAGGCGTCCTGGTTCAGGGCGATGCCGGATCCGCACACGGTGACCAGTTCCTGTGGCAGGACCCAGTCGGCGCCATCGGGCAACGCAGCGCCGGTGAGAATCCGGATCGCCTCCCCGGTTTCGAGGCTGCCGTCGAACGGTTGGCCAGCGGCGGAGAGACCCTTCAAGATCCAGCGTTCTCCGGGTTGGGGCTGGCTGGATTGCCCCAGGGCGTAGCCGTCCATGATCGAGGCTCGAAAGCCCGGTACCGACTCCCGAGCGAGCAGTGTCTCAGCGCTGATGCGACCGCGAGCCTCGGCCAGCTTCAGCGATTCGCTGCGGTTCAGCGGTCGGATCGCATCCAGCACGCGTTGACGGGCCTCAGCGAGACCCAGACCTTCGCGGCCGTACGGCTCAGCGGCTCCAGGCACCGTTGCGCCCCCCATCCTTGTGCTGCAACCGGACGGCTTCGATCGTCATGCCTGGATCCACGGACTTGAGCATGTCGTACAACGTCAGCAGACCCACGGAGACGGCGGTCATCGCTTCCATCTCGACGCCGGTCTGACCGATCGTGCGGCAACGGCAGCTGAGGGTCAGCCCAGGCAGCGCTTCGTCGGCTTCGATGGTCACCTCCATGCCGCTCAGGGGCAGGGGATGGCACAGAGGGATGAGTTCCCAGGTGCGTTTCGCGGCCTGAATGGCAGCCACCCTGGCCACGGCGAGCAGATCTCCCTTGGGGGTCTCGCCGCGGCGGACCATCTCCAGTGTGGAGGCCATCATCCGGATCGCACCGCTGGCATGCGCTTCGCGGCGGGTGGCGGCCCGGTCGCCCACCTCCACCATGCGCACCTCGCCCTGTTCGTTGAGGTGGCTGAGATCGTCGGCCATCAGATCAGGATCACCGCACCGCTGGTGAGGTCGAAACAACTGACCACCAGTCTCATGCGGCCGTCAGCTTCCGCCTGACTCAGCAGATCACTCTGTTTCAGAAGCTTTGCCGCGGTTCCCCTCGCATTGCGTCTGATCGCCTCATCGAGGGTCGTGCTGTCCGAAATCTGCTCCCGGATCGGGTTCAGCAGTCGTTCCAGTGATGGCGACAGATCATCACCGCCCATGGCAGAGGTCACCGCACCGCAGCCGCTGTGGCCCATCACCATCACGAGGGGGGTGTTGAGGACACTGACGCTGTATTCAACTGAGGCGATCGCTTCCGTGAAGGCGGTGTTGCCTGCATTGCGGATCACGAACAGTTCCCCGGGCGTGGTGTCGAAGATCCAGCTGGGGGAGACCCTCGAATCGGCGCAGGTCAACACCGTTGCCCAAGGCTGTTGACCATCGATCAGATCACCAGGGGGATTGAAGCAGCGGTTGCCGTGGAGCTGAACGCTGAGGTCTGTTGCGGGGTTGGCCGCAGCGTCCCGCCAGGCCCGGCTGAAGCGCCGGTTGCCCTCCATCAGCGCCTGCAGTGGATCCTCCGGTGAGCAGAACCTCGATTCAGCTGCTTCTGCCACCTGCACACCTGCAAGCACAGCCACACTGAGGCCCCCACAGGCGTTCAGCAGCTCTCGGCGTTGCATCGGCATGCCGGCACCCTATGCAGGCCGGCATGCCGGGGGTGTCAATCAGCGTTCGCCGAGAGTGGACCAGAGCGTGGCTTCGGAGCCGACCACCGGTTTGATGGTGACCGTCGGTGCTTCCGGGATCGCTGCCACGCTGCCTGCCACGGCATCCCGCTCACCGAGGGGGGACCAGAGGGTGGCGGGGCTGGCGATCACAGGCTCAACAGCTGCTGCACCACCCTGGATGAGGCTGGTTTGGCTGCGGACCAGTTGAACGGCCAGGGAACCGACGATGAAGGCTCCGAGGAAACCGGCGGCCACCGTGATCGGGCTGCGGCCTGTGGAGACAAAACTGTTGGTCAAGGCTGAAACCTCACGGATGTGAGTTTCAGTATGGAAACAATTGGTGTTCCCCGCTACTGAATGGAGAGAAGTTGGTAGCGGATTTAACGGTTCTTACAATTTCAAAGGTGGCTGATTCATTCCGCGCTCTGCTTTCGGCGGTCACCCAACCGTGTGACATGCCGAGCAGCATTCCAAGGGAGATGGCGAAGCGCACAGATGCAATGTTGTTACAACCTGAACATCTCTGATCGCCTGCATCTTCGTTGTCATCATTGACACCGTTCAGCGCTTGATTGATGGCCCGCAGCAGCATGTCCGCCAGCCATTGTTTTGCCTTCGAACAGGACTTCATCGGCACTTGGCGCTGCATTCCTCTCTGCGTGCGCCGCAAGCTGGATCTGGTCGGTGTGAAGCTGAAGCTCAGCCATTGGCTCGCTCTTTCGCAGCGTCAGCGCCAGGCCCTTGTGGATTGGTCAGACGCCGCCGATGCTCTCGATCAGATGCGCCAGCACCTGCGAACCATTTCGCGGGAGATGGCCGATGGCATCGTCAGAGATCTTCCGCCGGCTGTCGATGAGCCCTGGCAGCAGGGAACCGCGCTGCCGGATGAGATTCACAGCGCTGCTGAGGCAAGGGGCGTGGACCTGACGCCACAGCAGTGGGCAGCGATCAGTGAGCTGGATCGCTTTGCCCTGTGCAAGCTGGTGCGGCCCGGGCATGACCACCACAATCTCGAGGCTGCTCTCAGCGAAGTGCTGGGGTGAGCAGACGGCGCAACCCGTCCAGCCGTCCTTTCTCCTGCTCCATCGGTTTCACCACGGAGACGGCCGGGGCAACGATCACCGCGCAGGCCTTCAATTCCGGCTGCTTCGACACAGGACAGGCCTGGTCGTGCATCAGGGTGTTGGCTTCACAGGCCTTCTCCTGGGTGAAGCCCCAGTGCATCGGCAGGAAAACGGTGCCGCGTCGGATGCGATCAGTCACGTGAACCGTCGCGGTGAGATGGCCGCGGCGTGAGCTGATCGCTCCAAGCTCCCCGTGACGCAACTTGAGCTCCTGCGCGTCCTCCGGATGGATCTCCAGCAGCGGCTCCGGGTGCATGGACTGCAGCCGTTCCACCTTGCCGGTGCGGGTCATCGTGTGCCACTGCCCCAGATAGCGCCCCACTGTGAGCACCAGCGGGTAGGTGTCGCAGGGCGGTTCCGCCAGACCGAGCGGTTGCTCGGTGCAGAAGCGAGCGCGTCCGCTGGGGGTGGCGAAATGCTGGTCGCAGTACAGCCGTTTCGCTTCAGTGCCAGGCCTGCAGCCTCTGGGAAAGGGCCACTGCTGAGGTCCCTCATTGTTGAGCAGGGCATGGCTGAGGCCACTCACATCACAGAGTCGGCCTGCGGTGAGCGTTGTGAATTCCGCATACACCTCAGCCGCTGATTCGAAGCCGAACTGCTCGGCGTAGCCCAGCCGGCGACCCACCTCGGCAAACACGTCCCAGTCCGGACGGCTCTCACCGAAGGGTCGTCGGAAGGCCGGGCAGTAGGTCACCCGCCGTTCGGAATTGGTCATGGCACCGGCCTTTTCGCTCCACTGGGCAGCGGGCAGCAGCAGGTGGGCGTAATGGGAGGTCTCTGAATCGGCATAGGCCTCACTCACCACCACCAGGGGGCAGTTCCCCATGGCGGCCTTCACACGGTCCAGGTCCGGCATGCTCACCAGTGGATTTGTGGCGGCGACCCACCAGAGATCCAGTTCGCCCCGTTCCATCGCCTCCACCTGCTGCCAGGCTGCCAGCCCTGGTTTGGCGGAAATACGGCCAGCCGGCAGGTTCCAGGCCTTCTCCACGTCGGCGCGGTGGTCAGTGTTGGTCACCAGCCGATATCCGGGCAGCAGGTGAGACAGTCCGCCGGCTTCGCGACCACCCATGGCATTCGGCTGGCCTGTGAGCGAGAACGGACCAGCTCCCGGCTTGCCGATCTGGCCGGTGAGCAGGTGCAGGTTGATCAGGCCGCCCACCACTGCGGTGCCTTCCCGCCGCTGGTTCACCCCCATCGACCAGAGGCTGAGCACCGTTTCGCGCCGGTGAAACAGAGCGGCCACCTCCCGCAGACGTTTCTCGGGGATGTGGCAGAAGCGGGCCACCCGCCTCGGAGTCCAGCGGGCAGCCACGTCGAAAAAGGCGTCGTAGTTGTCGGTGTGGTCGTCGATGAACGTGGCGTCCTGTCCGTTCTCGCGCAGCACGAGGTGGGCGATCCCGTGCAGCAGCGCCAGGTCACTGCCCGGTGCGATCGGCAGGTGAATGTCGGCGGCTTTGGCGGTGTCGGTGCGGCGTGGGTCCACCACCACGATTTTCACGCTGCCGGGATTGCGTTTTCTGCGTTTCAGCAGTCGCTGGAACAGCACCGGGTGGCATTCGGCCGTGTTGGTGCCGATCAGGAAGGCCACGCTGCAGTGATCCAGATCCTCGTAGCAGCACGGAGGGCCGTCCGATCCCAGGCTGCGGGTGTAGCCGGCCACAGCCGAACTCATGCAGAGCCTTGAGTTCGCGTCGAAATTGTTGGTGCCCAGCGCACCCTTCAACAGCTTCTGGGCGAGGTAGTAGTCCTCGGTGTGGAACTGCCCTGAGCCATACATGGCGATGGCATCGGCGTTGCCGCGCCTCGACACGCTGCTGCGGATCTGGTCGGTGATCCGACCGAGAGCATCGTCCCAGCTGATCGGGGCGAAGTCGTCCTCGAGGCTGCTGCGGAACAGGGGCTGACGCAGCCGACCTCTGGCCAGGGTCTCTCCGACCGTTGCCCCCTTGATGCAGACCTGTCCCAGGCTGGAGGGATGCTGCCGGTCGCCACGGGCGGTCCACATCGGGTTGCCTTCGGCGTCCCGCTTCACCGCCTGGCCCTTCACAGCCGGTGGAAGGAGTTCGAGGCCACAGCCCACACCGCAGTACGGGCACTGACTGCGGACGCTGCGGGGACCGTCGCTCATCTGGACAAGGGATCAAGAACGAAACCCGGGGCCGAAGCCCCGGGCTGATGGGCAGTGATCAATCGCTGCCGATGGAGGTGGCTCAGGCCACTTCGCCTTCGTGGAGTTCCGCGAAGGAACCCTTGGGCTCCTTGAGGAAGAAGAAGCAGAAGAAGGCCACGATCAGTCCAGCCACGCCCAGGATCTGGAAGAAGGCGCTGTTGGAAGCCGCGATCACCTCGGGGGTGGGTTCGCCGCCACCGCCCATCCACATCGGCAGCAGGCTGAAAATGGTGAGGTAGGTCACAGCGCCGACGTTGCCGTAGGCGCCCACCAGGCCAGCCACCTGACCGGTGACGCGGCGCTTGACCAAGGGCACCAGCGCGAAGGTGGCGCCTTCACCGGACTGCACGAAGAAGGAGGCGAGCATGGTGATCACCACGGCCACAAAGATGCCGGTGGAACCGGAGAAGGTGCCCGGCTTGATCATGCTCATCACCAGATAGCCGATGCCCAGGCCGGCGGTGAGGAAGCCCATGGTGTTCTTGCGGCTGCCGACGCTGTCGGAGATCAGACCACCGGCGGGGCGGGCCACCAGGTTCACAAAGGCGAAGCAGGAGGCCAGGATGCCGGCGGTGGCCTTCGGCAGATCGAAGGTGGTTTCGAAGAAGGTGGGCAGCATCGACACCACGGCCAGTTCGGACCCGAAGTTCACGATGTAGGTGAGCTCGAGAATCGCCACCTGGCGGAATTCATAGCGGTCTTCCTTGGGGTAGACCTTGGTGCCGAGGATCAGCTCGCGGTTGGTGCGGATGATGCCCCATGTCTGGAACGCGAACCAGACGGCCACGGCACCCAGGGCCAGGGGATAGGTGGCCGGCGTGAGGAAGCCCACCTTCTGCAGGCGCCAGCAGAGCACGCAAAGGATGGCGGCGAAGGGCACATTCATGCCCAGCAGGCCCCAGAAATCGCGCATTGAGGTCACTTCCAGACCAGCGGTCCGTTCCGGACGCTGGTACGTCTTGCCCGGGGGGGTGTCGGTGACGTTGAAGAAGTAGAAGACGCCGTACAGCGCCGAGATGATGCCGGTGAGCGCGATCGCACCGCGCCAGTTGAGAACAGCACCGGTGGGCAGTTCAAAGCCGCCGGAGAAGGAGAGGAAGCCGGCGAGGGCGACCATGGTGAGGGCCGAGAAGGCGGAGCCGAAGTTGCCCCAGCCGCCATAGATGCCCTCAGCCAGGCCGATTTCCTTGGGCGGGAACCATTCGGCCACCATGCGGATGCCGATCACGAAGCCGGCGCCGACGATGGAGAGCAGCAGACGCGCCACCACCAGCTGGTTGAAGTCCTGGGCGGACGCAAACAGCAGGCAGGGAATCACCGAAAAAACCAGGATGCTGGAGTAGGTGATCCGAGGCCCGAATTTGTCCAGCAGCATGCCGATCAGCACGCGAGCCGGAATGGTGAGGGCCACGTTGCAGATGGCCACGGTGCGGATCTGACCAACGGTCAATCCGAGATCCGCTTTCACGGTGGTGGCCAGAGGGGCCAGGTTGAACCAGACCACGAAGGTCAGGAAGAAGGCGATCCAGGTGAGGTGGAGGGTGCGGTACCTGCCCTGGAACGACCAAAGGTCGCCAAGCATTGAGAGGAGAAATGTTGAAACCGCGGGCTTCAAAACGAAAGGGTGCCCGTGGGTGGCGAAACGGTCGAAAAATATCCGTTAAGTGGCGCATTCAACCAATGTGCGATGAATCTGTTGGTTTGATTGGTTACCAACTGGCTGGTTTCTGTGCTCCGCCACACATTGAATCGACTGATGATTTTGATCAGGATATTTTCTATGGATCGATCTGGTAACAAGCACTACTGCAAGACCACGGCGTCCTAGATCTTCCATAACTTCATTCGCTGGCGTGAATCCACTTCTGCAGGTGTGTCTGCTCAGTGGTGGCGACAGCCGACGCATGGGACGCGATAAGGCGTTGTTGCCTCATCCCGATGGTGGTGTCTGGCTCACGGCGATTGTGGATCAGTTGCTGCCCCTTGAACTCCCGGTCCAGGTCGTCAGTCGTCATCAGACCCATGCCGATCAACTGGCGCATCGTTCCGACGTGCGTGTTCTGTTGGAACCGCCGCCCTGGAGCGGGCCGCTGAATGCCCTGGCCAGGGTGTTGCCGTCGACACCGGGGCAGGCGGTGCTGGTTCTTCCTGTGGATATGCCGCGACTCAGAACGGACACCTTCAGGCAGTTGATCATGGCCTGGCAATGCAGGCCGGATCGGATCGCCGTTGCGCATGACGGCGAGCGTCTGCAGCCACTTCTGGCGGTGATCCCATCGGGGGCACCGTTTCAAACGGCCCTCATCGAGCAACTCACCGCCGGCCAGTGGCGTTGGCTGGACTGGTTGGACCGGCTGCCGCTGCAGACGGTGCGATTGCCGCGCGATGTGCTGCTCAATGCGAACCGACCCGAGGATCTGGCAGCGTTGACCCCATGACCAGTGAGCCATCGGTTGCTGATCAGCGTTCTCGGACGCTGGGTGTGTTGCGGTTGTCGTTAACAGCCCGCTGCAATCTGAGCTGCCCGTACTGCTGCCCCGATGCGGAGGATCCTCCAGGCCTGCTGAGTCTGGAGCAGCAGTTGCGTCTGATTCGGGTTGCCTGTCGTCTCGGCGTGCACACCCTGCGGCTCACCGGGGGTGAACCCCTGCTGAGTGACCGCTTGCTCCCTCTGCTTCAGCAGATCCACAACGGACGGGAGACGCTCGGTGATCCTCTCAACCGGTTGCGCGAGGTCGCTCTCACCAGCAACGGCGTGCTGCTGACGTCCGAACGGGCGACGGCACTTCGTGCGTCCGGTCTGGATCGGATCACCGTCAGTCTCGATGCTGTCGATCCAGAGGTGGCGGCGCGCATGGCCGGCCTCCGTGGCGGTGTTCCGGCCGGTGAACGCCTCCTGCAGCAGGTGTTTGCCGGGCTGCAGGCTGCCACGTCAGCCGGTTTTGATCCTGCTGCCGGTGGCCTGAAGCTCAATGCCGTGATTCAGCGGACTGTGAATGACGATCAGTTGATTCCCCTGGCGGATCTGGCGCGGCGCTGGGGGCTTGAGCTGCGTCTGATCGAATTCATGGATGTCGGCAATCGCAACGGCTGGCGTCCGCAGCAGGTTCTCCCGGCCGCTGAAATGGTGAAGCGCATCGGTGCGCGGTGGCCGCTCCAGCCGCTCGGTCGCCCTGTGAGCGGTACAGCGCGGAGCTGGCGTTACGCCGACGGTGGAGGCTGCCTCGGTGTGATCGCCTCCATCAGTGAGCCCTTCTGTTCGGATTGCAACCGTTTGCGCGTCACGGCCGATGGCCGTGCCTTCACCTGTCTGTTCGCAGCGGAGGGCACGGATCTGACCCCGGTACTGGACGTGGAGTCAGACCTCGAGCGGACCATGGCCGCTCTCTGGCATCGGCGAAGCGATCGCTACAGCGAGGAGCGTCATGGCAACGCTGATTCAAACCATCATGCGGAGATGGCCTATCTGGGGGGCTGAACCGTCGCTGTCGCGACCATTTCCCAAGGCTTCTCCCGTTACAACACATGCAGTGTTCGGGTTTTCATCGACCCGGTTTGATGTTTGAACTGCTGGCCTACGAACGCTTCCGCGACACACCATCGGTTCGCTTCTTCGATGTCACCGTGGGAACGTCGAATGCCCGTGACCTGGTGATTCACACCGGGCCGGCGACCAGCCCACCCAACGATCCGGCCAGTGGCGCCTGGCAGTTCTATCTTCATCCTCACCAGGAGGACAATCTGCTTGCCGCCAGTGGCGGTCGCACGTTCTATCTCGTGAATCTGGCCTGGGAGAAGCCGTTCCACATCGTGAGATTGGAGAGTGGCGGCGACATCCTGCGCATTCCTCCGGGCACCTTCCATCGTTCGGTGTCAGATCCCGATGGTTCGGTCGTCCTGAACCAGGCCGTGCGCGAGCAGGGAGTCTCCCTCGTGAATGAATTCCGCGTTTACAACAGTGCTCGCATTCCGGCCTTGATGGATGCCACGACCATCACAGCGCCGAAACCATGCCTTCATGGAGTGGAACCGGAGCTTCAGGCGGCCTGAATCAGGCTGGGTGCGTGGTTCTGGTCGGATTCTGATTCCACCATCGCTTCGATCAACCAGCTCAGCTCGCTGACCGTTCCTGGTGGGCCACTGAAGGTGCCGCAGACGGCTGCGGTGAGATCGGGTTTCGAGGAACTGGCCAGAACGATGTAGCGCTCGGTGATTTCGCCGCCCGCACTGGGATCGAAGCCACGCCAGCCGGCCCCCGGCAGATACACCTCGGTCCAGGCATGCAGGTCGTAACTCTGCGGTGCCGGGTCGGCGAGGTGATAACCACTCGCAAAGCGAGCCGGCAGTCCAATACTGCGGCAGCACTCCGTCATCAGCATCGCCAGATCCCGGCAGGATCCGATCCGTTCGCGCAGGGTCCGGCCTGCTGGCCAGGCCGGGCCCGCGTGGCGCTGGGTGTACTTCACCCGATCCTGAATCATCTCCATCAATTGATGGAGGAACGGCAGCACCTGTTGATTGCTGCCCATCAGCGCATCCTGTGCCAGCTCCACAGCGGAAGGATCGTGCTGGCCATTGGGTAGCCAGCCTTCGAGTGCTCCGAGCAGATCCTGGTTGAGTTGTCGCCGGGGGTAAGGGAGGGGCGGTTCAAGACCGTTGAAGCAGTCCAGCAGCGGTGCAGCCGGGTGTGTCACCACCAGGCTGCTGGCCTGAATGTGCAAGGCGTCGGTGGGTCCGAAGAAGCGGACGCGTTGGATGGCATCCCCGCTGGCAGCCAGGAGGTCATGGCTGTGGCTCGGTTCAGGCGTGATCCGAAGGCTGTGCTCGATCAGATGTTGATGGCCCTGGGCGCGAGGACGCAGGCAGAGCCTGTGTTCGCCGAGCTGAACCGGGGCCTCGTAGCGGTAGGTGAGGCTATGGGTCAGCTGAGCGCGCATGAGGGGTCAGAGGGGGTGGAGGCGAGGTCGCCGGTGATGAAATATCGGTTGTGAATCAAGGCATGCAGCTGGTTCAGGTCGGTTTGCAATTGATCGATGGCTTCATGCAGTCCGCGCTCGATCAGAACATCAATGCGGATGTAACTCCATTTGGCGAGCACCTGACCCCGCAGACATTCGAGGTCATCCGGAGGCCCTGCCTGGGGGGCCCGTTGAATCTGCGACAGGGTTTCATTGATCGCCTGAAGGCAGAAACGCACGGAACGGGGAAAGATCGGATCCAGCAACAGAAACCGAGCCACCGATGACGGTGTGATGGCCTGTTGCACGCTCTGGCGATACATCTGATAGGCGCCAGCTGTGCGCAGCAGAGAGATCCATTGCAGTTCATCCAGCACCCCCCCCACTTCCGTGGGCGCTGGCAGCAGCAGGAAATATTTCACGTCGAGGATGCGTGAGGTTTTGTCCGCCCGTTCGATCAGCCGGCCCAGTCGGCTGAACAGCCATGTCTGATCCCGGTTGAGGGTGACGTCGGTGATGCCGTAGAAGAGCTGACAACCTCTCCGGATGCTGCGCAGCTGCTCCTGATCCGGTTCTTGCCAGAGCGCTTCGCCGTCCTGCACGTTCCAGTAGAGATCGTTCAGCTGCTCCCACATTTCGGTGGTGATCACATCCCTGATCTGCCGTGCGTTTTCACGGGCATTGGCGATGCAACTGACGATGCTGTTCGGGTTGTCGCGATCCAGAAGCAGAAAGCTCACGACCTCTTTCGGAGATCCCTGGGAATACATCTGCTCGAAGCTGTCCCGATCACCAATGGCATCGACAAGGGGCAGCCAGGGTTCCGCGCTGCCGGGTGGGCAGTCCAGTGCCATGGCTTCACTCACTTCGAGGAACCGTGAGATGTTCTCGGCGCGTTCGATGTACCGGTTGATCCAGTACAGCGAATCAGCCACTCGGCTCAGCACGGCAATGCCTCCTTTCTCGGAGCAGAGACAGGGTTCTCACTCACCACCCAGGTGTCCTTGCAGCCTCCACCCTGGGACGAATTCACCACCAGGGATCCCCGCTTCAGCGCCACGCGGGTCAGTCCTCCAGGACTGACCCAGTTGGTCTTGCCCCGCAGCACGTACGGACGCAGATCCACATGGCAGGGGTAGAGCTCTCCTTCGCTGAGGGACGGGACCGTGGACAGCTGAAGGGTGGGCTGGGCGATGAAATTGCGAGGGTGAGCTCTGATCTTCGCGGCGAAGCCATCGATCTCCCCAGCCGTGGCGTGAGGGCCGATCAGCATTCCGTAGCCACCAGCCTCGGCGACGGACTTCACCACCAGTTCGTTCAGATGTTCGAGCACGTAACGCAGATCGTCGTCCCTGGAGCACAGATAGGTGGGAACGTTGTCAATGATCGGCTCCTCATTGAGGTAGTAACGGATCATGGACGGCACGTAGGCGTAGATGAGCTTGTCATCGGCGACTCCGGTGCCGGGGGCATTGGCGATCGCAACCCGACCGGATCGCATCACATCGATCAGGCCCGGCACGCCGAGCATCGAATCACGACGGAAGACCGTGGGATCGAGAAAGTCATCGTCGATGCGGCGGTAGATGACATCGACAGGCTCCCGTCCAGCGGTGCTGCGCATCCAGACCCGACCGTCCTCACAGATCAGATCCCGGCCCTCCACCAGGGTGATCCCCATCTGCTGGGCCAGGTAGCTGTGCTCGAAGTACGCACTGTTGAACACTCCAGGGGTGAGCAGAACAACCCTCGGTGCATCGCTCCACGGAGCCAGATCCTGCAACGTGCGCAGCAGATGCGATGGGTAATCGTCGATCGGTTGCACGATGCGCCCTTCGAACAGGCTCGGGAACAACCGCTTCATCACGCGCCGGTTCTCCAGGAAGTAGGCCACTCCCGAGGGGCATCGCAGGTTGTCCTCCAGAACACGCCAAGTTCCCTCTCCGTCCCGGATCAGATCCAGCCCGGAGATGTGGCACCAGCGGTTGAGGGGAGTGGTGATGCCCTGCATCTGCGGGCGCCACCCCTGGGAACTTTCCACATCTTCACGGGGAATCACACCGTCCCGGAGGATCATCTGCGGGCCATAGACATCCTCAAGAAACTGATCGATGGCTTCCAGGCGTTGAAACAACCCTCGTTCCAGTACAGACCAGTCCTGGCGGTGGATCAGCCGGGGTAGAGGGTCGAAGGGCAGGATCCGCTCACCGCCCTGAAGCCCTGAGCCATTCAGGCGAAATGTGGCTCCAAGACGCCGCAGCAGGTTGCTGGCGGATGCGTGGCTGCGGTTCAGTTCCGCCAGTCCCATGGCGCCGAGGGACGACAGCAGCGGTTCGAGATCTTCCCGGGGTGCGGATTGTTCACGGCAGAAATATTCGTCGTACCCGTCGGTCGGTCGGTACTGGGTGAACATCGCCAGAACAATGGATGCACGCATCCAAAAACTCGACAGGGGGCGCATGGGTTGCCGTTGCTACACATTGCTCGACTTGGGTTCCAAAAGCGGGATCAGCATGTGATTTGCGTATCTCTGGTGACGTGAAGCCCCCCTCTGAATGCGGTCTTCGGCTGATCTCCCGTGGCGTTCCAGACAACGTGAATCCACCAGGAGAAAAAAGAAATCTGTATCCTCTTAAACTGTTTTTAATCTTCTGCTCAACTAAAAAAGATTTGAGGGATGAAACTGGCCTTTCTTCCTCGGAGGCTGTCTTCTCACACCAGCAGCCTCCAACACATCATTGATCCAGGCATCAACTTCTGATCTCAAAGCTCAGCCAGGAGTTGAGTCAGAGCATTGGAAAAGAGCCTTCGGCCACTGCGGTTCAGATCCGCACTTTGGCGTTTCCAGTCGTTCTGAAGTTGTTCTGGCCCATCCGCTCCCATGGCGTTCACCACATAGCTGCGATCAGCTCTGATCCAGTTCTCCAGGCTGGAACCGGAGACTTCCAGATGGCACTGCAAGCCGATGGCATGGCGTTTGACCCGGAACACCTGCTCCTTGCAGTGCAGTGATGAACCCAGCAGTGTTGCTTCGGAGGGCAGGCGGATGCGATCGCCATGCCAATGCAGCACGGTCTCGCTGGGATGAAGCCCCTGCAGCAGCGGCTCCTCGCTTGGGTCAACAACCCAGTGGATGGCACCGAAGCCAACCTCCTTCAAGGGGTGCGCCGGGTGGCCCACCAGCAGCTGTTCAACGCTTCCCCCGGCCGCCATCGTCAGGAGTTGTGCGCCCAGGCAGATCCCCAGGACCGGTTTCTGCTGCTGATGCCAGGACGTCAGCCAGTCCAGTTCCCGTTGCAGCCAGTCCATGCCTGGCTGCAGGCGGTCGTTCACGCTCATGGGGCCTCCCAGCACCAAGGCGATGGTGTTGCGGCACCCATCCGGATCAGGGAAGGGATCTCCCAGAGATGGCCGCCGGACGTCGATCTGCATTTGCCGTTCCCGGGCCAGATCGGCAATCAGGTCGGGACCTTCGTGGTCGACATGCTGCACCACCAGCAGGGTGGTGCTCAAAGCAGCAGATAGCGCTGCGCGAGGGGAAGCACCTCCGCGGGTTCGCAGGTGAGCAGTTCGCCGTCGGCGAACACTTCATAGGTCTGCGGGTCCACGCTCACATTGGGCAGGCTGGAATTGAGCTTCAGAGCGCTTTTGCCAACGCTGCGGGTGTCTTGGACGGCCAGGCAGGTCCGTTCCAGCCCGAGTTGGCTCTGGATGTCGGCATCCATCGCTGCCTGGCTGACGAAGGTGAGGCAGTTGTGGACCAGTGCCTTGCCGAACGCTCCGAACATCGGCCTGCCATGCACAGGGCCCGGGGTTGGGATCGAGGCGTTGGCATCACCCATCTGGGCCCACACGATGGAACCTCCCTTGAGCACCAGTTCAGGACGGATGCCGAAGAAACCAGGCTTCCAGAGCACCAGATCGGCGAGTTTGCCGGTTTCGACGGATCCAACCTCGCTGCTGATGCCGTGGGCCAGGGCCGGATTGATGGTCACTTTGGCGATGTAGCGCTTGAGCCGGTGGTTGTCGTTGCGATCGGAATCCTCCGGGAGCGCTCCCCGCTGCACCTTCATCTTGTGGGCCGTCTGGAAGGTTCGGGTGATCACTTCGCCAACGCGGCCCATGGCCTGGGAATCGCTGGCAATGATCGAGAAGGCACCCAGGTCGTGAAGGATGTCTTCGGCGGCAATCGTTTCGCGGCGGATGCGTGATTCGGCAAAGGCCACGTCCTCAGGGATCTTCGGATCCAGGTGGTGACACACCATCAGCATGTCGAGGTGCTCCTCGAGCGTGTTGCGGGTGTAGGGCCGGGTGGGGTTGGTGCTGCTGGGCAGCACGTTCGCTTCACCGCAGATCTTGATGATGTCGGGGGCATGACCACCGCCGGCACCTTCTGTATGGAACGTGTGGATGGTGCGACCCTTGATCGCGGCGATCGTGTCCTCAACGAAGCCCGCTTCGTTGAGGGTGTCGGTGTGGATGCAGACCTGCACATCCATCCGGTCCGCGACCGACAGACAGGCATCGATCGCTGCCGGTGTCGTGCCCCAGTCCTCATGCAGCTTGAGCCCGCAGGCCCCTGCCAGCACCTGCTCTTCCAGGGCCTCAG
Organism: Parasynechococcus sp.; assembly: GCF_045559935.1. NCBI lineage: Bacteria > Bacillati > Cyanobacteriota > Cyanophyceae > Synechococcales > Prochlorococcaceae > Parasynechococcus > Parasynechococcus sp. Next base: position 559,638 of record NZ_JBJLJL010000008.1, read on the forward strand.
GTGTGCTGGCGTTGCCTTTGCCGAAGAAGCCCAGATTCACCGGCAGGCCTTCAGCGGCCTGCAGCATGCTGGCGATGTGGAAGGCGCCGGGGGTGCAGGTGGTGGCGTTGGTGCCGGTGGCTGGTCCGGTTCCGCCACCCATCAGGGTCGTCACACCACTGGCCAGGGCGGTTTCGATCTGCTGCGGGCAGATGAAGTGGATGTGGGTGTCGATGCCACCGGCGGTGAGGATGTGGCCCTCGCCGGCGATCGCTTCGGTGCCCGGTCCCACGATGATCGTCACCCCCTCCTGAGTGTCAGGGTTGCCGGCTTTGCCGATGCCCACGATCCGGCCGTCCTTCAGGCCCACGTCAGCCTTGACGATGCCCCACCAGTCGAGGATCAGGGCGTTGGTGATCACCGTGTCCACGGCGCCACCTGCCCGTGGGATCTGGGACTGGCCCATGCCGTCGCGGATGACTTTGCCGCCCCCGAATTTCACCTCATCGCCATAGACGGTGTAGTCCTTCTCGACTTCGAGGATCAGATCGGTGTCGGCGAGGCGGACCCGGTCGCCTGTGGTTGGTCCGTAGGTCTCGGCGTAGGTCTTGCGGGAGATGCGGAAAGGCATGGATCAGGCGTCAAGGGGTCCGTTGATCTGGCCGTTGAAGCCGACCACACGCCGTGCGCCGGCGAAGGGAATCAGGTTCACGTCCCGGCTGTCGCCGGGCTCGAACCGGATCGCTGTGCCGGCGGGGATGTCGAGCCGTTGCCCGCGAGCGGCGATCCGGTCGAACTGCAGAGCGGCGTTGGCTTCAGCGAAGTGGAAGTGGGAGCCCACCTGCACGGGGCGGTCGCCGCTGTTGGCGACGCTGATGGTGGTCACAGGGCGACCGGCGTTGAGTTCGATTTCGCCGGGTTCCGGAAGCAGTTCGCCGGGAATCAGGGGTGGCATCAGGGACGTCCTCAGCGAATGGGGTCGTGCAGGGTGACGAGCTTGGTGCCATCGGGGAAGACCGCCTCGATCTGCACTTCATGCACCAGCTCCGCGACACCGTCCATCACCTGATCACGGCTCAGCCAGGTGGTGCCCTCCTGCATCAGTTCCGCAACGCTTTTGCCGTCACGGGCGCCTTCCAGAACCAGGAAGCTCAGCCAGGCCGTCGCCTCAGGGTGATTGAGCTTGAGGCCGCGGTTGAGCCGTCGCTCAGCCAGCAGGGCCGCGGTCACGATCAGGAGCTTGTCCTTTTCCTGAGGACTGAGATGCATGGGAAGACTCGGTCATGGTCAGTGTGTCTCCGCAATGGCCTCAGCAGTGTTCTCCTTGAACATCAAGCTCTGCAACGGCTGGTCCTGCAAGGGCTGTTCTTGTAAAGGCCAGACCCGCGGGATGCGGGGAAGGGCGAGACCCCGCAATGCCCGTGTCCGAGCCCAGATGCGGCTGAACCAGAAGCGGGCATCCCGGCTCGAAGGACCGATGTAGCGGGCAACAAGCCCTTGATCCAGCGTGCTGCAGCGCATCGTGCCGATCAGGCCATGCCGGTCGTCCCGTGCATCCTTCAGCAGCATGGAGATCGCTTCGGGACTGAGCGGCTTGGGTGCCGCCCACACCAGGGACCCGAACACCGGTGCACCGGCCAGTCCGTGGCAGTCCGTCAGGCTCGATCCACCGAGCTCCAGCCGATCCACCAGCTCCCAGCGCGGTGATTCGGCTCCATGGCGCTGAATCTCCAGGCATGAGCGCCAGCATCCCTGATTCAGCCGTTCCTCCGCGGCGGTCCGCCCCAGCCGCACGATCTCCGCACTGAGAAATGAGGCGTTCTCCGGCAGGCACACCCTCAACGATTGGTGAAACAGTGCATCGGCGTACAGCACCATTTCCTGAGGCAGCCATTCCAGATCGCTGTTGTCATCCAGGGTGCAGGTCACGCCCTGCCTGGACCAGGCTCCATCGGGATTCAGGCGGCTGCGGCCGACAGAGCCATAGACCTTCTGAGCAGCCACGCTGGTGATCAGGCTGCGGCTTTCAGCTTTCAGGTTCAAGTCGATGCTGAGCTGATCGCCGCCCACCAGGCCACCGGCGGTGTGAAGAAGGGGCAGCTCGCAGCGGCCGTCGTCCCCCGCCTCCGCCCGCAGCAGTTTGAACGGAGCACGGCAGCCACCCTGGTGACGGGTTCTGCCGCCGTCATTGGTTGTGAACTGCAGCCTGCAGTGGCCGTGCCAGGGCTCGAGTCGTTGCATGGTTGCCACGCTCCATGGCTGCTCTCGACATCTCTGTAGCAATCCATACCAAGCCATCCGCTGCTGCTGGGCAGGCTCCCAACCAATCGGGATGGGATGGGTGATGGAATCGGTGCTTGTGCTGGAGCAGCGCCTCGCTCCCAATTCCTTGAAGCCAGATCTGCGATTGCCCCTGACGGCTGATGAAAGAACGGTGCTGCGAGGTCGTCGCCGCACGGTCTGCGGCCGGGAGGTGCTGCTGCAGTTGCCGCGGGACCAATCGCTCCAGCCCGGAGATCAACTCTGTGATGCTGATGGAATCACGCGGGTGGAGGTGACAGCGGCACCCGAGGCGTTGCTGCGCGTGCAGGCCGCGACTCCACTGGAGTTGATGCAGGCCGTCTATCACCTGGGCAATCGCCATGTTGCCCTCGAGCTTCATCAGCAGGAGCTGTTCTTGCTGGATGATTCCGTCCTCGCCGATCTGCTGAAGAGCCGAGGTCTCAAACTGAGTCGGTGCGTCCGGTCGTTCGCTCCGGAGGCGGGTGCTTATGGAGTGCATCAGCACGGATGACATCGCTTGCCCTGCTTCAGCTGGTGAGTCCGGCTTTACCGGTCGGAGGATTCAGTTATTCCGAGGGCCTGGAAGTGCAGATTCAGGCCGGCATGCTCGCGGACGAAAGGGCTCTCGAGGGCTGGCTGGAGGCAGAGCTGACCAGGGGCTCCCTGCGGCTGGAGGCAGCGTCGCTGGTGACTCTCGCCGATGACTGCTCGGCCTGGGTTCGGCGTGGGGATGCTGCGGCGCGCCAGCGTCTGTTGAATCTGGACGGCTGGCTCCTGGCGACGCGTGATGCCGCCGAGCTGCGCGCGCAGCATCGTCAGATGGGCCAGTCCTTGCTGCTGTTGTTGGCAGAGATGGGCCATTCCCTGCCGGCTCCTTTATCTCTGGCCTGGCCGGCGTCATGGGCCTGGGCCGCGAGGGCTTTGAAGCTGTCAGACAGAGAAATGGTGCAGGGTTACCTCTACAGCTGGGTAGCCAATCAGCTCAGTGCAGCGGTCAGGCTGTTGCCGTTGGGTCCGTCCCGGGCCCAGGTGCTGCAGCAAAGAGCGCTTCCCTTGATCGCCGATCAGGCTGAGCAGCTGCTTGATCGTGATCCTCGGACGTTGTGGAGTGGTGGTGTCGGTGTCGGGCAGGCGCAGCTCGCCCATGCTGAGCTCTATTCACGCCTGTTTCGAAGCTGATGAGCAGCAAGCTGCGTTTAGGAGTCGCCGGCCCGGTTGGCTCAGGAAAGACAGCGCTGGTGGAAGCGTTGTGCCGCCGCCTGCGTGATCAGCTTCAGCTCGCTGTCGTTACCAACGACATCTACACCCAGGAGGATGCCCAGTTCCTGACGCGGGCTGGTGCTCTGGAGCCTGAACGGATCCGAGGCGTTGAGACCGGCGGTTGCCCGCACACGGCGATCCGAGAGGACTGCTCGATCAACCGGGCTGCAGTGGCGGAGCTTGAGGCTCAGTTTCCGGGTCTTGATCTTGTGCTGGTGGAAAGCGGTGGTGACAACCTCGCCGCCAGTTTCAGTCCGGAACTGGTCGATCTCTGTATCTATGTCATCGATGTGGCTGCTGGAGACAAAATTCCACGGAAGGGAGGGCCTGGTATCACCCGTTCGGACCTTTTGGTGATCAACAAAATCGATCTGGCATCCATGGTGGGTGCAGATCTTGTGGTCATGGAGCATGACACCAAGCGGATGCGTGGTGAGCGCCCCTGGTGTTTCACAAACCTTCAAACCGGAGAAGGCCTCGAGAGCGTGGAGGCATTTGTGTTGCAACAGCTACCGAATTAAGTCAACGAATCGCGGCAATTCCCAAAATGTTATTGTCGATACAAAGCGGGTCCAAGTCGGTTCATACGGTCCCATGGTCGCCCTCATGGCGGTCTCATCCACCGTGTGTCTTTGCTTTATGAATTCAACGTTTACGAAGCGTCTGCTCGCTGCATTCGCGGCCACGACAGTGGGAGTCACGATGACCGCCTGTGGCGGTGGCAGCGATGATTCCGCTGGTGGTGGTAGCGACTTTGATGGTGAAATCAAGGTTGGCATCCTTCATTCCCTTAGCGGAACGATGGCGATCTCCGAAACGACTCTGAAAGAAGTCGAGGAGATGGCGATCAAGGAAATCAATGAAGCCGGCGGTGTCAAGGTCGACGGCAAGAGCTACAAGATCACCTACACCTCTGAAGATGGTGCCTCGGATTGGCCCACCTTCGCAGAGAAGTCTCAGAAGCTGATCGACGCCGACAAGGTTGCCGTTGTGTTCGGCGGCTGGACATCGGCTAGTCGGAAAGCAATGCTTCCGGTTTATGAAGCCAAGGATCATTTCCTCTTCTACCCGATTCAGTACGAAGGCCAGGAGTGCTCCAAGAACATCTTCTACACCGGCGCTGTTCCGAACCAGCAAGCTGAGCCTGCAGTTGATTGGCTGTTTGAGCAGTTCGCCGACAAGTACGGCAAGAAGGTCTACCTGGTCGGTTCTGACTACGTTTATCCCAGAACTGCTAACACCATCATCAAAGAGCAGGTCAAGAGCCTGGGTGGTGAGACGGTCGGTGAGGACTACATCCCTCTCGGCAACACCGAGGTGGCGCCTATCATCGCCAAGATCAAGAAAGAGTTCCCTGATGGTGGAATCATCATCAACACTCTGAATGGCGATTCCAACGTTGCCCTGTTCAAGCAGTTCAAGGCAGCAGGAATCACTCCTGACAAGTACCCGATCATGTCCTTCTCCATCGCTGAGGAGGAGATCCGTCAGATTGGACCTGAGTATGTGGGCGGCACCTACGCAGCCTGGAACTACTTCATGTCCCTCGGGACTGAAGCCTCCAACACCTTCAACGCAGCATTCCTTGCTGAGTACGGTGACGAGCGTGTGACGAACGATCCTATGGAGTCGGCCTACAACATGGTTTACCTCTGGAAGGCTGCTGTTGAGAAGGCCGGCACGTATGAGGATCTTGATGCAGTGCGGAACGCACTGATCGGCATCAAGCTTGATGCTCCTCAGGGTCCGATTGAGATGTATCCCAACCACCACATCTCGCAGACTGTGCGGATTGGTGAAGCCAAGGAGAATGGCCAATTCGAGATTCTCTGGGATAGCAAGACTCCCGTTCCTCCCATTACCTGGAACCAGTACGTTCCTGAGACCAAGGGTTACAAGTGCGACTGGACGCTTGATCGTCCTGACGCCGGAAAGTTCAAGATGTGATCGTTACGTCTGAACTCATTTGAATAGTGGGCCACAATAAACTTGTGGCCCCTTTTTTTTACCCCATGTACTGATGGAATTAATTTTTTCACAGCTCCTTGATGGGCTCAGCATCGGGTCAGTACTGCTTCTCGCAGCGACGGGCCTGGCCATCGTTTTTGGTTTGATGGGAGTGATTAATCTCGCTCATGGCGAGTTGATGATGGTTGGAGCTTATGTGACTTTTGTCACACAAAATATGTTCAAGCCACTCGGCGAAGGCATTTTCCAACTTTATTATCTTTTTGCGCTCGTTTTTGCCTTCATCATCACTGGCCTCGTCGGAGTTCTTCTGGAAAGAACATTAATACGACAGTTATATGGACGACCTCTTGAAACATTGCTCGCTACGTGGGGTGTCAGCCTCGTTCTGATTCAATTCATTCGTAGTGTTTCAACAAGCATGGTTGTAGGGATATTAGTTGCCATCATCCTTGGTTATTGCTTTCAGCGTTTCTCACCTACAAAACTCAAGAGCGCTTCGTTTTATCCCTATCTTTCAGGACTCGTTTGGGTTGTGGCATCAGTGATTGGTTTCATTTCAATCACTGCGATGTCAGCTTCTAAACCACTGTCTAAAGCCTGGTTCGGGCCTCGAAATATTGATGTGACGGCCCCGAAATGGTTGCAAGGAAGCTGGGGTTCGATTGCGGGGATTGAGTTGCCGGGTATTCGAATCTTCATCATTATCCTCTCTGCTCTGCTGCTTGGTTTTGTGGCATGGTTTCTTACAAAGAGTGTCTGGGGATTACGCATCCGTGCCGTGACTCAAAACCGTCAGATGAGCAATTGCCTGGGTATTCCCACTGACAGCGTCGATAGCATCACCTTTGGCATTGGATCTGGCCTGGCTGGTGTGGCTGGGAGTGCGATTACCTTGCTTGGCTCCGTGGGTCCCAATCTCGGTGCTGCCTATATCGTTTCCTGCTTCATGGTCATTGTTCTGGGAGGGGTGGGAAATCTTGTCGGTACTGTGATTGCTTCGATGATGCTTGGAATCATTCAATCCATCATTGGATCCGGCGCCATTCTGATTGCTTTCCCAGACATACCAGCTGCTCCTGCTGCTGTCATTGAGTTCTTCGCAACAACGAGTATGTCCTATGTGTTGATCTTTATCTTTATTATTTCGTTCCTTCAATTTAAGCCAACTGGGATGTTCCCCCAGAAGGGCCGATCCGTCGAATCCTGATCTTTGCATTTTCATTTTCCATGAAAATTTTCAAAAAGCTGCTTCCTTGGCTTCTTCTAGCCTTCGCATTCTTTGTTCTACCGACGATTCTTTCACAGTTCCGCCTCAATCTTTTTGGAAGGTATTTTTCTCTAGCTATCATTGCTTTAGGCATTGATCTTATCTGGGGATACACCGGACTTCTCAGCCTGGGTCAAGGTATCTTTTTTGCCTTGGGTGGTTATGCCATAGCCATGCATCTTCTGTTGGTGACCAATAATGATTTCACCACGGGAGCCAATGGGCTACCAAAGTTCTTCGAGAATTACGGTGTTGATAATCTCCCATTTTTCTGGCAACCATTCTGGTCCTTCCCTTGGACACTGATCGCTATTTGGTTGATTCCTGCGGTGGTTGCTGGTCTTGTTGGATATCTGATTTTTAGAAACCGCATCAAGGGTGTTTATTTTTCCATTATCACCCAAGCATCCTTGATGGTTTTTTACCATTTCTTCAATGGACAGCAGAAGCTCGTTAATGGAACAAATGGTCTTAAAACCAGCACCACTGAGATATTCGGAATGATTGTGGGCTCAGACGATGCTCAACTCATGTTTTATCGAATCACTCTCATAATTCTGCCTTTTGCCTACCTTCTTTGTAAGTTTCTGACCAGCGGACGTTTCGGTGATGCTTTGATCGGTATCAGAGACGATGAGGCCCGTTTGCGTTTCAGTGGTTTTAATCCAGTTCCATTCAAAGTCATTGTCTTTCTGGTTGCTGGCGCCTTAGCTGGTATCTCTGGGGCACTTTATACAGTTCAGTCAGGTATCGTTTCACCTCAATATATGGCCATTTCAATGTCCATTGAAATGGTGATTTGGGTTGCTGTTGGTGGTCGTGGAACATTGATCGGACCGATTATTGGTGCTGTTTTAGTCAATTATCTGCGAAGTCTGGTTAGTGAAGCGCTGCCTGAAGCCTGGTTGTTTGTGCAGGGTGGCTTGTTCATCTTTGTGGTTGTGTTGATGCCCGATGGCATTTATGGATGGTTTAAGAACGGCGGATTTACATCGATGATGGCAGCCTTTGGAATTGCAAAGAAATCTTCAACATATCCAAAGCTGGAAATGGATGAGGGTTATACGACTCAATCTCAATAATCTTTTCTTGCTCAACCTTCGCTTTCATGTCAACCAACACTGTTTAAGCTATGTCAACACCAATTCTTGAATTAAATGATGTCAGCGTTGATTTTGATGGTTTCTTTGCATTGACTGATCTCTCCATCTCTCTGGAGCATGGTGAACTAAGGTCAATCATTGGACCCAATGGCGCTGGTAAAACAACTTTTCTAGATGTCATCACTGGAAAGGTTAAGCCAACCAAAGGCTCAGTCTCCCTGAGAGGTTCTAGTATTATTGGTTTGTCGGAACAGAAGATTTCAAGATTAGGTGTTGGTCGAAAGTTTCAGACACCTCGCGTGTTTGAAAATCTTTCGGTCTCCAGAAATCTTGAGTTGGCTGCTTCACCGAGCAAGATGCCATTCAGCCTGATGTTTGAAAAGCTGAATAATACGGCTAAAGATGAGGTCTATCGCTTGATGGATTATGTGGGCCTTGCTCCTTACGCCAAGGTCTTGGCCGGTTCCTTGTCTCATGGTCAAAAGCAATGGCTTGCGATCTCAATGCTTGTTGCTCAATCTCCAGACATCATTCTTCTGGATGAGCCAGTGGCAGGTTTGACCGATGAAGAGACGAACAAAACAGCTGAACTGATTAAATCCCTTGCAGGTGAACATACCGTGGTGGTCATTGAGCATGATATGGAGTTTATTCGTGATCTTGCCGCACCAGTCACTGTGTTGCATCAAGGGCAGTTGTTGACGGAAGGTTCACTCGACGAAGTGAAGTCTGATCCAAAAGTGATTGAGGTTTATCTCGGTCAATCCGAATAACGTCATTATTTAATTTGCCAATCTCTGAAGAACCATGGTACAAACTAAAACCACCGCGCATCCCAGCTCCACAAAAACTATTCTTCGAGCTAGCGGCTTGAATGTGTATTACGGTGAGAGTCACATTCTCAGAAATGTTGACCTGCATATCCCTGAGGGGGAAATGATTTGTTTGATCGGTCGTAATGGAGTGGGAAAGACAACCTTTCTGAAGACGATCATTGGTCTTCTCGAGCAACGATCTGGTTCGATTGAATATGATGGAAAAATGTTGATGAATCAACCTCCTTATAAACGTGCCAGGGGAGGAATTGGTTATGTTTCTCAAGGTCGAGATATCATTCCTCGAATCACGGTTCGTGAGAATCTTCTGATTGGGATGGAATCACTCCCTGGCGGGATGGGACGAAATCGGCATATTGACCCGATTGTCTTTGAACTCTTTCCGATCCTGGAGCAGTTTTTGAATCGTCGTGGCGGTGATCTCAGTGGAGGTCAGCAGCAACAACTTGCCATTGCACGTGCACTGCTTGGTAAGCCAAAACTTCTTTTGTTAGACGAGCCGACTGAAGGGATTCAGCCTTCGATCATTCTTGATATCGAACGTGCTGTCAGGCGCATCATTGATGAAACAGGCATCAGTGTTCTTCTTGTTGAGCAGCATCTTCATTTTGTTAAGCAGTCCAGTTTTTATTATGCAATGCAACGCGGTGGTATTGTTTCGAGTGGCCCGACGTCTCAATTGTCTGATCAAGTGATTGGAGAATTCCTTACAGTTTAATGAGTGCAAAAAAAGGGGGGATGCGATCATGATGATCACATCCCCCCTTTTTTAATGTGCTGATTCTTTTCAGCAACCTCGATTCAACATCCAAGGACGTGAATCGTTTGTGCGTAGTCGAGGTTTGCTGGCCTCAGATGCGCGGGATGAGTTTTTCTTACTGATAAGTTTCGGTTCTTTTGCTTCTACTTTCAATCGGATTGAAGAGGATAACATCATGGGTGGATTGAAAACCCTCTTCCCTTCACTGCCACAGGTAGGACATTCTGTTTGTATGGCACGTTGATCAATAGATCGCCATACTTCATAGGTGTCACATTCACCAGATTGGCATGAATATTCGTAGACAGGCATGTTGCTGGTATCAGTGAATAATGAATAAGTAGATAGTGTTTAACATGGAAGAATGTCCTTGTCGAAGATCGACGTTGGTATGGCGAGCGTGCAGCATGCGTTTGGAATATCGACGATTCCGCTGATGCGTCCTTCGACTGGGGCGCAGCTCAGCAAAAGGTAAGCCTGTTCACCTGTGTAGCCAAACTTTTTCAGGTATTCAATGGCGTTGAGGCAGGCTCTGCGATAAGCGATATGTACATCCATATAGTATTGCTTGCCTTCGAATTCATCGACTGAAATCCCTTCGAAAACCAGATAGTCAGAGTAGTGAGGTTCAACAGGGCTTGTCTTAAACATAGGATTGACCATCCCATATTTAGCCATTCCGCCTTTGATCAGCTCAACATGAAGATCGAGATATCCAGACATCTCGATGGCGCCACAGAATGAAATTTCACCATCTCCTTGAGAAAAGTGAATGTCACCCATGGAGAGCTTTGCACCCTCGACATAGACAGGGAAATAGATGCGTGTCCCTTTCGTCAGGTTTTTGATGTCGCAGTTTCCTCCATGTTCGCGAGGAGGAACAGTTCGAGCTGCCTCGTTGGCAATCCTTTCGAAATCCCCAGAGGCAACGTTCCCGAGAATGGCACTGTTTGGATTCGGCAGAGCTGCCAGAACAGGTTCCGTTCCTGAGAGTCCAGCCCCGTAGGTTCTGCGGTCTGGAGCGGTCTGAACCAGCTCGGTTTCTCGGCGGTTCCACTCCTGAAGCAGCTCCATGGAGGGAGCACAGCCAATCAGGCCTGGGTGGGTGATGCCAGCGAAACGAACTCCGGGAATGTGGCGAGAGGACGTGTAGATCCCTTCCAGATCCCAGATTGCTTTGGCTGCTTTAGGAAAATGATCTGTCAGGAATCCTCCACCATTTTCTTTGGCGAAGATTCCAGTAAAGCCCCATTCATCTCCTTGAAGTGCTCCAACTTCGAGGATATCGACCACCAGGATATCTCCTGGCTGAGCACCATTGACCCAGATTGGTCCACTTAAGACATGAACGACCTCAAGATTGACATCAGCGATATCTTTCGGGTCGTCGTTATCTTTAATCTGACCATCGGTCCAATCTTTGCACTCAATGCGAAAGATGTCGCCTGGATTTACTGACGCGACCGCCGGAATATCAGGATGCCAACGATTATGTCCAGGCATTTCCTGTTGATCCATTGGCTTGGTGAGATCAACCTTGAAAAGGGTTTCGGGCATTGAGAATGAAAAGCCGACACCCTGTATTGAAGGCAATCAAAAAGGGCCAAAAAGTGACCCTTTATACGCAAAGCAAGATTGCGTCGTTTTGAAATTAAAACTTTGTTCTAAGTGCTACTTTTTAAGGCGCTTGCTTGTGATATTAAAGCTTATTTTTTTAAGTTAGCCGCACCTTGCTCTTGGTATGGAGTCAAGGTGCGGCAGTGACTTTGGTCAGCTTGCCGCTGCTGCGGGAATCGATTTTTTGACTCCGTTCTGTGGCATCGGTCCCAATTTGACTCCATCGGGGTAGTACTTCCAGCCATCGCGGATGCGCACTTTTTCGTCCCAAGGGAGTTTGTATTCTCCATTGGCAAGATCCTTGACCCACGTGAGGTAATTCTCTTTCTCTCCCCCGGGTTGACCGACATAAGCCCGGCATCCCAGGTTGAAGATGTTGTTTTCGAGGGCCCAGTTTTCTCTTGCTTTATCAACCAGTCGAGGGAACAGCTCAGCAGTAACGATTTCCCAAGGATTCCTGTGGCCCTGCTGGATTACATTTCCATCGTAATTGCAAACTGTTCCTTCGCCGAAGTAATAGAAGACGCCGTCATAACCAGCTAAGTTTACAGAAATCGTGTACATCAGATTCTGCCAAGCGTTGGTTCGGTTGGTCCAGATCCATTGATCATTCACCTGGGTTGAGTAACCAGAGATGCGGATATAAACGTTGGCTCCTTTGTAAGCAGCCTCCCGAGCGAGTTCTGGGAACATGCCGTCATGACAGATGCACACTGCAAGCTTGGAGCCCTTGGGGCCGTCGCACACCGGCATTCCGTAGTTTCCTGGAGACCATGGCTCAATCGGCACCCATGGCTGGAGTTTTCTGTAGTGAAGAGCAATTTCACCATCTGAATTGATGATGATGGCCGAGTTAAATGGAGGCAGGCTTGGGTCGTCGTTCTGCTCCATAAGAGAGAAAACACCCCAAACATCATTCTCTTTGCAAGCCTGTTTGAAGCGATCAATCTCAGGAGAATCGATGCGTAGCAGCATCTCGTCGTAGGTCCAAATCGCTGTGTTTAAACCTTGAGTGGAGTATTCAGGCATCACAATCAGATCTGCCTCCGGGTAACCAGCCTTGGTTGACGCTACGGCTTTGCAAATCTGATCAACTTGTGTCTGGATATCCGCTGGACCTGTAATGACAGGCACAGGATATTGAATCATTGCAACCAGCAATGATTCATCCCATGAGCTGACGCTGCCGGTACTAGCCATTGAGCGAGAATGAGAACCATTCCCATATTCGGGTCAGAAGGAGGGTTGATCCGTATCAACCGCAACTGTTGGATCATGTTGTTGATCGAACCGTTCGGCGAGTTCGGGATGTCTGGCCCCCCTCAGTCGCTCAGTTGTCCTGGAAGTCGCCTTTGCGGCAGAGGTTCTGCGCTAAACGTTTGGCCCAGCCAGGCGCTTTTTCGCGTCCTTTGTCCTTGGCCTCTCCATCGAAGTAGAGCAGCAGTTGCCAATCCGTCTTGCCTCCTTCCACTCCGGGTTTCTCATCGTCGGACAACCAGCGACCGTAAATGTTGTCGTACTCAGGCCAGTTGGGCAGGTCAGGCATGCTGCAAACCGCATTCACTTCTGCCCTGATCCCTTCGGAACCATCGGTGATGACGCTGATGCCTCCATCGAACAGACCATTGGGTTCTCCGGGCTTGAAGGCGTGGGTCAGGCGCACCTCTGTGTCTCCCTCCACCACGAGTGTGTCACCGAGTTCGGCTTCATGGCTGGGAGTTTCCCTGGCTTGATTTGTGCATGCCTGCATGGCTGTCATGGACAGCGCCATCAGGCATGCCATCGCCCCATTCCGTAAGAGATCCTTCACGTGCATCCAGACAGTGTCCTGCCATTCATGTGACGTCGTCCACTCTGCTTGGCCGTCCTTCTGTGAAGACTCATTACCAGTTGCCATTTTGTTTCGGCGCGAACGACACGTGAGGACGAATTCTTGCCAAGCTCTGTCTGTATCAAACGCTACCAAACGTTCACCCTGATACAGGGCGCAGTGGTTCGCAGGTCATGGAACGGGGGCCTGTTCATCAACGAGAGGACGCCATGTCCAAACTTCAGTCTCAAAGCCAGAAAGTCCAAACATCTCAACTGCTCTACCGGCCCTCCGGGCGGAAGACGACAAAAGGCGAGATCATCCGGTCCAAGAAAACGGCTGAGCTTCTCCGTCTGACGCAGGACGGGATCCAACAGTCTCAGCCTCCTCTTGCAACAGGATCAGCCAGTGTGAAGCCACTGCGGCGTGGAGGCTTCCTTCGCTCAAGGATGACTGCTGAGCTGCTCGGGGTGGATCTGATCGGCCGCTGACGATTCGGTCGGAGCCGGGTGGGGGGTGACGCCTCAGCAGGCTCCGAGTGTCTCTTCGGCTGGTTCATCCTGCGTTGCATATTCCTTGACATCAGCTCTGACCTGAAGCATCTGGCCTTGGAGTGACATCCTCCAGATTTCGAGGCGAGCATTTTCAGGTGCTTCGAACCAGAACAATTCAGTCGGCAACACGACTTTCTCTCGATAGAACTGATCCTGGCCGACGCATTTCACGATCACCATTCGATCGGTGTCGTTGTGATAGACGCATTCCATTGTTGAGCCATCTTGAATAGTGGCATCTTGAAGAATTTTCGCCCCAACAAGTGTTGGATTGGTCACCGATTGGATCCTGTTTCCGATTTGGTTTAGACGGCTTGATACCAAAGTCGATTTTTCTGTAGCGTTTGTAACTTTCAGCGTTCCCGGTGTTGCTTCGCCTGTGTTCCTGAGGGTTGTTTGCGTGGTGCTGGATCAGTGGTGCCGGATGGCAGCAGGGCCTTGTTCGTTTGAGATCAGAGAAAACACACAGTTGCAGTTTTTCGTCTCAAATGAAACATTTGTTTTTGTGGCGCCCCGAGAAACTGATTCTGTCTTGTCATAGAGGCTGTGATGCAGAACTCAATCAGCATCTCCATGAGTCAATCCTTTGAAATGGAGCGCATCAACCGTGCCATTGATGAAACAGCTGATCCTGCCCAGCTGCAGACAATTGCCAAGCAACTGTTGCAAGCATGGTATTCGCAAAAAGCTGCGACGAATTGGGTGATCCGCCAGCACCAGCAAGGGATCTGACAGTTCTATGTTGATGGGAAGGCCTGGACAAAGGCCTTCCGAATTGATATCAGTAGCCTTTTTTAGGCCACCAATTCAGTAGATGTTGTTCTGGGCTTGTGATTGGGTCGCCTCAGGGTCTGTGCTCGCGTCGACGTCGCAGACATGGTTCGATCCGCTTGCCCGGCATCACTCAAATCAGCTTGGAGAGATGGGTTACAGCTTTTCAGTCGCGACCAGCTCGGCAATTGGTGGGCAATCGGTGATGCCATGAGATCTGACAATCCACTTCTCAGCAGTTCAGCAAAACGATGCACGGCCAGTTCCTCTCCGTGTCGGTCGTACGGCAGACGGTTGATGGCTGAATCGATGCCGAACTGTCGGACCCGATCTTCACCGACCCGTCGATAAAGCACCTCAAGGGTTGGTATTTGATCCATGGTCATCACGGATCCTTCGTGTTCCATCAATCCTCGCAGCACGGTGCCGAAGATCTCACCAGCCATGCGCTGGAGCCCTTCGCTGGGTTTGCTGCCAAGTTCCTTGTGTTTGTGATCAAACAGGCCAAGGTCCACCTGAGCGATGCGGGTCGGGGCCACATGGCGAAAGACCTCCGACAGAAGTCCGACCTCCAGCCCCCAATCGGATGGGATGCGGAGGTTCATGGCCAGATCGGTTGTGAAGGCAAATTCTCCTGCGAGTGGATAACGAAAGGACTGCAGATACCGCAGGTAGGGAAGCGGGCCGAAGATCTGCTCCAGGCTCACGAGCAGGGGGCCGACAAACAGCCTTGTTGCGCGTCCCTGCAGCGCCTGCGTTTCCAGCGAGAGCCTGCTGTAGAAGGCTTTCACATAAGCCACTCCATGGGAGCGATCCAGCAGCGGACGCAGCATGCGTTCCGGGTAAGCGGAACCGAAGGTGCGGATGTCGGCATCGAACAGACCCACCACTTCAGCGTCCTGACAGGCGACACCGAGTCCTTGCCAGACCGCCCAACCTTTGCCTGGCGGTCCGGTGACATCCAGTCCCAGCTCACCCATCGATTCAAGGAGCTGCTTGACCGCCGGTCCATTGGTCCAGTGCACCTGAACCGGGAAGGGCATGCCGGCGAAAAAGGCTTCCGCATGCGCCACATCCTCCGCCGCCGGCGCCGCCAGGGCGATCACAAGGCGGTTCAGACCCTTCAAGGTTGAGAGGGTGTCGCGGATCAGGCCAAGGGCGGGTCGGCTGAATTCCTCCATCAGGCAAGGAATCAGCAGCGTCGTGGGCCGTTGCGTCAGCTCTCGGTTGAACGCGACGGAATCGAGATTGCCTAGGCTGTAGTCATGAACCGTGGTGATCAGGCTTTGCTGAAAATCCATGCGGTGTTCAATGCGACAACGGTGGCTGAGGTCCTGGCCCATACCTGAACGGTGTTCAGGAGAAACAGAATGCAGCTCCCGCGCGACGAAACGCTGCAGGCACTGCTCCATGACCTCTACCTCGACGATTCTTCCGTTGATCCCGAGGTGCTGTCGTCGCAATTGCTGCAGATTCTGCGTGGTAGTGCAAACGATGGCGATTGCATTGCCGTCGATGAGCGCTGGTCAGGGGCTGATGCCGTTCTGATCACCTATGCGGATACGGTGACAGAGCAGGAGAAGCCCGGCCTTCAGAGCCTGCGGCTTCTGGTGAACCGTCACCTCAACCCCTTCGCATCTGTCATTCACGTGCTGCCTTTCCTGCAGTCCACCAGCGATGGCGGTTTCGCAGTGGCCAGTCATGACCAACTTGAGTCGCGTCATGGTGACTGGGGTGATCTCTCCGCGCTTGCCGGGGGGCGACGCCTGATGGCTGATCTGGTGCTGAATCACATCTCGGCGTCCCATCCCTGGGTCCAACAGTTTCTGTGCGATGACGAACCGGGTCGCTCCTGTGTTCTGGAAGCCTCTCCCTCCACCTGCTGGGACGCTGTGGTCCGGCCCCGCAGTTCTTCCCTGTTCACCCAGCTCTGCGGTCCCGCGGGAGTGCGTCAGGTCTGGACCACCTTCGGTCCTGACCAGGTCGATGTGGACTGGCGCAGTCCGGAGGTTCTGCTCGGGTTCACGCGATTGCTGGCACGGATGGTCCGCCACGGGGTGCGCTGGGTGCGACTCGATGCCGTCGGTTTCATCTGGAAGACCCCAGGCACCGGATGTATCCATCTGCCCCAGGCCCACCGGATCGTCGAGGTGATGAGGCATCTCATGGATGCGGCCTGCTCACACGGCGTGGTGGTGACGGAGACGAATGTGCCGGAGCAGGAGAACCTGTCGTATCTGATCAGTGGCCGGGAGGCTCATCTGGCCTACAACTTTCCCCTGCCACCCCTGTTGCTGGAAGCAGCGATCAGCGGTCGTGCAGACCTGCTGAATGGATGGCTGAGCCGATGGCCTCAGCTCCCGGAAGCAACGGGTCTGTTCAATTTCACGGCCTGTCATGACGGGGTTGGGCTGAGGGCCCTCGAGGGGCTGATGCCTGAGAGACGTCTGCTGCAGCTGTTGATCGCCTGCGAACAGAGGGGTGGCTTGATCAGCCATCGTCGACTGACCAGCGGCGAAGAGGCGCCGTATGAAATCAACATCAGTTGGTGGAGCGCCATGGCGGATGGGGGAATCGATCCTGCCCACCACCAGCGGGCCCGGTTTCTGATGACTCAGCTGCTGATCCTTGCCCTGCCGGGAGTTCCGGCGTTCTACCTTCCCGCCCTGCTGGCTGCGCCCAATGATCTCGGACGCTTCCGTCGCACGGGTCACCGTCGGGATCTCAACCGACCTCAGTTCAAGGCCGAGGCTTTGGAGCGTCGTCTTCAGGATCCCGACAGTGATGCCACGGCGGTGACGACGATGCTTGCTCGGGCTCTGGACGTTCGCAAGACCCAGGCTGCGCTCCACCCGGACGCAGCGCTTGAGGTGCTCAGCACGGGCCGATCCGATCTTGTGGTTCTGCGCCGTTCCCGCCATGGTCAGGTCCTGCTGGCGATTCACAACCTCACTCCCTCCCGCCTGACGCTGGCGCTGGGGGGATTCGTCGACCCTGTGACAGGCCCCTGGGTCGATTGTCTCAACGGCTCGACTGAAGCGCTCAGCTCTCTGCTGCAGTTGGAGCCCTATGCCGTGCACTGGTTGATTCAGTCATGAGAGAACGCCTCAGTTCCCGGTGGTGGGTGGTGACGGATCTGGATGGCACCCTGCTGGACCATGCCTACGACTGGACTCCGGCCGAAACGGCCCTGAGATGGCTCCAGCAGCGTGGAATTCCTGTGATTCCCTGCACCAGCAAGACCGCGGAGGAGGTGCGTCAGTTCCGGGCAGCGGCTCAGCTGAACGATCCCTACATCGTTGAGAACGGCGGTGCCATCCACGGTTCATCCGACACAGGTGAGGACTGGGAGGAGGCTCTTGGTCCCGGTTGGACAGCTTTGAAGCCACAGTTGTCTGAGCTGGCCGAGGAGCTCGGTGAACCGCTGCAAGCTCTCGATGAACTGACGGATGATCAGGGAGAGCGCCTGCTTGGACTCTCCGGCGAGCGATTGCAGCAGGCCCAGCGCCGTCGTTGGAGTGTCCCTTTCGTTCCCCCGTCCGTGCAGATTCAGCCTCGCCTCGAGGCTCTGGCGTCAGTCCGCGGTCTGGCAGTTGTGCGCGGTAACAGGATGTGTCACCTCCTCGGAGCCGACGTCAGCAAAGGCAGGGCGTTGAATGTTCTGCGGCAACGTGTCGGTGCACCCGGGGTGAAGGTGCTGGCCCTCGGGGATTCGCCCAATGATCTTCCTCTGCTGGAGGTGGCTGATCTCGCCGTTGTTGTTCCTGGCCCTGCAGGTCCTCATCCGGAGTTGAGTGTGAACGTGGCGAGCGGTCGCTTTCAACTGGCTCGGGATATTCATGGCGCTGGCTGGGCTGAATCGGTCCGGCGCCTGCTTCCGGAGGATTAGCACGAAATCGTCTCAATATCAGCACGATACAGTGATTATATCGTGCTAATTCAGCAGGCTCTGCCAAAAGCGCTCTGTGTCAGCCAGAGTTCGCGGCAGTCCGTTCAAGGCGATCACCGGTCGGCAGCTCAGGCTGTTGATCAGAACGGCCTCGTCGTCTGGGTTCAGGTCTGATCCAAGCTCCGCTTCCTTCACCAATCCCAGCGTCAGCGCCCGTCCCCGCATCACCCCCGGCAGGCATCCGCTGCTCAGTGGTGGCGTCAGCCAGGAACCGTTGCGCCTCACCATCAGATTGGCCACTGTGCCGCAGCACAACTGACCTCGGGTGTTCAGAAGCAGGGCGTCATCGCACCCTTGCAACGTGGCTTCCCGACGTGCCAGAACCGCCTGGCTGTAGGCAAAGGTTTTGCATCGACTGATCAGGCTGTCGGCGTTGCGTCGTTCCTGTTGACAGATGATCGCTGTCACAGCGCTGAATGTCGGTGCTCCGGACTCGAGAGTCATCCAGAATCGATGTTGTGCCGGTTGAGGCACATCGATTCCCCGCCGGCCTGATTCGCCTCGGCTCCAGTTGAGTCGGAGGACAGCGCTTTGCCTCTGCAGACCACAGCGCTGGGTCGCTTCCTCGATCAGCGGCTGCAGATGGCTCCGCTCCGGGGGTGGTGCCATGCCAAGCAGGTTGGCGCTGATGCTCCATCGCTGCAGATGTTCCTCCAGCAGTCGAGGTTCACCACTCTCAATGAGCACAGTTTCGAAGAGGCCATCGGCGAGTTGCAGTCCACGGTCGTTGAGGGGCAGGCTCAGCTCATGCGGAGCCCCCCACTGCCCGTTCAGCCAGGCGATCGCTCGGGTCATGCAAGAGCCTCCAGCAGTGGTTGCAGTTTCCACATCAGCTCTTCCGCTTCGCCATCGGGGTCGGAGTCAGCGACGATGCCGCAACCGGCGTGGGCCCGCAGAGTGATGCCGTTTCGCATCAGCGATCGGATCAGAATGTTGCTGTCGAAACGTCCATCCCAATCAACGCGGATCAGTGACCCGCAATAGGGACCACGGCTGGTTGGTTCCAGTTCATGCAGGCGCTGACAGGCCCGCAGTTTCGGGGCACCGCTGATCGACCCCCCCGGCCAGCATGCCTGCAGCAGGTCCACCCAGCTCAGGTTCTGCCGCAGCTGGCCTTCCACCACGGAGGTGAGGTGGTGCACCGAGGCGTAACTCTCCAGACCCACCAGTTGTGGCACCTCGATTGAGCCCGGAATGCAGACCCGGCCGAGATCATTGCGCAGCAGATCGACGATCATCACGTTCTCGGCTCTGTCCTTGTCGCTGGAGACCAGCTCCGCTGCCAGGTCGGCGTCCTGTTCCGGTTCTGGGTGGCGTGGTCGCGTGCCTTTGATCGGTCGTGTCTGGACCCGGCCCGCGGAGTCAACCTCCAGGAAACGTTCCGGTGAGGAGGAGAGCAGCGCTTCTCCGTTATCGGCGATCACCAGTCCGGCAAAAGGGGCAGGACAGCGTTGCCGAATCCTCTGGAACAGCTCCAGGGCTGAGCCATGGGCCGGCCAGGTGGTGCTGCAGCAGGCGGTGAGGTTGGCCTGGAAAAGGTCGCCGTCCGCGATCAGTCTGCGGATGTGCCGAACGCCATCGGCGAAACTCCGCGCATCGGTGTGGTGCGTCCAGGAACCAAGAGGGATGGCCGGACCACGATCGAACTCCGAGGTCTGGCAGGCGGCAAGCCCTTCCGCAAGCTCTTCCATGGCTTGAGGATCCGTGCCAACGACCCACAGTTCCCTGCGCCGGAGATCGAAATTCAGGACGGGGTCATGGCGGGCGATCCAGAGACTGGCCATGCCATCGCGCGACCAGGGGTTGCCGGGTTCACACCAGGCGGCAGCTTCGTAACTGAGCCATCCGGTCCAGTGACCCGGGCCGAGTTGATGCAGGGCTGCAAAGGGATCCCGGGCGTTGGCATCTCCCGGCAATCCCCGGCAGCAGATGATCTCCCGGGGGTTGCTGGCGATGGTGACCCTGTGCCCCAGTTCGCTCCCGTCACCATCGAGCCAGATCAGTCCCCTCTCTCCGTTCTCTGCTGCCAGTTGCCGGGCCACCGCGACAGGCTCGCGCCAGGGCAGCTCCAACCTCTGGGGGGTGATCATGGTTGGTTGGCGCTGCAGAGATCAGCCCGGCCAGCCTCCCGCAGGGCGGCATCACGGATGCGACAGCTGTCGCAGACTCCGCAGGGTGTGCTGCCTCCGCTGTAACAGCTCCACGTTGCCTGGATCGGCACATTCAATCGAAGGGCTTCTTCCACAATTCGGGTTTTGCTCCAGTGCACCAACGGTGCCCACAGCTGTGTGCCATGTCCTTCCCGACCGGCTTTGCTGGCCAGATCCGCCAGATCCTGAAAGGCATGCAGGTAGTCGGGGCGGCAGTCGGGGTAGCCGGAATAGTCGACGGCGTTCACGCCCAACACCAGCCGTTCGGCGCCTCGGGCCTCAGCGAGGCTGAGGCCGATCGCGATGAACACCGTGTTCCGTCCCGGTACATACGTCGGCGGGATCACACCATCTTGAACTCCATCGGTGGGAATGGTGATGGCGGCATCGGTCAGAGCTGACCCCCCCCAGGCGGCAAGGTTGACGGCAATGCGGTGGTGTTCTGCGAGGCCAAGGTGATCCGCAACTGCGGCAGAGGCCTCCAGCTCTCGGCGATGGCGTTGGCCGTAATCAAAGGACAATCCGATCACCCGGAATCCATCCTCTAATGCGAGGGCTGCTGCTGTGGCGGAGTCCAGTCCTCCCGAGAGCAGGGCGATAGCCGTTGCGGACGTCATCCTTTCATTCTGAAGTCTGGCGTGTCATCCAGCTGTATGGTCTTCCAGGAAGGGTTGACTGACATCGATTTCTGGTTCTGATTACGATCTTCCAAACAATTTTATGCCGCGTAAATAATGTACGGCTTTTGCGAATCGAGCTTTGATGTCCGAATTGAACATCAGTGCTAGCGTCCAAATGAAGCATTCATCTGACCATGTCTGAAGAACAGCAGGCCTCTCAGCAGTCTCAGGCCAAGATCAAGCTTGGAGATACAGAATACGATTTCTCCTCTCTTTCGGACCCAGCCAAACAGCTTGTTGCTGCTCTTCGTTCGTCGGAAGCTGAGATGAAGAGTCTGCGCAACCAGATGGCTTTGATGGACGTGGGTCGTCGTGCTCTTGTCGCTCAGCTTCGTCTTGCTGTTGAGAATCCTGAAGCATTCGCTAAGTTACAAAATACGGAATCCAGCTCTGACGGCGGTCAGGGCTGAACCCATCAGCATGCGGCTTTGACTGAATGGCAACTGACAACAATCATCCAGTCTGGGAATACAGAGTCATTCATTTGAATGTCTCTCCTCCAGCCGGGTCCTCGCAAGCTAAGAGTGCCCGGCCTGTTTCTGATGGGCCCCCGCCTCCATCGGTGAAGCAGCCTCCAAAGCCCACTCCATCAGCTGAACCGCAGAAATCGGGTTCTCCAAACCCGATTTTCTCTCAGGCCTATCTTGAACAGGAGTTTCCAAGCTTCTACTCCCATCCTCCTTCCTCTCGCCAGGGTGCTGGTGGAGGAGGAGGTCAGAGTTCTCATCCAGCACACCAGCTTCAGAGCTTTCTGAACACCAATGGTGAGCATGGTTGGGAATTGGTTGGATTTTATCCAGTCGGCCCATTGATGCTGATGATTTTCAGACGTCAGAAATTCGTTGAGGCCGAGAAGGTTCTGATCGATCCAAGTGAATCTTCCGCAACGTCGTCATCTCCGGATTTGGTTTCGAAAATTCTCGACCGACTGGAGCAACTTGAATCAGCTGTTGGTGCTGGAGCTGCAGCAAAACCAGAGGTTGAGGATTCACAGGATTCCAGTCAGCCAAGAATTCTTTCCAGTGATGAATTGCGTTCACTTGAGAAGTTGCCACCTCTCACAACGCAGCAAGCTGCTGAAGCCATTGGCTATCGATCAGTTGAAACATTGCAACGCTTTTTAAGACGCTATGGTTCGAAGCCAGGATTGGTAAAGGCAAACATCAGTGGTGCCGCTGTTGTCTTTCGCGGTAAATTGGTAGATCCTGAATCGGGGCGAGAGCAGGGGATGTGGTGTGTCTTGCCTGATGCGATGTCTTGATTGCAATCAGGTTTCCACAGGAGTTGTCAGCTGATTCAGGGAATTCAACAAGTCTGAAGGATTTGTATCTTCGGCGATTCCATTTAAATTCTGTTGTAAGGACAGGCCTGGGAATGTGCCAAAGGCGTGTCTCAGCATCAGTTTGCCGTCCTGCAGATCGATATTTCGATTCTGATCAATATCGATGATGCTTTCTGTTTGACTTGATAGGGCTATTGAATTGATCTGTTCGTCTTCTTTGGTGTTCAAATGGTTGCTTAGGATCAATGCATTATCCAGGAGTTGCTGGTAGCCCGTTAGGTTGTCATTTGTACTGTTGAAGACGGGTATCAGTTGTTCAAGGTGTTGGCCACTAAGCTTTTCTGTCGCTCGTAATGTGAGCCAATCCATAGAGCTTTGTTCGATTATGGTTTCCGACGAGATCAGAGTTTGGCCATTTTCTAGAGTCGCTTTAATGGGGGTCTGATCTGCATTGTCAATGCTTAGTTCAAAATCGATTTCCTTGCGCTGGTCGATAATTTCAATTGATTTGAATCTCACGGTGTCAGGTGCTGTAATTGTATTGTCGGTTAGAGATAAATAAGGCAGAGTGCTGAATACGCCACCTGCATTGGCAACTGGTGAGCTTGCTAATATGTCGACAAAGAGCAAGTCTGTTTCTGTCTTTGTCTTTCCAAAGACAGTAAAACCGCCATTCTGGTTGTCTAGATTGTTGCTGTTGTCGGCAAGATTGAAAAACCACTGGTTGGTGGCGCTATCGGGATCGTTGCCAATTTTGGCCATCGCAATCGTGCCTCGTGTATTGCTTCGCTCACTGCTGAATTCGTTCTGTACTGGCGAAAAGCTTTCAATGGTGGATGGACTTGTCTGGTTGTCAGACCATTGAAAGCCTCCTCCCTGAAGCACAAATCCTGCAATCAGACGATGAAGAATAACGTCTGTATATTTTCCCTCTTCAACGTAGCGTTCAAAGTTAGCGACGGTCTGCGGTGCCCCGGATATTTCGTCGTCAAGTAGAGAGACATCAATCCAGTCCTGAGTAAGGACGATCGGTAGTTGATCGCCAAGAACGGAATTGATGCGTTCAGCTAAATTATCACTAAGGAGAAAACGTGCAATTCGATGCCCGCCTTGAAATGTTTGGAGGTCGATGGAATGAGTTTCACTGGAAGCCGATCGATAGATGATCGGCTTCCAGTGATCATTTTGAGTCAACCACTCATCAAAAATAGCCTGCAATTCCTGATATTCCAAAGCAGTTGATCTGTCCTCCCTTTATGTTGCCTGTTGATCTGAGATTAGACTGTTCAGATTTTCGATAATGTCGGCGTGCGTGACTGTGTCGTTGCTGAAACCGTTTGAGAGAGATGTGCTTGGGAAGGTGCCAGTGGCCTGACGCAGAATCAGTGCCAGATCACTCGTGTCGAACGTACCAGAGTTGTCAATGTCAAGCACCTTGTCTGGTGTTTGAATGCCAAGGTCAAGATATTTTCTAACGGAAGATTCCGTTGTGCGTTCTCCACTGGTCGACACCAGTTGATTCAGAACTGGATCAGTTTCCAGACTGCCTTCAAGATGACGGCGTGTGATAGCCAGTCCATCGGCGAGGGCATTGATGATGCCATCAGAGTCCACATCCAATTTCCAGAGTACTGTCTCAACTTCAACAGCTACACCATCTTCGTTGATGACAGTGGTGGTGGTTGTGTCTGGAGCAGCGGCCGTCAAGCTGGCGAATGCCAAGCCACCTGGTGAGACGATCTCACCATTCACTTGCTTGTCATCATCGCCACGCCCACCATCTCTGACATAGAGAGCCATGACATCGTTTGTGCCATTTGAATCTGAGTCTTCAAGGAGTGCTCCGGTACCGGTTGTGCTGTCGTACGTAAAGATGAAAGCATCACCATTATTTGGTTTGCGATACCAGATCAGGTCTCGAGTCTCTTCAGGATCACTCAACTGAGCAATGATTTCATCACTGAGTTGAATACCAATTCGTTGTAGTCCGAGATCCTGTGTGGTGGAAGCGTGATTGGAGTTGAAGTTCTCTCCTTGTAGTGCGTTTCCTGGATTCCCTTCAGCAAGGAACCCAGAGAGTGTGCTGCTTCTCGATCTTGCAGAAACATCAACTGGTTGGCTGATCGGAGTGAGATCTTCCGCTTCGTCCTTCGTGTCGTTGCCCAGTTCTGAAATTTCTTTCGCTCCGAACTCTTCTGTAGAACCGGTACTGGTGAGTTCTGCAGGCTCGTTGTTGTTCAGTTCGGTGATGTTCTCAGACGAGACCTGATCGGAAACCGATTCTGGAACGTCCTTCGTGACAACGACAGCGACTGTTGAACTGGTTGAGCTGCCATCCTCTGAGGTGAGGGAGCTCTTGAACGCGATTGGGTTTCCTGAGAGTTCCTGACCCATGGCACCCAATTCTTTTTCCAGCGCAGCTTTCAGCGTGTTGACTTCATCGGTCGTTGGTTCTGTTAGCTTGGCCAATCCCATTAAGTCGTTTTTATCAATCTTGACGGAATCAGACGAGTCACTGGTTTCTCCGAAGAAGCTGTCAAAAATGTCATCATAAGAAACGATTCCTGTGCTGATTTCAGTTTGTGCCGCCTCCAAAGTGTCGTGGCTTTTGGCTATTAGGCTGTAACTCGTTGGATTGAAGGAATAGATGTGAGGATTAACAGTGAATTGATAGGTCTTGCCACTTTCATATTTATCTGTGGAGAGATCAAATAGCAGTGTTTCATCTGAGGGAGTGAACGTGAAGGAGCCATCGTCGTTGACTGTTTCTGTCCCCCAGTTCACGCTCCATTCTTCGTAATTTAATAAATTATTCAGGGCAACCAGGTTCACGTCTTCGGTGAAATCAGTGGCTCTGAGGGTGTAGATTTTTCCACCATTCAGCTTCAGTGTCCACCAGTCTTCTGGATCAAGTGAATTTAACTCACCTTCTGTCGGCACACCATCGACTGTGATCGAGCCGCTGGTTGAATCTTTCGTGTCTGTATCAACGTCAAGACTTATGGATGTATCCAGAGTTGCACTTATTGCGACTGATGGAGCCTCAAGGCCTGGGGTTGGAGGTGTCCAGGAATTGATTTCGAGTCTGTAAGAACCTGCTTCGACATATTGGCTAAATGTTCCTGTCCAAGATTCATTTAACCATTGGCCGCCAAGGTCAAATAAATTCATGAATACATCACCTTCGAAATCTTCAGGCGTTGTCAGGCTAAAGGTGAGATTTCCTGCAACATCAACATTGAAAATCTTTTCTTTTCTATAGTTATCTAGGCTGACATTGAAGTCATGGCTGGTTGAATCTTCCGTGAATGTCTTTTCTGCTTCAAAGGTTGCAGCACTTGTGCTGATTTTTAATTGATAGTCTTGGCTGATTTCATTCCATGTTTCGCCATGTTCAACAATGAGTCTCCACTCGCCGGCAGGTAATTGGAAGCTGACATTCCGCTCATCATTTGTCGGGGATTCTTGCCAATCATCTTGTTTTGAATTGAATGAGCCACCGACATAGTCAAATGTTCTTTCATTCTCCAAGACAAAATCAAGGTTTGCATCGCCGTCGTCGTCGAGTGTTTCTCCATTGACGTCTGTCAGATCAATGGTGACTTTGGAAAACTCCTTTAGTTTGAATACGTATTCATCGATGAATTGAAAATTGCTGCTCAAGCTGGAGACATTTCCGTTGTCTTGAATGTAAAGTCCATCATTGAACACAACATTGGTAAGATCATTCAGTAAGAACCATGAGTTGGCATCTTCAAAGCTGAAGTCAACAGAGTTATTCCACACTTCAAAATCACGAATCTTGCTGCTGTTTTTCAGGCTGTCTTTCAATGAATTTCCTGAATATGTCAATTTGACGACATCAGTCGATGTGACAGCGCTGTCAAGTTGAAACTCGAGATCCCCCCACCGATTCAGGATGACACTGGTTGCTGTGATTTTTTTGGTTTTATTGTCACTGTCGGTTGCTTCAAGTGAGAAATTAGACGGATTTGGTAGATTCTCATTGCTGAGTTCAGCTTCTCCAATATAGATTCCGTTTGGATCTTCCAGTTGAAGGTGCATCATCTTGCCTGCTACATCGGCATACATGATGTGAGGCCCTTGTTCATCAGGTGATTCATTCTTCAGCGGTAAGAAGTAGAACGGTTCAGCAGCAACCCCATTGAGGTTCGTGAATGCGTTATCTGCTTCTGTGCTGCTGTCAGAGAAAGTAGAAAGGGACGGGTCATAGGTTGCCTCCACGAATGTTCCCGAAGGAACTGATTCACTCAGTGTGAAGACCAGTTTCTTTCCATCCACAGCAATGTCTTCTTCACTCAGTGTCAGACTGGTTTCAACACCACGTGCTGGGTCATAAGAATAGAATTGGAAGTCTGCTTTTTCAGGGACGGTTGCCTTTTCAGAATCCGTGGAGAAGTCAGCATCACCATAAAATTCAAGAGTGATTTTTTTGCCCTTCACTACGCTTGTCTCAGGATTGAGCATGATCTGCTCACTGAAATCAAAGCCCATTTGACTGAAAGCAGCCCAGTTATCGACTTTGACTTTTTCTCCAGCTTCAAGTCTTTGGCCATTGACGTCGACAAAGCCATGGCCGGCTTTGGTCAAGACACCTTCTTCATCATAAACATCATCACTTAGTTCGAAGGAGACTTTACTCTCCGGTGTCAGGATTATTTCGCCTTCTTCTTTCAAGGTAATGATGAGTTGGTGTCCCCATTCCACTCGAACGTCATATTTTTCAGGGTCAACAAGCTTTTTGTCGATCTTCAGTTTAATGTCGCCTGGCTTGTATGTTGATCCATTGGCCTCAATCTTGGCCAGTTCGTCCATCCCTACATAGTCCACTTGGATGCGTCGATTGGAATCTGAGTCCGGACCAAGAGGATCTGTCCATGCCCATTCAAAGCCGGGCTTGCGTAAACCGAAATTGTTGACCCATTCATAACTTTCTGTATGGAAGGAGCTGTTGTATGCCTCTTCTGCTTCCATGAATGCGAGGTCATTGCTTTCGTCAAAGACAACGTACCCCCACATATCAACCAAAGGCTTTTCGCCGTCTTCGGGAATATTGAAGTCAATGGTTGAACTTTTAAGAGTTCTGAATTCGTCACTTTCGTCAACGATATCTCCAAATGTCAGCACTTGATCTGCGAAGAGCTCAATCTCGTCAAGTGCTTTTATGGATTCCAGTTCTTGATCGGTAAAGCTAAGTCCTTGCCCATTCCGTGTTGCATGAGGACCTGTTCCCTCATCAGGGTCTCCACCATGGCCACTGACATTCCACGTGAAAATTTCGTCTCCAACAGTGATTTCTAAACCTGGGCCGTAATCCTTATCGGCTGGATCGCCATCGTGATGTTCGAAGTCGCCTTGAGGAGGCTGCTGCCCTTCGCCATTGTCATCTTCGAAGTCACCTTGAGGAGGCTCCTGATCTTCGCCATCGTGATCTTCGAAGTCGCCCTGAGGAGGCTCCTGACCTTCGCCGTTGTGATCTTCGAAGTCGCCTTGAGGAGGCTCCTGACCTTCGCCATCGTGATCTTCGAAGTCGCCTTGAGGAGGCTCCTGACCTTCGCCATCGTGATCTTCGAAGTCGCCTTGAGGAGGCTCCTGACCTTCGCCGTTGTGATCTTCGAAGTCGCCTTGAGGAGGCTGCTGCCCTTCGCCGTTGTCATCTTCGAAGTCGCCTTGAGGAGGCTCCTGGCCTTCGCCATTGTCATCTTCGAAGTCGCCTTGAGGAGGCTGCTGCCCTTCGCCATTGTCATCTTCGAAGTCGCCTTGAGGAGGCTGCTGGCCTTCGCCATTGTCATCTTCGAAGTCGCCTTGAGGAGGCTGCTGCCCTTCGCCATTGTCATCTTCGAAGTCGCCTTGAGGAGGCTGCTGGCCTTCGCCATTGTCATCTTCGAAGTCGCCTTGAGGAGGCTGCTGCCCTTCGCCATTGTCATCTTCGAAGTCGCCTTGAGGAGGCTGCTGCCCTTCGCCATTGTCATCTTCGAAGTCGTCTTGAGGAGGCTGCTGGCCTTCGCCATTGTCATCTTCGAAGTCGCCTTGAGGAGGCTCCTGTCCTTCGCCATTGTCATCTTCGAAGTCGCCTTGAGGAGGCTCCTGGCCTTCGTCCTCGTGCTGAAGGGCTACTGCATCGAGATCGTCTGGATTATCGGTGTCATCATCTTCACTGTCATCAGAATAAGGATTGACCTCAGTTACAACAGCTTCAAGCCCTTTGGATTCCGCATAAAGGTCGACCAGAGCCCTGAACTGTTGCCCATCAGTAATGGAGTTATGACCTGGGCTCGATACTGATCCGAAATCGAATGACTCATACAGTTCAAGACCGTCGAAGAAGCTTTCAAGCTTCTGCTGCAGATGGCCCGTAAGTAGTTCCGGTGTGAATGCTGTTTCTCCTTCCTCCAAGGCCAAGGGGATATGGATTTCAGATTCGTATTGAGGCCCGTATGGATCTTTAAAGCCTCCACCTGACATCATAAACAGTTCTTCCTTTTCAAGATCACTGAGAGGAGATTCTTGATTAGAATCACCCCCGTAGATGTCAACCAATAGTGTGTAATGGCGATATTCTGAGTGGGTGTGGCCTGCTTCATTTTCTTTTGGGATCTCGATTTCAACATTCAGCAAAAGATCATCGCCACTATCAAATGCTTTTCCTTCTACTTTCAGTGTTTTGGCAGCAAGTCTTTGCTGATCCCAGGGAAGATGCCATGGTGTTTCGAAGAAGACATTCGGGAAGTAATCAGACCACTCTGGGTAATCAACCGAATCATCAATGGCAAGGACACCCAGACCATCCCCGTAGCGATCAATCGTGACAACATTAGTTTCTTCCCAGTTCTGCCAGGAGCGAGTGATCAGGCTGAAGCCATCGGGATCAGCCGCTACAGCAGTTCCTTCTTCATTTAGTTTTCCAAACCAGATTGAGTTATAAACTCTATCGAGTTCCCCATCTTGATGTTGTAGAGTCAAAGTAACACTGAAGTCACTCAGCCCTTCTCCATCTGTCAGAGCGGAAAGTTTGAGGCCAGGGTTGACCACTTCAGTACTTTCAGCACCACCACCCATCTCCGTGTTGCCACCAGTTCCTTCCTGATCTGGATTGAAGGGGCCTTCTTGCATCTCGTTGGGCGCATCCTCCTCTTCACCGGGAGGATTTTCGGTATCGGCCTGATGGTTCGGTTGATTGCCAGTGATTGGGACTTCACCGGTGTTATCAATTTCATCGTTGTGCGATGTTGATACATTCTGTACATCGTTCTGCTCTGTCTCTTCCTCTTGCATGACTAGCTGAGTGGTATGGATGTCTTGATGTTCTTCGTTCATATCAGGCTCTCCCTCATTCATCATTCCGTTTTCATCATGTCCGATTGGTGGCTGGCCTTCTGGCATGTCATTCGGTCCTTCATCGCCACCCATCTCGTCATGCCCAACCCCATAACCAGGCATGAAGTGACTTTCGATGTATTTAGTCCACGTGACATCCGTTGCTTGCGCCCAAGCTGCTGCATCCGTGATTGAACCAATTAAGACCTCGAGGCTTTCTAATTGATGAATGTCCTCGAGGGTAATTTGAGAGGCGCCTGCTGGACCTATGGAAAGTGTGGCACTGGTCAGATCTTCATTGCCGATAACAACATCAAAAACAGACTTATCGAAAAACAGATAAGTTTCGTTTGCATTGATACTTTGTTCTGCATCTTGTTCGTCATTGCTTGCCAGTGCATCTGCTGGTATTGTTTCTTTGATCAGGTCGTCATATGACATTCGAATTTCCCATGATTCTGGAATCGCATAATCTGTAGCTTCGAGAGACGGAATAGCGCCCTCCTGTTTCAATGAGATTTCAATCTCGCTAAATGCTGCTTTTACGTCGTTGAGCTCAAGCTTTGTCCAGGTTGTGAACACATCTCCATCTGCAGCATCTGGATTCAAGGTTTCAACGACAAAATCTTCTGTGATGAGTGGGTCGAGACTTATAAAATCAATATCTCCTGCCATGTCCCAATCAATTCTGAATTGTGTTTCTGTCTTGCTGACTGCCATGCGAAGTCCATCATTTGCACCGTATGAGTTCTCAGACAAACTTTCGAGACGCTCGGAGATTTTGTCGTCATTGAACGAAACGACTTTCCCTGTTTTGTTTGTGAGATTAAAAATTGTTTCGCGTCCTGTCTCTTCGAGATTCGAAACTTTGTATGTCGCGAACGATTTGATTGAGTTAGGTAATCCCTCATGTTCGGCAAAGCCTAGTTCAACTCCATTATCGAGGCCAAGATTGGTTCCATTGAGAACGATTTGATTGTTGTTGATGTCAAAATATCCCTCAGCTTCTTCCATGCCATTAATTGAGTATTCGGCTTCTCCTATCCTGACGTCCAGTTGAAATGCATCAAGAGACCAGAAATCAGAAATTGGATAACTTTCAGCTAATAATGGTCCGACAACAACGTCGGTAGAACCCTCTGTCTCTCCCTCAATTTTGAAGTCAACTTCGAAGCTATAGCCTTCTTGAATTTCTTCACTGACAAAGACGAAGATGTAATCTTCTCTCATCCCTGGCATCATCCCTGAGTCGGGATACATGAGGCTGAATGGGTCAGTAAAGCTGGGTATATTGTTTTCAATAACTGTTCCGTCTTCATCTACTAGCTTGACCGTTCCTGTGAAATTGCCAAGATCATCAAAATGTTCAGATAGATCACCCATAAACGACAGTTCTGCCAAAGTTGCTTTATTAGCTTCGCTGTGTGCTGGTGCACCATTTGATCCATGGAAAAATTCACGGAAATTTGAGGAATCGTAGTCGTCGGTACCGCTTAATTTGTTGGCGATAGAAACGAACGTCGACGAGTAGTTCTCTGCAATGTCAGGATTTCCTTGAGTCTCTGAGATTGTGTCTTCGTCATTCCCTTCGTGTCCGTCATCCACGTCATTTGCAAATTCATCGTTGTTTTCATCATCTATCTGATTGTTGAAAATGGCGTCTTCTTCTTCGTTGTCAGGGTGCTGTAGTGCGATGTCTTCAAAATTGTCACCATCTTCGCCGTCGTCTAGCTCAGCATCGGGATCCAGCTCGTCGTCTTCGGCCTGGTTGTCGTCGATATCTTCTTCTTCGCCGCCGTCTAGCTCAGCATCTGGATCCAGCTCGTCGTCTTCGGCCTGGTTGTCGTCGATATCTTCTTCTTCGCCGCCGTCTAGCTCAGCATCCGGATCCAGCTCGTCGTCTTCGGTCTGATTGTCGTCGATATCCTCTTCGCCGCCGTCTAGCTCAGCATCCGGATCCAGCTCGTCGTCTTCGGCCTGGTTGTCGTCGATACCCTCTTCGCCGTCGTCTAGCTCAGCATCCGGATCCAGCTCGTCGTCTTCGGCCATGGTTGTCGTCGATATCTTCTTCTTCGCCGCCGTCTAGTTCAGCTTCCGGATCAAAGGGATCCCCTGGGCCATCACCATTCTCTCCATGGTCGGGCCCAAAGCCTTGATCTTCGTTTCCTGGTCCGTCCCCTCCCTCCGGTGGCTCCTCCTGTTCGTTGATGATCCCTGCCCAATTCTCTAATTCATCAATCATCCACATTCTGTGCTTGAGCAAATCGCTCCAGAACCACCCAAGAGCAGGTATCTCGCTGAGGCCACTGGTTTCCAGTTCACCATCGAGCCAAGCATTGACCACATATCCGTATGCATCGAGACCGTGGAGCTTGCTCATGATGAGAAACCAAGGGTGATTTAGCATTTCCTGCATTCGAAGCATGCTTTGCTTCGGCAGGAGCTCATCCTTTTATGATAGATATTTTTTTCATATTTGTCGAGTCTGCTTGGTCATTGGTCATGCTCATTATTGGATTCTTGATGCCCCCATATCTTAATTTCTTGTTAAGGGGTCTAGTAAATCAGTCATTGAGAAATTCGTGTTTCCGCAAGAATCTATCTATTGAATTTGATCAATGAGTCTATTGCGGATGATGTTATTTCGATTGTTTTTCAGTGCCCTTTGAGCCGCGACAACCCGTGAATGTCAGCCTGATATCTGTTCTGTGCGCTTCTGGTTTAGGTATTAATTTGTTGTATATCTGATATGAGTTCTTTCGCCCTTAATCAATAAAAAACCGCCAGCTGGTGACTGACGGTTTTGTGGGGATGTCATTAGTGCCTTATGGTGGCACTAGATGTCAGAGTTGTTATAGGAAGTCGAAGCCAGAAACAATATCAGAACTCGAATTATTCTCTTCGTCCTGGAAGTTGACCTCGATCTTTCCTAATGAACCATCAAGTTCTTGGAGGGCTTTAAAACCATATTTATCACCATCAACGATCAGCTTGTCACGCTTGCCAAAGTTGTCAATTGTCAGCTTTTTCTTGATGTTTTTCATTGAGTCGATTTGTATTTTGTCTTTTTGATTGTCGTCACCCATATTGAACTCGGCCTTTTTGACCTCACCCTCAATAACCACTTCGTCTTTACCGCTTCCAAGGTCAAAGGTTGCCTTTTTAACAGTTGCATCAGCTCCAATCACAATATCGTCTCCACCGGCACCGGTATCAACTGTCGAATTTTTGAGGGTCCCACTCTCAAACGTTGCCTTGTCTTTGCCTTCCTGCATGGTGAAGGTCGCGTTGTTCAGCACCTTGGATGTACTGACCAAATTTGCAGTAACGCCTTCCTCGAAAACAAATGTCGAGTTTTTGATTTTGGATCCATCAATACTGAGGTCAGGCTTGTTGGCGACAATTTCAACATCTTCAACTTTCTCAGTGGCTTTCAATGTCAGGCGACCAGTGTTGTCTTCGGCGACTTCGACCTTGTCTGCTGTTTCAGGTTTGACTGTGACCTTTGAGCCACCGGTTGTTGTCGCGACCACACCCTTGTCTGTCGCTTGAACTGCAATATCTGAGGAGGTTTTGATATTGTTGACAGCGGCTTTAGCTGCTTCGGAAGCGTTGCTGGTTGGTGCTTTGATAGCAGCACCCTGAGGCGTTGTTCCAATGGCAGGTTCACCCGCACTTGTTGTGATAGGAGGTGTTTGATTGGAAGCACTGGGTGCAGATGGAGGTGTGCTTGTCTCTGCGGGCGTGCTCGGAGTCGAGGGAGTTGAGGGAGTCGTTGGTGCAGTTGGCGTAGTTGGTGTAGTTGGTGTAGTTGGTGTAGTTGGCGGAGCGGGAATATCATTTTCAATGATCTCAGAAATCTCAACATTATTGAATGTATTGTTCTCGTCTTTGAAACTATTTGCAGGAATTGTAATTGTTGTATCGCCGGAAACGTTGTTTGCTGATGGTGTAAATGTTCCGTATCGGATCAACTGATCTGTTGAACTTGCATCTAGCAGAGTGAGCTCTCCGCCTGTAACGCTGATGTGTTCGAGCTTGAAGTCGGTTGGTACACTTTGAATGAACTGAATTGCGATCTGACTTGCGTCTAAGTCGACATCATTTAGGTCGTGGTTGATTGTTATTGTGGGAGGGACAAGTGTGTTGATGTCAATGAACGCTTGCGCTAGCTCGTTGTTAACGTTTCCGGTCAGGTCATTAAATTTAAATCTTGGTACTGTGATGACGCCGTCAGTTAAGCTATTGGCATTAGGAGTAAACACTGCGGTATAGGGGTTGTCACTTGCGTCAAAGTTGCTTAGAGCACCACCAGTGACCACGATGTCTTCAATTGCAAAACTCTGAGGAGATTGTGTTTGCACCTCTTCAGAGAGTGTAAAGGTGATGTTGGCAGTTTCTCCAATTGTTAGATTTTGGTCACTAACTCCGATCTCGACCGATGGAGGCGTTGTGTCCCTGGTGTCGACCGAGAGTGTTATTGATCGTTCAGTGTTGGCGTTCCCAGCAGCATCAGTGAATTTTTCGGCGTCAACAGTCAGAACACCATCAACATTGCTGTTGAGAGTGGGAGTAAAGGTCGCGGTGTAGGAGTTGCCGCTTCCGTCAAATCCGCTCAGAGTACCACCAGCCACGGTTATATCTTCGACCGCAAAGTTTGTTGAGGCCTCTGAGAGGGTGAAGCTGATGTTGGCCGTTTCACCAATGCCGAGAGAGTCGACGTTCGAGGTGATCGTTACCGTTGGAGCAGTGACATCGGTATTCACCGACATTGTGATTGATCCAGCAGTGTTGGCATTCCCAGCCGCATCAGTGAATTTGCCCGCGTCGATGCTCACGACACCATCGGCAATGCTGTTATCCGCTGGTGTGAACGTTGCGGTGTACGTGGTTCCTGTGCCGCTGAAGCTGCTGAGAGTACCGCCGCTGACGGTGACATCATCTTCGGTGAAGTCAGCTGAATCCTCTGAAAGGGTGAAGGTGATGGTGGCTCTTTCATTGGCGGCCAGTGCGTCATCGCTGGTGGTGATCGCAACTGTCGGAGCTGTGGTGTCAGGAACGACAGTGTTCACCGTCATGCTCACGGATGCATCGCCGGTGCTTGCATTGTCGGCGGCATCTTTGAAGGCACCTGCAGCCACGGAAACAACACCAGTTGTGGTGCTTTCGGGGGTGGGGGTGAACATGGCGGCGTAGCTTGTGCCGCTTCCAGAGAAGTTGCTGATGGAACCACCGCTGGCGGTGACATCGTCAACAGTGAAGTCTGTCGAGGCTTCAGACAAGGTGAAGGTGATGGTTGCTGTATCGCCAACACCCAGTTCAGCGCTGTTCGTTGTGATCGCCACCGTTGGGGGTGTCGTATCCCTGGTGTCAACAGTCATGGAGACTGAGCCAGCACTTGTATTGGCGTTGCCGGCAGCGTCCGTGAATTTGCTTGCGTCAACGGAAACAACACCTTCTGTGGTGCTGTTGGCAGTCGGCGTGAAGGTGGCTGTGTAAGCCGTGCCACTCCCTGCGAAGTCACTGAGCGCACCACCCGTCACTGCGACGTCGTCAATGGTGAAGTCGGTTGCTTCTTCCGAAAGCGTGAAGCTGATGCCAGCTGTTTCACCAATCGTCAGTGATGCGTCATTGGTCGTGATCGCGATTGTGGGTGGTGTTGTGTCTGGAGCGACAGCATCACCCAGTGTCACGACACCATCGATGACATCTGTTGTGGTGAGTGGGGTGTTCGATCCGTCAACAATTCCGTTGATCGAGACTGTCTCCTTGGTCAGATCGAAATCAAATATTGCGTCAGCGGTTCCGGCTGGAATTTTGAAGACAAGACTTCCAATTCTGATCGGGTTGTCTTCAGCAACGGCTGAGGCATCCGCCACCGGAATTCCGTTAGCACTTGCGCCACCAGCAACTTTGATAACACCGGACTCTCCATTCTCTGTTGCTGAGGCCGCAAGCGTCGTAAGCAGTGGATCATGATCTCCATTCATTTCGTAGCCGGGATCAACCAGCCACCCAACCATGTTGGATCCTCTCAGCCTTGAAACGTCGTTATCCGTGGGATAGTTGTTGAGCAGCTTGGAAATCTCAACTGCTGATCCATCTTCTACGAAATTGAGTACAGCGGCGTTGTAGCCAATCTCAATCTCAAAACCACTGATGTGAGTCGGGCCTGGGTCAAGGAAAACAATGTCAACCGGGAGAGTGACTGTTTGTTCCGTATCAGCGGATTCGACTGTCGCAGATCCGATCCTGACGATTGGGTCGATGGGATTGACGCCTGCACCGGCAAGCTGGGCGATGCTATCGCTCACGTAGTCGTTCACTTGCATGAATTCAGAGTTCTCTAGACCAACTATAGTTCGTAGCCCCTGAATTGCATCGCCAACACTCAGTGAACCGTTTCCATCTGTGTCACCGATGATCGCTGGATCAGTGTAGGAATAGCCAGTAAAGCCTTCATCCAGCCCGACGATGTTGCGCAGAACGCTGATGGCATCGCCGACTTTGATTTCTCCATCGCCATCGTTGTCGCCCATGATGGCGATCTTCATCAGAGCAGATGACCCCAGGATGTCCAGCGGCGCACCTGTGTCTTTACGGCCGGATGCCTCAACTCCGAACAGCTCTTCGGATCGGAATGTACTGTTCATCGGCACGCTGGCATCGATGCGGAACAGTTCACGATCGTCTTCGATAGCGGCCAGTTCAGAGGGTCCGGTCAAAGTCACGCTCAAGCGACCAACGCTCTGCTCGAGATCCGTGGTGCTGATGCTCCAGCCTGCATCGGTGAGGTCACTCGCCAGCGTGATCGTGTTGCTGCCGGCAATGGTGAGTGAACCGGGTTCAAAGTGAAGTGTGACGCTTAACTCGCGCAGATCAGTGGTGTCGGTGATGTAAACGGGGATTCCGTCTCCACCTTCAAGATTCACCTCCTGGCCAGGAGCACGGGTGAAGCTTGGCAGGTAAACCAGCCTGCTTTCATTCGTCACGGTCTGGATGGTGGTGGATTCCACCGTGTCGTCGGTGGTCAGCTGCAAGCTTCCAGCGACAGTTCCGATCAGAGCATTGCCGGTGGAGGGATCCATGGCCAGGGAGCCATCGGCATTCAGACCCTGCAGGTGACCTTTGCGGATGCGGAAGTCGTATTGACCCGGTTGGGCCATCTCAGCGGGATCACTGGGGACGAAGGACAGACGGCTGGTGACCGCATCCTTATGCACGGATCCAGCAATCTCGGTTTCAGCTCCATCGACTGTGCGAACCAGGAAGACCGATTTGCTGTTGCCAGCGACCCTCAAGCCACCGATGTTCACGGGAATGTTGAGGTTGAATCCTGCGGTTGTTCCGCTCTGCTCAGCTTCTGTGGTTTCCAGCACAGCCTGACGGATCTCGAACGCGTACTGGCCCATGTTGCGGCCGAGTTCGATGTAGTCAGCTTCCGTGAGGGAGCCATCGAAGCCAGGTTGTGAACCAGCTGTGTCTGTTTTGGTGTCGAGCTTCAGTTTCTGATCCGTTGCCGCACCTTCTCCGGAGAGCATGGCGACGTAATCGCCGACGGCCAGCTGAATCACCAGTTGTTCAGTGAGTCCTTGTGCAGGATGCTCCAGGCTTGCGGACGACGTCAGCTCAGTGCCATCGGCTTTGAACAGTCGGATGTCGGGATCTGCCTGCTGGGTGGAGTCACCCAGGATCTTGGTGCGGAGTTCATAGGACCCTGCCTGTTCGATCCGGAAGCGGAACAGGTCGATGTCGTCGGCTCCGACGAAATCACTGCGAACAGGTGCATCATCATCCAGTCCCAGCTCTGCGCGGTAGAGGGCCGCGAACGGGTGTGTGTTCTCACCACCATCGGCCCCGATTTCGCCCTCAAAGATCAGGCCTGTTGCGGGAACCGATGGGATGTCCAGTTCCACTGCTGCATTGTCCTCACCTGTAGTGATGCCAGTGGCTTCAAGGGAGTCGGCAATCAGATCGAGATCGAACGTGCTGCCCTGCAGGGTTGAGAGGTCTGATCCGTCGTAGCTGACGGAGTTGTTCAGAAAGCCTGTGAGGGTGCTGTTGCTTCGGCCGGTGACCGCTGCAGCCAGAGATGCTGCGATGGTGTAATCGCCCGTGCTTCCATCCACGGAGTGACTGAGGTTTTCTGGGTTGACGATGTCATTCCCTGAACCCCGTACTGCTAGGAAATACTCGGTGCCGGGGTTGATGCTTGCACTGAAGTGGGCGTCACGGTTTTCATCGTTGGGGTCAGTGATGCTGACATCACCTTGATTATCATTGCCATTGACGCGCAGGTATTCAGATCCAGCATCGTTCATCGTGTAAAGATCCAGAGCCACGTCGAGTCGCTCCGTGGCAGCAACACCTTTGGCTTCAACACTCAGAATTCGTGAGTTTGTGCTTGTTGCATTGCCTTCTCCATCGCGATCGAAGAAGATCCTGAAATAGTCAATATCTGAAGGCCCCACCAGTAGGTCGTTGGTGGTGATGTCATCCCCGATTGTTCCTGAACCTGTGAAGCTGTTGCTGCTGAGATCAATATCGGTGATTGAAGTCGCGCCGATGTAACCATCGGCATCCAGTTCTAGGCTGCTGAAATTGGGTTGATAATCAATGTGTATCTGATAACTACCTTCATTGACAGTGTTGACTGAGCGGCCGTTGATTGAGGTCGGCTCATAGTCCTGTTGACCTTCTAGTTGGGATACCCCGATGTAATACGTCTGATCTTCAAGGACTTCTACGTTGAGATGACTTCCTTTGTGATCCGCCTCAGTGCTTTCAGTGACATTGCCAGCGATGTCCTGGGCATAGCTGCTCGCCGTGTCGCTGGCAATTTCTTCTCCCCGAGAGTTGAAGACACGAAGCATGGTTGCTTTTGTCTTCTCATTGGCATCTGCTACCGCGTCGACATCAATCAGTAATCTGCCATCTGTCGTTGCGTTCAGGGTGTAAAGGTCAACGTCGTCGACGAGAAGCACATTCCTTGTAGTGCCATCCTCTCGGTTGAGATCGGTTCCGAAGGATTCGCTCAGGGAAAGACTGTTGCCGGGCGTTAATTCAATAGTGTCGGCATTGATGAGTGTTCCGTTCGGGTCAGATTGAACGTTGGTATTGACGATCACGTGCAACTGCGTAATGCCTGTAGACCCGCGGAATCGATCCGTGGCAGCAGCAGCGTCGTAGCCATCTACCGTTCCATCAGGGCTAGCGTCTGGTCCGGTTGTGTCAGCAGGAACAGCCTTATATTCCTCGTTGCCGTAGCCAGAAACCGCGACGGCGTAAATTCCTGGATCAAGGTTCAGATCAAGACGTGAATAAACATCATGGCCATAATCATCATTAACAGCCAGTTCGTTGCCATAAGTTTCACTGCTTGGATCGGCATCAAATAGTCTGAGGACTGTGTCAATCTCCGCATCGTAGAAACCATCCATGTCGGCATCCATATCGAAGGCTCCAATCACCCCGACATCGGTGTTGCCATCGGCAGCACGAATGCGGAAAGACGTGTCCCTTCTGTCTTTCCCGGGGTCAAAAGCCATGTCCTGCACAGGAGTGAATTTGACGGCAAACATGTTTGCGGTCGTGGTGTTATCTGCTGTTCCATCTGCCGTGACCTGATAGGAGGAATTGACGGCTGCAAGATATGAGGTATCAAATGTACCAATGGCATCTGAGATGGCGCTACCGTCGAACAGAACGATGTCTGCCAGATCAAAGTTGCTTACGTTCTCCCGATTGAAATCAAACAGGAGGTAATGTTGTGTATTTGCCTTCAACGTGTCGACCATATTCGTTGGGCTGCTGATTGCTGCTGTGAGTGTTCCCCCATTCACCTCATAAGCTTCCACATAAGCCATGGGACTTGCTTTCGGACTGGTGAGAATCGTGATGGGTGTCTTGACACCTGCACGATCTTCGCTGGGGATTTCGAACGTGATCATGTCGACATCTTTCTGGCCGACGGTGTACCAGTTGCTGGCAGCCTCACCAGTCACTGAATAGTCAATCGGATCTGTTCCGATCCAGACGGGGACATCGAAGCCGTTTTTGAAAGAAGCTGA
This sequence comes from Parasynechococcus sp., assembly GCF_045559935.1. NCBI lineage: Bacteria > Bacillati > Cyanobacteriota > Cyanophyceae > Synechococcales > Prochlorococcaceae > Parasynechococcus > Parasynechococcus sp. The sequence goes on from NZ_JBJLJL010000008.1 coordinate 599,318, forward strand.
ATTGATGATGTCGAGCGCTCCTTCACCGGTGGTTGGGTCGGCTGCGAAGCGCGCCGTTGCCAAGGTGCCATTGCGATCCTGTGCTTCGACTTCTCGGAGGGGAGCTGTGGAGATGTTGAGTACGTAGCGGCCTGTATCGGCTTCGATAGCGTTCTCTTCGCGGAGAGGGTTGTAGCCGTCGTTGTCGTAACCGCTGACGCCGAGGTAGTACTCACCATCAGCAAGTCTGGCATTGATCTTCGATTGGAAGGGGAGTGTGCCGGAGTCGTCGTCGTAGCCGATCTGCTCGCCAAAAGCATTGAATAAGCGCAGGATTGTGTCGACGGAAGGGTTGACTACTTCACCGGCATTATTTTTCAGGAAGCTCGTTTCGATGGTGACGCGGGCCCCTTTGGCCTGCACAGGATCAGCTCCATCGACCAATTCTCCCGAGTTGTCGATGGCTGCAAAGTTGACATCAGAAGTGTCAACTACAAATTTGTACAAGTCGATGTCTTCTGGTATCCATCCACCAAACAGGGTGTCATCAGGTGCATTCCCAGTCGTCATCAGACGATCACGTCCGATCCAGTTTCCAGCAAATCCATCCGAGTTGATTACATGCGTCGCTGATGTTCCGTTCAGGGCGTTTGTTGTGATTGCCGTTGTGTCGATGGTCAGCGAGCCGAGATCGTCAGCTTCATGTTTTGTGGTGTCTTGATCCGTTCCTCGATACTCGAGGTTTGCTTCTTGCTGGTTCAAGCTCAGGTCGTAATGCACCCCTTCGGTTGACCAATCCCAACGCATGTCGGTCCAACCGTAAAAATTATCGTTCAGTGTTGATGTATTGCCGAAATAGATGTCAAAACTGACCTCGTCGTAATCGACGACTTTTCCTGCTTCACTGCCCAACCCAGATTCACCGTAGCCGATCACATCACGGGCGTAGAGACCTGCTTGCGTGTCGCCAGCCTCTCTGTTGAGAAAATCTGCATCGAAGTATTCGTCAACGCCAACGAGACCGAGCGCGGAGTCATCCAGCGGGGCATTAGCAAACACGCTATCGATAATGTAGTAACCCTCATTGTTGGCTGTGTATTTCAACTCACGTGATTCATCCACATCAGTTGTGCCGGCATCATCTGCTCTGCCGTTCTGGATGGCTTTCCAGTTTCCGTATAGATTGTTGTTCTGCTCTTGGGTGCTTAATCCAAAGGATCCCTCGTGAGCAAATCCGTAACCTTTGTAGAAGTCTCCATCACCTGCTCCAAAGTAATAAGTGAACGTGTAATAGGCGTAATCGGTTGGGTTGGTACCAACGACGTCGGCCTGAAGTTCAGGAGAGAATGCGTATTTTTCATTGTTCTGGAAGAAGTTGTAAGCTTCACCGGTTTCTGACCCGAGTCCAGCATTGCCTCCTCCCAGAGTGTGGATAGCGAATGCAGCTCGGGCGTTGGCATCCAGACTGCTGTCATCAGAACTCAGTTTGGTTCCGGCCGGTGTAACAACATTGCCATCCTCGTCCAGGATGTTGTGGGATACCTGGAAGTCGTAGTAGTCATCGATCAAGACTTTTTTATCAAGTTTCTCCACCTCATCGGCATCCCGCTTCAGGGTTTGTACTGAGGTGATGGTGTAAATACCATAATCACCAACCACTTGCTGGTTCAGGCTGTAAAGAGGGGTCTCATCGACGACACGGGCATAGCCATGACCTGTGTAGAGCTCAGAATCAATGGAATTAGCCTGTGTCTGCGCGCTGTCACCGCTCAGGAAACCGGGAAGTGTCGTGGTTCTTTCGACTACATCATTGATGTCAACCTGGACGTCGATGGTTTTGGTGATCTGATCACCGATGGCGCCTTCTGGAACATCATCAGAGATCTCAACTTGAAATTGAAAGTGCGGCCTTGATTCGCTTGCAAGAGTTTCATAATCAGGATCGACCTTGAAACTCAGCAAACCTGTTGATGAATTAATTGTGAAGAAATTGGCATCGCCGGTATCAGCGCCAACCAGGTTGAAGCTGAAATCTGTAGTGCCGTCGTCATCAATCGCAGTCAGTTGTCCAACAGTGCGATTGCTTCCTTCATTGATGGAGAAATTGGTTGCTGAGCTGAGTTCAAACTCCTCATTGAGGTTGACTAGTGGGATGGTGAATTGTGTGTCTGCGGTTGATCCATCTTCAGATGTCGCCCGTACAGTGACTGTGACATCGGGATTGGCTTCGAAATTGAGTGCGTCTGGAACCTGAACAGTGATGACACCTGTGTTGGGATTGATTGCGAAGGTATCCGCAGGTGCATCGCCCTCTGCCACCACAAGGCTGTAGGTCACACCGTTGTTGCTTCCATCGGCATCGGTGCTTGAGGCCTGGATCCCTGTTGCAGTGCCGGAGATGGCATTTTCGTTAAGAGAATCACCAGTGCTGTTGATATCGATCGGTGCACTGACCGGAGATTCGTTGACATCGTTAACCCTGATGGTGAGTAGCTGAGCTTTGGATGTACCCGCGCCGTTGCTGGCCGTGAGCTCGACGGAATAGACGTTGTCTGTATCGGTATCGGATGGAGCTTCGAAGTCTGGTGCTGCGACAAAGCTCAGGGAACCATTGCTGGCCTCAACGCTGAACAGATTTTGGTCTGCCCCTCCAGAAATACTGTAAGTGTATGGACCCTGAGATTCGGGGTCAGTGATTGCCTGACCGCCCACAAAGTCATCCGTTGTGCTAACAGTTGTGGTTCCTTCGTCTACACTTCGGCTTGCAGAACTGTTGAAGTAAGGATCGGCTTCACGCACATTTTCCACACCGATTGTGAACTGACGGCTTGTTGTGGATCCATCAGATGATTCCGCGACAACTTCAATCGTGTGGCTTTCTGCTGTTTCAAAATCAATACCAGCGCCGTTCTTGACCGTGACAACTCCGCTGTTGGGATGAATGGTGAAGAGAGCATCATCTGATCCATCACTCAGCGAATAGGTGATGGTGTTGTTGGTGGCATCTTGGTCGATTGCATTTGCTGTGATGTCAACCTCTGTGCCTGCTACAGATCCTTCGGCGACGACGCCATCAAACAATCCGTTGTTGATTTCGATGGTTTCACCCTGACGATCAGCCGGCTCGAGGAATTCGACGTCGTGTTGATCAACATCAGTAATCTGAACTTGAATGTAACGCCTCTTGCTAAGTGGAATGGCCTGACCACTCGCATCGAGCTCGTTTCCCGGACCACCGCTATCTCGAACTTCAATGGTGAGATCGAAAATCCAGTTTCCGTTTTGCTTCAGTGTTTCGTGATCAGGTGGAGTGATTAGGCTTAATTCTCCGGTCGCCTCATCGATCTGGAACAGTCCTGGTGTTGTATCGGTGGCTGAGCTGTCGTCAACGATGCTGAAACTAAGAGCATTCTGATCGGCTGCGTCAGGGTCGTTGGCGAGCAACGTGGTAACGGCCGTGCTGCCTTCCGGAACGAGGTAGACGTGTTTTTCTGTCGGGTCCTGATTGATCGGAGAATCAAGAAATGCTGGTCGCTCGTTGATATCGCTGACATTGATCGTAATTTCCTGAATTACACCAATTTCTGTATCTGCACCATTGATCGTGGCGACTTCGTTTGAGCGAACATTGACTTTGTAGATATTGTCTGAATTGCTATCAGCGGCTTGCTCGTAATCCGGACTTTCTTTGAAGTTGAGGACTCCAAAGGTGTTGTTGCCAATTTGAATTGGATTGATAGTGAACAATTCTTGATCATCACCTCCTACAATGGTGAAGTTCTCGTTGCTTCCGCTCAGTTGGGCGGCGAGCGTCACGTTTTCATCAACGGCATAACTTGCTTTGGTGCTGTAGCGGTAGACAAACCCATATTTCTGGATATCTAAATATGCATTTTCGACGAGATCTGCTTCGTTTTGATTTGTGAATCCTGAATCAAATGTTCCGTCGCTGCCGTCCTCACCAAAAGCATCTCCTTTTTCTGATCCCAGCCCTGATGTACCAAAGCCGTACACCTGAATGGCATTTCCGTGCTCGGTATCGACGTCGTTGTACGTTGTCAGTTCAACGCGGCCGACGTCACCTTCGGCGCCATTGACGATGCTGTGAATTACATACATTCCTGTTCCAGTTGTTGCTGACCCTTCTGTGTCTGTCAGTGAAACATTGGAGATTATGACGCTGTTATTCTCATCTGGTGTCAGGCCTTCTGCATAGATTGAATCTGCATCTGTTGCGTATCCATAGCCTTTGTATGAATCACCGTTGCTGTATGTGTAAGTGAAGTAATAGGTGATTTTATCTCCACCATCGGTTGGTGCTACAAACATTCTTTCAACCTGCTGAACGGCTGAGTAGACATTCATCCTTTTGTAGTTCTTGAATGTCGCCGTGACATTGTTATTTTCATCATCACCATCGAACACCTGAACAGCGGTGCGATCGAGGATGTCTGCCACTTCACGGGTGGACAGAAGACGGCCTCCGAAGGTGAGTGCAGCATCCTGGAGCAGAGCAACTGCTCCAGCGACCATTGGCGAAGCCATGGATGTGCCGGCTTTCGACCCGATTCCGTTTCCAGGCACTGTGGACGGGATCATCGCTCCTGGAGCGAACAGCATGCCGTCGTAAGTGCTCAGGCGTTGGGAGAAGGCTGTAATCCGGTCGGCTCCTGTTTCGAAGTCAATGGATCCTCCACCCGTCTGAACATTTTGGAGGGAGTTGTCTTTCCACACAGCTCCGACCGCCAGGGAACTTGCAATGGCGGGAGACATCAGGTTCTCCCTCAGTTCATTGCTGAGGTGGTTTGCGAAATAACTGTTGCCTGCTGCTGAAACAACAGTTATTCCGTGCTCTTCCAGCTCTTGAATGATCTCTCTGACCTGTTGAACTGATTCATCATTTTCTGGACGGGTGGCGAAGAAACCGCCTCCCAGAGACATGTTGACGGCAATAATGTTGTGCTCTGTCCGATTCTGAAGAACCCAGCGAAGAGCTTCATTGATATCAGCGGCATTCATTCCATAGGCGTCGCCGACGCGTAATCCAAGTACATCAACACCCGTTGCAACACCAATTTCTGGATCGCTGGAGCCAACGGTTCCAGCAACGTGAGTTCCGTGCCCCACATTGTCGATGAATTCCTCGGAGGCTGCTTGTAGCTCTGCGTCGGATATTGTCTTGTCATTGTTTGTGTCAAGCAGAGTTATCTGACGGGTCGTGCCATTCCCTGCACTGCCGATGAAATCGACATATCCAACAAAATTATCTTTCAGTTTGTCGTGAGTTCCCTCGACCCCTGAATCGAGAACAGCAACGCTGAAATTTTTGTAGTTATCAATGTTTTCACCGTTTACCAGAGGGCGTTCACCATCGATTTCGGAGTAACGAGGGTCGTTGCGTAGCCCCGTTAAACCGATCAGATCAAAGGCTGGGTTGTTGACCACCAGCCGTTCAGCTGGTGCGTCGTCGTTAACGATGATGGTGGAGGCACTGAACTGACCGGACTGCAGCACCGAGTTTCCGGTCGGATTGCTCAGCTCAATGCTCAGTTGCTCGTCAGACTCAAAGATGCTGTCTTGGCTGATGGACAGGGTGACGGTTTTGGCGTCACCATCTCCATCGCCGAAGCTGACCGTACCGCTGGTGGCGCTCAACAGGTCATCACTGTTGATCACACCATCACCAGTGGTTTTGATGTTCCAGTTGACGGTGGCTTGGCCGGTCAGATCGCCTGTGCGGGCGATGTTGAACGTGATAACTCCGGCTGTGTCTGCTTCGGAAACGTGTGCTGCGCTGGCCGTGACCGCGATGCTGCTCAAAGCCTGCGTGGCTGTCTCCACAACGGCGAAGCCATTGCTTGCCACTCCGCCGTAGTTGGGTGCTGTCGTCGACAGGTAGACGTTGATCGGACTCTGACCTTCGGTGAACGTCTCTGATGCCGTGAAGCGGAGATCAAACAGCTTGATACCACTGTCGCTGAGAGCCTTTTCATCTCCTGGCCAGTCCAGCTCTCCGTTCCAAGTGGTGTTGGGATCGTCGTCGAACAATTCGTTCGCGACGATGTAATTGAAGGCAATCCCTGTATCTGTTGATGCGTTTCCATCGATCTCACCCGCGTCCAGTCCTGTAAAGGTTCTACCGCTTGATTCGAGCGAGCCGCGCAGATCAGATTCACTGAATGCCGTGGGTACCTGGAATAGATCTGTTCCCAGGTCTGCGTTGTAGCCATCAAAGGTCAGGGCTGAACTGTCGAAAGTCACCACAGCTCCAACGCCAGCCAGGTTCACGCTTGCTGGATCATTGTCGACATCGTCAGACGCAACGCGATAGTACACAGGTACTAGCAGGGACTTGGAATCGTCTGCAAGAACTGGTGTTACGAGGATCGATTGCGTCTTCGACATGACTTCCTGCTGAGGATTGACACACTCACCTAAGTCTAGCCAGCATTCATCTGCTTGTCAGTTAAATCTAAGGTTTGAAATGGTGCGTTAATGCTTTTTCACTCAAGAAATATGCAAAGCAGGCTTCTATCGACCTGTAATGATCAATATCTTTTAACCAAAGTTTCACTTGCTTTCCGATTAATACCATATCAAAGCCGTTCCTTGGGTGATCCAGATCACCGAAAGTCAGATGGTTTGGATGAATGCCAATCCTTCGGTCAGGGCATTCAGGGGTTGGTTGTTGTCTCCTCCGAAGCCGCCGACTGCTTTTCCTTGCTCTAGCCAGGCCTCGGGTTGTCCGGCGTTTGTGTCGCTTCCAACCAGCATATGGTTTTCGGAGGCGAGCCCCTGAATGCCCTGAATCAGAGCTTCTCCAGGAAACGTTCCCAGAAGATGGCGTAGCAGAATGTGACCTTCCAGGGACGCTGTAGTTTCTCCATCGGCATTGAAGTCTGATTGCCAATTCGTAATTTCATCCGGCTCAGTGATCACATCAGCGACTGATTCCGGCGCTGTTTCACTCAGCTGGTTGATGCCGGCGTAGCGGATCACTGTTTCTGAGGCTCGCTCCCAGCGATCTACTTGTCGTACCTCCAGTGCCTGTGCTGCTTCATTGGTGAGTGTCAGGCTGTCACTGCCGTCACTGTGTAATTCCAGCACACTGGCATGACGGTCTATCGGATTGACTTGCGTTGTCCAGTCGGATTCATTTTCCCAGCGATATTGCCAGCTTCCAGCGTTGACCAGTTGATTGATCTGAAGTTGTGTTCCATTCTGATCAAGGGCAAGGATGGGTTCCGGTGGCTTCCCAGGAGCCTGTCCAATGACAAGATCACCGCTGCGTTCCTCTCGCAAGCGTTCATTGGCGGCGTCGGCCGTGAACAGCAGGGCATTGCCGTGTCGGTCGCCGATTAGCCAGTCCTCTCCCCTGTCATCCTCCAGTCCCCAGATGGCTGCCATTGCTGTGAGGTCAGCGTCGGAATAGAAGTCAGGCCATCCTTCGTCTGGCCGGGTGTACGACATTGTCGTCTCCGATGCATCCGGATCACCGAAGCGTTCTCCGGCGACGTCCCCATCGCTGTTGTCAAAAGGGTGTTCCAGGCCCATGACATGCCCGAGTTCGTGAACGATGGCAAAGTCGAGATAATCCTGGTCATTGGCCAGCACGGGAGCATTGATGACGATTTCCCACCAGGATCGACGTCGTCCCTCGTTGCTGAGTGCCAGGCCCAGTGTTGTTCCTGATCCGCCGACTTCGATTTCAGTGTCAAAGTAAATATTGATCTGACTGCCATTGGGTGTGTTGCTTTCGACGAAATCTAGATCAAGTTGTTGATCCAATTTCTGGAAAACATTCAAAATCCAGTTGTATCGTTCATCGTCGATTGCCATGGTGGTGATCCACTGAGGCCCGACGCTGCCGCCTCCGATGTAGGTGTCGCCACTCTCGTCATGGATATAAATGCGAACAACTTCGCTGTCGTCTCCAAAGATGCGTGCACTTGCTCCTGCTAATTCAGGGCTGATCAGTTCTGCAATCGATGGAATCATGGCACTTGTGTACTCCTTGCGCAGAGCTGCTGAACTTGATCGTTGCGACACTCATCTCGACCCTAGCCGTCTTACGGGGTCAGGTGATCGGTTCCCTGTTCTGTTTCACCATCAGTTCGTTCAGCAGGTTGACGATGCCCTGTTGAAAGCTTGTTCCATATCCACCATCGGCGAGCGCTGCCCGTATCGAGGCTTTGGACTCTGGCTGGACAAAGAAGGTGATGGCGGATCGACCCAGGCGGCTGGCCTGTACCTGGCTCATCGGTGAGTTCGAAGCTGTCATGGTTGTTCGACCTTTCAGGGTCTGAAGCGTGACCCCAGCCTCTTGGCATTAGCAGGCTTTTTGTACCCCCATTTGGGGGGTAAAAGCATGCTTTTTTTCCCCAATCGGGGGATCGGCCTCTTTCCCGCTACCGCAGTCCCAGCCATTTATGGGTCTGCAGTCCGAGCTTCCAGCGACGCTGGCACCGCACATGCTCAATGGACAGGCGTTGACCGTCTTCGCTTTGCCAACCCGGTTGCAGCAGAAGCACGGTTCCAGGACCGGTTTCTGAGGCCATCTCCTCAGCGAAGCTGAGATCGTCCTGTTCATGGACGATCACCTTGAGCTCGTCGCAACGCTGAAGCAGTTCTGTGCGCGGAGGAGAGTGGCGTTTGGGCGAGAGTGTGATCCAGTCCGGAGAGCCGCTGAGGCGGTCGACACCGCTGGTTTCCAGGTGTGTTTCGTTGCCATGTTCCGCGAGAACGTCTGTCAGGCGTGACAGGTCGTGGTGAAGGGGTTCTCCTCCGGTGATCACCGTGAAGGCTGCGCCATTGCGTGCGGCTTCGACGGCTTCCTGTGCCAGGGCATCGATGCTCCGTCGAGGATGGTTCTCCAGAGGCCATGAATGCTTGGTGTCACACCAGGTGCAGCCCACCTTGCATCCAGCCAGTCGGATGAAGAAGGCACTGCGTCCGCAGTGATGCCCCTCACCCTGAAGAGAGTGGAAGGTCTCCACAACGGGAAGCGAATCCGGAGGACTCATCGCTGAGTCTTCAGTGCCTCCACTGGAGATGCTGGCAGGCGTTGTTGAGCTGCCTCAATCAGGCCTCGAAACAGTGGATGGGGCCGACCAGGGCGTGAAAGGAATTCCGGGTGGTACTGGCAGGCTGTGAAGAAGGGATGTCCTTTCAGTTCGATCAGTTCCACCAGGCGACCGTCCGGTGAGGTGCCGCTCACCACGTAACCGGATTCGAGGAACAGGTTGCGGTAAGCATTGTTGAACTCATAACGATGACGATGTCTCTCGTAGACCACTTCATCGTCGTAGAGGCGATGCGCCAGGGTTTCCGGTGCAATGCGGCATGGATAAACCCCGAGACGCATGGTGCCCCCCAAGTCCACAACATCCTGCTGTTCCGGCAACAGATGGATCACCGGGTGAGGCGTGCCGGCATCGAGTTCAGCGCTCGTCGCTTCCGTGAGGCCAGCCAGGTTCCTCGCCCACTCGATCACGGCGGTCTGCATGCCGAGACAGAGACCGAGGAAAGGCACCCGTTGTTCCCTGGCCCAGCGGATGGCAGCGATCTTGCCGTCGACTCCTCGATTACCGAAGCCTCCCGGCACCACCACCGCGTCCATGCCGCGCAGCAGTGCATCGGCACCCTCACTCTCAATCTGTTCGGCACAGACCCAGTGCAGGTCCAGGGAGGCGTCCTGGGTGAGGCAGGCGTGCCGCAGGGCCTCCACAACTGAGAGGTAGGCATCGTTCAGCTGGATGTACTTGCCCACCAGCGCCACCTTCACCGCCGGGCCGGGGTTGCGGAGTTTGTGCACCAGCTGAGCCCAGCCGTCCATGTCGCTGTCGTGATCGGTGAGATCCAGCACGTCGAGCACTTCGCGACAGAGCCCCTCCACCTCAAGGTTGAGAGGAACGGCATAGATGCTGTCGGCATCCAGGGAGGGGATCACGGCTCGTGTGGGGACGCCGCAGAAGCCTCCGATCTTGCGCTTCATCTCCTCACCGAGTTTGCGGTCGCTGCGGCAGACGAGCACATCGGGCTGGATGCCGATGGATCGCAGCTCCTTCACCGAGTGCTGCGTGGGTTTGGTCTTCAGCTCTCCGGAGGTTCCGATGAAGGGCAGCAGTGTGACGTGGATGTAGGCGAGGTCGCGGCGCCCCACATCCCCCCGGAATTCACGGATGGCCTCGAGAAAGGGGAGCGATTCGATGTCGCCAACTGTGCCTCCGATCTCCGTGATCACCACATCGGCATTGCTGTTCGCTGCCACCCGGTGGATGCGCTCGCGGATCTCCCCTGTGATGTGGGGGATCACCTGCACCGTCCCACCGTTGTAGTCGCCTCGTCGTTCTTTGTTGATCACCGCCTGGTAGATCGATCCCGTGGTCACGCTGTTGAGGCGTGACATGGCGGTGTCGGTGAAGCGTTCGTAATGACCAAGGTCCAGATCGGTCTCGGCGCCGTCTTCGGTGACGAACACCTCACCGTGCTGGATCGGGCTCATCGTGCCCGGATCCACATTCAGGTAGGGATCCAGCTTGAGGATCGAGACGTTGTACCCGCGGGATTTCAGCAGTCGCCCCAGGCTTGCGGCCACGATCCCCTTGCCGATGCTGGAGACGACACCACCGGTGATGAAGACGAATTTGGCCATGACCTGCCTGGCGATTCTTTACGGTACCTTTCGTCGCCCTTGGCCTCCAGAGCCCCAGGCAACGATCCGTTCAGTCCTCTAGCAGGCTGCGCAACATCCAGGCGGTTTTTTCGTGGATCTGCAGGCGCTGCGTGAGCAGATCAGCACTGGGCTGATCGTTGGCTTCATCAGCCACTGAAAACACGCTGCGGGCCGTTCGCGCCACTGCCTCGTGACCGTCCACCAGTTCGCGCACCATCTGCATCGCTGCTGGTGTGAGGCTGGACGAATCCTCAAGCGAGGCCAAGGCGCTGAGGGTGCTGCCGAATGGTGCCGGTACTCCGAGGGCCCGAATCCGTTCTGCGATCTCGTCGAGGGCAGTCCACAGCTCCGTGTACTGCTCCATGAACATCAGATGGAGCGTGTTGAACATCGGTCCAGTGACGTTCCAGTGGAAGCCGTGCGTTTTGCCGTAAAGCACATAGGTATCGGCCAGCACCCGACTCAGACCTTCGGAAATCTGTTGACGTTGCTGGGCGCTGATGCCGATGTCGATGGAAGCGCCCATGGTTGCTGGTGTGATGACGATGGGATTGTGGATCAGGAATCCAAGCCCTGGATGTAATCGCGAACCTTGCTGCGGCGCTGGGGCTGCCTCAGTTTCAGCAGGGCACGGGTTTCGATCTGGCGCACTCTCTCCCTGGAGAGTTTGAGCTGCTCCCCGATCTGGGCCAGGGTCTGGGGCGTGTCGTCCTCCAGTCCGAAGCGTCGACGCAGCACAGCGGCCTCCCGGCTGGTGAGTTCATCCAGCAGGTGCTCCAGGTCGTTGTGCAGTTCATCGTGGGTGAGGGTCTGTTCCGGAGTGGCCTTGCCGTCTTCGATGAGATCCCCCAGTTGCGTGTCCTGATCGCGACCGACACGGGTGTCGAGTGAGACCGATCGGGGCACCCGCGCCAGGGTCTGCCGCACGGTGTCTTCCGAGAGACCCAGTTCACGGGCCAGATCGGAGATTGAGGCAATCCTCCCCTCGTTGCTGGCGATTTCCTGCTGCACCCGTTTGATGCGGTTCAATTTCTCGGTGACGTGCACCGGCAGTCGGATGGTGCGGCTCTGGGTCGCGATCGCCCGGGTGATGCCCTGACGGATCCACCAGTAGGCATAGGTGCTGAAGCGGAAGCCACGGGTGGGATCAAACTTTTCCACCGCCCGTTCCAGGCCGAGGGTGCCTTCCTGCACCAGATCCAGCAGTTCCATGCCCCGTTGTTGATATTTCTTGGCGACGGCCACCACCAGGCGAAGGTTGGCCTGGATCATGTGGTCCTTGGCCCGTCTCCCCTCACGCAGTGCCGTCCTGAGCGTTTTCGGCTCCAGAGAGGCCTGCTGCGCCCAGGCGGAATAGCCGGCCTCGAGCCTGTTCTGCAGTTCCTGAAGACTGATCCCTGCGGCCCTGGCCCACTCCTGTCGAGTCGGCCAGTGGCTGTGTTGATTCGCTTCGCGTCGCTGCAGTTCCTCCAGGCGATGCAGCTCGCTGATGGCGGGATCGTGCTCGGCAAGATCCTTCTGCTGGTGCAGCAGCGTTTCACGCTGTTGCACCAGGCGCGCCAGGGTCACCTCCTCCTCATTGGTCAGCAGATCAACGCGGCCGATGTCCTGCAGGTACAGCCGCAGCAGATCCGTCGTGCTGCGGCTGCGGCGTTCACGGGTTTCCCCTGTCCGTCGGGGTTGGCGGGGCAACAGCGCAAAGCAGAGGTATCCGACTTCACTGTTCCCTCTGGATTCTTCCGGTGCGAGAAAAGCGCCGAATCCCTTCGGGATCTGCTCAGGCTTCTGTGTCGGGATCCACCCAGGTGCTGGCGACGTGCAGCTCCTCCAGCTGCTTGTCGGCCACGCCGCCGGGGGCGCTGGTCATCAGGCAACGGGCCTGTTGGGTCTTGGGGAAGGCGATGGTGTCGCGGATCGATTCCTCACCGGCCAGCAGCATCACCATGCGGTCCACTCCGAAGGCCAGGCCGCCGTGAGGTGGGGCGCCCACATCGAGAGCATCCATCAGGAAGCCGAACTGCTCCTGGGCTGCCTCCAAGGGCAGACCGACGGTCTGCAGCACCTGGCGCTGCAAGGCGGAGTCGTGGATGCGCAGGGAGCCACCGCCCAGTTCCAGACCATTGAGCACCAGGTCGTAGGCCTGGGCACGGGCTGAGGGCAGAGTGCTTGCCCATTGGGTCGGATCACTGCCGAGATCCTGGATGTTCGGTGCGCAGAAGGGGTGGTGCAGCGCTTCGTAGCGGTTTTCGTCGCTGTTGAATTCGAACATCGGGAAGTCCACCACCCAGAGGAAGTTCCACTGGTCGTTGTCGCGCTCGGCCTTGACCATGCCCAGCTCCTTGGCCAGGTACTGGCGCACGCGGTCGAGCGCCTTGTTCACCGTGGCGGTGTCTCCGGCTCCGAACAGCAGCAGCGTTCCGGGTTCCGCGCCAGTGCGGCTGAGCAGCTCCTGCTTCTGCTCGTCGCTGAGGTTGTCCTTGATGGCGCCGATGGTGTCGATCTCGCCGCCATCCCGCACGCGGATGAAGGCCAGGCCACCGGCTCCGGCTTTCTGGGCTTCGCTGAACACGTCGCCGCCGGGCTTGATCCGCACATTGGAGAGGGCGTCGTTGCCGCCGGGGACGGCGATGCATTTCACCGATCCACCGGATTGGACGGCACCGCTGAACACCTTGAAGCCCATGTCCTTGACGATGTCGCTCACGTTGGTGAGCTCCATGCCGTAACGGGTGTCGGGTCGGTCGGTGCCGTAGCGCTCCATGGCGTCATGCCAGGTCATGCGCGGGAATGGCCTCGGCAGTTCGATGCCCTTCACACCCTTCCAGATGGAGCAGATCAGGGATTCGTTCAGCTCCAGGATCTGCTCCTGGTCCATGAAGCTCATCTCAATGTCCAGCTGGGTGAATTCCGGCTGGCGATCGGCGCGCAGGTCTTCGTCGCGGAAGCAGCGAGCCACCTGGTAGTACCGCTCGATGCCGCCCACCATCAGCAGCTGCTTGAACAGCTGGGGTGACTGGGGCAGAGCGAACCATTCGCCACCGCAGACGCGGCTGGGCAGCACGTAATCGCGGGCGCCTTCCGGGGTGGAGCGTGTGAGCACCGGGGTTTCCACCTCAATGAAGCCCTCGCTCTCGAGAAAGCGGCGGGCCGCCTGGATCGTCTGGGCCCGCAGACGCAGGTTGTCGTTCATGCGCTTGCGGCGCAGATCCAGGTAGCGATGGCGCAGCCGCAACTCCTCGCGTGTGTTTTCCTCGTCGTGCACCGACACCGGAAAAGGCAGATTGCCCTTCACGCTGTTCAGCACGGTGATGCCGCTGGCCAGCACCTCCACGGCACCGGTGGCCAGCTTGTCGTTCAGGGATTCCGCTGGTCGGGCCCGCACCTTGCCGTTCACTTGCAGCACGGTTTCGCTGCGCAGGTGTTCCGCAACGGCAAAAGCCTCGGCTCCGAGGTCAGGGTCCACTGTGATCTGGACGGTGCCGCTGCGATCGCGCAGATCGATGAAGATCACCCCGCCGTGGTCTCGACGCCGGTCCACCCAGCCGCAGAGCTGCACAGCGTCGTCGATGTTCTGCTCGCGCAGGTCGCCGCAACCGTTGCTGCGCATGGGGTGTCTCAGATGGTGACAGGCGAGTTTCCCATAGCTCAGGCCCGCCTCAGGCCCGTCGATAGAAGGGCCGTTTGACAACGGTGGCGGGTTGGGCCTTGCCGCGGATCTCAACGCTCAGTTCGGTGCCGACTTTGGCCAGCGCCGGTGGCACCGAGGCCAGGGCGATGGGCTCCTCAAGGGTCGGAGACCAGGTTCCGCTGGTGACGATGCCGATGTGTTCGCCGTTGTGCAGCACTGGGTAGTCATGGCGGGCGATGGCGCGTCCCTGCAGTTTCAGCCCCACCAGTCGTCGGGACGGGCCGACTTCGGCAGCCCGTTCCAGCGCCTGCCGGCCCACGAAGTCCGCAGGCATTTCGAGGTGCACCAGCCATCCCAGCCCTGCTTCGAAGGGGGTGGTGTCAGCGTCCATGTCCTGCCCGTAGAGATGCATGGCTGCTTCGAGGCGCAAGGTGTCCCGTGCTCCCAGTCCGCAGGGAGTGACGCCCTCCTCCAGCAGCTGTTTCCAGAACTTCGGCCCGTCGGCGGCGCTGAGCAGCAGCTCCGCGCCGTCCTCACCGGTGTACCCCGTCCGGGCCGTGAACACCGGTTGACTCAGCCCTTCAAGGGTCAGGTCTCGGTGCCCGAAGCGGGGAAGCCCACTCAGATCGCTGCCACTGAGACGTTCCAGCAGGGGGATGGCCTGCGGACCCTGGAGGGCCAGCAGCACACCGTCAGCCTTGCTGTCGGTGACCGTCAGTCCAGCCGGTTCCATCCGTTCACGGATCCAGGCGGTGTCGTTGTCGGCGCAGGCCGCGTTGATCACCAGAACAAGTGAGCCGCGATCAGCATCCAGGGCACCGCGGTCGTAGACGATCAGATCGTCGCGGATGCCTCCGCGGTCGTTGAGCAGCACCGTGTAGCAGGCTTCACCCGGGCCGATGCGGTGAAGGTCGGTTGGGACGAGCTGTTGCAGAGCATCCTTGGGCTTCGGGCCCTCCAGTCGCAGGACGCCCATGTGGGAGATGTCGAACATCCCCATCCGTTCACGGACAGCTTTGTGTTCCTGAATCAATCCGCTGAACTGCACCGGCATCTCCCATCCGGCAAAGGGGACCATGCGGCCACCGCCCTCGCGGCAGAGGTCGTGGAGCGGGGTACGCAGGAGTGCCATGGCCCATCAGTGGCGACGCGCAATCTTATGGACCGCTTCAGCAGTTGGAAGTGAAACCGGAAATTCGTGTGCTGACTTCGTCCATTTTCTGAACCGTCCTTACCCTGAGCTTTCATTCAGGGGATCTCCCCGTGTCCATGCGGCTCTGTTGCCGAACCTGTCAGCACTGCTCCGGTGGAGGAGCGGCTGCTGCCGGTTGGTGCCGCTTGCGCCGTCTGGAGGTTCACGCTGAGGTGGCTGATCTGGTGGTCTGTCACCACTGGACGCCAAGGTCGCCGGAGCTGCCCAGGATCGGCGCCGCCGTTGTCCAGGAGATGGACCATCAGCTGGAACTTGACCGGGCCTTGGCTTGAGGCCGACTCAAGAAACCGAGCCAATTTGCACATGTGTGCTCCTGCTCACCTTGTAAAAGCAGAGATGATCAGAAGATGATTGTTTGGATTTGATTGGACTTGAGTGCTTCCGGCACCAAAGCGACGCCGCTCGAGCTGATGGAGGAGCACCCTGAGGGGGACCGCCTCACCCTTCCGACCGGTGCGTTGGTGTTTCGGAGGGGAGAGCCGGTTCAGGCGATCCACGTCGTTCAGAGAGGCCTCGTGGAGCTCAGCAGTGGCCCTCGCAATCGCATGCGTTACGGGCCTGGTGAACTGTTCTTCTACGAAGATCTCGTTGCGGCCACCGAATATCACAGTCGTGATGCAAGGGCACTGACTCCGCTGGCGCTGATCCGATTGAATCGGACCGGTTTTCTGACCTTGATTCATCGGCATCCCACCCTCGTGCTCGATCTGCTGCTGAAGCAGCACCAGCGGCTGCGGCAGCAGCGCAGCCAGGCGCGGCACTTCTATTGACGGTTTCCGAGCAGCAGCAGCAGGCTGCGGGTGACCTTGGCGGCCAAGACAGCGCTGATCCCACTGGTGTCGAGCTGCGGAGCGAGTTCCACCACATCGGCCGCCACCAGCTGATGGTGTTGCAGGATCTCGATCACGGCGGCGAAGTCCCGCCAGTGGAAGCCTCCGGGTTCCGGTGTGCCTGTGCCGGGTAGGACCGCTGGATCAAACCAGTCCAGATCCACCGTGAGATAGATCGGTTTCCCTTGCAGTGGTGTCAGGGCTTGCCGCAACGCTTCTGCATCCGTGATCCGACGACCGCTGGCCTTCAGTTCCTGGAACTCTTCTCGGGTGCCGCTGCGGATCGCCAGTTGCAACAGCTGTCCGCTGGGCAGCACGTCCAGACAGCGACGCATGGCACAGGCATGGCTGTGCCGTGTCCCCAGCCAGCTGTCGCGCAGGTCAGCGTGGGCGTCGAGCTGCACCAGCACCAGATCGGGGTGCCGTTCCGCCACGGCGGCCACAGCGCCGGAGCTGATCGAGTGTTCTCCACCGAGCATCAAGGGCCGTAGTCCCTGGGTCAGAACCGTGGCTGTGGCCTGACGAACCAGCTCCAGCACCGGCTCGGGGGCTCCGAAGGGGATCTCCACGGCTCCCAGATCGGCGAAGCTCAGATCCTCCAGGTCCCGATCCAGCTGGGGGCAGTAGGTCTCCAGTCCCTGGCTCACCTCACGGATGGCTGCTGGTCCGAAGCGGGTTCCAGGACGGAAGGAGGTGGTGCCGTCATAGGGCACCCCGAAGAGCCCAACCTGGCAGCCGGAGGGATCGCGTTTCGCTGCCATGAAAATGGTGCCGCTCCTGTCGAACAAGGGCGGCTTGTCCGGATCAGCCATGGTTGATCTCCCGATCGATGAATGCGGGGACGGCCTGGAAGGCCCCTTGCTGCCAGCGCGGACTCCAGATCTCGCAGTCGGAGGTCACGACCGCTGCCCGCTGGCTGTCGCTGTGGAGATACCGGGGGCCATCCTTGGCTGCGAAGGTCCAGCTCCACCATCCGCTGGGGTACATCGGCACCCAGCCGTACATCGGATCCGCGTGGCCGAACACCTCCCGGATCAGTTGCACCATGGCGACATGCACCTCTCGGAAGGCTTCCGGTGATTCACTCTGGGTGCCGAACACGCCGCCAGGTCTGAGAATGCGTCGGCACTGCTCGAAGAAGCCCCGGTTGAACAGGCCTTCTGCCGGGCCGGCGGGGTCGGATCCATCCACCAGCACAACGTCATAACTGCTGTCCGGGGCGTCTGCAGCCCACGCAATGCCATCCCCCACGGTGAGATGCAGGCGGGGGTCGCTCCAGGCGGATCCGCCAAGCGATGGCAGATGGGTCCGGCACAGATTCACAACTTCGCCGTCGATCTCCACCATGTCCAGATGCTGCACGCCCTGATGGCGCAGACACTCCCGGGCGGTGCCGCCATCTCCGCCGCCGATCACCAGCACGCGCTCGATCGCCTCGGCGCCGCAGAGGGCCGGATGGACCAGAGCTTCGTGATAGTGACGTTCCTGCCTCTCGGCCGTCATCCAGCAGCCATCCAGCAGCAATGCATTGCCGTAGCGCTCACTGCGGATCAGGGTGATCCGTTGGAACGGACTGGTTTTCTCCACCAGCACCTCACCGGCGAGTCCGTAACGGACCTGCCGATGTTCCTCATCAACCCAAACGGGCATGGTGATCCGACCTCCGACTGTTTCCAGCTAACTCCGCAGCCGGGGGAAGATGCCAGCGTGAATGCATGGTGCAGGATCTCGTCGTCAACAAGCGCCTGGTGATCCCTGCCGGGGAGTTGCAATGGCGTTTCTCAAGGGCTTCAGGGCCCGGCGGACAGGGCGTGAACACCACGGATTCCAGGGTGGAGCTGCTCCTTGATCTGGAGGCCTGCTCGGTGCTCGGTCCCATCCGTCGGGCACGGTTGCTGGAGAGGCTGGGGTCAAGGCTGTCCGATGGTTGTCTGCGTGTCGTGGCCGCTGAGGAGCGGTCCCAGTGGCAGAACCGCCAAGCCGCCATGGCTCGGCTGTCGCATCTCCTGCGGGAGGGCCTCAAGCCCCCTCCTCCGTCGCGGAAGGCCACGCGTCCAGGTCGGGGTGCTGTGAAGCGGCGTCTGGAGGCCAAGAAAAAGCGCGGTGATCTCAAGCGGCAACGTCGCAACAAGCCAACACTTGAGGAGTGATCCACCGCCATCCATGCGGATCGAGCAGCAGACCATCGGGTTGACCGTTGATGACAGCCTGATGAGGATCCACGTGGCCCGGCCCGTGGCGCCTGGACCCTGGCCCGGCATTCTCTTCTATTCGGACATCTATCAGCTCGGGGACCCGATCCTGCGGCTGGCCAACCGGTTGGCGGGGTATGGCTTCGTGGTGGCTGCACCGGAGATTTTTCACCGGGTTGAGCCTGTGGGCACCGTGATTGAACCCGATGCAGTCGGGCGTCTGCGTGGCAATGACGCCGCACGCCGCACGGAGGTCAGCGCTTACGACACCGATGCCCATGCTGTTTTGCAATGGTTGGAGCTGGATGAGGCCGTGGATGCCGCTCGCCTTGGGGCAATCGGTTTCTGCATCGGCGGTCATCTTGCGTTCCGGGCGGCTCTACGCCCGCAGATCAAGGCCACGGCCTGCATCTATCCGACAGGCCTTCAGAACGGTGGGCTCGGCCGTGGCGTCGCCGATTCACTGCAGCGGGCCGGGGAGATTCAGGGAGCGCTTCTGACGGTGTTCGGGTCCGAAGATCCTCACGTTCCCGGAGAAGCTCGTGAGCAGATCCTCAGTGCTCTGGTTGAACTCCGGCACGAGACGGTGCTGTTTGACGCCAATCACACGTTTCTCAGGGATGACGGTTGGCGCTGGGATCCGCCACTGGCGGATCAGGCCTGGGCAACAGTCACGGCGTTTCTGCAGCGGGAGCTGACTGCTCAGCTTTGATCTGGGCCTTGGCCTGTTGCCAGAGAGTTTCCAGCTCAACGATGCTGCGGCCCTGAAGATCGCCGTCCAGGGCGGCTTCAACCCGGGAAAAGCGATCCAGGAAGCGCCGGTTGGTGCCGGCCAGCCCTTCCTCCGGTTCGATGCCACACCATCGGGCCACGTTCACCAGGGTGAACAGCAGGTCACCGAGTTCCTCCTGGGCATGGCCCCGATCGCCGCTCGCCACCGCTTCCTTGAGCTCATCGAGCTCCTCGTGCACCTTCTCCCAGACCCCGTCGATGCTGTCCCATTCGAAGCCCGCCTTGGCGGCCTGCTTCGAAATGGTCATGCTCGCGGCGAGAGCGGGCAGTGCGCGCACTTTCCCGGCGAGACGATCGCTCAGGGGGCTGTTGGAGCATCCGTGGATGTCCGCCTGTTCAGCCGCCTTGATCTCCTCCCAGCTGCGGAGGTCGCCACCGAAGACGTGCGGATGACGGCGGATCAGCTTGTCGGTGATGCCCCGAGCCACCGTGTCGAGGTTGAAGCGCTTCTCCTCACTGGCGATGCGGGCGTGAAGCACCACCTGCAGCAGCAGGTCACCGAGCTCTTCATTGATGTGGTCGTCATCGCCGTGGCGGATGGCGTCCGCCACCTCATGGGCCTCTTCCAGCAGGTATGGCACCAGGGATGCATGGGACTGGGCCAGATCCCATGGACAGCCGCTGACGGGATCCCGCAGCCTGGCCACCACATCGATCAGCTCCTGCAGGGCCTCGGAGCGGGTGGCAGCCATGGTGCTGGGTTCGCTTGCGCGCCCACCCTCTCACCGACGGTGCTGCCCGCGCCATTCCGATGGCCAGGGGTCACCGTCGAGGAGCAGATGCAGCCAGACGCTCGCCTCCAGGCTCAGCAGCAAGGCCAGAGCTGGTGCGGGATGACGACGGATTCCCTGCAACAGCGCCTGGGGCAGTTCGGCGATGGATCGGCCGGGCAGCAGCGCCATCACCAGACCTGCCCAGCCAAGCAACACCAGCAGGCGCAGCAGCGTGCCGATCACCGGACCGTGGGACCAGAACGACCGATGAGGCAAGAGGGTGCGGTAGGGCCACCAAAGCCACTGCAGGGCTCCCCAGCGACGAAGCGCCAGTGATCGGGTGTCAAGGTCCGGTGAAAGCCAAAGCCCCCCGATCAGAAAGGAGGCTGCCGCGATCAGTCCCGCCTGCCAGCCCAGAACCAGCGCGACAACGAGGCCCCATGGCAGGCTCCAGAGAGCTGTGGCGCGATCGTGATTCCGGCCTGAGGCCATCACGGGGTTCAGGCAGTGCTGGGATCAGCGTGCCGTGTTCAGGCAGAATCAGCAGCGAGGGCGATTAGCTCAGCGGTAGAGCACCTGCCTTACAAGCAGATTGTCACTGGTTCGATCCCGGTATCGCCCATTGGTCCATTCAGGTACGTCACTCCGGTTGATCTCCGTGTGTTCATGCCACAGGTGGAACGCAAGAGGTTGTGTCGGGAGATCGATCAGCACAATCAAACTGCCCTGCCTTTCCCTTTCGGGTTTTGTATAGCTTTCAGCCTGCCATTGTTCTTGGGGAGGCATCAGGCTTCCCGACAAATACTCAGATGGTGATGGCTGAGGTCATCTCCATCGTTTGAAGCACTGGATGTTGAAACGGTTCTGGGAAACTGAAGTCATCGGATGAATCGTGATTGTGAGGCTGAGTATTATTCGAATCCACTTTTGCAGGAACCACAAGCAATTCACTCCCCCAGTCGAGCTAAAGATGCTGAGAATTGTCTGAAAGTTTTTGCCTGAATCGTTACTTATATCGGGCATCACGATCACTTTGGCCAAGGAGTCACCGGCTGTCACTCACTGCCTTTCCCCGTTGTGCTCGCCGCGAGCTTGCTCGGTTTGGGCGGGATGGCTATAAGAAATTGTCCCGCCTGGCTTGCGCTTCGTGAAAATCTCGCAATCCATTGGAATTCAGTTGCAAAAACGGAAGGAACTGCTCTACAACCTCGGCGCGATTTCCTCCTATACGTCGATGCTGATATTTCTTTGGCATGGCATCGTCATCCTGTCGTCCAAACAGCAGCCAAAGCACACACTTGTTTTGTATGCCGCGTCTACATTATTTTCAATTCTTGTGATGGCTCCCTACAAGTGGGATAAAAAGTGGATGCGCATTAAAACGTCGATTGGCATGGCTGTGTTCGGCCTTTCGTTGCTGATCTATTTGTTCTGTTTCTGGGCGTACTGATTTTTTCTGCCACGGGAATCTTCGCGATGATCGATTGGCATCATTTCGGATTCAGTAACGGAAGCTCGGCCGTGTCGTTCTGTAAGCATGGCCAAAAGTTGCCTGATTCCACCCTTGATCGGCTCGAACATGTCCGTGTCCTGATGCGGCGGATGGCATGAAGGTTCCGAAGTTCCCGGTGCTGCTGTGCCGATAGTTGTAGCCGCCGCCGTAATGAGGCGTCGAAAAATAACTGTGATTCTGAGCGACGGCGGGAGTTGCGCTCAGAAGGGAAGCAACGACACAGGAGGCCAATGCGCGAATCATGGATTTCCATTCAGTCTGGTTCACTTCACTGTGATCAACTCTTTTCACCCATGGGTGAGCATTGCCTGAGAGGTATTTTGGAATTGCCTGGTTAGAAGATGATGGTTTCAGCGAATGCTGATGTTGTATTGCGTCATGTTGCTGATTAAATTCTCGAGCTGATGGCGGGTGATGGAGGTCTGTCTGATCATGCGCTCACGATTTTCGATGGGTGCCATGCCCTCAAGTTTTTCAAGAATTTTGCTCATCACCATGCAGCTCTGAATCACGTCTCGCTGGGCTTTGTTGAAATCTATTGTTCCGTTTTGGCTTAACTCTTCACGCAGTGATTGTCTGGCCGACTCGATCAATTCGCTGGCATGGCGTTGTCGATGGAGCGATCTCAGCTGTTGAGGTGAAGCGGATGTAGGAATGGAACTGGTGCCCTGAGATCCTTCAGGAATTTGCATGTTGACTGCTTCTCTTTCCATTCAGCCTTTCATGGCCGCGATCTCTGGAAAGAAGCAGCAGCTCAGTGCTGCATGAGAATTTGATGAAGCCCAACGCTCGTTGACTGTTCAAAGTCACACGGTCAGATCCTCTGAAGTTGAGTCACCGCTGTCGCAGCCTGTGAAAAGGCGCTGCAGCGATGACTTGCCTCTGTTCGCTGGAGGCTCGGAAGGATCAGAAGCAGAAGGGAAGGAACTGGGTACGGCAGGCTGCATAGCCGTCAATCAGAGCGCCGAGGCCGATCTGGTGAGCGATCCCGGCGCCGGTGAGACCTTCGGTGAGGATTCCGATCACGATTCCGAGCATGGCCGCGCGTCCGTTGAAGAGCTCAGCACGCTTGAGCTGCTCAAGATGAATGTCGCGGGCAGCAGTGGACTGAAACCAGGTCTCGTTGGCTTGGTTGGACTGCATGACCGTTACGCGATTGATACAAAATGTAACGCGTTTGTTTCGATTTGTCTCCTGCCCGCTTCTCCGCTCAGCGAAGCTGATACCTCTCGCCAGGGCTGGAATTCAGCCAGCGGGTCTCGGCGGGCAGGCATGTCGCTGTCTCTGCAGCCGATCCGGCCATCTGCAGCAGGCCGCTGAGTGCTCCTTCGAAGCGAACATCGCCGCCTGATGTGCTGGCGAGGACGGTTCGAGGCTGGAAGCGTTTCACCAGCTCCGGCACGACGGTGCAGCCTTTGACGAAGGCTCCTGCCAGCGGCAGTCCGAGATCCACCATCGGTGTGATCACGGCATCCAGGCGTTGTGGCGGAAGACTGGGATCCAGGAAGCCGTGTGGCTCCAGATACAGCTGGCCGTCGGGATGGTGCAGGAGATAGCCGTTCTCCACCTGCGGGACAGGCGCGCCGGCAGTGGCGCGAATGGTCAGCTGTTGATGTTGGCTGCTTTCGCCAGGCTTGAGCTCCGTCACCGCGTGGAAGCCGAGTGACTTCACCACACGGGCAGCAGCAGCCGAGCCGACCACCGGCAGATCCCTGGGCAGCAGGCGCAGCGTTGCTGGGTGGGCATGATCGGCCAGTCCCTGGGTGAGCAGCAGCAGATCGAGGTCACCAGGAATCGGCTGTTCTGTTCCGAGTTCCCCCCGGAGAAACCAAGGCCCTGGAGGGAAGCTCAGCATGCCCCGCAGCCATGGATCCACCAGGATCCGCAGCGAGCCCACCTCGAGCAGCCAGCCGTTCGCTCCCAGATAGGTGGCAGCGAGGGTCATGACGGCAGCTGCTGCCGATCCCGGCAGCGTTGACAGAGGCCGAAGAACTCAAGCGTGTGAAACAGCAGTTCAAAATCCTTCTGTGTGTCCTGGGGCACGCTCAGGCCATGGATCGGGCAGTGATCAAGCGGTCGTGTTTCTCCGCAGTCCACGCAGGTGAGGTGGTGCCGGTCCTGTTCCACCGGGGCATACAGCGCCTCGCCGGTCGGCAGATGGCGACAGCGCACCATCCCCTTCTGCTGCAGCTGTCTCAGGTTGCGGTACACCGTGGCCAGACCCATGGCTGAGGCGCCACCAGCCAGGCTGCGGTGCAGCTGCTGCCCGCTCATTTCGTCACCGCAGTCCCTGAGGGCGGCGAGCAAGGCTCTCTGACGGGTGCTTGGGGCGGGCAGGGTGTCCGTCATCCGATCAATGCGCCACCAGCCAGCGTCCGCCGACGCTAATCAAGAGAAGCCCAGCCATGCCGATCCGCCAGTTCCGGTCGAAGGATCGCATCAGCCGCTGCGACAGCGCCACTGCTCCGGCCCATCCGATCACCACCACAAGGGTCTGTGCAAATCCGATCACATGCGGGTCCGCCTGCCATTGCGGCCAGCCTTCAGGCAGCAGCGTGCCGCCTTCACCCATGCCGAGGGGCAGATGGCGCGCCAGCAGCAGCGACCAGAGCAATGGCAGGCCGGCGTACAGCCAGCGGCGGTCGAGCCAGAGTCCCGCCATGGCGGGCAGGGCGAGCGCCAGCACAGCGATGCTCAGCCGTGGAAGCAGAGCTCCCTCCTGAAGTGAGTCAGGAGTCAAGGGCAGCCAGCCGAGCAGTCGCTGCCAGTGATGCAGGCAGATGCCGCCGGCCAGCACGAGGATCAGACCTCGCTCCCCATCAGGGGGCTGCATGCGCGGCTGAAGGTCCGCGGCAGGCGGTCGCAGCCGCAGCTGCACGGAACGGTTCGGGCAAGCCTGTGCGCAGGTCAGACACAGCACGCAGTTGCGGTTGTCACTGAGGTGAGCCGGGTGCGTGCCCAGAGGACAGCCCTGGCTGGCCAGCCCTTCGCCGTCCGCAGGCCCCCCCTTGAAACAGGCGTAGCTGCTGCAGCTGCCTCCGCAGGTGCCCGCTTCAGCCCGCAGTTCCAGGATCGAGAGTTTGGCGAACAGGCCGTTCATGCCGCCCACGGGGCAGAGATGCCGGCACCAGAAGCGCTTTTCAAACACCAGGGAACCCAGCACGGCACCGGCGGTGATCAGCAGCAGCAGACAACTGCTCAGCCAGGCCGTGTCCTCCAGATTCCACACCTCCTCCCACACCAGGATCGCGGCGAATCCCGCCGCCAGCAGCGGAGCGGCCCAGCGATCACTGTCGCCATGGGGCCAGACCCGCTTGCGCCAGGGAGTCAGGCGCTGAGCGATCTCACCCCAGACCATGAAGGGGCAGACGGCACACCAGAGACGACCCACCAGCGGGTAGGTCAGCAGGATCAGCGGCCACCACCAGGCCCAGAACAGGATCAGAACCGGATTCTCAGCGCGGTTCTGGGGGCCGAGCCAGAGCGCCAGATTGGCCGCCACGAACAACCAGCTCACCAGGCCGAACAACAGACCGTTCCAAAGAGAGGGGGAACGCATCCATTCGCGCAGTTGCGGTTTCCAGCGCCAGAGGTCAAAACGAAGCCTCCGTTCCCGCTGGTTCGTCCAGAACACGGCTTCCGGCAACACCGTCGGCGGTGCTGCGGCGCTGGTCTGCCCCACCTGACTGTCCTGATGGGCCTGGCGCAGGGCCCGATCCACCAGTTGTTCCAGTTCGCGGATGTTGTTTGGAAAGTCGTGGTTCTGCAGGCGACGCACGATCGAGTCCGGCAGCTGCGGTGCTCGGCTCCAGCCGCGATTCGTGCTCTGCAGCCGCAGCTGGTACCGCAGCCAGTCCCCCAGGTCGGAGCGGCGCACCCGCAGAGGAGGCACCCTGATGGGGATCACGATGGCATCGAGGCATGGGACGGGGCTCTCACTGGTGAACATCACCCGCCCTTGAAATCCCGGCTCCTGACCGCGGGCCAGGGCCACCAGCCGCTGCTGCAGAAGTGGTTCCATCCGATCGATGCCACTCACCAGAAGGCTGTTCTCACCCAGATGGTCGAGAAGCTGGCGACCACTTCCCTGCAGATCCGCCGTGTCCAGGCGCAGCAGCAGCCGACGACGCTCCCCGGAGCCGAAATGGATGAGAGCTGCGAGATTGTCCTTCTCGAGACCAGGTTCACCACTGATCAGCACGGGCCGGCGATCAGCGTCACGGGCAGCCTCCAGCACGGCGGT
This sequence comes from Parasynechococcus sp., assembly GCF_045559935.1. Taxonomy (NCBI): domain Bacteria; kingdom Bacillati; phylum Cyanobacteriota; class Cyanophyceae; order Synechococcales; family Prochlorococcaceae; genus Parasynechococcus; species Parasynechococcus sp. Next base: position 625,096 of record NZ_JBJLJL010000008.1, read on the forward strand.
GCGCAGACGCTGGGCATAGCGACTGGATCCCACCACCCCTCGGCGCGCCCGCCCCAGCACGTAGGGAGCGAGCCGTTGGAAGTCCGTGCCGGAGTCAGGCACCAATCAGCTGTTCGCTCAGGTTCCAGAGGCGTTCGCGTTCCACTGGATTGTTGGCGGTCGGGGCGACGCGACAGCGGCTGGGGTGGCCTCGAAGGCCACCGAGCTGGTTCGGTCCGTAGTGCTCTCCGCCCTGGGCCGAAGGGGCAGTGGCGGCATGCAGCTGGGGCAGGGCTCCCATGGCAGCGCTCTGGAACAGGGGATCCATCAGTCGGTAGACCAGGGCTTCGGCTCCGTTGCCGCCACTGGCGATGGCGGTGGGTTGCAGCTGGGTCCGAGCCAAACCGGGGTGGGCAGCCAGGGAGCGGATGGTGCTGCTGCGCTGACGCAAGCGGGAGTCCAGCTCCAGAGCGAACATCACGTTGGCCAGTTTGCTCTGGCCATAGGCGCCATAGCGCTCATAGCGTTGTTCCCAGTTCGGATCATCCCAGTGGATCCGTCCGAAGTACTGGGCCCCCGACGTGACGGTCACCACGCGGGCATCCGGACGGTTCTCCATCAGGGGCAGCAGCGCTTGGGTGAGGGCCTGGTGCCCCAGGTGATTCACGCCGAACTGAAGTTCATGACCTTGAACGGTGGTGCGGCGAGGGGGCGCCATCACCCCGGCATTGTTGATGAGCAGATCGAGATGGCCGTAGCGATCGCGAACGCTTTCGGCAGCGCGTTGCACGCTGCTCAGGTCGGCCAGGTCAAGCTCCAGCAGCTCCAGTCGGCTGAGCCCCTGATCCTGCAGCTGTTGCTGTGCTGCTTCGGCTTTCCTGCTTGAGCGACAGGCCAGAATCACGGTTGCCTGACGGGCGGCGAGTGCCTGGATGGTTGCCAACCCGAGGCCACTGTTCGCGCCGGTGACCAGGGCAAGGCGACCCTCCTGCGAGGGGATGTCCTCAGCGGTCCATGCCACGGGAGATCAATCTTCCGGGAAGAGCAGTTCGGCCAGTTCGTCAGCATCCACGTCGTAGACACGGGCGAGACTGGTCTCGATGGCGCTGGTGACCTCGCCGGGCAGGAAACGCATCGAATTGAGTGCGTCCTCGGCGATGTCGTCCGTGAGGAGTTTCTCCTCACCATCGAGCTTCTCGTCGTTGATCACCGCCATCACCCAGCTCTGATAGGCGTAGACCAGGTCGGCGAACTCAAGTTCGGGATCGTTCAGGTCCAGGGCCATCGGGGGTCCAGCCGTTCCTTCCAGTCTGACCTTTCGCCGGAGAGGATGTAGCCCATGGATTCCGCTGATGTCACTGGCCTCCAGGCCACCCTCTTCGATTTCGCGATCACAGAGCTGGTGCGTCAGCACCGTCAGAGCTTCCAGCCGCTCTGGACCCGTGACAGCTGGGTCAAGCTGTTGATCTGGCTGTCTCTCAACTGCGGTTCCCCTGGAGATGAGGAAGGGATGAAACAGTTCGTCGAGGCCCTCGGACCTGTGGTCACATCAAGGATGCGTCGTGTGTTCTTTGAGCGGGAACTGGATGATCTCGATCTGCAGGTGATGGGTGATCCTGCGGAGCAGCATGTGCTGGTGATGCCGATGGCTCCAGGTGTGCCGCTCGATCTGGAACGGGCCACCGCTGCCGTTCAGCGGGTCGGTCTGCAGGAGCTCGTGGTGGCCGATCAAAACCGCTGGCAACAGCTGGATGCGGTGGTGGCGATTCCAAGGCTGGAGGTGGCGACATGACGTTGATCGGCCGTTACCGGAATGGCGGTTTCGAGGCCGTTGCCGATGCCGTGATCGAGTTTTTCGGCCGTCGGGAGGATCTGCAAAGACCGGGGGTGGCTTTCGGGCCTGCCGCAGACCGGGAGCCGGCCAAGCAGAGCACCGATATCAGCCTGGTGGCCATCGACCGCAGCGATGCAGAAGCCTTTGCCTTGTCCCAGTTGATCCTGCGGGGTGTGAATGCTGGCCTTGAGCGATACCTGCAGGAGCGGCCGCTGTTCCGCGAGTGCTGTCCGGATCAGGAGTTGTTCGTAGTACCGATCTTCAATCTTCAGCACTACGCACCCGGAGAAGGCTTCAAGCGTTGGCACTGCGACTGGACCATCGGCGAGGAGGCCACTGAGCCGGTCCATCGGGTGCTGGCCTGGATTCTTTACTGCAACTCGGTTGATGAGGCAGGAACGGAGTTTCACTGGCAGGACCATCACGAACCGGCGGAGCGGGGCAAGCTCGTGATCTTTCCAGCCGGCCCGTCTCACATTCACAGGGGTCGTGTCAACGATCAGCAGAACAAGCTGATTGCCACCGGTTGGATCAATGCAGGATCAAGGGATGCTTATCTCACGCGCTTGGCAGCGGAGTGACGTCCATTGTTCAACGTCATTCCTTCTGCTGATCGTTGATCTGTGGCTCTGCTTCCTGCTGCTCGGGAAGCAGGCTCCGGTTGGCTTGATGTCTGATCTCGAGTGTCTGCTGTTTGGAAGGTGGCCACTCCATTGGATAAACCTGCCGTTGCGGAAAGGGAATTCCGATTTCGTTTTCTTCGAAGCGGCTCCAGATCACCTGGCGAAGATCGCTTTCAACCTGAAATGCTTCCAGGGGATTCCTGACCCAGAAAAGAACTTTGTAATTGATGGAAGAATCCGCAAAACCGGTTGTGAAGGCTGCTGGAGCTGGGTACGGCAGAACCTTTTCATGTTCTTTGGCGAGTTCGACAAGAATGTCGATTACGCGGCCCGGTTCATGGTGATAGGCAGCTCCAACATCCACGGCACCGCGACGTGACGTCTCTTGAGCCGTGAACGATTCCGCTTCCTGGGTGAAGAACGTTTGGTTGGGGATCAGCAATTCTGCGCCATCCCGTCCGCGTTTGAGTTGTGTGGCTCTCAGCCCCAGCTTTCGAACGGTGCAGGGGTCACCATTGATCATCAGGATTTCACCAGGTCTCACGGTTCCTTCAAACAACATCCAGATGCTGCTGATGAAGTTGGAGATGATTTCCTTCAAGCCGAAGCCGATGCCGACAGACAGTCCTCCAGCGATCGTCACCATGGCGGCTCCGTTGATGCCGAGATAATTGGCGACAACAACGATTCCCACCCCGATCAGGCTGTATTGGAGGATGACTTCCAAGGCGGTTCTGCTCTGCTTGCTGAGCCCGAAGAACTGGGTGAAGAAACCGGAGAGCAGTCCTGCCGGCTGTCTGGACAACGTGACAATGGCGTAACCCAACATCAAGGCTGTGAGCAATTTGCCGATGGTGAGCACTACGCCGAACACGGTTCCGATCGGGAGCATCGCCAAAGCTTCCCGGCTGCCCAGCATCTGAAAAAACGTCAGGATGATGACCACGAGAACGACGGGTCTCAGGATCGTCTGATCGATCTCATCAACTGGCCATCTTGGATGTCTTTCCTTGACCAGGTTTTTGATCGGAACCAGCGCACGCCAGAGCAGCCAAAGACCTCCCAGAAAGCTGAGGAAATGTCCGGGCAGCCCAAGGGCTCCCAGGAGGAATCCGCTCAGGAAGGCAAGGCCAGGTGTGACGATTCGGCGCACACCAATCGTCTGAATTCTGTGCAGTTGTTTGACGATCTGGTTTTCCAGAACCAGAAGGCTGACCATCAGAATGATCTGCAGAATAACTTCGCCGCGTTGTAGATAACCCAGCCAGCCAATGGCTTCAACAAAAATACCTTGAATCATGATTTTTTCTCCATCATGGTTTCAATGATGAGATCGGTTGTTTCTTCCGGAGTTTTAATGTCGTAAATCGTTCGTTGCAGTGCTGTGGTGATCACCTTGTATCGAGCGGGATCTCTGAAAACCACCGAGTTGGTGAAGCTTCTCCGAAGTTCATCGCTATCGTTTCGAAGCTCAAATTGAGCTAAGGCTTGTTCTCCTCCCACGATTTTTGAAGCAACAATCTTGGCGGCATTCTTATTCACAGGAAAGCTATTTCGGTTTTCCAACACATAGGTTTTCTGGGCCCAGGGCTTCGTGATGAAATCCATCAGCCCGAGAGCTTTCTCTCGTTGAGCTTTGCTGGAATTAAGGCCCAGTGACCAGACCTGGAGCTTTGTGATGGATTGGAATTTGTCCTTGTTGATATTTTTTGGCAAAGGTGAAACGCCAAGCTTGTCTTTCAGCTTTCTGCGAAGTTCTGGAAGGCTTGAGCTCCAGCATGTGATCCAGTCGAGATTGCCTTCCAGAAAAGAGGAGCGCAGAGATTGTTGACTATTCATAAATCGTACATTCTGTTGATAGCTCATGTGTTCAAGCCAGTGAAGCCAATCAGTTATCTTCTTCTTGGACTTTGCGTCGGGTGCTGTTCCGCGCATCGCTGAGGCCATAGGTTGTTCGGCTCCGTACAATTCAGTCGTCCAGAAAATGTCTTTCAGGTTAAGTGACATCCCGAACGTTGTGTCTTTATGAATATCGTTGCCGAACTCCTGCTTGGTTTTTGGTGGGTTTTTTATTTTCTCCTTGTTGTAACAGGCGACTTGGATGTACTGGGCCACGGGCCTGCCTAACAGGTTTCCCTGGCGATTGGTGACCAGTTGGAAAAGGTGATCTGGAGTGCCCTCTCGCTGTGGTGTTGTGAGTTCAACGGTATCAATTAATCCTTTTTCGTGAAGAGCGTGAGTTGTGTTGCTGTCCGTAATGATGATGTCTGGTCCGAATCCGGCCCAGGTTTGGTTGCTGATCTGATGGACGAAATTTTCGTTGTCGTAGAGGGCTAGTTTGATTCTGATGCTTGAGTCGTAATCACGAAATTCCCGGATCACGCTTTGAATTTTTGATTGGAGCTCGTCGTAGTCCTCGGCGTTGACAATTTCTTCAATACCGACTGTTTTTGCCACTCTCAGAACCACCGGAATGCCGGCGTTGCTGGTGCCGCATCCGTTCATGCTGAGACCGATGCCTGCAAAGGCGGCCAACATTGCCCAATGGCTGCGTCTGAGCACGGATCCACCAATCGTCCGACCCAATTTATGTGGATTTCCCGGTTGAGGCCCCCTTTTGCGACCATGACCCACGCACTGCTCCGCATCCGTGCCTGATCTGGCCAAGACCTACGACCCGGTTGGTACGGAAGCTCGTTGGCAGCAGGCCTGGGAGGACCAGGGGGCGTTTCATCCCGATCCCAAAGCGCCTGGTGAACCGTTTTCGGTGGTGATCCCGCCGCCGAACGTGACCGGCAGCCTGCACATGGGCCATGCCTTCAACACAGCCCTGATCGACACGATCGTGCGCTACCAGCGCCTGGCGGGAAAGAACGTGCTCTGCCTGCCCGGCACCGACCACGCCTCGATCGCGGTGCAGACGATCCTCGAGAAGCAGCTCAAGGAGGAGGGCAAAACCCGCCACGACCTGGGCCGGGATGCCTTTCTCGAGCGGGCCTGGCAGTGGAAGGCGGAAAGCGGTGGCCGCATCGTGGGCCAGCTGCGGCGGCTTGGGTTACTCGGTGGATTGGAAGCGCCAGCGCTTCACCCTTGATGAGGGTCTCAGTGAGGCGGTGAAGGAGGCCTTCGTGCGGCTGCACGAGCAGGGGCTGATCTACCGCGGTGAATACCTGGTGAACTGGTGCCCCGCCTCGGGCTCGGCGGTGAGCGATCTGGAGGTGGAGATGAAGGAGGTGGATGGCCACCTCTGGCATTTCCGCTATCCGCTCAGCAGCGGCGACGGCCATCTGGAGGTGGCCACCACCCGGCCCGAAACGATGCTGGGCGACACGGCGGTGGCGGTGAATCCCACCGACGAGCGCTACGCCCATCTGGTGGGTCAGACCCTCACGCTGCCGTTTGTGGGTCGCGAAATTCCGATCGTGGCCGACGACCACGTGGAGAAGGATTTCGGCACCGGCTGCGTCAAGGTGACGCCGGCCCACGACCCCAACGATTTCGCCATCGGCCAGCGCCACGGTCTGCCCCAGATCACGGTGATGCGCAAGAACGGCACGATGAACAAGGAGGCGGGGCAGTTCGAGGGGCTGGATCGCTTTGAGGCCCGCAAGGCCGTGGTGGCTGGTCTCGACGAGCTGGGGCTGCTGGTGAAGGTGGAGGATTACCGCCACAGCGTTCCCTATTCCGACCGCGGCAAGGTGCCGGTGGAGCCGCTGCTCTCCACCCAGTGGTTTGTCAAAACCGAGCCTCTGGCGGCTCGCTGTCGCGAGGCTCTTGAGAAGAAGGATCCCCGCTTCATCCCGGAGCGTTGGGAGAAGGTGTATCGCGACTGGCTCACCGACATCCGCGACTGGTGCATCAGCCGCCAGCTCTGGTGGGGCCATCGCATCCCCGCCTGGTTCGTGATCAGCGAGACCGGCGGCAAATACACCGACACCACCCCTTATGTGGTGGCCCGCAACGAAGCCGAAGCCCTGGAGAAGGCCCAGGCTGATTACGGCGCGGCGGCTGAGATCGAGCAGGACGAAGACGTGCTCGACACCTGGTTCTCCAGTGGTTTGTGGCCCTTCTCCACCCTGGGTTGGCCCGATGCCGATAGCGCTGATCTGCAGCGCTGGTACCCCACCAGCACCCTGGTGACGGGCTTCGACATCATCTTTTTCTGGGTGGCCCGGATGACGATGATGGCCGGCTCCTTCACCGGCGAGATGCCCTTCCAGGACGTTTACATCCACGGCCTGGTGCGGGACGAGCAGAACCGCAAGATGAGCAAGAGTGCCGGCAACGGCATCGATCCGCTGCTGCTGATCGAGCGTTACGGCACCGATGCCTTGCGCTTCGCTCTGGTGCGGGAGGTGGCTGGTGCGGGTCAGGACATCCGCCTGGACTACGACCGCAAGACCGACACCTCCGCCACGGTGGAGGCCTCGCGCAACTTCGCCAACAAGCTCTGGAACGCCACTCGCTTCGCCCTGATGAACCTGGACGGCGAAACGCCGGCTCAACTCGGTGACCCCGACCCCGCGGCCCTGCAGTTGGCGGACCGTTGGATTCTTTCGCGCCTGGCCCGGGTGAATCGGGAGACGGCCGAGCGCTACAGCAATTACGGCCTGGGTGAAGCTGCCAAGGGGCTTTACGAGTTCGCCTGGAACGACGTCTGCGACTGGTACCTGGAGCTGAGCAAGCGCCGGCTCAACCCGGGTGAGAACCCCTCAGCCGAGGCTCTCGCCGATCAGCGGGTGGCCAAGCAGGTGCTGGCCAAGGTGATCAGTCAGATGCACCTGATGCTGCATCCGTTGATGCCCCACCTCACCGAGGAGCTCTGGCACAGCGTCACCGGCGAGCCGGAGACCAACTTCCTGGCTCTGCAGCCCTGGCCGGCACTGGAGGAGAGCGCTCTGGATCATGCCTTGGAAGCCTCGTTTGCTGAGCTGATCGGCGCCATCCGTGTGGTGCGCAACCTGCGGGCGGTGGCGGGCCTCAAGCCCTCCCAATCGGTGCCGGTGCGTTTCGTCACCGGCCGCGGCGAGTTGGCGGCTGTGCTGAGCAAGGGCACGGCCGACATCACGGCCCTAACCCGGGCGGAGTCGGTGGCGGTGATGGCGCCGGCGGAGGCTGATGCGGCTCCGGTAGCCAAGGCTCTGGCGGGGGTGAGCGGTGAGCTGCAGGTGCTGCTGCCGATCGAAGGCCTCGTCGATCTCGATGCGCTCAAGGGCCGCCTCGAAAAAGACATCGCCAAGGCCGAGAAGGAGATCAAAGGCCTGGCAGGGCGGCTGGGGAACCCGAACTTCGCCGACAAGGCACCGCCGGAGGTGGTGGCCGAATGCCAGGCCAACCTGGATGAGAAGCAGGCTCAGGCGGATCTGGCCCGCAAGCGGCTGGCGGATCTGAGCTGATTCGGTGATTCAGGTTGAGGGGCTGAGCAAGATCTACCGGGTTGCCGAGAAGCAGCCCGGGTTGGCCGGCACCCTGCGCCATTTCATCCGCCGCCGCACCCGGGACGTGACCGCGGTGCAGGACGTGTCGTTCGCGATCGAGCCCGGCGAGATGGTGGGCTTTCTCGGTGCCAACGGCGCCGGCAAAACCACCACCTTGAAGATGCTCTGCGGCTTGATCCACCCCAGCGCCGGGGAGGTGCAGGTGGCGGGGTACCGGCCCCAGCGTCGCCAGGCGGAGTTCCTGCGCCGGATCACCCTGGTGATGGGGCAGAAGCAGCAGCTGCTCTGGGACCTGCCGCCGATGGATTCCCTGCGGGTGAATGCGGCGGTCTACGGCATCCCCGATGGGGTGGCCCGGCGGCGGATCAGCGAGCTGGCCGATCTGCTGGAGCTGGGGGAGGAGCTCACCCGGCCGGTGCGCAAGCTTTCTCTGGGCCAGCGAATGAAAGCTGAACTCCTGGCGGCGTTGCTGCACGAGCCGGAGGTGCTGTTCCTCGATGAACCGACTCTGGGGCTGGATGTGAATGCCCAGGCCCGGGTGCGGCAGTTTCTGGCGGACTACAACCGCCGCACGGGCGCGACGGTGCTGCTTACCAGCCACTACATGGCCGACATCACGGCGCTGTGTCCCCGGGTGCTGCTGATCCACCAGGGGAGGTTGTTCCACGACGGCCCCCTGGAGGCGTTGGCCGATCAATTGGCGCCGGAGCGGGAGGTGCGGCTGGAGCTGGAATCCCCCACGACCCCAGAGGCCCTGGCTGGTTTGGGGCGTCTCGAGCAGTTGGAGGGTTGTGATGTGCGGCTGCTGGTGCCCCGCGATCAGCTCACCGCCGTGGTGGCGCAGCTGCTGGACCGCTTTCCCGTGCGCGATCTGGATGTGACCGATCCACCGATCGAAGAACTGATCGGTGGCCTCTTCCGGCAGGGGCGCGTCTGATGCGGATCTTCGGGCTGAACCGTCGGATCATCCGGGTGCTGCTGGGAACCCAGTACGCCCACATGCTCGAGTACCGCGCTGAGATCGCCCTCTGGGCGCTTTCGGGTGTGCTGCCATTCATCATGCTCAGCGTCTGGAGCGGCAGTGACGCGCGGTCTGGGCTTGGGCTGGATGGTGTGGCCCTGGATCGCTATTTCCTCAGCGCCTTTCTGGTGCGTCAGTTCTCCGTGGTGTGGGTGGTCTATGCCTTCGAGGAGGACGCCCTGCTGGGCCGCTTGTCGCCCTACCTGCTGCAGCCCCTGCATCCGCTCTGGCGTTATGTGGCGGCCCACCTCGGTGAGCAGCTCACGCGTCTGCCCTTCGCGGCCCTGATCGCAGCCGTGTTCTTTACGGTGCAGCCCCAGGCCTTCTGGTTGCCGTCGCTGGGGGGCTTTCTGCTGGCCTGGCTGGCCATCTGGATGGCCTTTGCCATCGCCTTCCTGTTCCAGAGCCTGATTGCGGCCCTGTGCTTCTGGAGTGAGAAGGCCAGTGCCCTGGAGCGGCTCCAGTTCATTCCCTTCCTGTTCCTTTCCGGCCTGCTGGCGCCGCTCACGGCTTTTCCGCCGGCGGTGCGGGCCTTGGCCCAGTGGACGCCCTTCCCGTATCTGATCGACTTTCCCGCCCGGGTGCTGGCAGGCCAGCCGGTGGACCTGCTGGCGGGCTTCGGGGCGCAACTGGCCTGGATTGCCCTGCTGTTGCCGCTGGTGCTGCTGCTGTGGCGGGCCGGCGTGCGGCGCTACAGCGCCATGGGGGCCTGATGGGGCGGTACTGGCGAACCCTGCGTCGCTTCTGGGGCACGGCCGTGGCGGTGCAGCTGGAGTATCAGGCCAATGTGCTGATCGAGCTGCTGGCGGTGGCGATGAGCCTCAGCGGCAGCCTGTTTCTGCTCTCGCTGTTCTATGGCCCCGATCAGACGTTGGGGGGCTGGAGCTGGGCTCAGGCCCTGATGGTGCAGGGGCTCTACACGGTGTTCGACGGCATGGCCACCACCTGGCTGCGCCCCAACCTCGGGGCGATCGTCACCCATGTGCGCGAGGGCACCCTGGATTTCGTGCTGCTCAAACCGATCGACAGCCAGTTCTGGCTGTCGCTGCGCACGCTGTCGCCGGCGGGCCTGCCGGAAATTGGCCTGGGGCTGGGGCTCCTGGCCTGGGGCAGCCATCAGGCCGGTGTGGTGCTCACGCTGCCCTCCTTTTTCACCGTGGTGGTGATGCTGCTGGCCGGTGGCTTGATCCTTTATTCGCTCTGGTTTCTGATCGCCGCCACCAGCATCTGGTTCGTCAAAACCTGGAATGCCACCGAGGTGTTGCGAGCTCTGCTGGCTTCGGGGCGTTATCCACTCACTGCCTATCCACCGGCCTTGCGCCTGCTGTTCACCCTGGTGCTGCCGGTGGCCTTTCTCACCACAGTTCCCGCCCAGGTGCTGCTGGGTGAAGCCGCCGCTCCGATGTTGCTGGCGGGTCTTGCGCTGGCTGTCCTGTTTTTCGCTGCTGCCCGCGCGTTCTGGCTGTATGCCCTGCGGTTTTACACCTCGGCGTCCAGTTGAGTGCAATGCTCCGCACCGTCGGTGCGACGGTCTGTCTGATGTCAACGCTTCAGCAATGGCTCCCTGATCTGTTGGAGGTTCTGCGCTCACCGCTGGGGGCGGTGGCGTTCATTCCCCTCTATGCGCTCTGGGTCACGCTGCTGCTGCCTGGCGTGTGGGCATCGATGGTGGCGGGGGCGCTCTACGGCACCTGGATCGGCAGTGGACTCGTGTTCCTGGGAGCCTGCCTTGGAGCGGAAGTTGTGTTTCTGCTGGGTCGCAGCTGGCTGCGGGAGTGGGCGAGAAGGCGGTTGCAGCAGGTGCCGAAGCTGCAGGCGGTGGAACAGGCCGTGAGTCGGGAGGGCTTGAAACTGGTGCTGCTCACCCGGCTGTCGCCGGCGTTTCCGTTCTCCCTGCTCAACCTGGCCTACGGCCTCAGCGAGGTGTCACTCCGGGACTACAGCATTGGTTTGATCGGCATCATCCCCGGCACGGTGCTGTTCTGCGGCCTCGGAGCTCTGGCGGGCGATGTGGCTCGCTTCCGGGAGGTGCTGGCCGGGGAGGCAGATCCACTGACCTGGGCACTGCGGGTGGCCGGTGTGCTGGCGACGGTTGGGGTGGTGGTGCTTGTCAGCAGGACTGCGCGGCGCGCACTTCATGACGTGGAGTCGTCGCTCTGATCCGGGTCGGGCAGGGGCCAGTCGCGGATGGCGGCAAGGGCCACAAACCAGGTCAGACGCAACCGTGCCATTGGTCCTCGCCGTTGCTCCAACTCGGCCAGCTTGGCTCGGCCGCAGTCGGTCTTGATCCAGCGGTGAAGGGGCTGGTTCGTCATGCGTTCAGCAGACCTTTCAGCTCATTTTCATCGATCACCTTCACGCCAAGACTTTCGGCTTTGGCGAGTTTGCTGCCAGCTTCTTCACCTGCCACCAGATAGTCGGTCTTCTTGCTGACGCTGCCGGTCACCTTGCCGCCGGCGGCCTCGATCAAGGCTTTGGCGTCACTTCGGCTGAGGGTCGGCAGGGTTCCTGTGAGCACCAGGATCCTTCCGGCGAGGGCTTGATCAGCATCTGAGCCGGAGCTTGACCGGTCGTCCGGTGCCGCCTTCAGGTTCAGTCCCACACCCCTGAGCTCCTCCAGCAGCTGATGGTTGGCCGGGTTGGCAAACCACTGGCTGAGGCTGCGGCTGATCTCCGGTCCGATGCCATGCAGGGCCGCGATGCTGTCGGGCTGTTGACGGGCTGCCTCCGCCAGGTCATCCACGTTTGGGAAGGCGGCCGCCAGGGCTTTGGCATTCACCTCACCGATGTGGCGGATGCCAAGCCCATAGAGCTGTCGTGGCCAGGGTTTCCCGGTGGATGCCTCCAACGCACGCACCAGGTTGGCGGCGGACTTCTCCCCCATCCGCTCCAGACTTGCCAGCAGGGCGGCATCCAACCGGTAGAGATCGGCGATGGAACGCACCAGCCCGCGTTCCACCAGCTGCTCGATCAGCTTGCCCCCAAGACCATCCACATCCAGGGCACCCTTGCTGACCCAATGGCGCAGGGCCCCGCGCAGGATCGCCGGGCAGCTGCTGTTGATGCAGCGGGTGGCCGCCTCCTGCTCCTCCCTCACCAGGGTGGAACCACATTCCGGACAGACTGTGGGGAGGCTGACGGGTTTGGCATCAGCAGGCCGCAGCTCCGCCAGAACCCGCACCACCTCCGGGATGATCTCGCCGGCCTTGCGCACCACCACGGTGTCGCCTTCATGCAGGGCCAGTTCTGTGATGCGGTCGGCATTGTGCAGCGTCGCCCGGCTGACGCTGGTGCCGGCCAGAGCCACCGGTTCGAACTCGGCCACGGGGGTGACGGCTCCGGTCCGTCCCACCTGAACCACCACGCGAAGCAGCCGGCTGGGGGCTTCCTCAGCCGGGAACTTCAAGGCGATGGCCCAGCGGGGCGCCTTCTGCGTGAACCCGGCTTCATCCTGGAGACGCAGATCATTCAGCTTCACCACCACGCCATCGGTGGCGTATGGCAGTGCCTTCCGTTGCTGTTCCCAGCGATCGCAGAAGCCACGGATGGCCGCCAGATCCGGGCACAGCTCGCGGTTGGGATTGACGCGGAAGCCGGCCTCGATCAGCCACTGCAGCGCTTCCCATTGGGACGTGCCCTCCGCTTCAGGTGGCCGATGCAGGGTGTAAGCGAAGAAATCGAGGCGGCGCGCCGCCACCACCTTGGGGTCCAGTTGCCGCAGGGTGCCCGCGCAGGCGTTGCGCGGATTGGCGAACAGGGTCTCCCCCCGCCCCTCTCGCTCGGTGTTGATCGCAGCGAAGGTGTCGTCGGGGATGAAGGCTTCACCACGCACTTCCACCCATTCGGGCGGGTCTTCGACCTGAAGCCGCAAGGGGATCGAACTGATCGTCCGCACATTGGCGGTGATCTCTTCACCGCTGGCACCGTCGCCTCGGGTGGCTGCCCGTTCCAGCACCCCATGGCGGTAGCTGAGGGCAAGGGCGTTGCCATCGATCTTCAGTTCACCCACCAGTGGCAGTTGCGTGTCAGCTGGACGATCCAGCACCTTCAGCAACCGTTCATGCCAGGCGGTCAGTTCGTCCTGATTGAAGGCATTGTCGAGGCTGAGCAGAGGGATGCGGTGGGCAACGCTGACGAATCCCTCCGCCGGAGAACCGCCGACGCGTTGGCTGGGGCTGTCGGCGCTGACCAGGCGTGGGTCGGCCTGCTCGAGATCAACCAGTTCCCGGTAGAGGCGGTCATAGACCGCGTCCTCCAGCAGGGGGGCATCCAGCACGTAGTAGGCATGGGCTGCCCGGTTGAGCAGAGCCCGCAGTTCCGCTGCCCTGGCCTGCCCCTCAGGCATTGACCCTGTTGATGCGCGCGATGCGCCAGTTGTCCTCCACCTTGGTGAAGGTGAAGTCAAGAGGCAGCTCGTCGTCGTTGTCTGCCTTCAGTTTCACGGTGAGGATCACGTCGCTCTCCTGCATCCGGGGCCGCCCGGACTTGAGATTGCGATAGCGGTTGAGTTTGAGGCCGGCGAGGAAGCGCATGAACTGCTGACGGTTCACATGCTGCCGGTAGCCCTTGGTGGTGAGCAGGTAGGCCGCATCGATACGACCGGCAGCCACCTGGGTGAAGAACTGCTTGATCAGTGGATTGATGCCGCGGGCGCTGAGCACCAGGCGAACCGCGGTGTATGTCCAGAACAGGAGCAGAGCCCCACCACCGGCCAGCAGGGCCTTGATCCCCACCTCGCGTACAAGACCCAGTTCCATCGCCTGCCTTCAAAGCAGCGACGAGTCTGACTGACCAAGGCAGGATGACGCTCAACCGCAGCCTGTTCTCCGTTGCCGTTGCTGCCGTTGTTGCCGCTGTTCCACCGGCTCAACCGTGAACATTTCGAAGGTTCCCTGGTGAGTAGGAGCGCCGATCTCCCTCTGGTGGCCCTGCGCTGGAGCGATGGCCGCATGAGCCGCACGGCTGGCTGCTACCGGCGCGGCCCAGGCGTCGCAGGGGATCGCGGCTGTGAAATCGTTCTGTCCCGACCGGTGCTGGAGCCACTGCCCCGGGCTGCCACGGAAAGCACGCTCTGTCACGAGATGATCCACGCCTGGGTGGATCTGGTGCAGAAGGTGCGTGAAAGCCATGGGCCGCGATTCCGGGAGCGGATGGCGGCCATCAATGCCTCTCAGGACAGCTTCCAGGTGCAGGTGCGTCATTGCTATCCCGTTCCGGCTCGTGCACCGCGTTGGTGGGCGGTCTGTCCGATCTGTGGGCAGCGCTCTCCCTACAGGCGGCGACTGCGCAATGCAGCCTGCCGCCGCTGTTGCGATCGGTTGCATGGGGGGCGATGGGATGCCAGTTGCCTGCTGCGGTTCGAGCCTGCCGACTGAGATGGAGACCTTTCTGATGACCCTGCAGCTCGGCGGGATGACGATCGCGTTGATCGGCCTGCGACGGGAACGCTGGCTTCGGCGCCGGCGTCGGTAACGTCGAAGCATGGAGCAACGCATGGAACGCCGGTTGGACACCTGGCTGGAAACCGGTCGCCAGCTGGTGGATGGGGTGTCAGGTCGGCGTCCCGGTCAGCGTCGGACGTCTCTGGATCTGGATTCGATGGGGCGCTGGGTCGGCGAGAAGGTCGATTGGCTGTTGGACGACGATGACGACTGGCGTGAGCCATGGCAGGAACAGACGTCACCGGAGACATCCAGTCGAGGCGGCAAGCGGCCGCTCCAGGCGGTGTCCCGCCGCCGGCCACCGGCTGCCGACGACAGCTGGCCGGAGGATGAGAGTTTCCGTGTGCAGCGCTGGCAGAGAACCGCCGGGCTTGATGGGCAGCTCGATGAGCAGCCTGTCCGGCAACCGATGCGTTCTCCACGTCGCGTGCTGCCACGCTCAAGTCGTCGCCGAGACTGACAGCAACGGGTCCTCTGGATACGTTTCAACCAGAGTTATGGCTCCCAAATGAGTGACCTGATCGTGGTTGGCTTTCCGAAAGCCGAGGAAGCTGAGCAGGTGCGTCTCGAGTTGGCCAGCATTCAGCAGGAGCATCTGATCTCCCTTGAAGATGCTGTGGTGCTGGAGCATGGCGAGGACGGTCACGTCCATCTGCGCCAGGCCATCAACATGGCGGCGGCCGGCGCTGTCAGTGGCAGCTTCTGGGGCATGCTCGTCGGACTGCTGTTCCTCAGCCCACTGCTGGGTGCGGCTGTCGGCGCCGGTGCTGGTGCTGCCTCAGGAGCACTCACCGACATCGGCATCAATGATCAGTTCCTGCGGGAGCTGGCCGAAACCCTGCCCAAGGGCAGCGCTGCTCTGGCTCTGCTGGTGCGGGACGGCACGCCTGATCGCGTGATCGAGCGCCTGCGCAGCCATGCCCCCAACGCCCGCCTGGTGAAAACCAACCTCAGTCATACCGATGAGGACAAGCTGCGTGATCTGCTGAAAGCAGCTGCTCAGCAGGCTGAAGCACTGCGTCTTTCCTGACGCGCACGCCCTGACACCCGGTAGGTGCAGCCCCTGGCAGCGAGCTGGTCGTTGACTTCCTCGACCAGCTCCCGGGGCATGTCCTCGGCCATCTGATCGGCCGTGGCGTTGATGGACGGGGATCCCAGCTCAAGAGCTTCCAGCAGTCGGGTCCACTGATCCACAAGCAGACTGCGGCTCATGGGTTCGTAGCCCTGGGATTCCAGATGCGTCCCGCAGACCGTCCGGTTCCAGAGCACGGAGCGTCCCTGGCCGTGAGGACCGGCATTCATTGCGGCACCGGCTTCCAGGGCGGCAGGGGTCGGACGGCCGCGGCGATCACGCCAGCCCTGCTGTTCCAGGCTGCGCCCGCAGTGAATGGCCGAAATGCCGTAGATCCGACCGAGGTCGGTGAGGCTGAGCCAGAGAGGTGTAACAGCCATGACACGGAGAACCTGTGTGCTCACATGTTCCTCGGAGCACATGTATTGGCAAGTTGTCAAGAGCAAATCCCAACAAATTCGGGCATTTGTTCATGAATTCCTTTGAAGCTCCTGGCGCAATGTTGGGCCCAGCCAGGTTTCCAGCTGTGGGCTAAACACTTCCCGGATCACAGTCAGGGCCTTGCCTCCGCGGAAGAAGCGGTAGTGGCGACTCCAGAACGGTCCGCGCAGTCCGAAGGTCATCTCAAGCCAGTCGGCATTGACCAGGGCGAGGCCATCCACTTCTCGGAACAGTTCGGAACGGCCTTCCGTGAGACTCCGCCAGATGGGCTGGTTGCGATCGCGCAGGTGCAGATCCGCTTCCGTCTGGTTCCACCAGCTCTCTGCCCAGGCCAGAGGGAGACCGTCGCAATGAAGCCAGACCTGACGCCGCAGCAGCGGGGGGGTCAGCTCTTTCACTTCTGGGGGTGCATCGGGATGATCGAGCGGCTCCGGCGTCATGCCGATCAGATCAACGGCGACAGGCTGTCCGGTGAGCAGCCTGAGATGACGGGTCGGGCTGCCGTCACCCAGCAGCATCAAGCGCCACGGGCCCGGCAGCTGACGCGGGCCCTCCCCGGTCAGCACGGCCGCGGTGGGGGCCTGCCAGAGATGCTGCGGAGAGGGCAGAAGTGAGCCAGCAGATGTCAGTGGATCCCTCCCACCGCCAGGCTGCGGCGCTGGCCGTCGCGGCTGATCACGGCCCCGCTTTCGCTGACGGACTCCAGCACCCAGCCGCTCGACCCGATGGCGGTTCCAATCCCGCTGGAGAGGGAGTTGCTGCCCAGCTGAAAAATCGCCGAGCTGCTGTTGCCGGGTCCCTGCACCACACCGGTGAGCTGAGGCAGCTCGTCCTGAACCACTGGCGCGCGCGACGGGGGGTTGGGTGTGTCCGGAGAGGCAGAGTCAGCGGTTCCAGCGCGACTGTGGGTGCTGGCGAGAGCCTGGGTGCCGGCGTTGTCACGGCTGGAGGTTCCGGTTTCGGCTCTGCAGTGCTGATGGGTGGTTGCGGACGCAATCGCTCGATGAGCAGCAGCTGGCGTTCCTGCTCGAGGCGTGCACTGGTGGTCTGCCAGTTGCCGGTCAGCCAGGCCATGCAGACAACTGATGCTGCCGTGACGGCGGTCAGCAGTGGAATCTGCCAGCTGTCAGCCCCGCGTGGCGGGTTGTCCGCAGGGGGCAGCGGCTGTGGTTCGTGTACAGCAACATCAACCGGCACCAGATGGTTGGCATCCCTCCGAAGTGCCGGGTCGGCGAACACCCTGTCCATCACCTGCTCGGCGCGCAGGTTCCAGTAAGCACGCGACGTGGGAAGGCGTGATGCCAAGGCTGATGGCCGATGGTCCCAACGCTATCGAGCCTGACCGGCAGCGGCGAGGTCCTTCTGCTGCCGTTGACGCAGCTCCAGCCACATCAGCAGAGCTGTGATGTCCGCCTGGCTGACACCGGGAATGCGGCTGGCCTGCCCCAGGGTGGCGGGACGGATCTCACTCAGTTTTTCGCGAGCCTCGCGCGACAGGGTGCCGATGCCGGCGTACTCCACATCGGAGGGCAGCTTGCGCTGGCTCTGACGTTTCACCTGATCGATCTGCTGCTGCTGCCGTTGCAGATAGCCGCTGTACTTGATGTCGATTTCGGCGCCTTCCCGCACCGGCAGAGGCAGGTCGGCATCGGCGAGGCCGTGCTCCACCAGATCGGCGGCGTGCATGCCCGGTCGGCGCAGCAGGTCCGCCAGGGTGATCGAGCCCTTGATTGCCGCACCGGTCTGCTGCTCAACCGCCGCTGCAGAGGGATCGCTCGCTTTCAGCCGCACCGTTTCCAGCCGACGCTTCTCGGCCTCCATCGCCTGAAGTTTGTCTTCGAAGATCCGCCAGCGCCGGTCGTCGATCAGGCCGAGTTCGCGGCCGAGAGGAGTGAGGCGCCGGTCGGCGTTGTCGCCCCGCAGGATCAGCCGGTATTCGCTGCGGCTGGTGAGCACTCTGTAGGGCTCGCGAAGGTCCTTGCTCACCAGGTCGTCGATCATCGTGCCGATGTAGCTGCCCTCACGGGGGAAGTGCACCGGCTCCTGGCCTCCGATGAGCCGAGCGGCATTGATGCCGGCCACCAGGCCCTGAGCTGCGGCCTCCTCGTAGCCGGTGGTGCCGTTGAGCTGACCGGCGCTGAACAGGCCCTGGACCCGTTTGGTTTCCAGGGAGGGTTTGAGCTGCGTGGCGGGCAGGTAGTCGTAATCCACCGCATAGGCGGGTCGCAGCATCAGGCATTGCTCCAGGCCGGGCAGGGTGCGCAGCAGCTGCAGTTGGATCGATTCCGGCAGCCCTGTGGAGAAGCCCTGCACGTAGATCTCCGGGGTGTCCCGTCCTTCCGGCTCCAGGAAGATCTGGTGGCTGTCCTTATCGGCGAAACGAACGATCTTGTCTTCGATCGAAGGGCAGTAGCGGGGACCTTTGCTGTCGATCACACCTCCGTAGATGGCGGTCTGCTCGAGGTTGTCGCGGATGAGTTGATGGGTGGCGGCGGTGGTGCGGGTGATGTGGCAGCTCATCTGCTCACCGCTCGTCCAGGCTGCCGGATCAAAGGAGAAGAAGCGATCGGCTGCATCGCTGGGCTGTTCCTCCAGCTGATCGAGGGCGATGCTGCGCCGGTCCACCCGCGCGGGGGTGCCCGTCTTGAGTCGGTCAGTGTGGAAGCCGAGTTGCTGGAGGGCTTCCGTGAGGCCTTCGGCGGCCTGCTCGCCGGCGCGGCCTGCTGCCATCGATTGATGCCCCACCCAGATGCGGCCTCCCAGAAAGGTGCCGGCGGTGAGGATCACGGCTGCGGCGCTGTAGGTGCTGCCGAAATAGGTGCGGATACCGGTGATGCGTTGCTGAGCGCCGTCGCCACTCACCTCAAGGCCAGTGACCATCGCTTCGCGCAGGGCCAGGTTGGGGGTGTGCTGCAGCAGCTGCAGCATCTGGCGGGAGTAGAGGCGTTTGTCGGTCTGGGCGCGCAGGGCCCAGACAGCGGGTCCGCGGCTGGCGTTGAGGATGCGTTTCTGGATCGCTGTGGCATCGGCCAGGCGACCGATCACGCCACCGAGGGCATCGACTTCGTGGACCAGTTGGCTCTTGGCCGGTCCGCCCACGGCGGGATTGCACGGTTGCCAGGCGATTCGGTCGAGATTGAGGGTGAACAGGGCCGTGTTCAGCCCCAGCCGTGCAGCGGTGATCGCGGCCTCACAGCCGGCGTGACCACCTCCCACGACGATCACGTCGAAGACTTCGCTCGGGGTCGTGGTGAAGCTCATGGATTCATTATCCGCAGCTACGGAAGCGGATCTGATCCGCCGGGGGTCTTGCTTCGCTGCAGCGTCTCCTGAGGCAGCTCCCCGTACTGCTTTCTGTAGCGGCGAGCGAAGTGGCTGCGACTGGTGAAGCCCAGATGAGCCGCGATCGCTCCAACTCCTTGCAGGTGGATGCCATCACAGCGGTTGGGATCCAGCAGCAGCTGCCGCACCAGATCGAGGCGGATCGATCGCTGAAGCTTCTGCGGGGTTTGACCGAAATGCTCCTGACAGCCCTTGAACAGGGAGGTGCGCGACTGATACAGGACCGCACTCAGCTCATCCATGGTGAGGTTCTGGTCGGAATGACACGAAAACCAGTGCAGCAGCTCGATGGCCGCTTCATGGCGAGCTTCTCTTTGACCGAACGTCATGGAATCCACCTCGACATCCTCGAAAGCGCGTAGCAGGCATCCGATCAGCTCGTCCACCTCTCTCGGATCGGTGGCCTGATCGTGTTGCTCAATCAGGTGTCTCAACCGGGCTCGCAGTTCCGAGCGCAGAGGTTCACGCAGTTCCAGCTGATTGGTGTCTTTCCAGCGATCCAAGGTCAGCTGTCCTGCCCTGTGCTGGCTGTGTCGCTCCAGCAGGTGATCTCTGGAGATGGTCACCGTGGCCAGGGTGGTGCCTGCCGGCAAACGCAGATCGAAATCGTTCAGCTGGTCGTTGTAACCCATCATTCCGGGCCAGGGCATGCAGACCCCCTGGGCCCGGATGGGATCAGTCGCTGGTGGGTCACTCAGCGGAATGGCGATCGTGCAGGGCCTCGGGCGTCGGGTGCCGCTGAGGAACAGCGTCTGGTTGATCTCCAACTGGTTGAGACGGAAGAAACCGCAACTGATGATCCGCAGACGTCCCACCAGAGGGCCTTCGCTGAGTTGGAGTGCGCTCAGGTTTGGAGAGACAGGCTGGGACAGGCTCTGGAGATCGGCGCAGCTCTGAAAGCGGGCGTCCAAAACCTTCACCGTTAGGGGCCCACCAGAACGCTCCGCAATTCTCAGCTGGTGGCTTCCCTTCCGGAGAACTCAACAACCGGAAGGTCACCGGATTCTCACGCCGCCAGGTTGCGGAAGCGGGTGAACTGGGGCTCGAACAGCAGCTTCACCGTGCCCACCGGTCCGTTGCGGTGCTTGGTCACGATCACTTCGGTGATGCCTCGATCCGGAGTTTCCGGGTTGTAGTACTCGTCGCGGTAGATCATCAGCACCAGATCGGCATCCTGTTCGATTGAGCCTGATTCCCGCAGGTCGCTCAGCATCGGCCGTTTGTTGGTGCGCGATTCCACGCCACGGCTCAGCTGGGAGAGGGCGATCACCGGCACGTTCAGTTCCCGGGCCATGCCTTTCAGGGCACGGGTGATCCGGGAGATTTCCTGCACCCTGTTGTCCGGGCTGGAGCCTTCCATCAGCTGCAGGTAGTCGATCACCACCAGCCCCAGCTCTTTGCCTTGTTCCGCCATCAGCCTCCGGCAGAGGGAACGCATTTCCAGCACGCCGGAGTTGGGTTTGTCGTCGATGTAGATCGGCAGCTGGCCGAGGCTGTTGATGCCCTGCCCCAACAGTGGCCATTCCTCCTGCTGCAACCGGCCTGTACGCAGCCGGCCAGCTTCAATGCCCACCTCCATCGACAGCAGCCTGTAGGTGAGCTGCTCCTTGCTCATCTCCAGAGAGAACACGCAGACCGGCAGGTCGTGCAGCTGGGCCACGTTCTTGGCCAGGTTGAGCACGATCGAGGTTTTACCCATGGCTGGACGACCGGCCACGATGATCAGATCACTCCTCTGGAGACCCTGGGTCATGGCATCCAGGTCGTAGAAGTTCACCGGGATCCCGGCTACCGAGGTGCCCAGAGAGCGACTTTCAATCTCTTCAAAGGTCTGGGTGAGGATCTCGGCGGTGGGAGTGAGTCCCTTCGAGGGCTTTTCCTGGCTGATGGCAAAGATCGTCTGCTCCGCCTGATCCAGCACCTGATCCATGGGCAGGCTCTGATCGAAGCCCAGCTTGATGACCTCGTTGCCGGAGCGGATCAGCTGACGGCGGAGAAATTTGTCCATCACCAGTCGCGCCACCTGCTCGATCGAGGCCGTCGAGCTCACCCGCTCCACCAGTTCGATCAGACGGCCGTTGCCACCCACCTTCTCCAGGGAACCGGTGTCCGCCAGCCAGGCGGTCATCGCCGTCAGGTCTGTGGGTTTGCCCTGACCGTGCAGCATCAGGGCGGTTCGAAAGATTTCGCGGTGGGCATTCAGATAGAACGCCTCCGGTTGCAGAACATCGGCGACACGACCGATGGCGTCAGGGTCCAGCAGGATGCCTCCCAGAACCGCTTCCTCCGCCTCGAGGTTCTGGGGCGGAACGGAATCGGGCAGGGCCTCGAAGCTGGGCTCTTGATCACGACGCCCACGGGCGAAGCCGCGGCGTCCCCCTTCGGCTGACTCGCCTTGATCACCAAGGGGAACACTCACCATGGCGGCCGGTCGACGCAATCAGGTTTCACACTCTGGCCCGGCTGCGCCGTTTGGCCAGGGGTCAATAGCTGACCACCTCGAGATTGATCTCAGCTGTGACCTCGGTGTGCAGCTTCACGGTCACGGTG
This sequence comes from Parasynechococcus sp., assembly GCF_045559935.1. Lineage (NCBI taxonomy): Bacteria > Bacillati > Cyanobacteriota > Cyanophyceae > Synechococcales > Prochlorococcaceae > Parasynechococcus > Parasynechococcus sp. Next base: position 646,837 of record NZ_JBJLJL010000008.1, read on the forward strand.
TACTTGCCCGTGCGATGAATCTCCGGAACCACGATGTCGCGGCGGTCGATCTCCTTCTTGGTGGCGTCTTCGATGGCTTCGGCCACGTCACCGTTGGTCACGGTTCCGAACAGGACGTTGTCTTCACCGGTCTGCTTCTTGACCGTGAAGCGGCCGATGGTGTCAAGGGCGGTTCGGAAGTCGAGAGCCTGCTGCTTGAGGGCGGCCTGGCGCTCTGCTTCCTTGGCACGTCGATGCTCCACCTGCTTCATCACCGCGGGGGTGAGAGGAACGGCCTTGCCGAAAGGCAACAGGAAGTTCCGTGCGTAACCGGGAGCGACTTCCACCAGATCCCCGTCCTTTCCGAGACTGAGGACGTCCTCGTTCAGGACGACTTGAACACGCTTGGGCATGGGACCGGGACGGACGACGGTTTCGGTGCGATCGACCACGTTACGACGTGGCCGATCGGGATTGGATTCAGGAGGCGCCGCCTACGTAGCGGGCGGTGCGAACCCGGCTGGCGAGGCCGAAGCGTTTCAGCAACCGGATGTGCTGCCAGGTGAGGTCGAATTCGAACCAGCGCAGACCATGGCGGGCGCTGGCGGGATGGGCATGGTGGTTGTTGTGCCAGCCCTCGCCGAACGAGAGCAGTGCCACCCACCAGCAGTTCCTGGAAAGATCCGGACAGTCGAAATTCCTGTAACCGAAGGCATGGGTGGCGGAATTCACCAGCCAGGTGACGTGATACACCACCACGAGGCGCAGTGGAATCGCCCAGAGAACCAGTCCAAGTCCACCACCGTGGATCTGAGCCGCTTCGCCGATCCAGTAAAGGCTGAGTCCGAGAGGAATCTGCAGCAGCAGGAACCAGCGATCCAACCAGCGATAGAAGGGATCGCACTGGAGATCGCCTGCGTATCGGTCCAGCTCTTTCAGAGCGGGAATCTCGTGCAGCATCCACTCGCTGTGGCTCCACCAGAGTCCGCGACCGGCATCGTGATGATCGGTGACCTGATCGGAGAAACGGTGGTGGTGGCGATGCAGTCCCACCCATTCAATCGGACCGCTCTGGCAGGCCAGGGTTCCCATGAGCACCAGCATGCGCTCAACCCACACCGGGACGACGAGGCTGCGGTGGGCGACCAGGCGATGCAGTCCGAGCGTGACCCCCAGCACGGTCATCCAGTACAGAACCCCGAAGGCCACAAAGCCCTGCCAGCTCCAGAACCGTGGCAGCAGGGCGACCGTTGCAAGGACATGCATCACCAGCATGAAGCTGGTGGTTCCCCACTTGATGCGTCGCTGCCTCGCCGGCAATGGACCGCGGGGGGCCATCACCGCCGCCCGCTGCCGAAGCTCGCGGGTGTCAGCTGTTTGGGTGGATACCAACAGGAAACTCCAGGGTTTGGCAGAACCGCTCGTGCGCAAACACGGTGAGTGGTTTTTGCCTGTATTGACGGAAATCTAAAGGAATTGACGCTGCAACCAGTGGTGAAACCCCTACGGGAGAGACGCAGCATGGAGGCACGCAGCAGGCCTGGAGCCGGGAGTGACATGGTGAAGACTGGTGAAGTAACAGCCTCAATGCGGGCGCGGGCCCGTTCTCTTGTCGCGGATGTGGCCCTGTCGCAGGCATCGTCAGCGGCACAACGCACGGCAGCGGTTGAACCGCGACTTCAGCGGGTGTTGGCCGCGATGGCCGAGGAGCGTGTCGGCACGCAGCATTTCGCCTCTCTGACCGGATACGGACACGGGGACCAGGGACGCGATGTGGTGGATCGGGTGTTTGCGCGCGTGCTCGGCGCTGAGGCTGCGGCCGTGCGGCTTCAGTTCGTCAGCGGTACCCATGCGATCGCTGCGGCACTGTTCGGTGTGCTTCGCCCCGGGGATCGTCTGCTGTCGATCACAGGCCGGCCCTACGACACCCTGGAGGAGGTGATCGGTCTGCGGGAGCAGGGGCAGGGATCCCTGGCTGAATTCGGTGTCCGCTACGACGAACTGGAGCTGACACCGGACGGTGGGATCAACACAGCTGCACTGGATCAGGCTCTGGAGGTCCCGACCCGGATGGTGCTGATTCAGCGCAGCTGCGGCTACAGCTGGCGCCCGTCGATTTCCGTTGCGGAGATCGGACGCTGCTGCGAACGCATCCACGCGTCTCAGCCCGATTGCGTCTGCTTCGTTGACAACTGCTATGGCGAATTGGTGGAAGAACAGGAACCACCGCATGTCGGAGCGGATCTGATCGCCGGTTCCCTGATCAAGAATCTCGGTGGCACCATCGCTCCGGCCGGGGGCTACGTGGCCGGTCGGTCTGATCTGGTGGAGCAGGCCTGCTGCCGTCTCACGGCTCCGGGAATCGGCCGGGAGGGTGGAACCGGTTTTGATCTCCAGCGTCTTGTGCTTCAGGGTTTGTTCCTGGCGCCGCAGATGGTCGCGGAGGCCCTGATCGGAGCGGATCTGGTGGCGGGGGTGTTTCAACGGCTCGGGTGTGCCGTTCAGCCTGCGCCGGGAGCGTTCCGCAGTGATCTGATCCAGGCGGTTCGCCTCGGTTCACCGGAGGCACTCAAGGTGGTGTGCCGTGCATTCCAGAGCATGTCTCCGGTCGGTTCCTACCTGGATCCTGTGCCCGCTTCGATGCCTGGTTACGCCAGCGATCTGGTGATGGCGGGCGGAACCTTCATCGATGGTTCGACCAGCGAGTTCTCCGCGGATGCTCCGTTGCGGGAACCGTTCAATCTCTTCGTGCAGGGCGGAACCCACCGGGCCCATCTCAGCCTCGCGCTCCAGGAGGCACTGGCGGCTCTTGATGCTGCGGAGCTGCGCGATCTCCCGCAGACTGGTGCGAGCTGCTGATCCGCCAGACGATGGCGTTTGCGTTTCCTGAATCCTTCCGCTTCGCCGACAGCCACGAATACGCGAATGCCGACGGCGAGCTGGTGCGAGTCGGCATCAGCGCTTTTGCAGTGGATCAGCTGGGGGACATCGTCTTCGTTGATCTTCCTGATGTCGGCGCCAGTCTCAGCAAAGGCGACAGCTTCGGTTCGGTGGAATCCGTCAAGGCCGTGGAGGACATGTACGCCCCGATCGACGGCGAGGTGGTGCAACGCAACGAGGCTGTGCTCGCGAGCCCAGAGGAACTTCAGAACGATCCACACGGGGAAGGCTGGCTGCTGGTGATACGGCCCGGCAACGCATCCCAAATGGAGTCCCTGCTTGATGCGGCGGCCTACAGCGCCAAGGTGAACGCCAGCTGACATCGGCCGCCGGTCTCCCTTCTTTACGATCGGCGGGATTTTCGCTGCCGCTCCCCTTGGTCTCCCCCTTCCTCGAGCGGCATCTCGGCCCGGGCAACGCCGAGCAGCGGTCCATGCTGAAGACCCTCGGCTACAGCGACATGGCGGCCTTCATCGCCGATGTCGTGCCATCGGACATCCTCGATGAGCACCCTCCTTCGGAGGCCATGCCGGAGGGCTGCAGCGAATCGGAGGCCCTGGAAGATCTGCGCCGCATCGTTGCCGACAACACGGTTCGCCGCTCCCTGATCGGCCTGGGTTACCACGGCACAGCAACGCCGGCACTGATCCAGCGTCACGTCTTTGAAAATCCCGCCTGGTACACCGCTTACACGCCCTATCAGGCTGAGATCGCTCAGGGTCGCCTGGAAGCGCTTCTCAACTTCCAGACCCTGATCAGCGAGCTGACCGGTCTTCCGATCGCCAATGCGTCTCTTCTGGACGAGGCCACGGCAGCTGCTGAGGCGATGGGGCTGAGTCATGCCGTCTGTCGTCGTGCTGAGGCCCGTCGCTTCCTGGTGGATGCCGCCGTCCTGCCACAGACCTGGGCTGTGCTGCAGACCCGCGCCGAGCCTTTGAACATCGAGCTGGAGCGGTTGGATCCCGGCGATTTCGTGCTCGATGCCACGGTGTTCGGCGTACTGCTGCAGCTGCCCGGCAAGGAGGGCCAGGTCTGGGACCCCACTGCTCTGATCGAGCGGGCTCATGAGGCCGGGGCTCTGGTGACCGTGGCCATCGATCCCCTGGCTCAGACCCTGATCGCGCCGGTGGCCTCCTTCGGTGCTGACATTGCCGTCGGCAGCGCCCAGCGCTTCGGCGTGCCGATGGGTTTCGGCGGACCTCACGCCGCTTTCTTCGCCACCAGGGATGCCTACAAGCGCCAGATTCCCGGCCGACTGGTGGGCCAGTCCAGGGATGCCCAGGGCCAGCCAGCTCTGCGCCTGGCTCTTCAGACCCGTGAGCAGCACATCCGACGCGACAAGGCCACCAGCAACATCTGCACGGCGCAGGTGCTGCTGGCAGTGATGGCTTCCTTCTATGCGGTTCACCATGGGCCGGACGGATTGACCGCCATCGCACAGCGGATCGTGCGCCTGCGACGTCGACTGGAGGCTGCTCTGGTGGCCCTGGGTTACCCGGTTGCTCCTGGAGAGCGGTTCGACACCGTGGTGATCCGTTGCAGCGATGCCGCTGCCGTGCATCGAGCGGCAGCCGAGGCGGAGATCAACCTGCGGGTGGTGCCTGAGGGGGCTGCGCCTGATCAGGCGGAAGGCTTCGGCATCACCTTGGATGAACTCAGCAACGAGTCGGAACTGAAGCGGCTGGTGCTGCTCCTGGCTGCTGCTGCTCAGCGACAGACGCCTCCGATCACCGAAGTTGTCTCCGGTTCCCTCGACGGCGTGCCCGGTCGCGAGGAGCCCTGGCTGACGCAAGCGGTGTTCCATTGCCATCGCAGTGAAACCGAGTTGCTGCGGTACATCCAGCGCCTGGTGAGCCGCGATCTCTCCCTCGTGCACGGCATGATCCCGTTGGGCAGCTGCACGATGAAGCTCAATGCCGCCGCCGAGCTGCTGCCGGTGAGCTGGCCTGCCTTCGCGTCGCTGCATCCCTTCGCCCCTGAGGATCAGGCCCGTGGCTACCGCCACATGGCGGATGATCTGGAGCGCTGGCTTGCTGCTCTCACAGGTTTCTCAGCGGTCTCCCTTCAGCCCAATGCCGGCTCGCAGGGGGAGTACGCCGGCTTGCTGGTGATCCGGGCCTGGCATCACTCGCGGGGGGACAGCCATCGGGACATCTGTCTGATCCCCACCAGTGCCCATGGCACCAACCCCGCCAGCGCCGTGATGGCGGGCCTGAAGGTGGTGCCTGTGGCCTGCGATGACGAGGGGAACGTCGATCTGGATGATCTGGCGGCCCGGGCTGAGGAGTTCAGCGACCGTCTCGCCGCTCTGATGGTGACCTACCCCTCCACGCACGGTGTCTTCGAGCCAGGGATCCGTCAGATCTGTTCGGTGGTGCATCGCCACGGCGGGCAGGTCTACCTCGATGGAGCCAATCTCAATGCCCAGGTCGGTCTCTGTCGGCCGGGAGCTTTCGGGGCTGACGTCTGCCACCTCAATCTGCACAAGACCTTCTGCATACCCCATGGCGGTGGTGGTCCGGGTGTCGGCCCCATCGGAGTGGCGGAGCATCTGGCCCCGTTCCTGCCCGGTCATCCTCTCCAGTCAGACCAGCCCACCGCGATCGGGCCGGTGTCAGCTGCCCCTCTCGGTAGCGCCAGCATCCTGCCGATCAGTTGGATGTACCTGCGCATGATGGGGGCGGAGGCTCTGCGCCAGGCCAGTGCGGTCGCGCTGCTGTCAGCGAACTATCTCGCTCATCGGCTGGACCCCCACTACCCGGTGTTGTTCCGGGGGACCACCGGCTGCGTCGCTCACGAATGCATTCTCGACCTGCGACCGCTCAAGCGGGATGCGGGTGTTGATGTCGATGACATCGCCAAGCGCTTGATGGACTACGGCTTTCATGCGCCGACGGTGAGCTGGCCGGTGGCGGGCACCGTGATGGTGGAACCCACCGAGAGCGAGAGTCTTGCCGAACTGGACCGCTTCGCTGACGCGTTGATCGCGATCCGTGAGGAGGTTCGGGACATCGAATCCGGTCGGATGGATCCGGTGAACAATCCCCTGAAGCGGGCTCCCCACACCATGGCCGTGGTCACAGCTGATGTCTGGGATCGTCCCTACAGCCGCGCCACCGCCGCTTTCCCTTTGGCTGATCAGCCGATGAACAAGCTGTGGCCTGCGGTCGGACGCATCGACAACGCCTTCGGTGATCGGAATCTCATCTGCACCTGCCCGTCGGTGGAGGACCTGGCTGAGCAACCCGTTGCCGCCTGAAACGCCGGATCATCTGGTGTTGCCTTGCTCAGGCGTGTAAATTTTCACTGAAAACCGAAAACTTGATTTGGTTCGATTAGGACCACCATCGACCAGCTGCAAACTATTCGACAACTGATTCGTCTGTCGGGGGACACCATGGATCGGAAGACCATCTTCAAAAGCGATCAATCATCGGACCGAGTTGAACCGGTCCTGCCCGCATTGCCTGAGGGTCTGGAATCCGCTCTGCAGCGGGGCCACACCCTTCCGATCGAAGGAACGAATGTCGTGAGGGTTCCCTTCGGCGTGCGTCGCTCCCGCCGTGTGCGGGCGGAACGGCCTGATCATTGGGCCACTCTGGTGATCCCGTTGCAGCCCATCGGTGATCCCACGCCTCCGCCAGCCGCTGCCTGAACAGGGTCTAGGCAGCGTGAATCTCCGACGTCTGTTCTGACAGTCGCCAGTCCAGCAGTGCTTTCACATCGGCCAGAGAGCAGGACGGTGTCCGAAACGGGAGCAGACGCATCGGACTGCGTTCCGGTCTCACCAGCCAGCTCTGGTTGGTCTGAGGCAGCAAGAGAAAGCCGCGATAACGCACCACGGCCTGTTGGCTCATCAGGAATCCCATCGCTCAGGGGATCATCGGTTTGTGTCTCCGTCATTTGAGGCCACAACATCTGGTGTGCTCGTCATCAACGGAATCTTTTTGGGATCACGGTGCCTGGTCTGAAGAATCTCCATGCATCCCGGAAAAAACCTGTCACTCAAAGGCCTTGCAGCGCAATCGATGTGATTCAAGCGACAGTTTTCAGTTATTTTGGATACAACGTGATCAAGCCAACACCGTCCAGATCTGGTGTGTCATGGCAGAGCGAACAGCAGGATGTCAGCCTCCGCATCGGCGGCGCTCAGATCATCGATGACAGCATCCATTCGCTGGAAGCCCAGCCCATCGCCTTGCTGCAAGCGCTCCGGAACAGCGTCGCTGCCGTTGAGATTCACCGTGCCACTGATGACCTGAAGCCAGAGCAGCGGCCCGCCGGTCGAGGGGAGCGTCAGTTGGCTCGTCTGTGCCGGTCTGGCACGCCAGAGATGCACGCTTCGGGCAATCCGCATGGCACCGTTGTTGCTCTGAGGAGAGATCAGCGGTGTCCATTGGGCATCGATCGGGAAGGATTTCTGCTCGTAGGCGGTGGGAATGCCACGCTCCTCCGGTTCGATCCAGATCTGAAGAAGCCGGCAGGATTCCGTGCTGTTGTTCATCTCGCTGTGGGTGATGCCGGTGCCGGCCGACATCCTCTGCACCTCTCCGGCATGGATCACGGCGCTGTGCCCCATGGAGTCCTTGTGGCTGAGTTCACCGTCCACCATCACCGTGATGATCTCCATGTCCCGATGCGGGTGCATGCCGAAGCCTCTGCCTGCCGCGATGGTGTCGTCATTGATCACCCGGAGGGGGCCGAAACCCATCCAGTCGGGGTCGACATGGCCGGCGAATGAAAAACTGTGCCGGGAGTCGAGCCAATCCAATCGGCTGTGAAAACGCTGAGCTGCCGGGCGGAAGATGACGGTTGGAGCTTGCGTTGTCTCAGCCGGTTGCATGGTGGTTCCGGGGTGGGATGGACAAAAGGCTGTTCTGATTCAGAGCAGCAGTGGGCTCATCTGCAGTAGCCGCTGCAGCAGGTCGTTGATGGTGTCGTCCTTGGCGGGTCTGGCGTTGTTGCTCAGCAGTTGACGTCCAACCACCTGAGCGCCGAGGTGGGTGAGCTGGATGCGTAAGGACAGGAGCAGTTCCATGCCGCCACCTCCGGAGAAGGTGGCCATGGCGATGGGCCGGCCATTGAAAAGCGCTCGGAAATCCTCCCCGGTCACCGACAGCCAGGCGATGGCATTGGAGAGTGATGGTGGGATCGAGCCGTTGTATTCCGGAGCGCAGATCACCCAGCGTGTGGCTGTCATCAGCTGCTGCTGAACCGGTTCCACCGCTCGCGGCATTCCCTGGGCCTGGGAGCGGGGGGTGAACAGCGGCAGATCGATCTCCGTTAAGTCGAGCACCTCAGCGGTCTGACCAAGGGCTCGGGCCTGCTGGGCAAATCGCTCAGCCAGTTTCAGGTTTTCCCCATTGCTGGCGGAGATCACCAGCAGATCCGTGCGTGCTGTGTTTTTCATACCCAGAGCATTGACCAAGGTGTTTCAGGAACCTGCTGGAGATGGCCACCAAGCGGGGGAGAGCGTCAGGCTGCTTTCAATTCGGCTTCGCGGTAAGGCACGAAGCTGGCTTTGCGTGCTCCACAGATCGGGCACTGCCAGTCGTCGGGAATCGCTTCGAAGGGCGTTCCCGGGGCAAGGCCGGAATCGGGATCGCCTTCCGCCGGGTCGTAGATCATCGAGCAGACCTTGCAGATCCACTTGCCGGCGACAGGGTTCTCGCTTTCTCCGGCGGCACCGTTGCCCTGAAGTGCTTGCAGGGCCACGCCGTAGCGTTCGGCATGGTGCTGCTCGATCGGGGCCAGCAGGCCGAAGTTCTTGGCGGCGGTGCGGAAGATGCCGGCGTGCTCTTTGGATTCATCGATCTGCTCGTTGAATTCCGCTTCGGCACCCCCATCCCTGTCGCTGCGAGCCTGGGCCGCGAACTCCGGATACATGGTGGTGAATTCGTAGGTTTCCCCTTCGATGGCCAGCTCGAGGCAGCGGCTGAGGATCGCCTGTTTCTCGCTTTCGCTGAGGCCTGCCGGGTCCTTCACCGCCAGCTCTGGGTGCAGAAGGCGGAAATGGGCGAAGGCATGCTCGGTTTCCTGCGCAGCGGTCTCCCGGAACAATTTCGCCAGCTCGTTGTGGCCGAGTTGTTTGGCGACGTCCGCAAAGAAGAGGTATTTGCGGTTGGCCATGCTTTCTCCGCCGAAGGCGGCATCGAGATTGGCCTGGGTGGAGGGTTTGGCGAGATCCATAAGCCGGGAGGAGCGATCCTCAGTGTAGGGCTAACTCATAGCCAGTATGAGTTAGCGGGGGCACATCCGGCTCTCGAGCTCAGTAATTCGCTCCGCTGCGCCGTTGATGCACCGCCGTGGATCCCTGGGTATCAAACAGGCCTCCATGATTCACCTGGGCATAAACAAGCCAGTGATCACCGCATTCCATGCGTTGTTTCACCTCCCCCTCGAGCCAGGCGAGTGCGTCCGGGAGCAGGGGCTGTTCGCTTGGGCTGTGGTTCAGCTCCAGTCCGGCGAAGCGGTCGGCGCCCGGTGCAAAGGGCTGGAGAAACTGCTTCATCAGTCCGTTTTCACGGCCTTCAGCCAGCACGTTCAGCGCGAAGCGATCACCCTTGTGCAGCAGTGCTTCCACGGCACGGTCCTTGGCGACCGCCACAGTGATTCCCGGTGGCGTGAAGCTGGCCTGACTCACCCAGCTGGCCACCATCGCTCCGCTCAGGTCTCCCTTGCGCGTGGTGAGCACGCACAACGAGCCGAGCACCCGTCCGAGGGCCACCACAGCAGGATCGCTGCGACTCTCGCTCAGCCCGCCGGCGCTGCGGCGCTGTGCACGCTTCTGCGTCTGCAGCAGTTGGCGGCCGAAACGGGTGCCTGTTTCCTCCAACTGCTTCACGCGCGCAGCGTCGGGGCTGAATTTCACCCGGATCGGCTCGAAACCGAAGCTGAAGCCGCCATCGCGCAGTTTGTTCTCCAGCAGATCAACGGCTTCTCCGCTCCAGCCGAAGCTGCCGAACACACCCACCGGTTTGCTGCGATCCCCTTCTGCCAGCAATGTGCCGAGAGCCGACACAATCGGTGTTGGCGCATGGCCCCCGAGTGTGGGCGAGCCGATCAGGATCGCGTCAGCCTGCTGAATCGCCTTCACCAGTTCATCCGCGGGGGTGAACTCACAGTTGAGGCTGTTCACACGGATGCCGGTGCGGCTCACACCCTGCGCCAGGGCATCGGCGATCGCGGCCGTGTTGCCGTAAGCGCTCGCAAACAGGAGCAGCACGGTCAGGCTGGCGTGTTGATGACGCTCCCCCCAGCGGCGGTAGTCACTGAGCAGGCTTCGCCAGCTGACTTCGATCGCCGGACCGTGGCCGGGCGCAATGGTGCGGATCTCCAGGTCTTCCAGCCGTTCCACCAGGGCATCCACCTGACGGGCCATGGGCGCCATGAGGCAGTCATAGAAATGGCGGCGTTCCTCTTCGGTGCTGCTGCGGTTGCTTTCCGCCCATACCGCCGTGCAGAGGTGGGCGCTGAAGAACTTGTCGCTCATCAGCAGACCCAGGCTCGTTTCAAACGCCAGCAGACCTCCCGGCCAGCGTGGCGTGGGGGCTGGGAGCAGTTGCAGGCTGCGGCCGAAGCCCAATGGCAGATCCTGCTCATGACGGATCACGCGAATCGCCGGCAGATCGGGTAGCGGCGGTTGTGCGTTCTCCTGGCCCGGAGGCGCGGGCTTGCGCAGGCTCCACAGCTCCTGCAACAGCTTGGCGCCGGCGTTGGAGGCGATCAGTTCAAGCCTGGAATAAGCCTCCGCCAGCATGCGCAGCAGAGCCACCCGGTTCGGGTTCACGTGACCGACCACCACCAGGAGTGGTTGATCACCGCCAGGAACCAGAGCGGCCAAGGCGGGCAGAAACACGTCGCCGTAAGCCGCCCCCGGGGGATGAACCAGAACGGCGGGCTGGTCGTCAGCGGCTTCGAACAGCACGCTGTTGGCCGTGCTCCCCCGCTCCAGGGCGTATTCCAGCTCGAACCGGCTGCGTTCAGGACTCAGGCCACGCAGTCCGACCACACCGTGATCAATCGGCAGCTGGATGGTCTGCCGTGTTGCGGTCGCGCTCATCAGTAGTGATTACCCACTTTGCGGTGATGCACAGCAGTGCTGGCATCGGCATCCGCCACATTGCCCTGTTCCACCACCGCATAGATCACCCAATGGTCGGGGCCTTCCATGCGCTGCTCCACCCGGCAGCCGAGATAGGCCAGGGCGTCTCCAAGAACCGGGCCCCCATCCGCGACACCGTCGAGCACGTTCACACCGGCGAATCGATCGGCACCGGGCGGGAAACGCTTCAGGAAATGTCTGAGCAGTTGCTGGTGGTTGTCCTGTCGCAGCACGTTGAGCACGAAGCGATCGCCAACCTGCATCAAGGCCTCGATCGCCCGGTCCTTGGCCACAGCCACGGTGAGCCCGGGAGGCGTGAAGCTGGCCTGACTCACCCAGCTCGCCACCATGGCACTGCGACGCCGCTCGTCCCCTTCACCCTGGCTGGCGGTCACCACGTACAGCCCACCACTGATCCGACCCAGGGCTCTGTCCAGCTCGCCATCCAGGCTCTTCATCGCGGCAATGGCCTTGTCCTTGGTCAGAAGCTGGCCAAGGTCGGTCCCGGCTTCTTCGCAGCGCTGGTAATCGCTTCCCTGTGGAAGCTGGCGGATGCGCAGCGGCGCAAAGGCTTGCTTCTGTCCCTGACTGCGCAGCTGATCGGCCACGGCATCGATGGGTTCATCGTTGCCACCGAACGCGTCGAAGACTGCGACGAGCTGCTTGGGATGAAGCGCTGCCAGCAGTGTGCCGATCGATGTCTGCAGGTCGGCGTCAGGTTCTGCCGGCCAGGTGGGAACCACCACTGCCTTGGCATCCCCGATCAGGGCGGTCAGTTCCTGAGGGTCCGTGGCGCGAAGGTCGACCAGCTGCACCTGGGCGTCGGCCTTGCCGACCCCATGGGCGATTGCCTGGCTGATCCGATCTGAGAATCCGTACTGGCTCAGGTAGCAAACCGCGGCGTAACTCTCGCCCTTGCTGCGCTGGCTGCTCCAATCGCGGTAGTCGCCCACCCAGTGACTGAGATGGTGGTGCAGGAGAGGTCCATGACCGACGGCGATGGTCTTGATCTCCGGCAGGCTGTCCATGCGTTTGAGGGCCTGCAGCACGCTGCGGGCATTGGGCCCCATCAGGCAGTCGTAATAGAAGCGGAAATCCGGTGCAATCGCGCCGGGATCCTGATCGAAGACATCGTCCGAGCAGTAGTGCAGCCCGAAGGCGTCACAGGTGTAGAGGATGCCAGTGCCGTGGTCGAAGGAAAAAATCGTGTCCGGCCAGTGCAGGTTGGGTGCACTGAGGAATTCGAAGCGGTGCTGAACACCGCTGTCGGGATTGGTGCCGAGATCCAGTTCTTCCCCGGATTTCACGGCACGGGACTGGAAGGGCCGGTGCACCTGGTCCTGCAGGAACTGGAGCGCCACCTTCGATCCCACGATCTCGATCTCTGGGTTGAGGTCGATCAGGTCGCCGATCAGGCCGGAGTGGTCGGGTTCCGTGTGGCTGACGATCAGCACGTCGATCGTCGTGGGATCGATCTGCTGCTTCAGGAGTGGTATCCAGGTGTCGCGGAATTTGGCGTGGCTGGTGTCGATCAGGGCCGTTCGCTCGCCCCTGACCAGAAAGGCGTTGTACGTGGTGCCGTTGCGCAGGCCGAACTCGATGTCGAAGCGGCTGCGGTCCCAGTCGAGGGAGCGGATTGTGGTGGTGTCCGCCGCGATGGCTTCGCACTGGAGGCCCAGACGGGGTGCAACGGGAGGGGCGACGACCATGGATCCAGCCTCGTGAAGGTTGATCGTACGAAGGCTTTCCCCTGCACCGCCCCCTGCAGAGTGGGCGGATGCAAGGAGATGGCATGGCACCGACGACTGCGGGTGTGAGTTCGCTGCGCAAGAGCATCGGCCCTGGGGTTCTGTTCGCCGCGGCCTGCATCGGTGGATCGCATCTGATGTCCTCCACCACTGCGGGTGCCCGTTTCGGGTTTGCCCTTGTGGGCCTGATCGTGATCACCAACCTCGTGAAGTACCCCTTCCTGAGGGTCGGCAGCCGTTTCACCGCAGCGACGGGTCTCTCGCTGCTGGAGGGTTTCCAACGGCGCCATCCGGCCTATCTGCCGCTCTACCTGCTGGTGACCCTGGCCACGGGCACGATGACGATCGCGGCGGTGAGTTTCGTGGCCGGTCTGCTGCTCACCAACGTGCCACCGCTCGCTGGGCAGGATCCCTACGGGCTCTCCATTGTGGTGCTGGTGGTGAGCGCTCTTGTGCTCGTGCTCGGTCACTACCGCGCCCTTGATCGTCTCTCGAAGCTGCTGGTGGTGCTGCTCACCCTGCTCACCGGAGTGGCAGCGATTTCGCTGCTGTTCCGGGGTTCCGTCGGAGACGTGGCCGGCAGCTGGGTGTCCACGGATCCCAGTCCCTGGACGCTGGCCAACCTCGGTTTTCTGATCCCCCTGATGGGCTGGATGCCGGGACCGGTGGAGATGTGCGTCTGGCCTTCGCTCTGGATGTTTTCCCGCGCTCGCGACACAGAGCACACGGCTTCGCCCCAGGAGGCGGATCTCGATTTCAATCTGGGCTACGGCGTTTCCCTGATCACGGCGTTCTTCTTCGTGACACTCGGGGCTTACACGATGTACGGCAGTGGCGACGGGATGCTCAGCGGTTCAACGCTGTCCTTCGCGCAGAAACTGATCCGGCTGTACACCGAAGCCATGGGGGGCTGGGCGGCCTGGGTGATCATTCCGGCGGCCTTCGCGGCCATGTTCAGCACCACGATCACCTGTCTCGACGCCTATCCCCGCAGCATCGCCGCCATCCAGGGACTCTGGAGTGGGCATGACAGCGGTGATGCCAGCCCGGGTCCCCAGCGGCGGCGTTTCAGTCTCTGGGTGGTCCTTCATCTGCTGGTGGCCGTGGCGGCGCTGGTCTGGGCCCGCAGCGGCGGGCTCAGCGTGAAGGATTTCGTGTTCGGCGCGATGACGGGCAGTTTCCTCACGGCGCCGTTGTTCGCCTGGATGGCGATGGACACCATCAACAGCTCTCTGGTGCCGCCGGCTTACCGCTACAGCCCTCTGATGCGCGGACTCAGCTGGTTCGGCCTGGCGTTTCTCACAGGCTTCAGCCTGCTGTTCATCGCCCGCTATTTCGTCGGCCTCGGAGCCTCCTAAACGACGAGGGAGGGGCCAGCAAAAAACCCCCGCCGAAGCGGGGGTGAGTCCGTTCTGTCCACCGCCGTGCGGTGCGTCAGCTTTCGACCTTCACCGTGACACTGGTGTGGCTGACGGCTTTGCCGGCGCTGATTTCCAGAATGCCGTCGCGGTAGGTGGCCTGCAGCTGATCGCGGTCGAGTCCTGTGGGGAATCGGAAGCTGCGGCTCCAGGTACCGTTGCGGAATTCGCTCAGCAGAGCGGGCTTCTCGGCTTCGCCGTCGCGTGCGCCACGGCGCTCGGCGCTCACCACCAGGGTGCGGTCGGTGGCTTTGACGTCGATGGACGCACGCTCCACACCCGGCAGCTCGAGGCGAACGGTGTAAGAGTCATCGGCTTCGACCACCTCGGCGTTGGGAACACGTTCGGCGGAGGCCATCTGCTGTTCGAGACGCTCGAACAGATCGAAGGGGGATTGATGCAGGGTCAGCATGATTGTTGATCCGAAGAGTGAACATCTGCGGACTGGGTTGAACGCCCGCAATGACAATCTGCGCGGCCTTGATGACATCCAGAAGGGCGAGAACCGTCTATTGAGGTTCGGTGCATACGACTGGGTTCGGTTGGCACCACTGGAATGTCGTTGAAACCGAAACGATGGATCCGAGCTCAGCTCCACCACCAGTCGCTGAAACAGGCCGCCTGGCCGCAGCGGCGGTTCTCTTCGTCCCAGAGGGTCCAGATGCGGGCATCGCGGATCTGGAACCGGCGCCCGCTGTGGCTGACGCGGGTGCCGCTGTAGCCACGAATCGCTTCCTTGGTCTGTGCCTCGATGAGGGCCGTCTGCCGCTCGCTGCGCTCCTCCTCCGGTGCTGTCAGGCGTGAGGGCATGCCCACGAGCTGCTCCCATCGCAGGCCCCAGAGCTGCAGAGCTGCGGCATTGCCGTAGATGATCAGCGGGTCGCTGCCCGTGCCATGGGCCAGCACGGGAAAGCCGCAGGCGAACAGTTCCTGGCAGGCCAGTCGCATGGACTGGCGCGAGCGTTCACAAGCCATGAGCGGGCGACCGAAGGCCCGCTGATGGGAACTCAGCAGCAGCGTCACCAGTCCACGCTTCTCCCCGGTCAACCAGGGGGCTTCATTCATGCCCTGATCAATGGCCCGCTGCCATGGCCTGGAGCATGGCCCGCTGGGCACTGGCCTGACCGTGGCCGCGAAGGTTGCTCAGAAACGTGCTGCGCGCATCTGGGAAGCGGGGGTCCTCGGCCAGCGGCAGATCGCCGGCGGCATCGAGGCCCGTGTCGCCCTCCATCGCTGCGGTGATCACCACAAGATCACCATCGAGGCTGCGGTTGTAGCGCCACCAGAGAGCGGGATCGAGAACGGCCGGATGCGGCAGGAGGGGAGGAGGCGTCTCCTCGGGGGGGGCGGCGTCCCCAGCTCTCTGCTCGGCGAGGCTGGCCAGGGCCTTGCGCCGCTGTTCCGCCAGGTCCTCCAGAAGCTTGGTGCGGGTGCGGCCCCGCAGCTGGAACAGCACGAAGGGGTCTTCGCTGAAGCGATCCCCCATCAGGAAATAAACGGCGCTGATGTGCTTGCAGGGGTTGGCCTTGTCAGGGCAGTTGCATTCGCTGCGCACCTCCTGAAGCTTGAACGGGAACAGGCGCTTGCCGCTGGCGGCGAAGGCACGTTCGATGTCCGCCGGCATGATCCCCGCCAGCAGCTGAGCGGACCAGCGCGCTTTCTGCGCCAGTGCTTCGAGCACGTAGGCCCAGTCTTCATCGCTCAGCACGTCCAGCCAGAGCTTCACCTTGTAGGGGTCCTCTCCCGTGCCCTGCACCCGGGCATGCACGCGCCGGCCTTCGAAGCGGATCGAGGTCACATTGCCTTCGCGGGCGTAGCTCCAGGCCCGCTCCAGCCGTTTCTTGAAGCGGTAGCCGTTGATCAGCTCCATCCACTGTTCCACCCACCAGGGCTGCTGGCCGAGCCCTTGATCGCCGATGGATGTGATGCCGTTGGTCGTGGTCATCGTGCTCAGGTGTCGTCGAGGGCAACCAGATCGCGGAGTTGATCGCCGGCGAGGCTTCCGAGCCAATCCTCGCCGGATCCGATCACATCCTCCGCCAGGCGTGATTTCTCTCGGATCATCCGATCGATCTTCTCCTCCACCGAGCCGCTGGTGATGAATTTATGCACCATCACGCGGTTGGTCTGGCCGATCCGATACGCCCGGTCCGTGGCCTGATTCTCCACCGCCGGATTCCACCAGCGGTCCACATGAAACACATGGCTGGCTCGGGTGAGGTTCAGACCGACTCCGCCAGCCTTGAGAGACAGCAGGAACAGCTGCGGGCCGCGGGGATCCTCCTGGAAACGATCCACCATCGCCTGGCGTTCGCTTTTGCGAGTGCCTCCATGCAGGAAGGGAACTTCCGCTTTCCAACGTTGCTGCATCCAGGCCCTCAGCAGATGTCCCCATTCCGCGAACTGGGTGAAGAGAAGGGCGCGATCGCCGGCTTCGATCACCTCGTCCAGGATTTCCTCCATGCGTTGCAGCTTGGCGGAGCGCCCCAGAAAGCCATCGTCCACCGCGTCTTCCCTCAGGGCCAGGGCCGGATGGTTGCAGATCTGCTTGAGCCGGGTCAGCAGCCCCAGCACCTGCCCGTGACGCTGGCCGCGGGGTGCTCGGGCGATGGCATCCAGGGTGTCCTCCACCGTTTTGCTGTAGAGGGATTTCTGCTCCCTGCTCAGGCCCACCCACTCGCTCAGCTCCACCTTCTCCGGCAGATCCGAGATGATCGATTTGTCGGTTTTGAGCCGGCGCAGGATGAACGGACCCACCCGCGCCTTGAGGTCCCGCAGTGAGGCCATGTCGCCGTACCGCTCGATCGGCATGCGGTAGCGCTGGCGGAAGAAGTCCTCTTCCCCAAGCACCCGGGGATTGAGGAAATCCATCAGCGCCCAGAGCTCGCTGACCCGGTTCTCCACCGGCGTGCCGGTGAGGGCGATCCGGAAGCGGTTGCTCTTGCTGGGGCGCGCCAGATCCCTGGCGGCCTGGCTCTGCTTGGCGCTGGGATTCTTGATCGCCTGGGCCTCATCGATCACCACTCCCTGCCAGTCCTGACTGTCCAGCAGCTCACTGTCCCGCTGCAGCAGGCCATAGCTGGTGAGGACCAGATCCACCTCCTTCAGGGCCTTGTGCAGCGTGGCCGGGGTGGAGGGCCGGCGTGGACCGTAGTGCTCCTGCACCGTGAGCTCCGGAGTGAACGCTTCCGCCTCCCGCTTCCAGTTGGTGAGCACGGAGGTCGGTGCCACCAGCAGCACCGGACGCTTCAGCTCCTGTTCAGCCTTGAGGTGCTGCAGGAAGGCGAGCAGCTGGATCGTTTTGCCCAGCCCCATGTCATCAGCCAGGCAGGCGCCCTGATCGAAGCGGTGCAGAAACGCCAGCCAGCCCAGCCCCCGTTCCTGATATGGACGGAGCTGACCGCAGAATCCTTCTGGAGCCGGCAGCGGGTCGGGCGCTTTCTGCTGGTGGTACTGCTCGAGAACCGCCTGCAGGCGGGGCCCGGCATCGAACTGATGCACCGGCAGACGCATCATCAGTTCGCCTTCCGCCGCCGTGAGCCGCAGCGCATCGTCCAGGCTCAGGTCGGTGGAGGCCCCGCAGAAGCGTTCGGCGTTCCTGAGATCGTTGGGCCGAAGTTCGATCCAGGCCCCCTTGTGCCGCACCAGCGGACTTCGCTTGTTGGAGAGCCGTTCCAGCTCCCGCAGGGTCAGGGTGACCCCCCCGATCATCAGATCCCAGCTCCAGTCGAGGGATTCACCCAGGGTGAAACCGCTGGAGCGTTCGGGCAGTTCCGCCTTGATGGCCAGACCCAGGCGACTGGCCAGGCCGCCCGACAGGCTTGGGGGGAGATCCACGCCGACTCCGGCATCCCGCAGCTGGCGCGCTGCCGTTCGCACCAGGACGAAGGCTTCCGCTGGCGTGAGCTGCATCGTCTCCGGAGTCGCGGTGTCCAGTCCCCGTTCGATCGGAGGGAAGACACTGAGCGCCCGTCCCAGTCCTTCCAGCAACACCTCACCGGGCTGATCCACCTTCACCTCCCCCAGCTGCAGGGTGTCGGCTCCTGATGCCCAGGCCGCGGCGGCTGGCAGTTTCAGGCTGGGGTCGGCTTCCGCCTGCAGGCCGAAGCGCAGTTCCCAGAGGTCTTCACCGTCCGAGGGCGTGTTCAGCTCCAGGCAGGTGCGGGCCGCGGCGACATCACCGGCGATCCCTTCCCTCCAGTGCAGGCTGGCGCTGGAAAGCCGTTCTGCCTCTTCATCGCTCACCTCCACCACGCCGGTGGACGACGCGAGGGCGTCCTGCCAGAGGGTCAGCAGCGGGTCCAGCCCATCGCCGGAGGGCCGGAAGTCCTTGCGCAACTGCGCATCCACGAGATCCTCCAGCAGCGTTGCGACCCGCAGACGACCGCTGCGTGGCCTGCAGCAGGCCACGGGATTGGCGGCTCGCATCGCTTCCGGCCGCAGCCGCGTCATGCGATTGCTGCGCCGCCCCATCGGTTCCCTCCAGGGAAGAGCGCAGGTGGCCACCAGGGGCAGGCTGGCGGCGAGATCCTCCAGTCGTCGCCGATCCTCCTCCCGGTTGAGCAGGGGCACCCAGCGGGCTCGGTGGGGGTACCCCTCGCCCTTGCTCAGCTCCATCTGCGGAATCCAGCGGCCACGGGCCACCAGGCTCAGGGCCCACCGCTGCAGATGGCTCCACCAGCGCAGTTCATCGGCCAGGTCGGGATGATGACCGGACAGGGGCAGTCGAGAGAGCCAGTCCGTGGCAGCCGACGGCTCCACCGCCAGACCCTCCACCTGCCAAGGCCACCATTCCGTCTGTTTCGGGATCGGTTCTCCCGCCTGCATCGGCAGGCCGGTCCAGCCCGTCGTCTCTTCATCGATCGGCTCGTCTGCCTTGCTGCGGCTTTTGCGGGGTTTCACCGTGCGGCTGGGCAAGGTGAGGCAAGCCGTGGCGTCGATGCTGCCGTCGGGCAGCAGATCCCGCTCCTGCAACCAGGCCTTGAGGTCTTCGCTGGCGAGGGTGAACGGATGCAGGGCAGGAGTCAGGCCCGGTCCCGCCGGAGTCGCCACGCGCCACGTGTCAGCCCACACCAGCAGGGCCGGCTGCCCTGAACTGGTGGATGAGCGGATGGCGGGAAGCCAGGTGGCGTGCAGCAGGCTCATGGCCGCGACGCGGGAAGGAAGCGGTGGAGTCCGTTGAGCAGGAGAGCACTGCCGATCAGCGGCAGCCAAGCCTGAAGGAGTTCCACGGTTAATAATGCCAGAGCGTCTGTCCGCAGGTTTTCGAGGCTCAGCGGCAGGCCGAGGCTGCGCACGCCGCAGACCGCTCCCACCAGTCCCGCCTGCAGGTGGCTGTCGTCTGGGTCCACACGCTGCAGATGAAAGGCCAGCAGCCCGTAGAAGAGACCACAACCTCCCGAGCGGATCGCCATCTCAAGCCCCCAGGGCAGGCTCATCAACCCTGCGCTGAGGCCGGCCAGCAGGGCCCAGCCGATCGACTGCCACCGCAGTCGGGCGCGGGCCTCGGATTCGCTGGGCAGTTCAGCCACGATGGTCGGCGGCTCAGGAGCGATCATGACGGCTGGAATCGCCTTCCCTCCCATGGCTGCCGCCGCTTCGTCGTCCTCAGCAGCGTCTGTGCCCCGCAGTGGTGAGGAGATCAGGGCAGCGTTTCTCAACTTCTACGCCGAGCGTGGTCACGCCGTGATCGCGAGCGCATCGCTGATTCCCGAGGACCCCACGGTCCTGCTCACCATCGCCGGGATGCTTCCGTTCAAGCCGGTGTTCCTCGGGCAGCGGGAGCGGCCGGCGCCGCGGGCCACCAGCAGTCAGAAGTGCATCCGTACGAACGACATCGAAAACGTTGGCCGTACAGCCCGGCATCACACGTTCTTCGAAATGCTGGGCAACTTCTCCTTCGGCGATTACTTCAAGCAGCAGGCGATTGAGTGGGCCTGGGAGCTGAGCACCAAGGTCTACGGCATCGACCCCAAGAACCTGGTGGTGAGCGTCTTCCGGGAGGACGACGAGGCCGAGCAGATCTGGCGCGATGTGGTGGGGGTGAACCCCAAGCGGATCATCCGCATGGACGAGGCCGACAACTTCTGGGCGTCCGGCCCGACGGGGCCCTGCGGCCCCTGTTCGGAGATCTATTACGACTTCAAGCCCGAGCTGGGCGATGCCGGCATCGATCTTGAGGACGACGACCGCTTCATCGAGTTCTACAACCTGGTGTTCATGCAGTACAACCGCGACGCTGAGGGCACCCTCACGCCGCTGGCCAACCGCAACATCGACACCGGCATGGGTCTGGAGCGGATGGCTCAGATCCTGCAGAAGGTTCCCAACAACTACGAAACCGATCTGATCTTTCCGCTGATCCAGGCGGCCGCTGATCTGGCGGGGGTCGACTACCACCAGCTCGACGACAAGGGCAAGACGTCGTTGAAGGTGATCGGCGATCACAGCCGTGCCGTCACCCAGTTGATCTGCGATGGCGTCACCGCCAGCAACCTGGGCCGCGGCTACATCCTGCGCCGTCTGTTGCGCCGCGTGGTGCGCCATGGACGTCTGCTGGGCATTGACAAACCGTTTCTGGTGCCGATGGGGGAAGCGGCGATTGCCCTGCTGCAAGGCGCTCACCCCAGCGTGATCGACCGGCAGGAGGTGATCCTCACGGAGCTGCGCAGGGAGGAGGCTCGCTTCCTGGAAACCCTCGAGCGCGGCGAGAAGCTGCTGTCTGAGGTGCTGGCTGGCAAGCCTGTGCAGATCAGCGGCGCTCAGGCCTTCGAGCTTTACGACACCTATGGCTTCCCGCTGGAGCTCACCCAGGAGATCGCCGAGGAGCATGGGCTCTCGGTGGACCTTGCTGGATTCGAGGCCGCCATGCAGGAACAGCGCCAGAGAGCCAAGGCCGCAGCCGTGAGCCTTGATCTCACCCTCCAGGATGCGATCGAGCAGGTGGCAGCGGACCAGGAGCCCACGGCATTTCGGGGCTATGCGGTGCTGGAGCATCCCAGCTGCGTGCAGGCCCTGGTGGTGAACGGCGAGCCGGCCACGACGGCCTCCCCCGGAGATGCGGTGCAGATCGTGTTGGACACCACGCCCTTCTACGGGGAGGGTGGCGGTCAGGTGGGGGATCGCGGCGTCCTCAGCGGTGCTGATCTGATCGTGGCGATCGAGTCGGTGAGTCGCACGCGGGACGTGTTTGTTCATGCCGGCCGACTCGAACGCGGTCAGCTGTCGCTGGGGGACACCGTCCATGCTCAGGTGGACCGCGCCTGTCGTCGTCGTGCCCAGGCGAATCACACGGCGACCCATCTGCTGCAGGCCGCCCTCAAGCAGGTGGTGGACCCAGGCATCGGTCAGGCCGGTTCTCTGGTGGACTTCGATCGACTCCGCTTCGACTTCCATTGCCCGAGTGCGGTCACCCCTGAGCAGCTGGCTCAGATCGAGACCCTGATCAACGGTTGGATCGCGGAGGCTCACGGCCTCGAGGTGCAGGAGATGGCGATCGATCAGGCCAAGGCGGCTGGTGCTGTGGCGATGTTCGGCGAGAAATATGCCGATGTGGTGCGTGTCGTCGATGTGCCCGGGGTGTCGATGGAGCTCTGCGGCGGCACCCATGTGGCCAACACCGCTGAGATCGGGCTGTTCAAGATCGTGGCGGAGAGCGGTGTGGCCGCCGGTATTCGCCGGATCGAAGCCGTTGCTGGCCCAGCCGTGCTCGCTTATCTGAATGAGCGTGATGCGGTGGTGAAGCAGCTGGGGGATCGCTTCAAGGCCCAGCCCAGTGAGATCGTCGAACGGGTGAGTGCTCTGCAGGAGGAGCTCAAAGCCACTGGCAAGGCGCTGGCCGCGGCTCAGGCCGAGCTGGCGGTGGCCAAGGCCGGTGCTCTGGCTGCCAAGGCTGAGCCCGTGGGCGAGTTCCAGCTGCTGGTGGAACGCCTCGACGGCGTGGATGGTGCCGGACTGCAGGGGGCGGCCCAGAGCCTGGCTGATCAGCTCGGGGATGGTGCTGCCGTGGTGCTTGGCGGACTGCCCGACCCCTCCGATCTGGGCAAGGTGATTCTGGTGGCGGCCTTCGGCAAGCAGGTGATCGCTGCCCAGCTGCAGGCGGGCAAATTCATCGGCGGCATCGCCAAACTCTGCGGCGGCGGCGGCGGCGGTCGCCCGAACCTGGCCCAGGCGGGAGGCCGCGATGGATCAGCCCTGACCGATGCTCTCGCCAAGGCTCGATCGGAGCTCGAAGCAGGCCTTCAGTCCTGAAGGTAGGTGGTCTGGCGCAGGCTGCTCTCCAGGTGATCCAGCAGGCGACGTGATTCATCGATGCGGAGCTGACCGGCGCTGATCGCGGCTTCGGCGGCCACCCGCAGTCGTTCCAGCAGAGCGCGTGGATCGTGTTCCATCGCCTCCAGGACATCGGCGTTGGTGTCCCCACGCACGACGTGATCCACCCGATAGCTCCCCCCGGGACTTAGCCGGATGTGAACGGCGTTCGTGGTCCCGAACAGGTTGTGCAGATTGCCCATCACCTCCTGGTAGGCGCCGCTGAGGAAGAGGGCGATCAGATAAGGCTCACCAGGCGCCAGGTCGTGGAGTTCCAGCAGCGGCTTGGGTTGGCCGTCACCGATGAAACGATCCAGGCGTCCATCGGAATCACAGGTCAGATCAGCCAGATTGGCCAGCCGGGTCGGGCGCTGGTCGAGCCTCTGAATCGGCAAGACCGGGAAGAGCTGATCGATGGCCCAGGTGTCCGGCGCTGAACGGAAGATGGAGAGGTTGGCGTAGTACGTACCGGCGAGCGCACTGCGGAGGGCTGAGAGTTCCTCGGGGACGGCTCCCTGCTCCGGTAACTGCCTGGCGATGGCATCGGCGCAGGCCCAGGTGAGTTGTTCGGCGGTGGCACGGTCGGGAAGCCCCATGTAACCGAGCCGGAAGGCGGCGAGGGCGTCCTGCTTGAACTTCAGGGCGTCATTCCAGGCTTCCTGCAGACGGACGAGCCGTGAATCCGTGGTGTCCGGCAGCCCCTGAATCGTGGCCAGGGTCTCCCTCAGGTTGCGGACGGTGAGCGGTTCTTCAGCAGCAGGATCGGGAATGGAGGCCGGCAGGGCGCTGCTGCCCAGCACGTCGAACACCAGCAGCGAGAAGTGACTGGCGATGGCCCGCCCGCTTTCACTCACCAACGTGGGCACCTCCACGCCGTTGGGTTCGCAGCATTCCCGCACCGTGGCCACCACGTCGTTGGCGTAGTTCTGCAGCGAATAGTTCGTCGAAGCCGCCGTGGCGGTTCGGCTGCCGTCGTAGTCGATGCCCAGCCCACCGCCGACGTCCAGGAAGCCCATGGGGGCTCCGAGCCGTCGCAGCTCCACGTAGATCTGAGCGGCCTCCTGGAGGGCGTCCTTGAGAACGGCAATGTCGTTGATCTGACTGCCGATGTGGAAATGCAGCAGACGCAGATCCTTGAGCAGATCGTGATCCCGCAGACGTTCCACGGTTGTCAGCAGGTCGGGAATCGAGAGTCCGAATTTCGCCTTGTCGCCCACTGAGCTTCCCCAGCGACCGGTGCTGCGGCTGGACAGTTTTGCGCGCACGCCGATGTAGGGAGCCGCTCCGAGACTGCCGCTCGCCTCGATGATGCGATCCACCTCGTCGGGTTGTTCGATCACAACCACCGGTTGTCGGCCGAGGCGCCGCGCCAGGATCGCTGTCTCGATGTAGAGGCGATCCTTGTAGCCGTTGCAGATCAGCAACGCATCCGGGTCATCGAGCAGGGACAGGGCAATCAGCAGTTCGGCCTTGCTTCCGGCCTCAAGCCCGAAGTTCCAGCGGCGCCCGCAGCTCACCAGCTCCTCCACCACGTGGCGCTGCTGATTGCATTTCACCGGGAAGACACCCTGGTAACGGCCCTGGTAGCCGTACTGGGAGATCGCGCGCTCAAATGCGGCGTGAAGCCGCTCCAGCCGGTCTTCCAGGATGTCGTCGAAGCGAATCAGAAGGGGCAGGCCGAGGTTGCGACCGCGCAGCTCGGACACCAGATCCACAAGGTCAAGACTGCCGCCGCGTTCTCCCTGCGGTTGAACGCTGATGTGTCCGCGGCCGTTGATCGCGAAGTAGGGCTCACCCCAGCGGTCGAGCCCGTAGAGCGCTGAACTGTTCTGGATCGACCAGCCTTCGCCGTCAGCCACCTGCGCTCGTCAACGTGCACGGCCGGAATCTAGGAACATTCCTGCCGGAGCTCAGCCTCTGTACTTGCCAAGCGGGCAGGCCAGCGCTGACGATGACGGCGCTTTCTGATTGATACCAACCCATGGCCGAACGCACGTTCATCGCCATCAAGCCCGACGGCGTCCAGCGCGGCCTGGTGGGAGAGATCCTCGGCCGCTTCGAGCGCAAGGGGTTCAAGCTTGTGGGGCTGAAGCAGACCACTCCCAGCCGTGAGCTTGCTGAGCAGCACTACGGGGTTCACAAGGAGCGCCCCTTCTTCGCTGGGCTGGTGGAGTTCATCACCTCCGGCCCGGTGGTGGCCATGGTCTGGGAAGGCGACGGCGTGATCGCCAGCGCCCGCAAGCTGATCGGTGCCACCAAGCCCCTTGAGGCTGAGCCCGGCACCATCCGGGGTGATCTGGCGGTGAACATCGGTCGCAATGTCATCCACGGTTCCGACGCCCCTGAAACAGCTGCGTTCGAGATCGGTCTCTGGTTCGACGCCTCGGAACTGAACGACTGGACGCCGTCGGATCAGGGTTGGCGCGTCGAGGGTTGATCCCTCTCCGCAAACCGTGACCAGTTGAAAGCCCTCAGCAGCGCTTCATCGCTGCTGCTGAGGGGTTCCTCTGAGATCGCCGCTGTCAGCAGCTGGGCGGTCACCGCGGCAAGCAGCACGCCGTTGCGGTGATGGCCGCAGGCCAGCCACAGACCGGAACTCGGGCCAGGTCCGAGCAGCGGGCCTTCATCCGGGGTGCAGGGGCGGAAGCCCCACCAGCGCTCCATCGGTGGCCAGCCCGCAGCAACCGGCAACAGGCTGGCGATTCCCGTCTGCAGCTGTTTCTGACCATCCGGGGTGAGCCCCTCGGAAAAGCCGGCCTCCCGTTCGCTCGTGGCTCCGACGACGACCAGACCGTCCTCCCGCGGAACGAGATAGATGCCGGGGCCGAAGATCACCCGCTTCAAGGCCTCGCGAGGGCCCTGGAGAGACAGCATCTGCCCCTTCACGGGGAAGACCGGCAGTTCAGGGACCAGCATTCGGCTCCAAGCTCCACTGCAGAGAACAGCTGCCCTTGTCTCGAAGACCTGTTCGTCTCCCTCAGCGGTACGCACCAGCACGCCCCTGAGAGCTCCATCGGAGTCCTGGGCCAGCTTGCTCACTTCGGCGCCCTCGAGAAAATGCACGCCGAGTGAGACGCAGGCTCGTTCCAGGGCCCGCATCAGCCTGCGGCGGTTGTCGATCTGTCCGTCCTGCTCAAACAGCAGACCAGTGGTCCAGTCCTCCCCCAGATCCGGGATCTCCTGCTCAAGTTGAGATCGGTTCAGAGATTGCCCAAGGGCAGCGGTGGGATAGGCATCCCGTTCTCCCGCATCCGTGAACGGCACCACGATTCCACTGGTGCGGAGACCGCAGGGGAGGCTGCTGTCGGCTTCGATCTGGGCCACCCAGCTCGGGATGCGCTCCAAGCTCGTTTCACCGAGCTGCAGCAGCTCGTCTTGCAGTCCTTCTGCGTGGGGGGCGAGCATGCCGGCGGCGACGAAGCCCGCTGCTTCGCTTCGCCGCCGGCTGATCACCAGAACCTGTCGCCCGCGTCTGGCCAGCTGATGCGCCATCGCCAGTCCCATCAGACCGCCCCCCAGGACAAGGATCCGCTCTTGGGCCGCGGTGTCGCTCACGTCGTCGGTCGCTTCCGTTTGTTCTAGGTCAACAGCTCGACAGGCACCGACGCTGCCTTTCCATAGGATTCAGGCGTCTGAACCGATGCCGAGATGGCCGCAGCAGAGCCCGCCTGGGAAGCCGTGATCGGCCTGGAGACCCACGTGCAGCTGGGCACCGACAGCAAGATCTTCACGGCGGCGTCCACCGCCTTCGGAGACGATCCCAACACCCACATCGACCCTGTGGTGTGCGGGCTGCCAGGCACGTTGCCTGTGCTGAACCAGAAGGTGCTCGAGTACGCGGTGAAGGCGGCGATGGCGTTGAACCTCAACATCGCCGAACACAGCAAGTTCGACCGCAAGCAATATTTCTACCCCGACCTTCCGAAGAACTATCAGATCTCCCAGTACGACGAGCCGATCGCCGAGGAGGGCTGGATCGAAGTTGAGGTGGCCGAGAAGGGCAAGGACTCCTATCTGAAGACCATCGGCATCGAACGCCTTCACATGGAGGAGGACGCCGGCAAGCTCGTGCATGCCGGCAGCGATCGCCTGGCCGGATCCACCCATTCGCTGGTGGACTACAACCGGGCCGGTGTGGCTCTGGCGGAGATCGTCAGCAAGCCGGACCTGCGCACGGGTCGCGAAGCGGCCGAATACGCCTCGGAGATCCGCCGGATCATGCGTTATCTCGGCGTCAGCGACGGAAACATGCAGGAGGGCTCCCTGCGTTGCGACGTCAACATCTCCGTGCGTCGGGGGCCGGATGCGCCCTTCGGCACGAAGGTGGAGATCAAGAACATGAACTCCTTCTCAGCCATTCAGAAGGCCTGTGAGTACGAGATCAAGCGTCAGATCAAGGCCTACGAGACCGGTGAGCCGATCGTTCAGGAGACCCGGCTCTGGGATGAGGGCAAGCAGCTCACCAAGAGCATGCGCAGCAAGGAAGGCGCCAGTGATTACCGCTACTTCCCGGATCCCGACCTCGGCCCGATCGAGGTGAGCGCGGATCAGCGGGAGTCCTGGCGCGCTGAATTGCCCGAGCTGCCGGCGGCCAAGCGGCATCGGTATGCCGATGAGCTGGGGCTGTCCCAGTACGACGCCCGGGTGCTCACCGACGAACGACCGATGGCGGACTACTTCGAGGCTGTTGTCGCCGCCGGTGCCGACGCCAAGCTCTCCGCCAACTGGATCACCGGCGACATCGCGGCCCATGTGAACAGCAATCGCCTTGGTTACGACGATCTGCCGTTCCGCCCGGAGCAGCTGGCCGAGATGGTGAAGCTGATCGACGGCGGCAAGATCAGCGGCAAGATCGCCAAGGAGATCCTTCCCGATCTGCTTGAGAAGGGAGGCTCACCCAAAGCGCTCGTGGACGAGCGGGGACTGGGGATGATCAGCGACCCCGCGGCGATCGAAGCGATCGTGAATGACCTCCTGGCGGCCCATCCGGGTGAGGTGGAGGCCTTCCGGGGCGGGAAGACCAAATTGCAGGGTTTCTTCGTCGGGCAGTTGATGAAGAAAACGGGAGGCAAGGCTGATCCCAAGCTCGCCAATCAGATCCTCAGCCGCAGGCTCAAAGGGGAATGACGACCGGACCCTCCATCCCTGATGCCTGGAGGGAATGGTTGCTGCACAATCGTGACCGCGGCTGCGATCCGGTTGGCTTGATCGATCGCGCCTTGGTTCAGGGGTTCGAGCGTGCAGCCATCGAAGCGGTGCTCGACTCGCCCGAAACAGTCCTGACGTCGGTCCCGCGATCATCGGCCCCCACACCGGACTGGCGTCGTTGGTTCGAGGCCCCGCTCACCCGACCGGACCATCTGCCGCGGGCCTGGCGGCTCGACACCCCCCTGGCCCAGCTCTATGAATTGCCCGGCCTGTTGTCCCGTCAGGAATGCCGGGAGCTGATCGAGGCCATCAACGGATCGCTCCAGCCTTCCACCGTCACCCGTGGAAGCAGCGACTACCGCACCAGCCGCACCTGCCATCTGCGGCAGGACCACCCAGGGTTTGCCGCACGCCTGGATCAACGCTTCGCGGCCCTGCTGGGCGTTGACCCACGGCTGTCGGAGCCGATTCAGGGGCAGCGTTACGACCCCGGGGAGTACTTCAAGGAGCACACCGACTGGTTCGCTCCCGGCACCAAGGAGTTCACCCAGCACACCAGCAACGGCGGCCAGCGCACCTGGACGGTGATGGTTTATCTCAACGCCGTGGAGGAAGGGGGTGAAACCCTGTTCCGTCGCCTCGGACGGCATTTCAGCCCCGTTCCCGGGATGGCGCTGGCCTGGAACAACCTGCAGGCCGATGGCACGCCGAACCCCTTCACCCTGCATGAGGCTCTGCCGGTCGAGTCCGGCAGCAAGTGGGTGATCACGAAATGGTTCAGGGCGGAGCCAGGACGCAACGGCTGAGCTGATCCTCCAGCTCCTGCTTGGTGCCGCGGTTGTCGATCAAGCGATCTGCCAGCGGGCGTTTGCGGGCCAGAGGCCACTGGGCACCGAGCCTGGCTCGGGCCTGCACCGCATCGAGACCGTCCCTCTGCATCATCCGCGCCAGCTGCTGCTGCTCGTCGCAGTCGACCAGCCAGATCTCGCTGCACAGGCCCGTGAGTCCAGCCTCGAACAGCAGGGGAATCATGAGCACCACCACCGGTTCATCCTCCAGGGCATCGAGGGCCTGATCGAACCGCTCTCGGACCACCGGATGAATCAGCTGCTCCAGCCAGGCCCGCTCAGAGGCGTCCCTGAACACGATGCGGCCCAGAGCGGCTCGGTTGATGGCGCATCCATCGATGGCCACAACCTCTCCGTAGCGCTCCAGCACGGCCAGGGTCTGAGGCTGTCCCGGTCCGATGGCGTCCCTGGCGAAATGATCCGCATCCAGCACAGGCCAGCCAAGAGCTTCCAGCCACCGTCCAACCGTGCTTTTGCCGCTGGCGATTCCCCCTGTCAGTCCAATGCGTCGTTGCATGCCGCAAAGGCAGGATGAGAACAGTCTCCCTTGACGGCGATGGCGTCCTCCTGGAAGCCGGTGCCCGGCGGTGTCACAGCACCCCAGGGCTTTCTGGCCTCAGGCATCGTGGCCGGATTGAAACCCTCCGGCAAGCCCGATCTGGCCCTGCTGCTCGCACCGCAGGGGGCAGTCTGCGCCGGCAGTTTCACCCGATCCTGTGTGCGGGCCGCCTGCGTTGACCTGTGTGCAGATCGCCTGCAACAGCAGGGTGGAGCAGCGCGGGCGGTGTTGATCAATTCCGGCCAGGCCAATGCCTGCACGGGTGACCGTGGTCTGATCGACAGTCAGCGTGCCACTCAGGCGCTGGCGGATCGTCTTGGCCTGGATGCGGAGGAGGTGCTGATCTGTTCCACGGGTGTGATCGGTGTACCGATCCCGATGGATGTGCTGCTGGCTGGCTTTGATCCTCTGGTGGAGGCTCTGAGGCCGGAGGGGGGTTCAGCCGCTGCCGAGGCGATCCTGACGACGGACCTGGTGGACAAACAGATCGCCATTGAGGCGGAACTCAACGGCCGCAGTGTGCGGATCGGTGGCATGGCAAAGGGGTCGGGCATGATCCACCCCGATATGGCCACGATGCTCGGCACCATCAGCTGTGATGCCGCGGTGCCTTCCCAGGTGTGGAAAGGCATGGTGCAGCGAGCGGTGGAGCGCTCCTTCAATGCCATCACCGTGGATGGAGACACCAGCACCAATGACACCGTGCTGGCCTTCTCTGCCGGTGAGCCCTTGCCGGAGTCCTGTCACGCCACGCTTGAGCAGGGAGTCACCCTGGTGGCGCAACACCTCGCCCGGGCGATCGCCCGGGATGGGGAAGGGGCCACATGTCTGATTGAGGTTCAGGTGGAAGGAACGTCCACCGAGGCCGGTGCACGACAGATCGCCAGGACGATCTGCGGTTCCTCGCTGGTGAAGACCGCTGTCCATGGTCGTGACCCCAACTGGGGCCGGATCGTGGCAGCGGCCGGTCGTTCCGGGGTGGCGTTCGATCCAGAGGCAGTCGCCCTCTGGATCGGGGCTCATCAGTTGATGGACGCAGGCCATCCCCTGGCATTTGATCGTTCTGCGGCATCGGCTTATCTCAGTGAGCGGGCCCATGGCCGCTACCTGGTGGATGATTCCGTTCGGATCCGTCTTGCCGTTGGCTCCGGGGGCGGACAGGGCACGGCCTGGGGATGTGATTTGTCAGATCAATATGTACGCATCAACGCCGATTACACGACATGACCGCAAGGCCTTGGCGTGACCGGATCATGCCCGTCAGGCATCCTGAGGATCCATAAACTGAAGCTAAACACAACGCGCCACAGTTGTGTTTAGGTGCGATGACTTTCGGTCTGGGATGCCAATGCTGGCTACTTTGACGATGTTGGGTATGAACGCCAATCCTGCATGGAGGCGACGCCAGGGATGATGAACGTGGATCAAAGATGGTCTCAACAAGGAGTGTCTGGCTCTTCTTACTCATTTCATTCAGCATCTGAACTGAGTCAACTGTTTCACTTGGTGGGTAAGCGTTTTGATGCTTTGCAGCTCACCCCCGGCAGGCTGAAAGGTGAGATGTCGATTGCTCAGCTTGGGGCTGTCACGCTTCTCAAGATCACCACGACGCATCGGATTCTTCTCAATGGTGATCGGGGTCCCGACTGCATCAGTTTCTGTATAGAAGCTTCCGGCCAAGCCAAAGATCACAAGGTCTTCTGCGTTCCCATGTCGGCTTATTCCGTTCATGGTTTCAAGCAGGGATTGCTGGAATCGCACTTCGAACTTTCCGCTGACTCCACCACTTATCTGACGATCACCTCGAGCCGACGCTTCAATGACTATCTGGAGCATTTCGGTTTGGAGTCAATGATTGGAGAGATGGAGATGAGCAATTCGTTGCAAAGCTTCCCGCTGATGCACCAGCATATGGCTAAAGAGTTTGAGTTTCTGATCCAGAACTCATTTGTAAACACCATCCGTCCACAGCAGGCAGGTCATCGCCTTTACGGCCTTTTCGTGAAGTGCCTAACTTGTCACGACGAAGAAGGTTGTTTTATTCCGATGGTTTCCACGCCTCGTCAGGAGCTGGTGCGAAGACTGATCGGCTGGGGCTTTCTTCATGGCACGGCAGATACCAACCTCGACCAGATCTGCCAAATGCTTTTTGCCTCAAAGGGCACGTTGATCCAAAGCACCAAGGAAGCCTTGGACATCGGACCGATGGAACTGCTGAAGCGTATCCGTCTTGAGAAGGTGAACGGCATGCTGCGTTCCCAAGAGCGACGCAAAACAGCTCAACTCACCACCGTTTCAGAGGTGGCTCAGTATTTCGGCTTCCGCAGCCGCGGTCATTTCGCGAGGGCCTATCAAGAGCTGTTCTCCGAAAGTCCAAGCGTCACGCTGAGCAAGGCCCGTGCCTGAACCACACAGGTCATTCATGGGCTCAATTCCAGACACCCTGGCTCGACGACGGGGGATCCGCGGCCGTGATCCCAAAAGTTCAGACCTTGGAGAAACCGACCTGTCTCACCCAATCGTCTGACTAAAAGTGAAGGGGTGAACTCCCCATAGGGCTGTCTCCATTCATGGCCAACCATTCACAAATCGACGGATCGATTCTGCCGTTTCCTGCAAAACCGTCGGGCAGCAAGGCCGGGACGACGATGCAGGAGTCGACGTATAGCCCGCTCCCCGATCCCAAGAGGCTTCCAGACGACGCACCCAACATCCTTGTGGTGCTGATTGACGATGCCGGTCCGGCAATGCCGGAATGCCTGGGCGGCGAAATTCATACGCCCACGCTTCAGGCGATCAAAGATGGTGGTGTTGGTTTCAATCGCTTTCACACCACAGCGATGTGTTCACCAACACGCTCCTCGCTGCTGTGCGGTCGCAACCACACCTTCGTGGGCAACGGCCAGATCTGTGAATTCGCTAACGACTGGGACGGTTATTCAGGACGGATTCCGGAAAGCTGTGCACTGCAGGCCGACGTTCTGCGCAATTACGGTTACGCCACCGGAGCATGGGGTAAGTGGCACAACACGCCCTCCAATGAGACCACGGCTGCAGGGCCCTTCGAAAATTGGCCAACGGGTCTTGGATTCGAATACTTCTATGGATTCCTCGCAGGTGAGTGCTCTCAATATGAGCCACACCTGGTGCGCAACACCACGGTGGTGTTGCCACCGAAAACAGCAGCAGAGGGCTACCACGTCAGTGAAGACCTGGCCGACGATGCCATCAACTGGCTGCAAACCCACAAGGCGCTCCGCCCCGATCAGCCCTTCTACATGTACTGGGCATCCGGAGCCCTGCATGGTCCTCACCATGTGAATAAGGAGTGGGCTGACAAGTACAAGGGCAAGTTCGACGAGGGCTGGGACGCGTATCGCGAAAAGGCATTTAAAAATGCCAAGGCCAAAGGCTGGATCCCCGAGAACGCCCAGCTCACGCCACGCCACCCCCGTTTGGCAGCCTGGGATTCCATCCCTGACGATCAGAAGCCCTTCCAGTCACGTTTGATGGAAGTGCTGGCAGGCTTTGCTGAACACACCGATCACCAAGTCGGTCGCATCGTCTCAGAAATTGAACGGCTGGGCTACGAGGAAAACACACTCGTTGTTTACATCTGGGGTGACAATGGCTCCTCCGGAGAAGGCCAGGACGGCACCATCTCGGAGCTGTTGGCTCAGAACTCCGTCGCCTCGGAAATTGAGCAGCACATCGAGGTTCTCAATGAACTTGGCGGACTGGATGTGCTCGGCTCCCCGCTGGTCGACAACATGTATCACGCAGGCTGGGCCTGGGCCGGCAGCACGCCTTACCAAGGTATGAAGCTGCAGGCTTCCTATCTCGGCGGCACCCGTAATCCCATGATGATCAAGTGGCCCAAGGGCATCGAGCCGGATCCCAAGCCGCGGTCGCAGTTCCACCACTGCAACGATCTCGTGCCAACGATCTATGAGCTGGTGGGGATCACTCCACCCAAGATCGTCAATGGCGTGGAGCAGGATCCCATCCACGGCACCAGCTTCGCCTATGCCTTCAATGCCCCGGATGCACCAGGTCAGCTCAAGACCCAGTTCTTCGACATCATGGGTTCTCGATCGATTTATCACAACGGTTGGATGGCTGGGGCCGTAGGGCCTCGGCTGCCCTGGGTGAAGGGCGTCGACCCCGACATCCTCACCTGGTCACCCGACACCGATGACTGGGAGCTCTACAACCTCGATGAGGATTGGAGTCAGAGCAGGAACCTCGCAGATCAGCATCCAGAGAAGTTGCAGATGCTTAAAAATCTGTTCCTGGTGGAATCGGCCAAATACAAAAACCTGCCGATTGGCGGTGGCCTCTGGACCATCATCTTCCACCCGGAGCTGAAGGTTGCCCCGCCAGCAACATCCTGGGAGTTGCCAGGCACCATCACACGCATTCCGGAACCCTGTGCTCCACGACTTGGTTGCCTCAACAACAAAGTCACGATCGACATGGAGATTCCAGAGAATGCCAGTGGTGTGCTCTACAAGCTCGGCGCCAATTCAGGTGGTCTCACCTTGTACATGGATCAGGGGGTTCTCATTTATGAATACAACCTGTTCATCATTGAACGCACCAAGCTGCGCTCTGCTGAGCCACTGCCGGCCGGTCGTCACAAACTGGAGATCGTCACCCAGCACACCGACGACGATCCAAGAGGTCCGCTGTCGATCAAGGTGTCCCTCAATGGCACACAAGTGATCGACGGCACTGTGCCAAGGGTTGCAGCTGTGCTGTTCACGGCGAATGATTGTCTGGATGTCGGCCAGGCGCTTGGTTCTCCTGTTTCGCTCGACTACCACGAACGTGCGCCATTCAAGTTCAATGGATCCATTCACACCATGCACGTGGAGTATCTCGAATAGAGCAGCCAAGCCAAAGTCAGCAACAACGTCTCTCGTGCAAATCAACGGGAGACGTCCAGTTGTTTCCGTATTTCTTTGAGCAGATCTCGTTAGGAGATCTGCTCTTTTTCTTTGAGTTCCAGGCTCAAAAAGTAATTCAGAAATGTGCGCACCAATGCCACGGCTCCCAGTTGGATCAACGCTGATGCTTCACGACTGATGGTGGTCTGGACGACATCAGCTCCAAGCTGAAACTCAAGGGCCAGGGCTACCCAGCCTCCAAATGTCAGTCGCGCTGCCGTCAGCGGCCCACGCTGCATCAGGCGCGGCGGGATCGCCCGCAGACGAAGTGGTCCGCCCGGACTGAACACAGCAATCAACCCAATCCCTACGGAAAGAATCGAAAGGCCCTCAAGAATCAAGCGCAATCCTTCCGCCGTATGCGTCAGCAGATGCTCGGCCCAGTCCATGAATCATTGGCTGCAGGTATGAGACGATTGTGGAGGAGGGAGAAGAGAATGACGAGTTGTCAAAACCCAGAGTGCAGCAATTCAGCACAATCGGGATCATGTTGAGATGCCTTTGTCTTCAGCGATATTTATCCTGTGGATAGAGGTCTGCCCCTTCCGCTCGGATGAGCAATGCCAATACGGAATTAGCCAAAACACGGAATCGAGCAGCTGCGGAGCGCACAACCCTGGCCTGGATCCGAACCGCCCTGACTCTGATCAGTTTCGGATTCGGTCTCGATCAAATCATCAGTGCCATCCGTGATGCAGGAGGTGAAACAAGCTCCCGCGACGATATTGGTGTGCAACTGATGTCGATGGTGTTTATTGGGGTTGGCATTTTCACGCTGCTCATTGCCATGAGGCAGCACAAACGTGAGCTCGTTCGTTTGCGAAACGATCCTTATCTCTACCGGGATGAGCCTTCGCTCTCGATTGCCACGGCAACAGCTGTTCTGTCGATCGGGGTGATTGCATTTCTCTGGATGCTTTCCGCATTTTTCTGAGCTCAAGGGGGCTCCCGCGTCACTGTCAAAACTCCCATTCTTTTCATGTCACTGCTGATTTCGCTGGCCCTGTTTTTCATCATGATGTCTCTGGGTCTCAATCTGCCCAGCCTGCAGTTCGGACTGCTGAAACGTCGGCCATGGCTGCTCGTGCGTGTCCTGTTGGCCACCTGCATGGTCCTGCCGATTGTGGCCTTGCTGTTGCTGCACAGTCCACTTGGGCAAGGGCTGTCTGCCGCCGTTTCAACAGCCGTGATGCTGATGGCGATCTGTCCCAGTGCTCCGATGATTGCCCTGAAGAGCACAAAGCTGGCAGCCAATCCTGAGTTGGCTACGCGGTTGCAATTCTGGTCGGCCTGCGCTGCCATCTTGAGTGTTCCGCTCTGGGTTGGTCAGCTGCCCACCGAAGCATCAGAGACGATCTGGAGCATTCCGGCCCAGGAGGTCGCCTATCAGGTGTTCACCGTGCAGTTGATTCCACTGTTGGTTGGCGTGTCACTGCGTCGGTGGTGCGCTGAGTGGTCTGAACGGTGGAATCCAGTCATTCAGAAGGCCTCCAAGATTCTGCTGTTGGTGTTGCTGGCCTTGATCTTGATCGTGGCGTTGCCGCAGGTGGCGCCGATGTTAATTGGCAACCTCAGAGGTGCTTTGCTGATGTTCATCCTGACCTGGATTGCTCTCGGTCTGGGGTTCGCCGTCGCCGGCGACGATGGGGTGGAACGCAGCACGTTGCCGCTGGTGCTGTCCATGCGAAATCCAGGTCTTGCTTTGCTGATCGTGCAACGCATGGCACCCAACGCTGTAGACCTCAAAGCAGCCGTGGTTGGTTATGTGGTTGTCACGGCAGTTGGCACGGCACCCTTCATGCAATGGCGCAAGGCGAACGCTTCCCAGGCTCAGATCACAGGGGACGTTTAAGTCAAAGCCATGCAACGTGAATCAGACCATCAAGAGCTGCTTTACATGAAGCCACGCCAAACGTCAGATTTGGCTTGCTTGCTGCTGACATCTGCCGTTGGCTACATCTGTAATCTCAAATTACCGTTGCTCCTGGCAGCAGCGATCAGCTGCATTCTGTTGATCCTGATCAGCCGGTTGCGTCATCGACTGAAATCACCAACCCGTTGGTGGACAGGGATCGGCCTCTGCTCAGGGAGTTTTCTTGGTACAGCTGCCTCGATGATGGATGAGATGCAGCAAGGTAGTGCCGCCGCGTTGGTCCACTCACCTCAGGAACGACTGGCGCTTGTTGTTTTGCTTGGCATTACCGGTGTCCTTGCCGGTCGTCGCGTTGGTATCGATCCCAATGCTGTGAGAGGACGCTCGATCGGAGACCTGCTGAAGTCGCTCAGTGGAACATTCACAGGGTTGTTCGGTGTGCTTGTTTCGATTGCCTTTGTCTTGAACGGGCTTGAAGAAGCGAGAACACTGTCCAGCCGACTGACCACGTCACTGACCATCATGATTCTTGCCCTGATCGGCCCAGGTTGGATCAGTCACATGCTTATCGTTTATCAGCGCAATCATCGGCACTGATTCAATTGAATTTCAAAAAGATGTTGGCTTTCAAATGTGAGAAGTGTTGCCTTTGTGCATCGGCTTGATTGAGCCAATATTCCCTATGTTGTTGTTGTTAACGGCTTTTCATTCAGGGCGACATCGGAGATCATTCTTTGATGAAGCGAGTGGTGGTTCGCGATCCGCCGGCCAGCAACGACCCCACAACGTGACCACATGTCGATCGGATCGAGCCCATCACTGTCAGAGTGGCTTTTTTCTGAACCGTGGAGACCGGAAGCACCCCTGACGTGCCGGTGGCTCGCAAGCCACGCTTCTGGGTCGGGCCACTCCTGGCCGGTTGCTGCTTCACCCTCGGCTATGGCATCACCCATCGATTGGTGACCCTGCAAAGCAATCCCGAAACACCGGAGCCTGAGCTGTTCGCTCCTGCGGAATTTCCCGGTGATTCGCTGAGGTCACTGCGCGACCGCCATGGTCAGA
Source organism: Parasynechococcus sp. (assembly GCF_045559935.1). NCBI lineage: Bacteria > Bacillati > Cyanobacteriota > Cyanophyceae > Synechococcales > Prochlorococcaceae > Parasynechococcus > Parasynechococcus sp. The sequence continues at coordinate 683,775 of NZ_JBJLJL010000008.1, forward strand.
CGTCCGGCGGCCTGCAGGTGGATGTGGCTGCCATCGAGGCGCGTCTGGAGGCCGAACGCAAAGCGGAGGAGGAAGCGCGTCTGGAGGCTGAGCGACGGGTGGAGGAATCCCTGCAGCTCAATCAGGCGGTTCAGCCGCTCTTGGAGGAGGCCAGATGGGAAGAGAAGCCCCTGGTCGAGACGGTTCCGGAGGAGCGGATCCAGTCGGATTCCGACCCGTTGCTCGGATCGCCTGTCCAACCGGTGGCCACGGAAGAGTCGCCTCCGCAGCCCTCCGCAATCCTGCTGCCTCCGCCGGAGCCTGTGCTCCCTGTGGTGCCGACTCCATCGGATCCCCCAGTCATGGCTCCCTGATCGGGGTCTGGATCTGCCACAGTCTGGTTTGTCGTTCTGAGCGTCATGGGATCGCCGGATGCCCTGATCCGCGCCACCGTCAATCGACTCGGTGCCCGCCTCGGCCACGGCCTGGCTGATGCCGCAGCGGAACTGGCAGTGCTGGCGCAGGATGCTCCGGAACGGCTACGCCAGGAGTGGGATCTGTTTCAGGAGGAGGTTCAGGCCGAGGCCGAACGGCTGGAACACGGTGAGACCATCACCGCCGACGGTGCTGTTGCAGCACCGTCGCAGGAGCAGTCATCCCAGGATCGGATTGACCTTCTGAGGGCAACGGTGGCGGAGATCAGTCGAGCCCTCGAGGTCAAACCCTGATGGCGCCAACCGTTCGCATGGCACCCCTGCGGCGGACCCGGAGAGCCCTGCGCATCTGGCGCACAGTTCTCACCCTGATCGCCCTGCTCTGGTGGGATGGTCAGACGTGGACCTACCGCGGCGGTGTCAGCCCGGAGAGACGGCAGGAGCGTCAGAGGCAACGAGCCCAATGGTTGACAGCTGAACTCCTCACGCTCGGCTCCGCCTTCATCAAGCTCGGGCAGCTGCTCTCCGCGCGACCGGATGTGCTCCCGGCGGGATGGGTTGCGGAGCTGGCGGAATTGCAGGATCGCGTTCCAGCCTTCAGTTTCGATCGGGTCCAGTCGGTTCTTGAGGAAGAACTGGGACAGCGATGTGCCGAAGTGGTGGATCTGGATCCCGATCCCCTCGGTGCGGCATCCCTGGCTCAGGTCCACCGGGCGAGTCTGCGCAGCGGACGCCAGGTGGTGCTCAAAGTGCAGCGTCCCGGCCTGGATTCACTGTTCCGTCTCGATCTTGATGTCATGCATCAGGTGGCGGTGGTGTTGCAGCGTCATCCCAGCTGGGGGAGGGGTCGGGACTGGCCTGCGATGGCAAGGGAATGTCGTCGCGTCCTGCTGCGTGAACTGGATTTCCGTGTGGAGGCCCAGTACGCCGCACGGTTCCGCCAGCAATTCCTGGATGACGAACAGATCCGTATTCCTGCTGTGATCTGGGAACTGAGCACCCGAAAGGTGCTGTGCCTCGACTATCTCCCCGGCATCAAGGTCAATGACAGAGAGGCCCTGGTGGAGGCCGGGATCGACCCATCCGCCGTCGCTGAGATCGGCGCTGCCAGTTATCTGAAGCAGCTGGTGCGCTTCGGCTTCTTTCATGCCGATCCCCATCCCGGAAATCTGGCGGTCGCCGCTGATGGCGCACTCATCTACTACGACTTCGGAATGATGGGGCTTCTGTCAGACGGTCTGCGTCGTCGACTGGGGGCCATGGTCCGGGCCGCCGCTTCCCGCGATTCAGCTGCTCTGGTGGAACAGATGCAGGCAGCCGGAGTGATCGCCGCTGACATCGACGTGGGCCCTGTCAGACGTCTCGTCCGGTTGATGCTTCAGGACGCGCTCACGCCCCCCTTCAGCTCCAATGTGATCGACAAGCTGTCCGGCGATCTGTACGAGCTGGTGTACGGCCAGCCCTTCCGACTGCCGGTTGAGCTGATTTTCGTGATGCGGGCCCTGTCCACCTTCGAGGGGGTCGGCCGCAGCCTGGATCCTGCTTTTAGTCTTGTCGCCATCGCCAAGCCCTACCTTCTGCCTCTGATGACCTCAAGTGGAGCCGGCTCCAGTGATCTGTTCAATGAGATCAGCCGCCAGGTGGGAGCTCTGAGCAGTCGGGCTGTGGCCCTTCCCAAACGGCTGGATGACAGCCTGGAACGTCTGGAACAGGGGGATCTGCAGCTGCAGGTTCGCCTTGGTGAGTCCGACCGTCAGTTCCGGCGGATGATCACAGTCCAGCAGTCGATCGGTCAGTCCGTGCTGCTGGGCTGTCTTGCCCTGAGCACGGCGCTGCTTGCAGCCAGCAGTCGTCCCTTCTGGAGTCTGCTGCCGGCTGCAGCGACCGTTCCCGTCGCGTTCGGCTGGATGTCCATCCAGCTGCGGCTTCGTCGTGATCAGCGCCTGGAGCAGATGCCTGGTTCCAGTCGCTCCTGAGTCGAAGATCACATCCCATTCGAGTTGATGATAAATTCATTTAAAGCGAAGTTGTTTGTTTGTCTGGATGTCGACTCCAAGGCTTTCTTCTGCACTTGAGCTGAAGCTTGCAATCGGCCGTTGGTTGCACTTGGCATGGCTGCTCCGCAGTCGCCACTTCCGTCGCAATCTGAAGGCCTGTGGTTTGTCTCCCCGCGAATTGATGCGGTCGATGTCTCACTCCGTTCGTTATCTGCGTCAATGTGAGCGTCGGCGTGATCCCTATCCGGTTGTGGTTGTGGATGGCTTTCTGGATGGGCGCATGATGACGTTGGTGTCCCAAAGTTTTCCTGGCTCCGATGACATGGAAGACATGCCTGTGGAGCGCACGCGTAATGCCATGGCCCGCAGGAACAGAAAGCTGTTTCGCCTCAATCCAGAGTCACTGGAAGGGTTGTCTGTGGATCGTGCCGCCTTCTGGGATGTGTTCAGTGCATTCATCGATCTCCTGTCTCCCGAGATGATGCATGCCTTGCCCGATCCTGCTCCTGATATGCGGGTTGAATCCTTTCAGTCAGGATTCAAGGTCCGCAAGGATCTCTGGATGGATCGAGGGGGATTTCAGATTTCCCCCCATACCGATGGTGTTCAGAAATATGCAACATTCCTGCTGTATTGCTCTGGTCACCCTTCTCTGGAGCAGGAGGGAACATCTGTTTTTGTGCCCAAAGACAATGGGTTTCGAAGTTGGAACGGTAAACAGTTCAAGTTTGATGATTTTGATGAAGTCTTCCGGGCGCCGTACCGCAAAAACCTCGTGTTCGGGTTTCGCAAGACCGACAACTCCTTTCACGGGAAATATCCAGGCGAAGCCACTGTGGAGGCCCGGAAGACCATTTCGATCACCGTGCAATCGAAGCGTCTCTTCAAGGTCTGAGGCAGGGCCTCAGCTGCGGCCCCGTGGTCCCTGGCCGACGGCGCCGGCATACACGGCCTGACTGCCAAGTTCGTCCTCGATGCGAAGCAGCTGGTTGTACTTGGCCACCCGCTCACTGCGACTGAGAGAGCCGGTCTTGATCTGGCCAGCTCGGGTGGCCACCGAGAGGTCGGCGATGGTGGTGTCTTCGGTTTCGCCGCTCCGGTGACTGATCACGCTGGTGTAGCCGTTGCGGCCGCCGAGATCGATCGCCTGCAGCGTTTCGGTGAGAGAGCCGATCTGGTTCACCTTGATCAGGATTGAGTTGGCGGTCGCGTTGTCGATGCCTTGCTGCAGGCGCTTGGTGTTGGTCACGAACAGGTCATCACCCACCAGCTGCACCTTGGCTCCGAGACGCTCGGTCAAGAGCTTCCAGCCGTCCCAGTCGTCCTCAGCCAGGCCGTCCTCGATCGAGATGATCGGGAACTTCTCCACCAGCTGCTCCAGCTGCCCCACCATCTCGGCACTGTCGTAGCTGCCGCCATCGAAGGCATAGCGACCGTTCTCGAAGAATTCGGTGCTGGCCACGTCGAGTGCCAGGGAGATCTGCTCACCGGGCTTGTAGCCGGCTTTCTCGATCGCCTGCACCAAAATCTCACCGGCTTCCACGTTGCCAAGATCCGGAGCGAAGCCACCCTCATCACCCACGGATGTGCTCATCCCCCTGGCCTTGAGCAGCCCTTTGAGGGTGTGGAACACTTCGGTACCCATGCGCAGAGCTTCGCGGAAGCTCTCAGCTCCGTGGGGCACCAGCATGAATTCCTGAAAATCAAGGCTGTTGGCAGCGTGGGCCCCACCGTTGATCACGTTCATGAGGGGAACCGGAAGCAGGTTGGCCATCGGACCCCCCAGATAGCGATACAGGGGGATTCCCAAGCCGTTCGCAGCAGCTCGAGCAGTGGCCATGCTCACCGCGAGGATGGCATTCGCGCCGAGATTGGATTTGTTATCGCTCCCGTCGAGATCGAGCATGGCGGCATCGACGGCGGCCTGATCCAGTGATGAAAGCCCGCAGAGCGCCGGAGCGATGCGCTCTTCGATGTGGTTCACCGCCTGGGTGACCCCTTTGCCCATGTAGCGCTCGCCGCCGTCGCGCAGTTCGTGGGCTTCATGGGCGCCGGTGCTGGCGCCGCTGGGGACGATCGCTCTCCCCATGGCTCCGTTCTCGAGCATCACCTCGGCTTCCACCGTGGGATTCCCGCGGGAATCCAGTACCTCTCTGGCCACGATGGTGTCGATGACGAGGTCGAGGGAGTCGATCACGTTGGACGGGGCATCAAACCCGGGGATCTTATGGGTCGACCCCCGCTACCGGGTTGTGATTGAACGCACGCAGCCAGAATGCCGGTAGATGTCGAGGAAGGATCCGAACCCATGCGGATGCTCCACACCATGCTCCGGGTCGGGGATCTCGAGCGTTCCATCGCCTTCTACACGGAGCTGCTAGGCATGCAGCTGCTGCGCCGCAAGGACTACCCCGGTGGACGGTTCACGCTGGCGTTCGTCGGATACGGATCGGAGCGGGAGAACACGGTGCTGGAACTCACCCACAACTGGGACACCGATGCTTATGACCTCGGTGATGGGTACGGACACATCGCTCTCGGTGTGGAGGACATCCGAGGCACCTGTGCCGGCATCGCCGACAAGGGAGGACGCGTGGTGCGCGAGCCGGGACCGATGAAACATGGCTCCACGGTGATCGCCTTTGTGGAAGATCCCGACGGTTACAAGGTGGAATTGATTGAACTTTCCTCCCGCGCGGACACCTGAGCTGAATGACGACTTCCCCCCCCGCTCGGGGCAGCCTCACGCACGAGCCCGATCGCTTCAGCGATGAGGCCTGGGATCTGCTGCTCGCCGGGCAGGATGTGGCCCGCCGCTGGCGCCATGAGCAGCTGGATGTGGAGCATCTGCTGCAGGTGCTCTTCAGTGATCCCGCTTTTCGCCGCTGGATCGCGCCGCTGTCGGTGCGTCCCGAGGATCTGCTCGATCGCCTGGAGGACGTGCTCGCCGAACAGCCTGCCGGCCGCGGCGATGAGTTGTTCATCGGGGAGGACCTTGAGGAACTGCTGGAGGCGGCGGAGCGAGCCCGGCAGCGCTGGGGGTCGCGATTGATCGATGTTCCGCATGTGTTGCTCGCTCTCGGTCGGGATCCCCGCATCGGTGCTGAGCTCTTCGCAGGCCTCGGACTGCCGGCGGATCGGCTGGAGGCCCAACTGCGTCAGCCGGTGATGCAGCCCTCTCCGAGCCCGAGACCTGTGGACCCACCGGTCAGTGAAGGCCCCGTGCGGTCCGCCCCCATTCCGGTTCCGGCACCTGTGCCCATGGCGCCGACACCATCCCCTGAGCCAGTCCCTGAGCAGGAGCTCGCTCCCCTGGCACCAACAGCGCTCGAGAGCTATGGCCGGGATCTCACCGCCGAAGCGGAAGCCGGTGAGCTCGATCCCGTCATCGGCCGCGATGGTGAGATCCGCAATCTGATCAAGGTGCTCTCACGGCGCAGCAAGAACAACCCTGTGCTGATCGGCGCTCCCGGAGTCGGCAAGACCGCCATTGCCGAACTTCTGGCTCAGCGCATCGTCGCCGGTGAGGTGCCGGAGTCTCTGCAGGGGCTCCGGCTGGTGGCGCTGGACCTCGGTGCCCTGATCGCAGGAGCCAAGTTCCGAGGTCAGTTCGAGGAGCGCCTGCGGTCGGTGCTGGAGGAGGTGAGCGGCTCCGACTCAGGAGTGGTGCTGTTCATCGATGAACTCCACACCGTGGTGGGCAGTGACCGCAGCAGCACCGATGCCGGCAGCCTGCTCAAACCGGCTCTGGCTCGGGGTGATCTGCGCTGCATCGGTGCCACGACGCCGGAGGATTACCGGCTCACCGTTGAGAAGGATCCCGCCCTCAACCGACGCTTTCAGCAGGTGTTGATCCGAGAGCCCGATCTGGCTCTCAGCCTCGAGATCCTGCGAGGCCTCAAGGAGCGCTACGAGCTCCATCACGGGGTGACGATCACCGATGAAGCGATCCAGACCGCCAATCGTCTGGCGGACCGTTACATCAGCGATCGCTGCCTGCCGGACAAGGCGATCGATCTGATCGATGAGGCCGCTGCCCAGCTGAAGATCGAGGTGACCTCCAAACCCCAGGTGGTGGAGGAGGCGGAAGCGGATCTGCGACGGGTGGAACTGGCGTTGCTGGCGGCGGAGCAGGCTCCGGAGGAGCAGCGGATCCAGCTTCAGCGCGAACGGTTGGAGGTTTCGCAGCGCCTGGAGGGTCTGCGTCGCCGCTGGCAGCAGGAACGCAGCCAGCTCGAGGAGCTTGCACAGTTGCTGCAGCAGGACGAGGACCTGCGTCATGCCATCGCTGAGGCGGAGCGTCAGGGGGATCTTGAGGAAGCCGCCCGGCTTCAGTACGACCAGCTGCACACGGTGCAGCAGCGGAAGGAAGAGCTAGAGGTTTCTCTGGCGGAGGCTCAGGCGGCCGGCACGGCCCTGCTCCGGGAGCAGGTGGAAGCCGGTGACATCGCTGATCTTGTGGCCCGCTGGACCGGGATTCCCGTGCAGCGACTGCTGGCCGGCGAACGTCGCAAACTGCTGGCGTTGGAGGCCCACCTCGGCGAGCGCGTCATCGGTCAGGTGGAAGCCGTTGCTGCCGTGGCCGCCGCGATCCGGAGGGCCCGGGCCGGCATGAAGGATCCGCGTCGCCCCGTCGGCTCCTTTCTGTTCCTGGGTCCCACGGGCGTTGGCAAGACCGAGCTCGCCAAGGCCCTTGCCTCGGCGCTGTTCGATGAGGAAGAGGCCCTGGTGCGCCTGGATATGAGCGAATTCATGGAGCGCAATGCGGTGGCCCGTCTGATCGGAGCGCCGCCCGGGTATGTCGGTTACGAGGAAGGGGGGCAGCTCACCGAAGCGGTCCGGCGTCGCCCTTACGCCGTGCTGCTGCTCGATGAGGTCGAGAAGGCCCATCCCGATGTGTTCAACCTGCTGCTGCAGGTCCTCGATGACGGACGTCTCACCGATTCCCAGGGGCGGACCGTGGATTTCCGCCACACCGTCGTGGTGATGACCAGCAATCTGGCCAGTCGCGCCATTCTTGAGGACGCCCGTCGGGAGACCTCGGATGTCTCCGGGCTGGACCAGCAGGTGGAGGCGGCGCTGGCGGCTCAGTTCCGGCCCGAATTTCTCAACCGCATCGATGAGCTGATCCGTTTCCATCCCCTGCAGATCGAGGATCTCGTCCGCATCGTGCGTCTGCAGCTGGCCGACCTTGCATCTCTGCTGGCCGAGCAGGGGCTCGCTCTGCAGGTCGATGACGCGGTGGCGGAGTTCATCGCCCGCCAGGGCTTCGAGCCGGAGTACGGCGCCCGCCCGCTGCGCAGGGTGCTGCGACGCCAGCTGGAGAACCCTCTCGCCACGGAACTGCTGGAGGACCGCTTCCGCGGTGTTCAGGGCGTTCGGGTCGCTCTGGCGGATGGTGAGGCGGGCACTCTCGCCTTCAGCCCATGGGGAGAAGAGGTGCATCCGGTAGGGTGACTGTTTGGCGAGGTGCTGAGGCCCCTTGTCAACACCCGGTTCCAGCCCCGTGAGCAGCCCCACTTCCGAGGACACCACCGCTGCAAGCTCAGAGATGGATGCCGAATCCCCCCGTCAGGGCGGGTTTCTGGCCGCCACGGTCGATGAGCTGAAACTGGTGGTCTGGCCCAGTCGTCAGCAGCTGTTCAGCGAATCCATCGCCGTGATCCTCATGGTCAGCCTGTCGGCGGCCACGATCGCTGCGGTGAGTCGCTTCTTCGGCTGGGCTTCATCCCAGGTGTTCCGCTGATCCGCACCCACTCTTCCCCTGTGTCTGACGATCTGATCACAACGGACGCCGCCGAGGTGCTCGACCTTCCCGCTCCCAACGAGGGGGAGGAGGGAACGCTGTCGGAGGAGACCGGAGCCAAGACGGCCATCGCCCGCTGGTATGCCGTTCAGGTGGCATCGAGTTGCGAGAAGAAAGTCAAAGCCACGCTCGAACAGCGTGCCGTGACCCTCGGCGTCAGCAACCGCATCCTGGAGATCGAGATTCCCCAGACGCCCGCTGTGAAGCTGAAAAAGGACGGCAGCCGGCAGTCCACGGAGGAGAAGGTCTTCCCCGGCTATGTGCTGGTTCGCATGGTGCTGGATGAGGACACGATGATGGCGGTGCGAAGCACCCCGAACGTGATCAACTTCGTTGGTGCCGAGGATCGTCGTGCCACGGGCAAGGCTCGCGGCCACATCAAACCGCGTCCCCTCAGCCGCACGGAGGTGGACCGCATCTTCAAGCGGGCTGCGGAGAAGAAGACCGTGGTGAAGGTCGATCTCACCGAGGGGGATCAGATCCTGGTCACCGGCGGTCCGTTCAAGGACTTCCAGGGCGAGGTGATCGAGGTCTCCGGCGAGCGCAACAAGCTCAAGGCGCTGCTGTCGATCTTCGGACGGGAGACCCCTGTGGAACTGGAGTTTTCCCAGATCAGCAAACAGAACTGACCAGGCGGCGGCCGTCTCCCTGCGGAGGGCGGCCCTGGAGGTGGTTCCCCACCTCGCCGCATCGGGCCCGAGGGTCCGGTGATCCGCAGCTGTCCAAACCCCCCAGCCGATGGCCAAGAAAGTCACAGCAGTCATCAAGCTGGCCCTGCAGGCCGGCAAAGCCAACCCTGCGCCACCGGTGGGCCCTGCCCTCGGTCAGCACGGGGTGAACATCATGATGTTCTGCAAGGAATACAACGCCCGCACGCAGGACAAGGCCGGGTTCGTGATCCCGGTGGAGATCTCGGTCTACGAAGACCGCAGCTTCACCTTCATCACCAAAACGCCTCCGGCGTCGGTGCTGATCACCAAGGCCGCCAAGATCGACAAGGGCTCCGGTGAGTCCGCCAAGGGCAACGTCGGATCGATCAATCGGGCTCAGCTCGAGGAAATCGCCAAGACCAAGCTTCCAGATCTCAACTGCAACAGTGTTGAGTCTGCGATGCGGATCATCGAAGGCACCGCCCGCAACATGGGCGTCTCCATCAGCGACTGACGTCGCGATTCCTTCATTCACTCTTACCGGGGGAGACATCACTGATGTCGTTCGCACCCCACATCTGTCATGCCAAAAATCTCCAAACGCGTGGCCAGCCTGGCCAGCAAGATCGAAGATCGTGCCTACGAGCCTCTCGAGGCGATCTCGCTTGTGCGTGAAAACGCCACAGCAAAATTCGACGAAACGATGGAGGCTCACGTCCGCCTCGGCATCGATCCCAAATACACCGATCAGCAGCTGCGCACCACCGTGGCGCTTCCCAACGGCACCGGTCAGACCGTGCGCATCGCCGTGGTGACCCGAGGAGAGAAGGTCGCCGAAGCCAAGGCGGCTGGCGCTGAACTCGCCGGCGATGAAGACCTGGTGGAGACCATCGCCAAGGGCGAAATGAATTTCGATCTGCTGATCGCCACCCCGGACATGATGCCCAAAGTGGCCAAGCTCGGTCGTGTGCTCGGCCCCCGCGGTCTGATGCCCAACCCGAAGGCCGGCACTGTGACGGCGGATCTGGCCGGGGCGATCAGGGAATTCAAGGCTGGCAAACTTGAATTCCGCGCCGACCGCACCGGAATCGTGCATGTGCGATTCGGCAAAGCCAGCTTCACGGCGGAGGCGCTTCTGGAAAATCTCAAGACACTCCAGGAGACGATCGATCGCAACAAGCCCAGTGGTGCCAAGGGCCGTTACTGGAAGAGCCTGTATGTGACCTCCACGATGGGACCTTCTGTGGAGGTGGATTTCTCGGCTCTGCAGGACATCCAGCAGGACGGCTGAACCCCTTGGTTCTATAGTTGACGCTTGGCGAAAGCCAAATCTCGGGCACGCGCCCGGCCAGAGACAGCAGGATTTCCAGAGCCCGATTCCATTCGGGCTCAACGAAGTAATCCCTGCCGAGGCAGACGCGACACGGTTTTTTCCCCTTTTGGGTTTGGATCGGCACGCGGCCTCGTCTTCGTTTTGAAGACTCGATCGGCCGCGTGTCCAGCTTGTTCCCCCTCGATCCGATCCAATCCCTATGGGCCGCACGCTGGAGAGCAAGCAGCAGATCGTCGGAGAGCTCAAGGAGCTCCTCGCCGAGGCCGAGCTGGCACTGGTTCTTGATTACAAGGGCCTGTCCATCAAGGAAATGTCCGACCTGCGGGATCGACTGCGGGCCGGCGACGGCATCTGCAAGGTGACCAAGAACACCTTGATGCGCCGCGCCATTGATGGTGACAGCTCCTGGGCCAACCTCGATTCCCTGCTGACCGGCACCAACGCCTTTGTCCTGATCAAAGGCGATGTTGGTGCTGGTGTGAAGGCTGTTCAGGCCTTCCAGAAGGACACCAAGAAGTCCGAGACCAAGGGCGGCCTCTTCGAAGGCAAGCTCCTGTCTCAGGACGAGATCAAAGCCATCGCGGATCTCCCTTCGAAGGAGCAGCTCATGGCTCAGATCGCCGGTGCGATCAATGCCGTGGCCACCAAGGTCGCGGTTGGTATCAACGAGGTTCCCTCCGGCATCGCGCGAGCGCTCAAGCAGCACGCCGAAGGCGGCGAAAGCTGAGCACTCTCTGCCGACATCACTGGTTTCACTGATCTGTTGCTTCTTCATTCACAACCATGTCCGCAAAAACCGACGAAATTCTCGAATCGCTGAAGTCCCTTTCCCTGCTTGAAGCTTCCGAGCTGGTCAAGCAGATCGAGGAGGCCTTCGGTGTGTCCGCCGCCGCTTCTGCCGGCGTCGTGATGGCTGCCCCCGGCGCTGCTGCCGGTGGTGATGGCGGTGAGGCCGCTGAGGAGAAGACGGAATTCGACGTCATCCTCGAAAGCTTCGATGCTTCCGCCAAAATCAAAGTCCTCAAGGCCGTGCGCAATGCCACTGGTCTTGGTCTCGGCGATGCCAAAGCACTTGTGGAGGCTGCTCCCAAGCCCATCAAAGAAGGCATCTCCAAGGACGAAGCCGAAGCTCTCAAGAAGGAAATCGAAGAAGTTGGCGGAAAGGTCACGCTCAAGTGATCCTTTCAGCCGGCTCGATGCCCGGTATCGGTCCCTGCTTTCAGGGACCGTTTTTTTTGTCCGATTTTTGTTCAGCAATAAAAAAACCCCGCCAAAGGCAGGGTTTTTCGGGTGGTAGGCATTCAGGAGTCTGTCCTTGTTTCGACCCTGAAGAGGCGTACAGCACTCCTCACACACTCAGAAACTAGAAGCGCGGTACGGCAGTGACGCGCCGTTCAGGTCGCTCTCTCAAGTGTCACTGTGACACTTGGCGGCTTCACCGCCCGTAAGGAATCACCTCAAGCCTGATCGGTTGGCCAGGGCTGAGCGTCCCCCGCGATGCCAGGCGGGGAGGAGCCGAGGGAGCCGTCGGGGCACCGAGCCGAGCGAAGCTGTCACCGCTGTCACCACCCGCGGCCCGCGCAAGCAGGCGGTTCATCGGGTCAGGGTGGGCGAAATACACATGACTCAGGGTCCGCCCTCTGTACACACGACGCTCCAGGCGCCAGCCATCGTCCAGACGAAGCCTGACGAAGCCGTTGCGATCGCGAGCAGGGATGACGGCACGACCGATGGTGACCGGTGTCGTGCTGCCGCCATGGCCTGCCTGCAGTTCCAGTGTGCTGCCTTTCTGTCTCAGACTCAGCCTGTAGCGGGTGCCCAGATCCTCTCCTCCACTGCGCAGCGAGTAGCCATTGCTGTCGAGATAACGGCTGCAGATGCCGGCGAAGTTGAAGGTGTTCAGCGTGGGATCCATCAGTCCGTCGGCTCGTGCTGTCCAGCACAGCGGCCGTTGTTTGATCTGCTCCAGCACCAGCAGTTTCCAGTCGCTTCGACCGACCGGTTGCGCCAGAACCGCGAATCTCTCCTGACGCAGCGGTTTGCTGTCAAAGACTCCCCTGGCCGCCAGCCCGGCCGGCAGCAGCAGCGAGAGTGCACCGACTGCGCTCACGCCCACAGCTCGGCGGTAGGTTCGCCACATGTGCGCCATCACGGGAGCACGTGTTGTACCGGATGACGCAGGCGGGAACCAATGGCTGATGGACGGGGGCGCGTGGTGGCTGCAGCCACGGATGGCGCCTGCAGCGGCAATCCCGGTCCTGGGGGCTGGGGTGCGCTGCTGCGGTTCGAGGACGGAAGTGTGGAGGAGTTCGGCGGGCATGACCCGGCGACCACCAACAACCGCATGGAACTCCAGGCAGCCCTCGAGCTTCTGAAACGGTTGAAGGAGCTTCCCCGACATCCCGATCTGACCCTGCGCACGGACAGCAAATACCTGATCGATGGCCTGGGCAGCTGGATGCAGGGCTGGAAACGCAGGGGCTGGAAGACCGCCGCCGGTAAGCCGGTGCTCAATCAGGATCTCTGGGTGGCCCTGGATCAGGCGAGGCTCCTGGATGTGCCGCTCACCTATGTGAAGGGTCACAGCGGTGATCCTGACAACGATCGCGTCGATCGCATCGCGGTTTCGTTCTCCCGTGGCCTGGGTCCTGACCTTCAGACGACCTCCGAAGCAGCGGACGAGCCCGCGCCAGCACCGCTGCAACAGTTGCTCAGCCGTCTCGAACTGGCCGATCGGCTTGCCGCAGGAGGCTTCACGCTTCAGGTCACGGAGCTGGCGCAGTTGGTGGAGCAACCCATGCGTCAGCTGGAGGAGCGCAAGGAACCATGGATCTGGAGGGACTGGCTGGTGGAGCCTCTCCAGGGGCAGCGATGGCGGCTGCAACGCCGCGAGGCAGGATCAGGAGAACCTTGATCAGCTGAATGGCTCCATCACCGTCAGCAGGATCGATCACCAGCGGCGCCTTCTATCGGCGCTGGCTGGCTCCGATGCTGGCCCGGGATGAGGGGATGGATGCCGAGCAGCTGTCCAGGATGGCCCTGGCTGCTCTCGCTCAGGCGAGTCTGCGGCGCCGCTGGCCGGGAGTCTCCACGGTTCTGGCAGGTCTGGCCATGGATCTGCAGCGCCGGGATCTGCGCCTCGAACAGGTGTTGTTCGGCTGCCGCTTCGTCAATCCGGTCGGCCTTGCGGCCGGTTTCGACAAGAACGGAGTGGCTGCCGGCATCTGGGACCAGTTCGGGTTCGGCTTTGCTGAAGTGGGCACGGTGACCTGGCACGGACAGCCTGGAAATCCCCGGCCGCGTCTGTTCCGCCTGGCGGAGGAGCAGGCTGCGCTCAATCGCATGGGCTTCAACAACGACGGTGCTGAGGCTCTGCTCCGGACCCTGAACCGGCAGGTTCTGCCGGCCCGGGGACAGCGTCCTGCCGTTCTCGGCATCAATTTCGGCAAATCGAAGATCACACCCCTTGACCTGGCGCCCGACGACTACGCCTCATCCCTCGAGCTGCTGGCTCCCCTGGCTGATTACGCGGTGATCAATGTCAGCTCTCCCAACACCCCCGGGCTGCGTGATCTTCAGGACACCACGCAGTTGCGCCGGCTGGTGGAGCGGTTGCGTCGTCTGGCAGGTTGCCCGCCCCTGCTGGTGAAGATCGCGCCTGACCTCGAGGATGAGTCGATCGACGGAATCGCCCGACTCGCTTTCGAGGAGGGGTTGGCAGGGGTGATCGCGGTCAACACGAGCCTCGACCGTCTTGGCCTCGAGCGCCGACGCCTCGTGCAGACCGGGCGGACCCTGGCGGAGGAGCCGGGCGGTCTCAGTGGCGTCCCTCTGCGGCAGCGCGCCATCGAGGTGATCCGCCGTCTGCGGGCCGGAGCCGGTCCCGCTCTCCCGCTGATCGGCGTGGGTGGCATCGACTCTCCTGAGTCCGCCTGGGAGCGGATCACGGCTGGAGCCTCCCTGATCCAGCTGTACACCGGATGGATTTTTCAGGGTCCAGATCTGGTGCCGCGCATCCTGGAAGGGTTTCAGCAACAGCTCGATCGTCATGGCCTGCGCACGGTGAGCGAAGCGGTGGGCAGCGGTCTGGCCTGGCGGGGTGAGGACGGGCCGGAGAGTGGCTGACACCTGTTCAGCCGCTGAACAGCCGATACTCTGCCCGCAGTGGTGCGCCACCTTTGGCCCTGCTCTCCTTCGCTGAGATTCCGCAGCTGCAGGCCTTCACGATGTCCGTGCAGCGCCTGCTGAAGGCTCAGCCCGTGCTGGCGGTGGTGAGCGATCAGCATCTGGTGGTCTGCTGGCAGCGCAGGCAGACCTGGTTCTGGCGACTGGGCCACTGGGCCCCGGACAGCTGCCGTGATGGTGTTCCCCTGCTGCGGGAAGCCATGGGGGAGCTGCTGGCCGATCTGCTGTTTGAGTCAGACGTCCTGGGCGCGGAGATCCTGCTGGTGTTGCCGGAGGCGTCCTGCGACTGGCGCGTGCTCGAAGGGGCCAGTCTGAGTCGACTTGAGCAGGCCGAGGACCGGTCCCAGTTGTTGTCCGAACTGACGTGGTCGATCGATCCCGATGCCACGGTGCTGGCGCTCTCCCCCTGTGCTGATGCTGTTCTGGCGTTGGGAGCGGCGCGTCCGACCGTGCAGGCCTGGATCGAGGTGGTTGAGATGGCGGATCTGCCTCTGCGGCGGATGGACTGGTGTCTCAGTGCGGGCTTGCGCGCCCTGAACCGGTTCTGTCCTGATTGGACCGGTGATCTTGCCTGGCTGCTGCACAGCTGCCGCGGTCTGCGGCTTGTGCTGATCCGCGCCGGCGTGCCCGAACTGGATCGCTGCGTGTCCTTGGACGTCGACGACCCCCTTGCAGCCTGGGAGCAGCTGGTGCAGGTGGTCGATGCCTGGCAGCAGATCAACCCTGCTGCGCCGCTGGGCTGGTGGCTCTCGCTTCCGGCGAAGGAGCGGGATGGATGGGCTGGTCGCTGCGTTCAGGCCAGGGGTGACACCCGGCTGGATCACGAGATCCCAGGAGCTCCGGTGGCCTGGGATCCCCTGGACTCCTCCGAGCTCGATCCTGTGGTGGAGTTGCTCCTTTCAGCACTGCCTGGGGAACGGGCCTGATGAACGAACCCCTCCGCCCCGATCTGCTGCGTGAGCATCGCCTCGCTCTCGGCCTGCCGGCATTGCCCCCTCCGCTGCGTCCCGCCCGCGGGCTGCTGCTGCTCGGGGGTGGTCTGGGGATGGTGGTGGTGCTGGCCAGCCTTGCTGTGCATCAGCTGCTCTTGGCCCGGGAACAGGCGCTCCAGCAGCAGGTCGACACTCTCGCGTCCGTGGAGCAGCGCGTTCAGCGCGCTCAGGCGCGCCTGGCGCAGCTGACGCAGCAACGAACAACCCTTGAGGCGGACACACGTCGCATCGTCGATCAGCTGGTGTCGGTGCGCTCCGGTTCAGCCTTCCTGGCGCAGTTGCAACGGGTCACCCCTGCTGATGTTCAGTTGAAGACGGTGCGTGTCCAGCCGTCTGAGATCAGCATCAGCGGCGTGGCCCGCAGCGCAGGGGGGACCGGCGCCTACGAACGCATCAATGCGCTGGCCCTGAATCTGGAGGCTCTGCCCGCGGTGCTGAGCGATGGTGCTGTTGTTCAGAAGGCGACCGCAGAAGAGGACGGGCTCACCTCGTTCAATCTGAAGGTGGCCATCGATCCCGCGGTACGCACCTCTCCGGAGGATCTTCGTGCTCTCGGTGCCGACGGACTGGCACGCCGCTATGCCCTTCTGCGCGATCGCGGGCTGGCGCTGTGACCAATCTCAACCCCGCAGCCCGCCGTCCGTTCCTCCGTCGCGATCACCTGCTGGTCGGCGTCCCTGCTGTCGCCGGTGTCCTCATCTCCATCGCGGTGCTGGTGCTGCTGGTGCAACCCGCCCGTCAGCGGGTGGGAGAACTGGAGACGCGGGTCGGGGATCTTCAGGCCCTCCAGCGTCGGCTGCCCAATCTGGAGGGGGAGCTCGATGGGGCATCCCTGGCCCTGCGTCGTGCCCAGCTTCAGCAGGGTCTGCTGGTGGATCTGATCGCAGGACGTGATCGCATCCGTACCTTCCTGGCCCTGCTCAATCGCGAGGCGGCGGGCTCGGGTGTGGCCATCCAGCTCTATGAGCCCATGGCCTCGCAGGCAGCGGCAGCATCTCCTCCCCCACAGGCCGGCCAGGGGGAGAAGGCAGCCAAGCCGTCCGGTGATCCGCTGCTGGCCCTGGGCTACACCAAAACATCGATCGCCCTGCGGGTGCTCGGGCCCTACGACGGGCTGCAGAGGTTCCTGCAACGCATGGAAACGCTGCAGGTGCTGGTGGAGAGCAGTGATCTTGCCCTGGAGAGTCGTGACGACGGGGAGATCAGCCTCGGCCTGCGGCTGAGTTTCTATGACCGCCAACCATCGTCGGAGTCTGAGAAGCCCGCTGCTGAAGCCGATCAGCAGACTTCGACACCACCTCCGGCCTGAGGCTGGTGGCCTGCCGGTGCCATCGATACCATCCGCGCAGACACCACCCTCCGGAGTTCCGTTCAGGCGTGCTTTTCAACGGATCCCGGAGATGGCTGCCCCTGGCGGTCATGCTCGGCGTGACGCTGACAGGCGTCAGCGCTCTGCCCAATGCCAGTCCTGCCTCCCAGGCCCGTGGGACGGTTCAGCCTGAGCTGAAGCTGCTGCAGCGCGACGGACGTCTTGATGTGATCATCTCCGGGGCCGGTCCCGGCGCACGGGTGCGTCAGCAGCGTCAACAGGCGAGCAGCTGGCAGGGTGTGCTCACCCTCGGGGAGGGAGCTGGCGCTGTCGGGTCGGCTCAGAAGCTGTCGATGCAGTCCCTGGGGCTGGCCATGGTTCAGCTGCGTTCGGAAGGTTCCGCGACGACGCTTCGGGTGGAGGCAAGTCCCGGTCAGGTTCTCTCCACTCCGGAGATCAGAGCCTCCGGAGATGATCTGATCATCAGTTTCACGGGCCTGTCCCCCCAGCGTCCGGGGCAGTCGAGCGGTCGTCTGGATCTGACCCGGCCCGGTCGTGTGGCCCAGCCTGGCTTCGTGCCTCCGATGCGCCCCCGGGCCGTGGCGCCTCCTCTGGGCGATATGGCCGTCGGCACGATGCTGATCAACAACCGCAGCTTCGTGCAGGTGAGTGGGCCTTCGGTGTCGCTCACCCTCAACAATGCACCTGCCAAGGACGCGCTGATGTCGTTGGCGAGGCTGGGGGGGTACGGCTTCGTCTTCGTCGGAGACGGTGCCGGTGGCAATGGTGAGAACGCCAGTGGCACACCGGTGAGCATGGCCTTCCGGAACGAGCGATTCGACCGGGCTCTCAACAGTGTTCTGCTGGCGTCCGGACTGCAGGGAAAGATGGATGGCCGCACGCTTTTGGTGGGGACATCAGTGGCCGCCAAGACCTTTGGGCCTCAGATGTCCAAGGTGTTCCGGCTCAATCAGGTCGACGTGGAGGGCGCCGCCCAGTACCTGGCCAGCATGGGCGCCTCGATGACCCATGTGAAGACCATTCAGATCACCACTGGGGAAGCGGCAACGGCGGGGGCCACTCAGATCAGCAACGCCGCCTCTCAAACCACCAACCAGGTCACTGAGACCGAGACCTACGGGAGCGCCACCGGGCCTCTGGTGGGTCTCAGCGGCGTGACCAATTCGCGATTGAACACCGTGACGCTGGTGGGAGATCCCGGCCTGATCAACATCGCCGAGTCCTATCTGCGGCAGCTTGATCTGCGGAACCGCCAGGTGGCCGTGAATGTGCAGATTCTCAGCGTCTCGCTCACCAACGACAAAACCATCGACGCTTCCTTTTCAGCGCGCATGGGTGACAAGTACGTGGTCAGTGAGAGCGGTAAGGCCCATATGAATTTCGGCCGATACCGGCCGGGAAGCCGTTCCGGCACCGGCCTGATTCAGGAGGGCGGGCCCGTGGAGCCGGGGACCTACGCCGCCGGGACGGCCGGAGTGGCGGAGCAGCAGGTCTTTGATCCGCCGTTCGTTGAGGCGCAGCAGGTGGTGGTCAATGCCGAGGGAGAAACGGAGCTGGTTCCCCGTCTCGATCAATTCGGTCGCCCGATCTACGTCCCCTCGACCGATCCGGCGGCGGCTCCGGCACTCAAGCCTGTGCTGGACAGCAAGGGCCGGCCCATCTACGTCGAGGGTCAGGATCCGTCCCGTTTCCAGCAGCCACAGGATTCGTTCTATGCCTACGTCGAATCACTGATCACGTCCTCCAGCGCCAAAACACTGGCCGAGCCGACTCTGATCGTGCAGGAAGGCGAGCAGGCGCAGGTGGAGACCGGTCAGAGCGTGATCACGGGTGTGGATGCCACGGAAACCGCCAATGGTTCGACGCAGTTTCAGAACACGCGTGAGAACGCAGGACTGACCGTTGACGTGTCGGTTCAGAAAATCGATGACAACGGCTTCGTGACGCTGACGCTTGATCCGGAGATCTCCGTTCCGATTCCCGCAGGCACGCAGCAGGGCGTCGCGATTTTCAACATCCAGGCCCGAAAGCTCAGATCCGGCCGGGTGCGCCTGCGGGATGGGCAATCCCTGATCCTCACCGGTGTGATCAACGAACAGGACCGTCAGCAGGTGCAGAAGTGGCCAATCCTCGGCGACATCCCGCTGATCGGACAGCTGTTCCGACAGTCGGCCTCCTCGCGCGTCAAGGATGAACTGGTGATCATCGTCACGCCCAGGATCCTCGATGACGATCAGGGCGGCAGCTTCGGTTACGGCTACCGAGCAGGCACCTCCGCAAGCCGTCAACTGGTGCAGTCACGCCCCTGAGTCCGATCAGGGAAGGATCGGCATCAGAGCCTTCAGGGCGATCGGGGCCAGGGTCTGAACGGTCGACAGCATGCTCCCCAGCAGTGCCGATCCCAGTCCGTTGCCAGCCGGAGTGGCTGCAGCGACGGGCTCCTGAACGCGGCTGCTGGCCCGCTTCAGCTGATCGGCTTTGATCGGATCACCCTGCTGCTCAAAAAGCACTCCGGCGTGAGCAAGGTCCCGCCCGGCCAGATCTGGCTTGCCCTGCTCTCCGCGGCTGAGCCCACGCGCCACCCAGCTCAACGCCTCCTGCGGATCCTGCAGGATGGCGGCGCTGAACAACTGCTCCGCCTCGATCCAGCGACCTGAGAGGGCAGCGTCAACGCCCGCATTGTGCAGGGAGGCGTGGCTGCGGATGCCGCGATCGATGCCCTGTGCTCCCTGCCAGTGGCTTTGATCCAGGGCGCCGACATCCAGGCGGGCGCCGCTGAGGTCTGCATGTCTCAGATCGGTTCCGTACAAACGGCTGCCACGCAGATCCGCACCACGCAGTGAGGCCCCCCTCAGGCTTGTGAAGCTCAGATCGCTGCCGCTGAGATCGGCGCCATCCAGGCGTGCCTCACCGAGGTTGGCCCGCTGCAGCCTGGCACCGGCCAGCTGCGCATCACGCAGATCCGCATGCACCAGATCCGCATCAGCCAGCCGGCAGTCCGGGCAATGACGCTGCTGCAGCACCCGGATCAGATCCCCGGGATCGGTGGGTTGCGCTGCCACGGGAGCCCCCAGCAGCAGGATCGAGAGCAGGCAGCCTCGAAGCGGCATGGTGGGATGGAGTGAGGGGGTCACGTCCCTGCGTTCTATCGAGGGTCGGGATGGGCGTCGACCTGCGCCATGGCGGAAACCGGGTGGCTCTGGCGGCGCAGCTGGGCTGTCGTCCCTCCGAGCTGCTCGATGCCAGTGCCTCCCTTGTGCCCTGGACGCCGTGGCTGGGCCGGTTGCCGCTCGGTGCGATCCGCGACTACCCCGATCGCAGCCATGCCGCACTGCGACAGGCGATCGCGACCTGTCACGGGCTTGATCCGGATCTGGTGCTGCCGGGCAACGGTGCTGCTGAGCTGTTCACCTGGGTGGCACGGGATGCCGCCGCCGCCGGTGTCAATCTTCTCCCGGCGCCGGGGTTCGCTGATTACGGGCGCGCCCTGCGTTGCTGGAATGCCGACTGCCGCGAGCAGAGCCTGCCGCTGCACTGGTCAGCGACCTTCCCACAACGTTTTCCATCACCGGCGGAGGCGGCCGTGCTCTGGATTTGCAATCCGCACAACCCAACGGGTCAGCTGTGGAGTCGCGCTTCGCTCGAACCGCTGCTGCAGCGGTTCTCTCTGGTGATCTGCGACGAGGCCTTCCTGCCGCTGGTGCCGGCGGGTGAGCGCCAGTCGCTGATTCCGCTTCTGGCTGATCACGACAACCTTGTGGTGGTCAGAAGTCTCACCAAGCTGTTCGGGATCGCTGGGCTGCGTCTTGGGTATGTCCTCACGCGCCCTGAACGGCTGCAGCGCTGGGCGGGCTGGCGTGATCCCTGGCCCCTCAACGGTGTGGCGGCTGTCGTCGGGGAGAGGTTGCTCTCGGATCCGGCGCGATACCGCCGCTGGTGCGCCAAGGTCCAGCGCTGGACGGCCAGCGAGGGGGCCTGGATGCAGGAGCAGCTCAGCCGTCTGGATGGAGTCTCCGCCCTTCCCTCCGCAGCCAACTACCTGCTGATTCACGGCGATCACTCCCTGGCGTGGATGCGGCAGGAGCTGGAACAGCGTCATCGCATCCTGCTGCGGGATTGCGGTTCATTCCGTGGCCTGGGCGAACGTTGGCTGCGCATCGGTCTGCAGACGCGGAGACGCAACCGTCGGATCGTCGAGGCTTTGCGTCGGGTTCAGTCCACAAGGCTGCTGAGCAGGTCCACCAATCGCTGATCGGCGTCCTGTACGGCCAGTTTCTCCATGCCCGTTCGCATCTCCTGCAGCAGCTCCGCATCCGTGCCGAGCAGCCTGAGGATGGTGTCCCGCAGTGCCGTTGCCTCGGGGGCATGCTGGTGCACGATCACGGCACCGCCGGTGCGAGCGGCGCAGGCCGCATTCGCTTCCTGATGGCCATCGGCAGCCTGGGGAAATGGAACCAGGATCGAGGGGGTTCTGCAGATGGCCAGCTCACTGAGGCTGCCTGCACCCGCTCGGCTGACCGCCAGATCGGCATGCTGCAACAGGCCGGGGATCTCATCACTGAAGGGGAGTTCCACCAGGTTCGGATGCTGAAGCTGTCCGACTTCAGGGTCGTTGCGACCAGTGAGATGCACGATCCGGCATCCCTGCTCCAGCAGCTCCGGGACCACAGCGCGGACCATGCGGTTGAGCCCGACCGCGCCCTGGCTGCCACCGATCACCACCAGCAGAGGGCCGTCGCTGATCGGCACCCAGTCCGGTAGCGGCTGGCTCTCCAGAAACGCAGTTCTCACAGGCATGCCTGTGAGCAGCGGGCGATGGCCGGGAATGCGATCCGACGCCACGGGGAGCCCCACGGCCACCGCACGGCAGAACCGGCCCATCAGTCGTGTCACGCGTCCTGGGATCGCGTTGGCTTCATGCAGAACGGCTGGAACACCGCACCAGCGGGCGGCCACGATCGCCGGAGCTGCGATGTACCCGCCGGTGGTGAACACAACCTCGATTCGCTCCCGTCGGATCAGTCGCCGGACCGTACCGATGGCGCCGATCAGACGGATCAGTTGAATGAGCTTGTTGAGCCCGCGACCCTGAAGCCCGCCTGCGCGAACCGTTGTCAGGGGAATGCTCTCCGGGACCAGCTGCGTTTCGAGCCGGTCGGGCACTCCCAGCCACCGCACCTGCCAGCCTTCCGGCAGGGCTTCCGCCACGGCAATCGCAGGGAAGAGATGCCCCCCCGTGCCGCTGGCGGCGATCAGAAGCCGGGTCATGACGGCAGACGTCCCCCCATGCGCGACTTAACTTAGGCCCACTGAATGGTTCCGACTGGTGCGTTCACTGATTCGGGCAGCGGTCTTCTCCATCCTCAGCGGAACGATGGTCGCGTTGTCCGTTGAGGGGGCTCGGGCTGCAGATGGTTTCGGTCCGCGTCTGGAGCAGGTGTTGAACGGCGGCAATTCAGCCGATCTGGCCGCCCTGGTCGCCGGTGATCAGTCGTCGGATCTGGAGCGTCGTTACGCGAGATTCAGCAAGGAGTTTCCTGAAGCCCGCTGGAGTGTTCGCCCTGCGGACTCCCTCAAGGACGGACGCCCGACCTTCGAGGTCACGGTCAATGGGGTGGGAGAAGCCGATGGGCTTCGCTACCGGCTGGAAGCCAGCCAGCGTCTTGCTCTGAGCATCGAAGGCGGGCGGATCCTCGACCAGCAGCTGCTGGAGGAACAGTCGCTGCTGCGCAGTGGCGATCAGCCACTGCCGGTGTCGCTTGAGATCCCCGATGCTGTGCTCACCGGCAGCCGCTACGACGTTGATGTGATTTTCGAACAACCCCTGGGTCAGGCCATCGTGGCTGGAGGGCTGATTCCGCTGACTCCCCAGGAGGTGGCGGAGCAGGCACGTCCCAATCTGCGTCTTGAGCCGATGGGTGGTGGCGGTCTGTTCAAGACCGTTCAGGCCCCGCAGACACCGGGATCCCAGTTCTGGGCAGCGATGCTGGTGCATCCGGACGGGGTCGTGACCATGACCAAACGGGTTCGCGTGGTCAGCTCCAAACAAGAGCTGGATCAGTGACGTAACGATATCGTTTC
This sequence comes from Parasynechococcus sp., assembly GCF_045559935.1. NCBI lineage: Bacteria > Bacillati > Cyanobacteriota > Cyanophyceae > Synechococcales > Prochlorococcaceae > Parasynechococcus > Parasynechococcus sp. Next base: position 706,562 of record NZ_JBJLJL010000008.1, read on the forward strand.
TCAGGCGTCACGATATCGAGTCAAAAAGGCGATGCAGGGCGGAGACGTCCTCGTCTCCATGTCCGCGCCCGATCAGTTCGGCCTCCTGCTGTTGGACCAGATTGCTGATGGGCAGCGTCAACTGAACGCTGTCTGCTTCCTTCAGGGCGATGCCGAGGTCCTTGTGATGCAGGGACAGGCGGAATCCCAGGGGATAACGCCCTGCGAGCATCCCGTCGGCGCGATTGCGCAGAGCCCAGGATCCCGCCGCTCCACTGCTCAGGGCCGCCACCACCTCTTGCATCGGCAGACCGAGCCGTGTCCCCAGGGCCATCGCTTCGGCGACGGCTGCATAGCTGCCTGCCACCAGCACCTGGTTCACGGCCTTCACCTGCTGTCCGCGCCCGACCGTTCCGAAGTGATGAACCGTTCCGCCAATGATCTCCAGCAGAGGCCGCACCCGTTCCAGGGCCTCAGCGTCTCCGCCGGCCAGCACGGTGAGGGTGCCGGCCCGAGCTCCCTCGGTGCCGCCTGTCACAGGGGCATCGATGTAACTCACGCCCTGTCGCCTCAGACGCTCTGCGGCGGTCACGGCCGTGGAGGGAGCGATGGTGGAACAGTCGAGCACCACGCTCCCGTTCGGGAGTGATGCGGCGGCTCCCTGGCGACCGAAGAGAACGGAGTCCACGGCAGCATCGTCACTGACGCAGAGGATCAGCACGTCCACATCCCTGCCCGCCTCTGCCGCGGAGCTGCAGGCCTGACTGCCCTCCAGGTCCGGATGCTGTTCCGTAGTTCTGCTGCGGGTGTGCACCTTCAAGGCCAATCCGGCCCGTCGCAGGTTCACCGCCATGGGCAGGCCGATCGCCCCGAGGCCCACCATCCCAACGCGCAGGTCAGATCTGGTCATGCCTTGCTCTGAGTTCATTCAGATCTTCGCTGGGTGATCCAGCCACATTGACAACCATTGATCTGCGGTTCCCCATGCGCCTGACGTCCCTGGCTCCCCTTGGCCTGATCGTTCTCACCATCGCTGCGCCGATGCCTCCGGCATCAGCCCAGTACATCTACGACGATGGAACGGACGTGGCGCTGCGCCGCGACAACGGTCTTCCCGCTGCGCAGCGCGACGAGCTGTTCAGAGCCAGGCGATCCTGGAAGCAGAGCAGCTTCGACCGCCGGGTCGGAATCCTGCGGAGTGAGCAGCGCTGCATCAACCGGGCCAACGATGCAGATGCTTTCCGGATCTGCCGGCAGAACAAGAATCGTGCCCGTCAGCAGCTTCGCGCCGACTACTCTGGCTGTGATCAATCCGGTTCGGCGTCGGGTCGGCCTGCCTCCTCTGGAGATGCGTCGGACGCGTTGACACGGATTGGGTCCATCTCAGGCCAGCGTTGGCGACTGGAGACGCTGATCATCCGAGAGTCCGACGATCTTGCGGAGAATCTCGATCGCATCCGACACACCGATGGAGCCGTCTTCATTGACATCCATCACGAGTCGTGGCTCGACACCCGGGAAGGCAGCGAGATCGTGCTCCAGCCCAACGATGTGCCGAAGCGTTGAGATGGCGTCGGACACGGAGTGTTTCCCATCCCCATCGCTGTCCCCCAGCAGTCCCACGAGCTGGGTGCTGGACGAGCCGTTGAGGGTGTTGTCCGCATCCACCTGGCCGCTGACTGACAGCATCGATGTGCTGCCGGTGGAGGCGTCGCTGTTCACCGATGCCTTGAGCTGCAGCAGGGTCGCCTGATTGGTGACGGGATCCACCGGGAGGTCGCTGGTTCCGCTGAGGTTCACCGTGAGCTGATGGGTGCTGGTGTCTGCGTGGCTGGCGGTGATGCTCCAGCCAGCCTCCTCCAGCGTGGGGTCCAGGCTGACGGGGTGGGAGGTGTCGAGCAGAAGAGCCGCGGGGTCATGGCGCACCGTCACACTCAGATTGCGGATGCTGCCAGGGTTGGCGAGCTGGACCGGAAGACCCGAGTGGCTGCCCACCTGGATGTCCTGCCCACCGGTTCGCGTGAAACGTGAGCTGATCAGGGTCGGGGCCGCTTCGGATGCCGTGATCTGCAGAGCAGTGGCGGAGCCGAGCTGGCTTGTCCGCGCCGCATCACGGAAGAACGCCACGTTCATCGTCTCCTGGTTTTCGGCGACCCCGTCCCTGGAGATCGACTGGGACCACACGAAGACTCCGTCGGCGTCAATGGTTCCCGAGCCCTGGAGCTGACCGCTGACGAGGTCACGGCCGGTCAGGCCGTCTCCACTGGCGCTCCAGTAGAGGGTTTTGCCTGCATCCGCCTTGTCGCTGACCGTGATCAGAAAGGCTTCGTCGCCTTCGCTGAGCGTGGTCCGGGGCGCATCGATCACCAGAGAGGATCGGCTGACGGCTGTTTCCGTGACGGTGAGGCGCAGCGGCTCGCTCGGGGCCTGCTGGAAGTAATCCGGATCGCGGCTGGCCCGGGCTGTGATGTCCAGCCACTCGTCCGCTTCCGCGTCGGCGTTGGCGACGATGTCGATCTCGATGGACACCGTTCGCTGCCCGGCGGCTGAATTCCGCGCGCAGGCCGGTGTCGAAGACGGCGTTGTCCAGCAGGACGTCATGGAAGAAATCCTGGTGATCTGCCATCCTTGCCAGCCCAGTTGAGATCCTCATGGCGGTCGAAGTCGATCAGCACCGAGGCGGCCTCCGAGAGATCGCCGTCGTAGCGGGTGAACACCAGGCGGGCTGTTGACGTTCCGGACGTGGGTTCCTGGATGGTGCTGCCGCCTTCGAACTGAACGCTCAGGGAGGGGGTTTTCCAGGTGCGGTTCAAGTCATGGTTTCCGGAATCGCTCAGCAGACTGACGCCCTCGACGGGGGTGGAGCGGGCTCCTGTTTCCTGACCGTGCAGCTGCTGGAGAGCCTGAATATCGAGGGGTGTGAACGCGGGATTGCCGTCGGAGTCGATGGCATCGACGTACGACATCACCGTTCCGTTGGTATCGATCGCCGCATCGACATCCCCATCACCGGATTCATGGGGGTGCTCGAGTCCGAGAGCATGGCCCAGTTCGTGAAAGGCGACGCCGGTCCAACCCGCCTCGCTCGATCCAGCGAAGGATGAGGATTCGTGGTGCGCATCGGCGGCAATCTCGATCGTGTAATCCTGCGGATCACCGCGCTCGAGCGTGCCGTCGTCGTAGGTCAGCCATGAGGAACGGTAGATACCCGAACTCTCGCCATCCAAGGTTGTCCTTGGCGTGTTGGGGTCAGTTCTCGGCGCCTCCTGGATGATCACCTGGGTTTTCGCGTGACCCAGCGGAACAACCGCGAACTCCGGTTCGATCAGGGTATCCGTGTAGGCCAGCACGTAGTCCCACCAGCTGCGTTTGCTGGAGGTGGCGCTGATCGTCTCATCGAACGAGACGTAGATGACCCCGTCCGTCACTGAAGAGATATTGCGCCGCCAGTTGCTCAGCGCTCAGCGACGAGCCGCCTTCGATGATGATCGCAGTGCTCATGGGGGGAGTCGCGCGAGCGCTTCGGCCGATACCGGCAACCTAGGCAGACCACCCGCAGCCAGAAACCGTGTGATCGAAGTGGATTTGAGCTGACTCGATCACCTGGGCTGCTGCTTGGCCCCGGCACAGCTCATCGAGGAGACCCTGAGTTCGTCCAAATCGGTTGAGATTTTGCCTGCTGGATCCCGTTTCGGTTGTCACTGTGCTGTCTCGACTCCGAAGCTGAATTCATCTCTGGTTCCGGTGCTGCTGATGCAACGTCTTCCTGGTGTTCTGCTGTCGGGCGTCATCGCCCTGCTCCCCGGACTGACCGCCTGCGGCAATGATCCTGGGGCGGGGCTCGGCAGCAAGGCCTCGGCAGCGGCACGCACCGGTCCGGAGGCCCAGTGCATGAGCGGCAACCGTGCCTATTTCGGTGACACCCACCTGCACACGGCCCTGTCGCCGGATGCCGGTCTGGCCGGCACCAAGCTGGGCTTGGACGAGGCCTATCGCTTTGCCCGCGGTGAGACCGTCACCAGCAACACCGGCCAGAAGGCGGCTCTGAAGCGCCCACTTGATTTCCTGGTGGTGGCCGACCATTCCGAGAACCTTGGCCTCGCCCAGGGCCTCGAGACCTCCAACCCGGAACTGCTCAAGTCGTCGCTGGGTCAGGAACTCCACGACCTGCTCAAGGCGGGCAAGGGCCGGGAAGCCTTCTATCTGCTTGTCCAGTGGATGGCCAAGGGATCTGAGGCCCTGATCTCCAACGACGCCTACATGACCAATGTCTGGCAGATGAACAACACGGTGGCCGAGCGCTACAACGACCCCGGCACCTTCACCAGCCTGATCGGCTACGAGTGGACCAGCCAACCCGGCGGCGGCAACCTCCACCGTGTCGTGATCTTCCGGGATGACAAAACCCTGACGGACAAGATCCTTCCGTTCTCCGCCTTCGATTCGGAAGACGCTGAGGATCTCTGGGCCTTCATGGCGGCTTACGAGAAACAGACCGGTGGGCGTGTGTTGGCCATCCCCCACAACGGCAACCTCTCCAGCGGCACGATGTTCCTGCCGCAGCACCAGAAAACCGGTGTTGCGATCGATGCGGACTATGCGCGGATGCGCCAGCGCTTCGAGCCGCTGATCGAGGTGACGCAGGCCAAGGGCACCGGGGAGACCCACCCCCTGCTGTCTCCGGAGGATGAGTTCGCCGGGTTCAACATCGTCGATAACTCCAACCTCGGCGGAATCAAGCCGACAACGCCGGAGATGATCCCCTACGAATACGCCCGTGCTGCCCTGCGCCGCGGCCTGAAGCTTGAGCAGGAGCTTGGGGTGAACCCGTTCAAGTTCGGCATGGTCGGCTCAACGGATTCCCACTCCTCGCTGCCCTCCACCGCGGAGGACAACTGGTGGGGCAAGTCACCGGCCCTTGAACCCATTCCGGAGCGCTGGAAAGACGTCCTGATCAAGTCTGCGAAGGATGCCTCCCTCGACCTCACCGCCCTGCAGCTGGGGGCCTCCGGCCTGGCAGGGGTCTGGGCGTCCGGGAACACCCGGACCGCCCTCTGGGATGCCATGGCCCGCAAAGAGGTGTTCGGCACCAGCGGCACCCGCCTGACCGTGCGGGTCTACGGCGGCTACGACTACACCGGTGATGAGATCAAAGGTGCTGACTGGGCGTCGGCCGCCTGCGCCAAAGGGGTTCCCATGGGTGGTGATCTGATGGCGGCCGCCGACGGCCAGGTTCCGTCGTTGCTGGTGCAGGCCCGCAAGGATCCTGATGGCGCCAATCTCGATCGCATTCAGATCGTCAAAGGTTGGCTGGATGACGCCGGCAAGACCCACGAGCAGGTGTTTGACGTTTCCTGGAGTGATGCCGACCAGCGCACCCGCGGCGCTGACGGCAAGGTTCCGTCCGTTGGCACCAGCGTGAATGTTCGAGAGGCGACCTACACCAACAGCATCGGCGCCACCAACCTCACGGCCCACTGGACCGACCCCTCTTTTGATCCCAGCCAGAAGGCCTTCTATTACGTGCGTGTCTTGGAAATCCCGACGCCCACCTGGCTGGCCTACGACCGCAAGAACTTCAATCTCTACGACGAGATGCCGGACAACGCGCCTTACACCAGTCAGGAGCGGGCCTACTCCAGTCCCATCTGGTACAACCCCTCCTGAGGTTCAGGCCAGCAAAAAGCCCGCCCCCGGTGAGGGGCGGGCCGATGGTCGTTCTGAGAGCAATCGGATCAGAGATCAGGCCTCGTTCAGGGCAGCAACGCCAGGCAGCACCTTGCCTTCCAGCAGTTCGAGGCTGGCGCCGCCACCGGTGGAGATGTGGGACATCTTCTCGGCGAGCCCGGCCTTCTCCACAGCAGCCACGGAGTCACCTCCGCCGATGATCGTGCAGCAGCCCTTGCCGCTCAGCTCAGCCAGGGTGGTGGCGATGGCGTTGGTGCCGGTGGCGAATTTCTCGAATTCGAACACGCCCATGGGGCCGTTCCAGATCACGGTCTGACAATCCCCCAGGGCGGCCTGGAACACCTTCACCGCATCCGGACCGATGTCCAGACCCATCCAGCCGTCGGGGATGGCGGTCACATCGGCCACCTGGCTGTTGGCATCGGGGGCGAAGTTGTCGGCCAGCACCACATCCGTGGGCAGCAGCAGTTCGACGCCCTTGGCCTTGGCCTTGGCTTCCAGCTCCTTGGCCAGCTCCAGCTTGTCTTCTTCCACCAGGCTCTTGCCCACCGAGAGGCCGCGGGCCTTGTAGAAGGTGAAGATCATGCCGCCGCCGATCAGCACCTTGTCGCACTTGTCGATCAGGGCCTCGAGCACGCCGATCTTGGAGCTCACCTTGGAACCGCCGACGATGGCAGCGAGGGGACGTTTGGGTTCATCGACAGCGCCCTGGAGGTACTGAAGCTCCTTCTCCATCAGGAAGCCGGCCACGGCGGGCTTGAGGAACTTGGTCACACCCTCGGTGGAGGCGTGGGCGCGGTGGGCCGCACCGAAGGCATCGTTCACGTACACCTCGGCCAGACCGGCGAGCTTCTCGGCGAAGCCGGCTTCGTTCTTCTCTTCCTCGGCGAAGAAGCGCACGTTCTCAAGCAGCACCACGTCTCCGTCCGCCATGGCCGCCACCTTGGCCTCGGCGTCGGGGCCGATGCAGCTGTCGGTCTTGATCACGGGCTTGCCCAGCAGCTCGCTCAGGCGGGCGGCCACAGGGGTGAGACGCATGGCGTCGTTCACCTGACCCTTGGGGCGTCCGAAGTGGGCGGAGAGGATCACCTTGGCGCCCTTGCCGGTCAGGTCATTGATCGTGGGCAGCGCTGCGCGGATGCGGGTGTCGTCGGTGATGGCACCGGCATCATTCAGGGGCACATTGAAATCAACCCGCACGAGGACGCGTTTGCCGCTCAGGTCTCCGGCATTGAGGCTGGCCAGGGAACGCTTCGCCATGGGGTTGTGTCGTGCGGTAAGAAATCGGGAGGAGATTAACCCCGTGTTCCTGGATCAGGGAGGAGCCATGTTCGAGACTGTCCTGTTTCCCATCGATCGGAGCCGTCAGGCTCTGGAGACCGCCGCCAAGGCTCTGGAGCTGGCTCGCAGTCACAGCAGTCGACTGGTGCTGCTGTCTGTGGTGGAGGCGGAGCGGCCCGGGATGCAGGACCATGGGGTGGTGGCACAGCTTCTTCAGCAGACCCGTGAGCAGGTGGAGCAGGCGGGAGTCCCCTGTGAGGTGGTGGAGCGGCAGGGCAAACCGGCCTTTGTCATCTGTGATGTGGCGGACGAGATGAATGTGGATGTGATCGTGATGGGCACCCGAGGTGTGAATCTCAGCAGTGACGGTGAGAGCACGGCGGCCCGGGTGATCCAGTTCGCTCCATGCCCCGTGTTGGTGGTGCCGTGAGCACACCTGCCATCCAGTGGTATCCGGGCCACATCGCCAAGGCGGAGCAGCAGCTCAAACGCCATCTCGACAAGGTGGATCTGGTGATCGAGGTGCGCGATGCCCGCATTCCTCTTGCCACGGGCCACCCCCACCTCAACCGTTGGTTGAAGGGCAAGCAGCACCTACTGGTGATCAACCGGCGCGACATGGTCACCGCCGCCGCCAAGGAGGCCTGGGAGGCCTGGTTCAAGGCCCAGGGTCAGCGGACGGTTTGGTGTGATGCCAAGGCCGGGACCGGCGTGAAGCAGGTGCAGCAGGCGGCGATCCGTGCCGGCGACCAGCTCAACGAACGCCGCCGCGGCCGGGGTATGCGGCCGCGGCCTGTGCGGGCCCTCACGCTGGGGTTCCCCAACGTGGGCAAGTCCGCCCTGATCAATCGTCTGGTGCGGCAGAAGGTGGTGGCCAGTGCCCGGCGAGCCGGGGTGACGCGAACGTTGCGCTGGGTCCGCCTGGGGCAGGACCTGGATCTGCTCGATGCACCAGGGGTTTTGCCTCCCCGACTCGATGACCAGCAGGCGGCCCTGCGGCTCGCCTTGTGCGACGACATCGGCCAGGCCGCCTACGACGGTGAACTGGTGGCTCAGGCCTTTCTACAAATGCTGCTCGATGTGGAATCGATGGCTGCGGCTGGGGTGAGGATTCCATTGCTGCAGGATCGTTATGGCATTCCCCTGAGCGGTGAAACGGCGGACCCAGCCCTTTGGCTGGATGCCGCAGCGGCCCGTCACACATCCGGGGAAACCGCGCGCATGGCCCAGCGGCTGTTGGATGATTTCCGCCGGTCGGCCCTCGGCAGCATCGCCCTGGAGCTGCCGGCATGAGTCCGCAGTGGAAACGTCCGCCGTTGCCGGAGGAGACGTTCACGGACCGCTTTGGCGAAGGGGAGGGAGAGCTGCTGTCGCTCCTGTATCCCAAACCACTGCCGATGCGGCTGGACCGTTGGCTGGTCAGCCAGCGCACGGAGCAGAGCCGGGCTCGGATTCAGAAGTTCATCGACGCGGGGTATGTGCGCGTCAACGGCAAGACCGGCAAGGCCAAAACACCCCTGCGTCAGGGGGATGAGGTGCAGTTGTGGATGCCGCCACCGGAGCCGCTGCCTTATCTCAAGCCGGAGCCGATGGATCTGGATGTGCTGTTTGAGGACGACCATCTGATCGTGCTCAACAAGCCGGCAGGGCTGACGGTGCATCCGGCGCCGGGCAACAAAGACGGCACCTTGGTGAACGGCCTGCTGCACCACTGCCCTGATCTGCCTGGGATCAGCGGCAAGCTGCGCCCGGGAATCGTGCACCGACTGGACAAGGACACCACCGGCTGCATCGTCATCGCCAAATCCCAGGAGGCGCTGGTGCGGTTGCAGGTTCAGATCCAGAAGCGGATCGCGTCCAGGGAGTATCTGGCCGTGGTTCACGGTGTCCCTGACGGGGACAGCGGCACGATCGTTGGTGCGATCGGCCGGCATCCGGCGGACCGCAAGAAATATGCGGTGGTGAGCAGTGAGTCCGGCCGGTATGCCTGCACCCACTGGAGCTTGCTGGAACGGCTCGGCGACTACTCCCTGTTGCGTTTCAAGCTCGATACCGGTCGGACGCATCAGATCCGGGTGCACTGCGCCCACATGAACCATCCGGTGGTGGGAGATCCCAGCTACAGCCGCTGCCGCAAGCTGCCGATCGACCTGCCAGGTCAGGCTCTGCATGCTTTGCAGCTGGGACTGGACCACCCCATCTCAGGCGACCGGATGGTGTTCGAGGCCCCTTTGCCCCCGGTGATGGAGAAACTGCTCGCGGTGCTGCGCCGACGAACCGGTTGAGAATCCGACCCTCAGCTGTCACAGAGGCTGGACATTTCCTTGGCCGCGCCTTGGATGGTGGCGTTACGCACTCTGCTGATCGATGGTCATCCGTGTCCGCTGCCGCAGGGTCTGGCTGGCCTCGTTGATGCGTTCGATCCGCAACGAGATCGTTCCCCTGCCGATCCGCCGCCGTCTGATCGTTGTGGATCTTCCCCGCGTTGCCTGACGATCCCTTCAGCGCGGAAGCCGGGGGCAGGCCTCGACGAGCAGGCGACTGATCGGGGCCTGAGGGGCTTCGAACAGCCGATCACCGGGGCCCTCCTCAACGATCCGCCCCTTGTCGAGAACGATCACGCGATGACAGAAGCCGCTGGCGACGGAGAGGTCGTGGGTCACGAAGATCATCGCCAGGCCCAGCTGGTGCTGCAGGTCCCGCAACAGGCTGAGCACCTCGGCCTGCACTTCCGCATCCAGCATGCTGACGCTCTCATCGCAGATGACCACCTTGGGCTCAAGGGCCAGGGCGCGGGCAATCGCCACCCGCTGCTGCTGGCCGCCCGATAGCTGTCGGGGCAGGCGGTGCTGAAACTGTTCCACCGGACTGAGCCCGACCCGCTCCAGCAGGCTGCGGGCCCGTTCCCGCGCTGAAGCCTTCGTTGCAATCCCATGGATCAGCAGGGGGTCTGCAATCGCATCGACCACCGGCAGGGCCGGATTCAGACAGGCCAGTGGATCCTGGAAGACCATCTGAAGCGCCCGCCGGGCGCTGCGCAGCTTCTCACCGCGCAGTTTCAGCAGGTCTTGTCCGAGCAGATCGACCCGCCCGCCGCGGATGCTGTTCAGGCCCATCAGGGCGCGGCAAAGGGTGCTCTTGCCGCAGCCGGAGGCACCGACCACTCCCAGCGTCTCGCCGGCCCGCAGGTTGAAGCTCACCCCTTCCACCGCCTTCAGCCACACCGGTGCCCAGGGCATGCCTCCGATGGCATGCCAGCAGCGCATCTCCTCGACCTGCAGAACCGTTTCCCGATCCGGTCGCTTCGGGGAGCGTCCCCCCTCTCTGGCCCGCGCCGAGGCGACGAGGCGCTGACCGACATCCGATCGCGGCTCGCGGAGCAGCTGCCGGCTCGGGCCATCGTCCACCTTGCGGCCCCCATCGAGCATCGCCATCCGCTCACACCAGCGGGCCGCCATCGCCAGATCGTGACTGATCAGAAGCAGGGCGCTGCCGAGCTCCTTGCAGAGACCGCTCAGTTCCGCCATCACCTGACCGGCAACGGCCACATCGAGGCTGGTGGTGGGTTCGTCGGCAATCAGCAGTGGCGGTTCCAGGGCGATCGCCAGGGCAATGGCCAGACGTTGCCGCATGCCGCCGCTGAGTTCGTGGGGATAGGCCCGGATCCGACCGGTGCCGATTCCCACCCGCTCCAGCAGTTCCTCGGCGCGCTGTCGGCGCCAGCGGGCGGAACTTTCCGGTCGGTGCGCCTGCAGGGTGTCGATCAGATGGCTTCCGATCGGCATCAGGGGATTGAGGCGGGTCATCGGGTCCTGAAACACCAGTCCGGCGGCCTGACCACGCAGATGACGGAGAGCCGCCCGATCCAGTTCTCTCGGGTCGCTGCCTGTGAGCTGAAGCCGCCCTTCGCAGCGACTCCCCGGCGGCAGCAGCTGCAGCACCGCACGCGCCACCGTGCTCTTGCCGCAGCCTGAGGATCCAACCAGGGCCAGGGTTTCGCCGGCCTCGAGGGTCAGATCGAGTCCGTTCAACGTCCAGTGATCGTTGCCTGGGTAGCGCAGTCGCAGCTGCTCGAGCTCCAGAACCGGCCGGGACATGGACAGGGCAGGGGGAGCAGAGACGAAGACCCCAGCACTGAATACCATGGATTGACCCGCCGGGTCGGATGCTCGACGCCGCTTCAACACCGGATGTGCCCCGGACCGATGCCGGTCCCGTTCCGGTCTCCTGCGGCCTTCCTGAACTGCGGCGACATGCGATCCGCAATCCGGACGACTACGCCATCCCGCTGCCGGAGTGGCTGCGTCAGTGCATCAGCAACGTTCCCCCCGGAATCGGCCAGAGCTGCCCCACGGATCCAGAGGCCCTGCTGGTCGCGGCCTTTGATTTCGGATTCCAGCTTCACGAGGGCCAGTTCCGCGCCAGTGGCGATCCCTACATCGTTCACCCGGTGGCGGTGGCGGATCTGCTCAGGGACATCGGAGCCAGCGCCAGTGTCATCGCCGCCGGCTTCCTGCACGACGTGGTGGAGGACACCGACGTCACGCCGGATCAGATCCAGCAGCACTTCGGCGCTGAGGTGCGAGAGCTCGTGGAGGGGGTGACCAAGCTCGGCGGCATTCACTTCAACAATCGAACCGAAGCCCAGGCGGAGAACCTGCGGAAGATGTTCCTGGCGATGGCCAGCGACATCCGAGTGGTGCTCGTGAAGCTGGCCGATCGCCTCCACAACATGCGCACCCTCGGTGCGCTCAAGTCCGAGAAGCAGCAGCGCATCGCCCGCGAGACCCGGGAGATCTACGCGCCTCTGGCGAACAGGCTCGGCATCGGCCGCTTCAAATGGGAACTGGAGGACCTCGCCTTCAAGCTGCTGGAGCCCGAGGCCTTCCGGGAGATTCAGCATGAGGTGGCCAGCAAGCGCAGCGAGCGCGAGGAGCGTCTGGCGGTCACGGTGTCGCTGCTGAATGACCGCCTCGGTCAGGCGGGCCTTTCAGGATGTGAGGTCAGCGGACGTCCGAAGCACCTCTACGGCATCTGGAGCAAGATGCAGCGCCACCAGAAGGCCTTCCACGAGATCTATGACGTGGCGGCTCTTCGGATCATCACGCCCAGTGTCGAGGCCTGCTACCGCGCGCTGGCGGTGGTGCATGACAGCTTCCGACCGATTCCCGGTCGTTTCAAGGACTACATCGGTCTCCCCAAGCCGAACGGCTACCAGTCCCTGCACACGGCCGTGATCGGCCGCCACCGGCCGATCGAGGTGCAGATCCGCACCATCGAGATGCATCGCGTGGCGGAATTCGGCATCGCCGCTCACTGGAAATACAAGGAGGGGGGGTCACCGGCGAGCAGCAGCAGTGATGCCGAGCGCTTCAACTGGCTGCGGCAGCTGGTGGACTGGCAGCAGGAGGGCGGCAGTGACGACCACAACGACTACCTCGCATCGATCAAGGAGGACCTTTTTGATGAGGAGGTCTTCGTGTTCACACCCAAGGGTGATGTGGTGGGCCTGCGCAAGGGATCCACGGCCGTGGACTTCGCTTACCGCATTCACTCCGAAGTGGGGAACCACTGCCACGGGGCGCGCATCAACGATCGGTTGTGTCCGTTGGCGACATCGCTGCACAACGGTGATTTCGTCCAGATCCTCACCAGCAAGACCGCTCACCCAAGCCTGGACTGGCTGAATTTCGTCGCCACACCCACAGCGCGCAATCGCATCAGACAGTGGTACAAGCGCAGCCACCGTGACGAGACGATCGAGCGCGGCAAGCAGCTGCTGGAACGGGAGCTGGGTCGTGACGGCTTCGAGGTGCTGCTGAGTGGTGAAGCGATGGCCCGCGTGGCCCAGCGCTGCAATGTGCCCTCCACCGATGACCTGCTGGCCTCACTGGGATTCGGAGCCGTCACCCTGCATCAGGTGCTCAACCGTCTGCGGGAAGAGATCCGGCTGCTGGCCGAACGTGAGGTGCCTCCCGCCGCTGATGAGGAACTGGCGCGGGCTCTCGTGCCTCAGCGGGATGCCAGCGCGGACAGGGAGCGCCGCGGGGTCGGTGAGGGGGCCATTCTCGGGATCGAGGGGCTGGATTACCGGCTGGGTGGCTGCTGCAGCCCGCTGCCGGGAGAAGCCATCGTCGGCACGGTCGCTCTCGGCAACCACGGCATCACGGTTCACCGGCAGAGTTGCGCCAACGTGGAGACGATCCCCACGGAACGGCGTCTGCCCGTCCGTTGGAACTCCGAGGCCAGCACGGGGCAGCATCGCTTCCCGGCGCAGCTGAGGATCGAGGTGATCGACCGCGTCGGCATTCTCAAGGACATCCTGATGCGTCTTTCCGACGGGGCCATCAATGTCAGCGACGCCAGGGTCAAGACCGCCCAGGGTCGTCCGGCCCGTATCGATCTGCGGGTGGAACTCAGCGGTTCCGACCAGCTCACCCACACGATGAATCAGATCCGATCGATGGCGGATGTCATCGACATCGCTCGCACCGGAGTCGGATAGCTGCCCTGCCGCGTCAGACCAGTCAGTCCAGGGAGCGACCGGCCTCTGTGAGCGCCTGACGGCGTCGGAACAATCCGTAGGCCAGCAGTCCCAGAAGCAGGGCCAGAACGGCTCCCACCACAACCGATCCCAGCAGGATGCGGTTGGTGAAATCCCAGCCCTGGGCCCAGAGGGTGCTGCGGGTGATGTCGTCCCATTCGGTGTCCGCCGAGCCGGGTCCGAGCACCCGGCGGCCCACCAGATAGTTGAACCAGTAGAGCGGAACGTAGGTGAGGGGGTTGCTGACCAGCGTGCCGGCCGCGGCCAGCAGAGGATTGCCGCGAATCATGGCGGCCACCCCAACGCTGAGGATCATCTGCAGCCCGAAGAAGGGGAAGCAACCGCAGAACACCCCCGCGGCCAGCCCCCGGGCACGGCAGGCAGGACTGCCCTCCTGTGCCCAGATCCACTGGAGGCCCCGCTGCAGTCGCTCGCCGGTGCCCTGGAGCATGGAATCGGGGGTGTCGCCGCGGATGGGGCGGATCCTAGGAATGGGATTCCCCGTTGCAGCCGATCTCTCTGAACCCGACCGACACCATCGCTGCCGTGGCCACAGCGGTGGCTCCGGGGCAGGGGGGAATCGCCGTGATCCGCCTCTCCGGGCCTGACGCTGAGGCGATCGGACGGGCCGTGGTGGTCTGTCCCGGCCGGCAGGACTGGAACAGCCACCGGATCCTGTACGGCCACGTGCTGGATGCAGGCCGATCCAGGCGCCTCGACGAGGTGCTGCTGCTGCTGATGCGTGGCCCCCGCAGCTTCACCGGCGAAGACGTGGTGGAGATTCACTGCCACGGCGGCGTCATCGCCGTGCAGCAGGTGCTGGAGCGCGTGCTGGCCCAGCCCGGAGTGCGTCGGGCGTTGCCGGGTGAATTCAGCCAGCGGGCGGTTCTGAATGGCCGCCTCGATCTCACCCAGGCTGAAGCGATCAGTGAACTGGTGGCGGCCCGCAGCCGTCGGGCTGCGGATCTGGCCATGGCCGGGCTGGATGGAGGCATTCAGCAGCGGATCACGGCACTCCGGGAGCGGTTGCTGGACCAGCTCACGGAGCTGGAGGCACGGGTGGATTTCGAGGAGGACCTGCCGCCGCTGGATGGTGAGGCCCTGCTGCTGGAGCTGCAGACGGTGCGCCAGGAGCTCCTCGCCCTGGTGGCGGACGGGGAGCGGAGCGACTCCGTGCGGAGCGGCCTGCGGGTGGCCCTGGTGGGTCGCCCCAATGTCGGCAAGAGCTCCCTGCTGAACCGGCTCAGCCGGCGGGAGCGCGCCATCGTGACGGAACTGCCCGGCACCACACGCGACCTGCTGGAGAGCGAGATCGTTCTGGACGGTGTGCCGATCACCCTGCTCGACACCGCCGGCATTCGTGCCACGCAGGATGTGGTCGAACAGATGGGCATCGCCCGCAGTGAACAGGCCCTCGCCACGGCGGACCTGGTGCTGCTGATCATCGACGGTTCGATCGGCTGGACCCCCGCTGATGCCGCTCTGCTGGCCAGGATTCCCGCTGGAGTGCCGCGCCTGATCGTGGCCAACAAGGCCGATCTGCAGCAAGGGCCCTGTCAGGAGCCTGCGGAGGTGAGCGTCTCGGCGCTGCATGGCGATGGGGAGGAGCAGCTGATCCAGGCCTTGCTGGGGGCCTGCGGTGCTGCCGACACCGGTGGCATGTTGCTGGCTCTCAATCAGCGTCAGCGGGATCTGGCCGCTGCGGCTGCCGCGGCTCTGGCCCGCAGCCGTGAGGTGGCGGAGCAGCAGCTGCCCTGGGATTTCTGGACGATCGATCTTCGGGACGCCATCCGGGCCCTGGGGGAGATCACCGGTGAGGAGCTCACGGAGGCGGTGCTGGACCGCGTGTTCTCGCGGTTCTGCATCGGCAAATAGGCTCGCCGGAGCTCCTGATCGCGGTGTGGACTGGCAGGCTCCGGCACTCATCCGTGCCCTCGATCAGTGGCTGGAGGAGGACATCGGTCGCGGTGATCTCACGGCGACCGCTCTCCGTGGCCGGACGGGAGCGGCGCACTGGATCGCCAAGCAGCCCGGCCGTTTCTGTGGAGGCCCTCTGGTGGAGCGGCTGTTCCAGCGTCTGGACCCCGGGGTGCGTGTCCGACTGCTGGTGGAGGAGGGAGCTGCCGTCGCATCGGATGCCCGCCTGCTGGAGCTGGAGGGAGCCGCCGAAGCTCTGGTGGCTGGCGAGCGCACGGCCTTGAAC
The DNA here is from genome assembly GCF_045559935.1 of Parasynechococcus sp. Classification (NCBI taxonomy): domain Bacteria; kingdom Bacillati; phylum Cyanobacteriota; class Cyanophyceae; order Synechococcales; family Prochlorococcaceae; genus Parasynechococcus; species Parasynechococcus sp. Next base: position 722,257 of record NZ_JBJLJL010000008.1, read on the forward strand.
CTGGCCATGCGTCTGTCCGGGATCGCCACGGCCACCGCTGAGCTGGTGGCCCAGCTCCAGGGCTCGGGTGTGCGGCTGGCCGATACCCGCAAGACGACACCAGGGCTGCGGTTGCTGGAGAAATACGCCGTCCGCTGCGGCGGCGGCATCAACCACCGCATGGGGCTGGATGACGCGGCCATGCTCAAGGAGAACCACATCGCCTGGGCGGGGGGCATCACGGCGGCGATCGCGGCGGTGCGGCGTCAGGCCCCCTGGCCGACACGGGTGATCGTGGAGGCGGAAACCGACCACCAGGCCTGCGAAGCGGTGCAGGCCGGAGCCGATGGGGTGCTGCTGGACGAGTTCACCCCAGAGCAGCTCACCGATCTGGTGCCTCGTCTGCGAGAGCTCAGGACGAATGGCGTGGTGCTGGAGGCCTCTGGCGTTCAACCCGAAGATCTGAAGGCCTATGCGGCCAGTGGCATCGATCTGATTTCCACCAGTGCACCGGTCACCCGCAGCCGCTGGCTCGATCTGAGCATGCGCTTCACCTGAAGAGGGATGATCGGAGCCGGATGTTCCGGCGCGGATGCTCAGCCTGTCCCACACCCTGGACGCCCAGCTGCGGGCGGCGATGGCACGGGCCTTCCCCGAAGCCGATGGGCCATTGGATCCGCAGCTGGCGCCTGCCAGCAAGCCGGAATTCGGTGATTTCCAGGCCAACGGTGCCCTGCCGCTGGCCAAGCCGCTGAAACAGGCGCCGCGGCAGATCGCCTCAGCGATCCTGGAGCAGCTCCAGGCCGACACCGACTTCACCGATCTCTGCCTGGAGCCTCAGATCGCCGGACCTGGTTTCATCAACCTCACCCTTCGCCCGGAGCGGCTGGCGGCTGAGGTGGCTGCCCGGCTCGGGGACGCACGCCTCGGGGTGCCGGCGGCGGAGAACACCTCACCGGTGGTGGTGGACTTCTCCAGCCCCAACATCGCCAAGGAGATGCATGTGGGGCACCTGCGCTCCACGATCATCGGCGACTCGCTGGCGCGGGTGCTGGAGTTCCGCGGCCATCCGGTGCTGCGCCTCAATCACGTGGGCGACTGGGGCACCCAGTTCGGGATGCTGATCACCCACCTCAAGCAGGTGGCTCCCGAAGCGCTGGAGACAGCGGACGCCGTGGATCTCGGCGACCTGGTGGCGTTCTACCGCGAGGCCAAGAAGCGGTTCGATGAGGACGAAGCCTTCCAGACCACATCCCGGGACGAGGTGGTGAAGCTGCAGGGGGGCGACCCCGTTTCGCTGAAGGCCTGGGGACTGCTCTGCGATCAGTCGCGCCGTGAATTCCAAAAGATCTACGACCGCCTCGACATCCGCCTGAGCGAGCGCGGTGAGTCGTTCTACAACCCGTTCCTGCCGGCGGTGGTGGATGGCTTGAAGGACGCCGAGTTGCTGGTCACCGATGACGGTGCCCAGTGCGTGTTCCTCGAAGGAGTGCAGGGCAAGGACGGCCAACCCCTGCCGGTGATCGTGCGCAAGAGCGATGGCGGCTTCAATTACGCCACCACCGATCTGGCGGCGATCCGCTATCGATTCGGTGATGGCCCTGAGGGGGATGGCGCCCGCCGCGTCATCTACGTGACCGATGCCGGCCAGGCGAACCATTTCGCGGGGGTGTTCCAGGTGGCTGAGCGGGCCGGTTGGATCCCCGATGGAGCTCGCCTTGAGCACGTTCCCTTCGGTTTGGTTCAGGGGGAGGACGGCAAGAAGCTCAAGACCCGATCCGGCGACACGGTGCGCCTGCGAGATCTTCTCGATGAAGCGGTGGAGAGGGCTGAGGCCGACCTGCGCTCGCGTCTGAAGCAGGAGGAGCGCAGCGAGTCGGAGGAGTTCATCCAGCATGTGGCGGGAACTGTTGGTTTGGCGGCTGTGAAGTACGCCGACCTCAGCCAGAACCGGATCACCAATTACCAGTTCTCCTTCGACCGGATGCTGGCGCTGCAGGGCAACACGGCGCCGTATCTGCTGTATGCCGTGGTGCGCATCGCCGGCATTGCCCGCAAGGGGGGCGACCTGGAGGCGTCCACGGCTCAGCTGGCGTTCACCGAGCCCCAGGAATGGGCCCTGGTGCGGGAGCTGCTGAAGTTCGATGCGGTGATCGCGGAGGTGGAGGAGGAGTTGCTGCCCAATCGTCTGTGCAGCTATCTGTTCGAGCTCAGCCAGGTGTTCAACCGCTTCTACGACCAGGTGTCTGTGCTGAAGGCGCCACCCGAGGCACTGCCGTCTCGCCTGGCCCTCTGCCGCCTGACCGCTGACACCCTCAGACTGGGGCTCGGACTGCTGGGCATCGCCACCCTGGATCGCATGTGAGTCAAGCCGAGCGCCGCTTCACGCCGGCCGGTGCCCCTGCGGCCCGTCCTGCCGTTGAAAACCTGAAGGGCTACAGCGCACCTCTGGAAGGACGTCGTGATCTCCTGCGACTGGATTTCAACGAGAACACCATCGGTCCCAGCCCGCTGGTGGCCCAGGTGCTGCGGAGTTTCAGCAGCGAGGAGATCGCTGTTTATCCCGAGTACGACGGGCTGCAGGAGGCGGTGGTCCGCAACCTGCTGGAGACCGGTTGCCGTGCCGGACTGCAGCCGCATCAAGTCGGCGTGTTCAACGGCGTTGATGCCGCGATTCATGCGGTGTTTCAGGCCTATGGCGATGCCGGAGACCGTCTGCTGACCACGGCTCCCACTTTCGGCTACTACAGCCCCTGTGCGCGCATGCAGGGGATGGAGATCGAGGCGATTCCCTACGACGGTGCGGGGTTCTCCTTCCCTCTGGAGATGATTCGTGAGGCTCTCGAGGCACGATCGCCGCGGCTGCTGCTGATCTGCAACCCCAACAACCCCACGGGAACACGTCTGGAGCCGCAGCGGATTCTTGAACTGGCGACCGCAGCCCCCACCACGCTGGTGGTGGTGGACGAGTTGTATGAGGCGTTCACCGGCGACAGTGTGCTGCCGTGCGCTGATTTCTCGGCCACGCCGAATGTGCTGGTGTTGCGCTCACTGGCCAAAACCGCCGGGCTGGCGGGTCTGCGCATCGGCTTTGCCATTGGTCATGCCGATGTCGTCGATCGGGTGAGCCGCGTCACGGGTCCGTACGACGTCAACAGCGTGGCTGTGGCTGCGGCATTCGCGGCGCTGGCGGATCAGTCCTACGTCGATGCCTACGTCGCCGAGGTGCTGCGCGCCCGCGCCTTGACCCTGGAGGGTCTGAAGGCTGCAGGACTCCGTCATCACTGCGACGGCGGAAACTATCTGCTGATCTGGCCGAAGCGTCCTCCCCTCGAGGTGGAGGCGGATCTGCGCGCAGCCGGAATCCTGGTGCGTTCGATGGCTGGCAAACCGCTGATCGATGGCTCCCTGCGCGTCAGCCTCGGCACCAGCAGTCAGATGCAGCGTTTCCTGGAGGCTTTCCTCGCCATCGACCCGTGACGCGTCTGCTGCTGCTGGCCACCGGTGGAACCATTGCCGGGCGTGCTGCCGAGGCGACCCAGCTCAATGCCTACACCGCCGGTGTCATGGCCGGAGACGAGCTGCTGGCGGCGCTTCCGCAGTTGCAGGGGTTGGCGGATATCACGGTGGTGCAGATCGCCAATGTCGACAGCGCTGACCTGTTGTTTGGGCATTGGCGCGCGTTGGTGGGGCGCATTCGTGATGCCTTTGCGGCAGATCCAGAGCTGGCCGGGGTGGTGATCACCCATGGCACCAACACGTTGGAGGAAACGGCCTGGCTGCTTCAACTGCTGATCGATGACCCTCGACCCGTCGTCCTGGTGGGAGCGATGCGTCCGGCCACGGCCCTCAGTGCCGATGGGCCGCTCAACCTGTTTCAAGGCGTGCAGGTGGCGTTGAGCCCCGAAGCCCATGGCCACGGCGTGCTGGTGGTGATGGATGGCCAGATCCATGGTGCCCAGCGGGTCACCAAGGTGGCCACCCAGGGGGTGGGAGCCTTTGCCAGCCCCGGCAGCGGACCGCTGGGCTGGGTGGATGACGTTGGCGTGCATCTGCCCGTGAACGCGGCGGATCGCTTTTGTTTCTTCGCGGATTTGTCCTTGCCGGAGCACTGGCCGCAAGTGGCGATCGTGCATGGTTGCGTCGAGCCGCCTGGCTTCCAGATCACGGCTCTGCTGCAGGCTGGAGTGGATGGCCTCGTGTTCACCGGCACTGGAGCCGGTCAGCTCTCGCGATCGGAACGTCAGGCGCTGGAGGAATGGCAGGGGCCGCTGCCGCTGATGCTGCGTTCCAATCGCTGCGGTCGGGGCCCTGTCCATGACCGTGAGGACGATGCTGAGCTGGGCCTGCTTGCCGCCGCTGATCTCAATCCTCCGAAGGCACGTGTGCTGTTGCTTCTGGCTCTGATCGCCGGGCTGGATCGGGATGACCTCGCAGGCCTGCTCAGCGCATCACATCGATGACCGTGGTGTCGCTGAGGGAGCCGGGAAGACTCATTCTCGTACCGACCTGGCGAATCGTCGTTCCGGCCATGGCATCCAGGAACGGCTGGACTCCCTCCTGGTCGCAGTCGGCTGGGGCCTCGCCGTTGACGTATTGCACCGGAATCACCCGTTTGGGATTGAGCTGCTTGACCACGTCGGCAGCTTCCGCACCGTCGTAGATCTTGCTGCCGCCGCCCACGCCGATGATCAGCACATCTGGTCGGCCCAGCAACACCTTGTCCGCTCCACTGAGTGGACCTGCCGTGGCACCGAGATGGGCAAAGTTGAGTCCCCCCTGCTGCCAGCGCCAGAGGGTGGCGTCGCCGAAGCGGCGACCGTCGATGCGGTCGTGGGGGCTGGCGAAGCCCTCCAGCACCAGTCCGCCGATGCGATAGGAGCCCGGCGCCACCAGAAACCGGCCGCTGGCAACCCCACGGGCCCCTTCATCCGCCAGTTCGGAACTGGCCAGAATCACTCCGGCGTTGACCCGTGGTTCCCCGAGGCCCGCAGCGCAGCCAACCGCCCGATAGGGATTCAGCAGCACGCTCTGCCCACCTCCCTGAATCAGCAGCGATCGCTGTCCATAACTGCTGATGGTGACGCCGGTACCGGCAAGAGCTGAAGCCTGAAGGCCCAGAGCCAGTCCGGTTGCAGCCATCAGGGTGGTGCGCAGCACGGGCATCGGGAACAACCTGTGGCCAAGGACGCTAACAGCGATGCCCCTCGGCCTCCCGCAGGAAATTGGCCAGCAGTTGATGGCCGGCCTCCGTAAGCACACTTTCGGGATGGAACTGCACGCCCTGCAGGTGAGGGTGGTTCCGGTGCCGCAGCCCCATGATCGTTCCGTCTTCGAGCCAGGCCGTCACTTCAAGGCATTCGGGAAGACTGTCCCGCTCAGCGATCAGTGAGTGATAGCGGGTGGCGGTGAGGGGCTGAGGCAGCCCGGCGAAGACGCCTTCACCCCGGTGCAGAACGGCGGACGTCTTGCCGTGCATCTGTTCGACGGCACGGACCACGCGCCCACCGTGCACCTGGGCGATGGCCTGGTGACCAAGGCAGACCCCAAGGGTCGGAGTCGTTGGCGACAGCTCCCTGAGAATCTCGAGGCAGACGCCGGACTGGTCCGGATCCCCCGGGCCTGGGGACAGCAGGATCGCGTCGGGCCTGAGCTCTCGGATCGTCGTTAGATCGAGTTCGTCATTGCGGTGCACCCTCAGGTCAGCTGCGATCGGGTGCTGCGGAGCAAGCTCCCCCAGGTACTGGACGAGGTTGAAGGTGAAACTGTCGTAGTTGTCGATGACCAGCAGCATCGTCTCAGGGGGTGGGGATCAGAGCCCCAGACGGAGCAGCAGGGGGGGAAGCAGCAGGAACAGGGCGATCAGCAGTGAACTGATCGCAGCCACCAGCACGGAAGCGGCGGCACAGTCCTTGGCGATGCGGGCCAGCGGGTGGTAGCGGCGGCCGATGGCCAGGTCGACCACGGCCTCGATCGCCGTGTTCAGCAGTTCGAGCACCAGCACGGCGGCCACCGTCAGCACCAGCACCGCCATCCGGATCAGATCCAGCTGCAGCCAGGTTCCGAGACCGAAGACCACCAAGCCGATGATCACGTGGATCCGGAAGTTGCGCTGACTGACGAAGGCGTAACCCAGCCCCTGAGCCGCGTATCGGAAACTGGCCGGCAGATCTCCGGCGATGCGCCAGGATCCCCTCCGGACACCGCGCTGTCCTGTACCAGGCATGGCAGCGACCTCCTCAGGCACCGGGATGGGGGTGTCAGTGGGCATCTCGCAGGGGATCGGTGACCACCAGGCCTTCACCTCGGGGCTGAACACTACCGCCAATGTCCAGGAGATGCTCCTGCAGCGCCAGCATCGCCGCCAGGGATTGATCATCCGGATGATCCCAGCCCAGCAGGTGCAGCAGTCCATGGCTGACCAGCCAGCGCAGTTCGCGCTCCAGGCTGTGGCCCTGCTCCTCCGCCTGGCGCTCAGCCGTCTCAACGGAAACGACGATGTCGCCGAGCTCGAGGCAGGGGGTGTTGGGCCAGCCGTCGCTGGGATCCAGCGCTGCGAAGGAGAGCACATCGGTGCTTTCCGCCCGATCCCGCCAGTGCTCGTTCAGTCCGGCGATGGTGCTGTCATCGGTGAAGCGCAGCCCGAGGCTCACCTCCTCGGCGGTGCGCACCGGTGCCGGGCAGGTCAGCTGGGCATCGGTTCGGACCGCTTCGATCCAGCTGATCAGCTGTTCAGGCCAGGGAATCAGGCCCGTCTGAAGGCCTGGTCCGAGATCCAGGGCCAGGTCGAGGGAGATCACGGCTGGCTTCCGGTCAGTGCGGCAGGGTCGGACGCCCCAGCCAGGCCACCAGAACGATGAACCCGAGGAATCCAAAGGCGGTGAGGCCGAAATGCACCAGGCTCTGACGACCCTTGCGCACCATGTTGCGCATCGCCTGTTTGGTGAAGCTGGGGGGTGACGAGGTTTCCGTGGCCATCGGATTCAACTGTCGGCATCGTCGCCGGGACGGTCAACACCCTGCCGCAGGGAGGCATCGATGAAGGGGTCGAGTGCGCCATCCATCACACCCTGCACATCGTTGGTCTCCTCACTGGTGCGCAGGTCTTTGACCATCTGATACGGATGGAACACGTAGTTGCGGATCTGGTTGCCCCAGGCCGCTTCCACGATGTCGCCACGGATGTCGGCGATCTCAGCGGCTCGCTGCTCCTGGGCGATCACCAGCAGCTTGGCCTTGAGCAGCGCCATCGCCTTCTCCTTGTTCTGGAGCTGGGAGCGTTCCTGGGTGCAGCGCACCGCCAGGCCGGTGGGGATGTGCAGGATCCGAACCGCCGTTTCCACCTTGTTCACGTTCTGCCCGCCGGCGCCGCCGGAGCGACTGGTGGTGACCTCCAGATCCTTTTCGGGGATGTCGATGTCGACCTCCTCGTCGATCTTGGGCATCACCTCGATGCCGGCGAAGCTGGTCTGGCGCTTGTCGTTGGCGTTGAACGGTGAGATGCGCACCAGGCGATGGGTGCCTTTCTCGTTGCGCAGATAGCCGTAGGCGTAGCGCCCTTCCACTTCGATCGTGCAGCTCTTGATGCCCGCTTCCTCACCCTCGGAGAGTTCGTCCACGGTCACCTTCATGCCGTGGTCCTCGGCCCAGCGGGTGTACATGCGCAGCAGCATCTGAGCCCAGTCCTGGGCATCGGTGCCACCGGCGCCGGCATTGATGGTGAGAACAGCGCCCTCCTTGTCGTAGTCACCACTGAGCAGGCGCTCCAGCTCCCAGCGGTCCAGGCCCAGGCGAAGACCGTCCAGGCCCTGCTGGGCCTCCGCGAGCATGTCGTCGTCGGGCTCAAGGTCGTACAGCTCAAGAGTGGCCTGAGCGTCCTCGATCGACGCGCGCCAGTTCTGCAGTTGCTGCAGCTGTGCTTTCACCTCGTCGAGGTTGCGCATCTGCTTCTGGGCGTTCTGCTGGTCATCCCAGAAGTCGGGCTGGGCAGCCAGCTGCTCGAGATCCCTCTGCCTGGCGTTCAGTGCGGGGACGTCAAAGACAGTCCTGGGCATGGCCCAGGCGGTCAGTGAGCTCGGAGAGATCGCGCTTGAAGTCGGTGAGGTCCAGCAAGGACGGGTCCTTGATCAGGGATCGACGCTACCAGCGCCTTCGCTTCATAGAGTCCGGAGATCGGTGTCATTCGAGCCATGGCCAAGGTCGAGATCTACACGTGGCGCACCTGCCCGTTCTGCATCCGGGCAAAGCATCTGCTGGACAGCAAGCAGGTGTCGTACACGGAGTACGCCATCGACGGTGACAATGCCGCCCGCGATGCGATGGCCGAGCGCAGTGGAGGCCGCCGCAGCGTGCCCGAGATCTTCATCGATGACCGTCACATCGGAGGGTGCGATGAACTGCATGCGCTGGAGCGGGCCGGCGAGCTTGATCCTCTGCTCGCCGCCTGAGCCATGCGTCAGCTGTTCGTTCTGGATCCCCTGCAGCAGGTCCGTCCGGAGAAGGATTCCACGGCGGCGTTGATGCAGGCGGCCCAGCGGGCGGGCGATGACATCTGGGCCTGCACACCATCGGATCTGATCGCCCGGGGGGACGAGCCCCTGGCTGTGGCGCTGCCGGTGACACCGGACCCCTGGATCGGTGTCGGATCTCCGGAGCGTCAGTCGTTGTCTGGATTCGACGTGATCTGGATGCGCAAGGACCCGCCGGTGGATGAGGCCTACCTGTACGCCACCCATCTTCTGGAGGTGGCCGAGCGCGCCGGTGTGCGCGTGCTCAACCGCCCCAGTGCCCTCCGCGCCTGGAACGAGAAGCTCGGAGCTCTGCGCTTCAGTCGCTGGATGGCACCGACGCTGGTGGCCGGCCGTGTCAGCGAGTTGACCCGATTCGCGGAGGAGCAGGGTGAGGTCGTCCTCAAACCTCTCGGTGGTCGGGCCGGGCTTGGTGTGATCCGGGTGTCGGCCGATGCGCCCGGGCTCAAGGCCCTGCTCGATCTGGTCACCGATCAGGAGCGGCTGCCGGTGATGGCACAGCGGTTTCTTCCGGCTGTGATGGAGGGGGATAAGCGCATCCTGCTGGTGGACGGAGAGCCGCTTGGAGCGGTGAACCGGCGTCCCAGCGCCGGAGAGTTCCGCAGCAATCTGGCGGTGGGCGGTCAGGCCGAGGCGACGGTCCTGAGCGAGCGGGAACGTCGCATCTGCGAGGCGTTGACGCCATCCCTGCGCTCGGAAGGTCTCTTCTTCGTGGGCATCGATGTCATTGACGGCATGTTGAGCGAGATCAATGTCACCAGCCCGACGGGCATCCGCGAGGTGGAACGGCTGATGCAGCAGCCGCTTGCGGATCAGGTGATCGAACGGCTGCGTGGACTGCTCTGAGCGTCGGAGCTCCAGTCGAGCTGGTCGGCGAGGACGGCCAGCTTCAGACCCACTTCCTGGAGTTCCCGCTCAGCGATCGATCCCCGCACCAAACCGGCACCGGCGGTGAGATCCAGACGCTGGCCGCGGGCATGGCCGCAGCGGATGGCCACACGCAGCTCGGCATCTCCGGCGCTGTCGATCCAGCCGAACGGAGCGGCGTAGCCCCCCCGTTCGAACGGTTCCAGGGTCCGCAGCCAGGCCATGGCCTCCCGACGCGGCAGACCCGCCACAGCAGGTGTCGGGTGGAGCTGGTCCGCCAGCGCCAGAGCGGAGAGGCCGCCGGTCTCCGCCGTGATCGGTGTGTGCAGATGGGTGAGGCGGCCATGGCGTGCCAGCTGAGGCTGACGCCGTCTCCATGGCGTCAGGCCCGCCTGGCGCAGTTGATCGGTGATCGTTTCCACCACCAGTTCATGTTCTCTGCGGTCCTTGTCGGACTGCAGCAGCTGTTGACCGTCATCGCCATGACCGGCGGTGCCGGCCAGGGCATCGCTGCGCAGGCAGCCTCCCCGAAGACTCAGCAACCGCTCCGGTGAGGCTCCAAAGAACACATTCCCGGCTTCCCGCTGCCACAGAAACCGGCAGCTGCCCGCCTGCTGCCGCCTCAGGCGGCTCAGCAGAGGCAGCGGATCGAAGGGCTGCGTCAGATCGATCGACTGGCGCACCGCCAGCACCAGCTTGTGCAGATCGCCGCCGTTGACCAGCTCAAGGGCACGGTGGAGTGCACCGCTGTACTGGTCCTGCCAGGGCAGTGCGGCATGCCGGCTCCAGAGAGGTTCGGCCTTGTCCACGGGCTCGGCTGGCCGGGACTCCTCCAGATCCGTTGCCTTCAGCCAGAGCCGTTCGGCCAGATGACGGGCATCGGCGGCATCGGTGACGACGCCGTTGATGCGCAGCCAGCCGCGGCGTCCCTGGCGGCTCAGTTGCCAGCAGGGCAGCACCGCCTGGACCGAGGGCACCGTCATCGGGTCCTGCTGATGTCCGGTGGTCTGATCGAAGAAGCTGAAGCTGAGCAGCACCCGCGGTCTGGCCTGGGGCGGGCAGTCGGGCCGACCATCCACCAGCCGCCCCAGCGTCAGATCGGAGAAGCGCTGGGCCAGTTCGAAGCGGCGGCTTCCCGCCAACTCCAGCTGCTGGCAACGCCCAGCTGCCGCCAGACTCAGCCCCGGTGCACAGTCCCACAGCATCCGGAAGGTCTGCTCGCCGGCCAGCCCCGTCAGCGCCCACATGGGGTCAATGCCGTCGAGAGGCAGCGCCAGGCTGAGCAGGCCATCGTCGCCGCTCCGGTCCCTCCATCCGGACTCGGCAGCACTCAGCAGGTCATAGAAGCGTGAGTCAGCCGGCATCCGCGGCGAAGGCTGTGCAGGGGGACTGCTCAAATGTATGGGTCATCATCCGGACCGAGGCGGTCCAGTCCATGCCAGAGCCTCAGGATGTCGCATCCCGTTACGACAAGCGCCGTCGTCTGTGGATGGCAGCGATCAAATGGCCGATGTACTCGGTCGCTGTCATGCCGGTGCTGCTGGCCGCCGGCTGGCGGCTCGGGGCCGGTCTTGGCCTGCGCTGGGATCAGCTGCTTGGTTTCCTGCTGGCGGCGATCCTGCTGCTGCTCTGGGAGAACCTCAGCAACGATCTCTTTGATGCCGACACCGGCATCGATGAGCGGGGGAAGCCCCACTCGGTGATCAATCTCACCGGTCGTCGCGACTGGGTGGCCCTGCTCTCCAGCACGGCACTGCTGCTCGGCCTGCTGTTGATGGGCTGGCTGGCTCTGCGCAGCAGTCCCGCCGTTCTGCCGCTGGTGCTGCTGTGCTGCGGCATCGGATACGCCTATCAGGGGCCACCGCTCCGCCTGGGGTATCGGGGTCTGGGGGAGCCCCTCTGCTGGCTGGCCTTCGGCCCCCTCGCCACGTCGGCTGCCCTGCTGGTGCTGGCTCCCGAGGGAACCGCCGCGATTCCCTGGCGCATCGCCCTGACCCTCAGCGCGGGGCCGGCGCTGGCGACCACGCTTGTTCTCTTCTGCTCCCATTTCCACCAGGTGGAGGAGGATGCAGCCCACGGCAAGCGATCGCCGGTGGTGCGTCTCGGCAGCGCCAGGGCAGCGGCTCTGGTCCCATGGTTCGTGGCCCTCACCCTGGCCTTGGAATGGATCCCCGTCCTGCGGGGGCAGTGGCCTCCGACCGTTCTGCTGGCCGGCATCGGTCTGCCGGCAGCCACGGCGTTGATCCGTCTGCTGCATCAGCACCATGACCAGCCTGAGCGGATCGTCGGCAGCAAGTTCCTGGCATTGCGCTTTCAGGCCCTCAACGGTCTTGGTCTGAGTGTGGGACTGGCCCTCTCGGCGGTCAGGCTCTATTGATGAAGCCATGGACCTTCAGCTGCAGATCCGACCGTTCCGGTTTGCGCTGATTCAGCCGCTGCGCACGGCTGCAGGGGTGCTGCGGGATCGTTCCGGCTGGCTGCTGCGGCTCGAGAGCAGGGGTGGCCGAATCGGCTGGGGGGAGGTCTCCCCGCTCGATCAGGCACTGCTGCCCCGCTGCCGGCGTGAGCTCGAGACGCTGCCCAGCCCTCTGACGCGGGAGACGCTCGAGCCGCTGTTGCCACGACTCAGCGGCGCCATCGGTTTCGGCCTCGGTGGTGCGCTGGCGGAACTGGATGGGCTGGTTGGAGATCGCGCCAGGCGCGGCTGGCTGATGGCACCACAAGGGGCGGAGCTGCTGCCGGCCGGAGGCCTGATGCTGCCGCATCTGGATCGTCTGCTGGAGCAGCGCGGACGCCGTCGGGCGCTGACGCTGAAATGGAAGGTCGCGGCAGAGGCAGACGGGCTGGAGCGCCGCTGGCTTGAGCAGTTGATGGAACGCCTTCCGTCGACGGCGCGTCTGCGGTTGGACGCGAACGGCGGTTGGGACCGAACGACAGCGCTGGCCTGGATGCGCTCGTTGGTGGGAGATGCACGCTTCGCCTGGCTGGAGCAGCCCCTGCCCCCGGACGATCGGGACGGACTGGAATCGCTGGCGGAGCAGGGGCCGGTGGCATTGGACGAGTCCCTGATGCGCGATCCCAGGCTGCGGGAGACCTGGCCCGGCTGGCAGGTGCGCCGCCCAGCCGTGGATGGTGATCCGCGTCTGCTGCTGCGGGATCTGCAGGAGGGCATGCCGCAGCGGATGGTGAGCACCGCTTTTGAAACAGGGATCGGCCGCCGTTGGTTGCATCACCTGGCAGCACTCCAGATGCAGGGTCCGACCCCGGCGGCCCCGGGGCTGGCTCCAGGCTGGTGTCCTGCCGGCCCGCTGTTCTGCGATGACCCGCAGGTGGTGTGGGAGGCGGCGGCCTGATGGAGGCCTCTGCTCTGCTCAGCCGTCCCGGGGAGTCCGAATGGCTGCAGCTGGGAGACCCGCCAGTCCCGGAGCGATTGCTGCCGAAGGGGCCCGGAGTGGTGATCGGCAGCGGGGGCAGCACCGGTGGACGGCGCCTCTGCCTGCAGCCGGCGGCGCACCTGGATCGCTCCGCTGCCGCCACGGCGGATTGGCTGCGGAGCATCGGCATTGATCCGGCGGCCTGTCTGACGCTCAATCCCCTGCCGATGCATCACGTCAGCGGGTTGATGCCCTGGTGGCGCAGCCACTGCTGGGGAAGTCCGCACGCTCCGCTGGCTCCCGATCTGATGAAGCGCCCCGAAGCGTTGGTGCGTCATTGCAGCGACCTGCCGGACTGGCAGGGGCGTGTGCGGCTGCTCTCGCTGGTGCCGACCCAGCTCGCCAGGCTGATGGGGCAACCAGCCGCAGAGGCCTGGCTGCAGGGCTTTGCTGTGATCTGGGTGGGCGGCGCTGCGCTGCCGGCAACTCTGGCCGCGCGGGCCAGGGAGCGGGGCATCCGGCTGGCCCCCTGTTACGGCGCCACGGAGACGGCCGCGATGGTGGCGGCGCTTCCCCCGGATCGCTTCCTTGCCGGTGCAGCGGGCTGCGGTGATCCGCTCCCGGATGTGGATCTGCGTCTGACGGAAGCCGGCGGCCTGCAGGTCAGAACGGACCGTCTTGCCTGGGGCTGCTGGTGCCCTGATCAACCGGATCGGATCGCCCCGCTGGCCGATGCCGACGGCTGGTGGAGTTCCGGCGACAGGGCCGTCCTCGGAGAGGGGGGGGTGCAGCTGATCGGACGGCTCGATTCCGCCGTTCAGTCCGGCGGCGAGACGGTGTTCCCCGAGCAGCTCGAGCAACGTCTGATGGAGGCGGCCCGCAGGCAGCGTCTGCCGCTTGCGGCAGTGCTGCTGCTGGGCGTCGACGACGGTGAGTGGGGGGCAAGGCTGGTGGCGCTGATCCGGCCGCAGGCGGGCTGCTCCGAGGTGGACCTGCTGGCCTCTCTGCAGGCGGTCACGGTTGATTGGATGGCCGCGGAACGCCCAAGACGCTGGGTGCTCTGTGCGGACCTGGCGGTCAGTGATGCGGGCAAATGGCGCCGTGATCACTGGCGGCGTTGGCTAGAGCGGGTTGATGCGGCCGAGGCCTGAGGCCTCCAGCCAGCGGTCGACGCCCTCCGGCAGGTTGCAGCGCCGGCGGGTCGTCGCCTTGATCGCGACATGGCGGAGCAGGCCGCGGGCCACGCTGGAGCCGGCATGCAGAAAGTTGCTGCTCACCTCGAAACTGCCGGGATCCAGTCGCCTGGGCTCGAGCGTCACCACCAGACCATCGCCTGCGTGGACCGGTCCGAGGAAATCGGTGCTGCAGTGCACCACCGGCAGGGCCACATCGGGGAAGCTGTGCTGGCCGCGGCAGCCGGGAAACACGTCCGTTGGCTGCACACCGAAGGTCTGCAGGCTCTCCTCCCAGCTTTCATGACACCAACGCAGCAGCTGGTGAAAATGCATCACACCAGCAGCATCGGTGTCGCCGAAGCGAACCGTCCGTTCCAGGGTCAGCCAGGGCGGGATGTCCAGAGGACTCAGCGATCCACGGACCCCATGATCACGTCGATGGAACCAAGGATGGCCATGATGTCGGCCACCTTGTGTCCCTTGAGGATGTGGGGAAGGATCTGAAGATTGTTGCTGTCAGCGGCTCGGATCTTGAAACGCCAGGGCGTGACATCGTTGTTGCCCTGGATGAAGATGCCGATCTCCCCTTTTCCTGATTCCAGACGGGTGTACAGCTCACCGTCAGGGATCTTGAAGGTGGGCGCCACTTTCTTGGCGACGTACTGGTAATCGAAGCCTGCGGCCTCGCTCCCCTTGCCTTCGTTGAGACGTCGCGCCTCGAGATTCTCGGTGGGACCACCGGGGATCATGTCGCAGGCCTGACGCAGGATCTTGAGGGACTGGCGCATCTCCTCGATTCTCACGCGATAGCGCGCGTAGCAATCACCTTCCTTCTCCCAAGCCACCTGCCAGTCGAAATCGTCGTAGCACTCGTAGTGGTCCACCTTGCGGAGGTCCCAGGGCACACCGGAGGCCCTCAGCATCGGGCCGGACAGGCTCCAGTTGATGGCGTCCTGCTCCTCGATCGTGCCGAGCCCTTCGATGCGGCGTCGGAAGATCGGGTTGTTGGTGATGAGTTTTTCGTATTCGTCGATCTTCGGTGCGAACCAGTCGCAGAAATCGCGACACTTCTCCAGCCATCCCCAGGGGAGATCGGCTGCGACACCGCCGATCCGGAAGTAGTTGTTGTTGATCAGGCGCTGACCGGTGGCCGCTTCCCAGAGGTCGTAGATCATCTCCCGCTCCCGGAAGATGTAGAAGAAGGGCGTCTGGGCTCCCACGTCCGCCAGGAAGGGTCCAAGCCAGAGCAGGTGGTTGGCGATGCGGTTCAGCTCCAGCATCAGCACGCGGATGTAGCTGGCACGCTTCGGCACCGGGATGTCCGCCAGCTTTTCCGGAGCGTTGACCACCACCGCCTCGTAGAACATGCCGGCCGCGTAGTCCATGCGGCTCACGTAGGGCACGAACATCACGTTCGTGCGGTTCTCGGCGATCTTCTCCATGCCCCGGTGGAGGTAGCCGATCACCGGTTCGCAATCCACCACATCCTCACCATCGAGGGTCACCACCAGCCTCAACACCCCATGCATGGAGGGGTGGTGAGGCCCGAAGTTCACCACCATCGGCTCCGTGCGCGTTTCCAGCTGCGTCATGGGAGCCACGGATCGATCGATGAATCAATCTTAAGGAGTCCACCTCGGGTCGTTGCTTGCCGATCGCGCCTCAGTTCAGCCACGTGCCGGTGCTGGCGGATGCCGTTGTGGCAGCTGCGCAGCCTCTGGCGGAATCGGCCGGTCTGCTCATTGATGCCACCCTCGGTGGAGGCGGTCACAGCGCTCTGCTCCTGGAGCGGCATCCGGGGTGGCGGCTGATCGGTCTCGATCAGGACCCCACGGCTCGCGCAGCAGCGGCCGAGCGACTGGCTCCCTTCGGAGAGAGAGTTCAGATCGTCGCCACCAACTTCGCGGACTTCACCCCTGACGAACCGGCCCTGATGGTGCTTGCGGATCTGGGGGTGAGCAGTCCCCAGCTGGATGTGGCGGCGCGGGGATTCAGCTTCCGCCTGGATGGGCCTCTGGACATGAGGATGAACCCGGATCAGGGAACGGAGACCGCGGCGCAGCTGATCGGGAGGCTTGAGGAGGGCGAGCTGGCCGACCTCATCTACGCCTATGGAGAGGAGCGACTGTCGCGCCGCATCGCCCGCAGGATCAAGGCGGATCTGGCTGCGCAGGGGGCCTACAGCGGGACGGCCGCCCTGGCCTACGCCGTGGCCGGCTGTTATCCGCCGAAGGCGCGGCGGGGACGCATCCATCCCGCGACCCGCACCTTCCAGGCCCTGCGGATCGCCGTGAACGACGAGCTGGGTGTGCTGGACCGACTGCTTCAGCAGGCCCCGGACTGGCTGGAGCCCGCTGGGCGGCTGGGAATCATCAGCTTCCACTCCCTCGAGGATCGCCGCGTGAAGACGGCATTCCTGCGTGATGACCGGCTGGAAAGGCTCACCCGCAAGCCCGTCGTGGCCTCCGCGGAGGAACAGGACAGCAATCCCCGCAGCCGCAGTGCCAAGTGGCGACTGGCTCGGAGGATCGATGCCGGTTGATCCGATCTGGTGGCTGGCGCTGGCCCTCCAGCTGGTGGCCCTGCCGGGAACACTGCTGCCGGTGCTGCCGGGACTGCTCTGGCTGCCGGTCGGTGCCGGGCTCTGGTGCTGGCATGTCGGCTGGAGTGCCGGCTGGCCGCCGCTGCTGCTGGCCGCGGTGACCTTCGCCTTGGGGCTGATCGCCGATCTGCTGGCGGTGAGCCTGGCCACAGCGAGGCTGCAGGCTGGTCGCTGGTCTGCTCCGGCAGCGGTGGTCGGGCTCGGTTTCGGTCTGTTGGCCGGTGGATTCGGGGTGCTGATCGGTCCCTGGTTGATGGCAACCGTCGTGGAGGCATGGTCGCTGCGAGAGCGCTCTCCGGAGCTCGGCTGGAATGCCCGCGCTGTCCGCTCGATGCGGGTCGGCCTGGCGGTTGTGGCCGGACTGCTCGTCAGCCAGGTGGCTCAGCTGCTGCTGGCCTTGATCGGCGCGGTGGGGTTCGTGCTGCTCACCGCCCTTTGAGGAAATCGGCCCGGTCGTCGGAGCCGAACAGCTGGCGGTAGGCGGCACCGGTGATGCAGAAGACGAGGGGAACCGCCGCCAGCAGACCCAGAACCATCAGCAGAACGCCGATCAGAAGGATGATCGTCTGCAGCACCAGCAGGCCCAGCACCGGCCACCACTGACCCTTCACACGTTCAAAGCCGCGGCGGATCGTCGTGATCGGGCCACGACCATCGAGGAGTGCGATGAAGCCCAGGAAGGACTGGTTCACCTGCACGTACACCCCCAGAACCCAGCCGCTCAGCAGCGCAATGAGGGCCACGGGGCTCTGCATGAGCTTCATGACCATCGTCTGATAACCCGGGATCAGCACGTTGAGCTGCTGCGGATCGCTCAGATCGCTCGTGAAACTGAGATTCAGCAGCCGGGCGGCGGGCTGGATGGCCTCGGCGGCGGTCAGGGCAACCCCGATCACGATCAGAGCGATCGGCAACAGCAGCAGAGCCAGCACCAGCTGACTGCTGAACAACCGCCAGATCGCCGGACCGTTCAGGGCGGCGAGATCCGCGAAGGCCGGTTTTCTTCCGTCGAGCGCGATCCAGGCACCACGCACCAGCCCGATGCTGATCCAGAGATCGATCAGCGTTGTGGCCAGAAACCCGGCGATTCCGGGAAGCAGATCCACCAGCGACGACAGGATCGTCGCGACGACCGCGAAGCCGACGAAGCTCCACGGGGAAAGCAGGAAAGCCCTCCAGCCATCCCGGATCGCCAAGCCCGCATCGAGAGAGTGCCCCGGCGTGCTGGTCATCATCGGTTTCAGGGATCAGTCGGAAGGTACTGAGTTCAAGGGGTGAGCGCACGCACTGCCTGCGTGATCACACGGATCGCCTGCTCCACGTCCTGCTCGGTGGTGCTTCGTCCGAGGCTGAGCCGCAGGGAGGCTTCCGCCAGCTGTCGGCTGCGGCCGAGAGCCTGCAGCACATGGGAGGGTGAGCCGTTGCTGCAGGCGGATCCGCTGCTGCAGGTGAGTTCCGGACGCAGAGCCCGATGCAGGCGATTGCCATTGACCCCGGGGACGCTGATGTTGAGGTTGTGAGCCAGGCGTGGTGCCTGAGCTCCGTTGAGCAGGATCTGAGGAAGCTGTTCCTCCAGACCGCGGAGCAGGTGATCCCGCAGCTCCTGCAGTCGCGCGGAACGGGCATCCCGTTCCGCGACCGTCAGCCGTGCCGCGGCAGCGAACCCGACGATCAGGGGAGCCGGGAGGGTGCCGGGGCGCAGGCCCTGTTCCTGGCCGCCGCCCCACTGAAGAGGGGTGAGATCGATCCCCGGGCGGATCACCAGGGCTCCGATCCCTTTGGGGCCGTACAGCTTGTGGGCGCTGAGGCTGACCAGGTCCAGTCCCAGGGCATCCGGATCGAGGGGAATATGTCCGAAGGCCTGGGCCGCATCGCTGTGAACCGTGATGCCCCGTTGCCGGCAGATCGCGGAGAGTTCCGCCAGTGGTTGCAGCACTCCGATTTCGTTGTTGGCCGCCATCACGCTCACCATCACCGTGTCAGCGGTGATCGCATCCCTGAGATCGTCCGGGCTGATCAGGCCATCGGGTCCAGGCTTCAGCAACGTCAGCTGGAATCCCTCGCGCTGAAGCTGATGGAGAGGGTCGAGAACGGCGTGGTGTTCCGTGACCACGCTGATGAGATGGCCCGGCCGGTCTCCGGAACGCCTCCGGGCTCTGGCGTGGCCAAGCAGGGCGAGGTTGTTGGCTTCGGTGGCCCCGCTGGTGAACACCACCCGTTCGGGTTCCACCGCCAGGCATTCCGCCAGCTGCCGTCGCGCCAGGGAGACCGCGGCGGCGGCACTGAGCCCGAGCCGATGCTGCCGGCTTGAGGGATTGCCCCACTGCTCGCACCAGTACGGCTCCATCGCCTCCACCACTTCGGCAGCACAGGGCGTGGTCGCCTGGTGATCAAAGGCAAGTGGTGACGAGGTCAGATCAGAGGCGCGGGTTCTTGTCACCATGGTGCGCAGATTTCCGCCGCAACGCGCATGCGTTCTGTGCTGTCCAGGCTGATGTTGTCCGCAGCCGTTGCCTTGCCTGTGCTGCTGTGCACTGCGCCGATCCGCGGGATCGATCGTCAGGAGGTGCTGGAGCAGATGAAGAAATCCAGGCCTCAGGATCTGAAGGTGCTGATCGAGGAGCCCGATGCCGGAGGCCCGCGCATCATCGGCATCTATGCGGTGAGGACGCCCTCGTCCACGGACACCATGCGGCGTTATCAGATCTGGGAGGAATCCCCTTCCGATCTGAACATCTACTTCGAGTCGGTCGACTGCAGCGCCTCCAGCCCGGTTCGCGTCAAACGCACCGCGACGGCGGTGTACGTGCGGACGATCAATCCCGGGGGTCCGGTGAACGACACCAACCGTGAGGATCATCTGGTCTGGTGGGCGGCCTGTGTTCCGGAGCTGGCGGGCACCGATCCGGTCACGCTGAGGGACAAGGCCCTGTCTCTGGGGTATTCGACCCTGATTCCCGAACGTCAGGAGCAGTTACCCGCACTGGCTCCCTGAGCTCGTGCTTCATACATTGCACTGAGTGCGAGCCAGCCATGAGCGACGCCCCCCCACCCAGCACAGACGAGCAGGAGGTTCCGGCGCCGAGGCTGCTGCTGGTTGACGATGAGCCCGGTCTGCGAACAGCGGTTCAGGCTTACCTCGAGGACGAGGGATTCGATGTGACCACGGCCGTGGATGGCGAGGAGGGCTTCGTGAAGGCGCAGCAGATGCTGCCGGATCTGGTGATCAGCGACGTGATGATGCCGAGACTCGATGGCTACGGCCTGCTGAAGAAGCTGCGGGCCGACGAGCGTTTGGGAGGAACCCCGGTGATCTTCCTCACGGCCAAGGGGATGACGGCGGACCGCACCCAGGGGTACATGGCCGGCGTGGATGACTACATCCCCAAGCCGTTCGACCCGGATGAACTGGTGGCGCGGGTGCGCAACGTGGCGCAGCGCCAGCAGCGGTTGCTGCAGGAGGCGGCCCGGTTCGCTGACACGGACATGGGTCAGATGGCCAAGCAGATCACTGAAATCCGCTCCCTGCTGGCCCAGGCGGAAGCTCTGCCCGCGAAAGAGCCGGTGGTGCACAGCTTCACGCCGCGGGAGGCGAGCGTGCTGCAACTGGTGGCCGAGGGGCTGATGAACAAGGAGATCGCCCGCCAGCTGGAGACCTCGATCCGCAACGTCGAGAAGTACGTGAGTCGGCTGTTCAACAAGACCGGCACGTCCAGCCGCACGGAACTGGTGCGCTATGCCCTGGAGCACCGTCTGGTGACTTGAGGGCTGGCTGGCGCGAGGCGGCGCTCAATCAGGGCTGGACGTATCGCGACCGGGTGCCGGCTGAAGCGGCCGGCGCGTCCTTGATCGACTGGTTGGCTCAGCTCTATCGCCATTCGGATGCCGAGATGTGGCGTCAGCGCATCACCGCTGGTGAGCTGGATTGCAATGGGCTGCGCCTGGTGGCAGATCGGCAACTGCAGGGCGGAGAGATCCTCTGTTGGCGTCGCCCGCCCTGGCGGGAGGAGGCGATTCCCGATCAGTGGCAGACGATCCATGACGACGGCGATCTGCTGGTGATCAACAAGCCGTCGGGCTTGCCGGTGATGCCCGGCGGTGGCTTTCTGCGCCACACGCTCACGGCCTTGCTGGAGCCGACCGGTGCGCGGCCGGTGCACCGCCTGGGGCGGTTCACCTCCGGTCTGCAGGTGTGTGCCCGCACGCCGCAAACCCGTGCCTTTTGGTCGAAGCAGTTCCGGCCGGCCGGCGGTTGCCGCAAGGTGTATCAGGCCTGGAGCCAGCGGGTGCCCGGGTTGGAGTTGGGGCAGTGTTTGACGGTGAGCAGTGATGTGGTGGAACGGCCGCATCCGATCCTGGGCTGGATCTGGGGGCCGGAACCGCTCCACGATGCGCCGATCCGCAAACGGCTTTCAGCCCATTCCGAGCTGGAGCTGTTGGAGCGCACGGATGATGCCGATCGATTGCAGGTGACGATCACCACAGGCCGGCCGCATCAGATCCGTATCCATCTGGCGCAGCTGGGCAGCCCGCTGCTGGGGGATCCCTTGTATCTGCGCAATCGCGAGGTTTCAGCAACCGCAACCCCCGGGGACGGGGGCTATCGGTTGCATGCCTGGAGATTGGAAGCCGAGGGGCTCACATGGCGATGTTGGCCTTCCCCTGATTGGGGGATCTGCTGAACGGTTGCCATCCCTCATGTGGGGGATATTTGTTGCAAACTTTTTCTCATAAGGATGAATGCTTGTGTTCGGATGTCGCAAGTTCTTTGGCCTTTCTCAGTTGCTTTTAAGAGAGTTATTCGTTTGAAACTTTAGGGTTTTGGGGAGTTGAATTGTGTTGTTTCGTGGCGCTTCAGGGATCTGTTTCCGGTGATCTTTATTGGGGAGGAATGTCAGGTCAGTTGACCTTGACGAATTCTGGCGATACGTCTCTCAGTGACTGGTCATACACCTTCCGCACCACTCAGAAAGATGTTCAGGTGTGGTCGTCCAGCTACGACGTTGTTGATCTGGGGGATGGCACCTATGAGGTGACCATTCGCCCCCCGAGTTGGGGTGCCTCCATCCCTGCCGGAGGCTCCCTGAGTCTGAGTTTCAACGCCGTCAGCGTCGACCTTCCCACCAGCGGGACATTGACGGACGAGATGTTCTTTATTGATTCAGTTGTGGAAGGCTCGGGCCCTGAACCGGAGCCGGATCCCGAGCTCCAGCCTGAGGCTGAAGCACCGAACAGCGATTCCCCAGCGCGGGTCTTCGAGGTGGATGTCTACTCAGGAGAGGTCACCGACTTCCGCCCCGGCATCGATCGTCTGGATTTCGGCGGGCAGTCGGTTCACAACCTGATTCTCGGCAAAACGGAAGAGGGCTACGTCACCTTCTCTGAGCCCCTGGAATGACGCCCAGAAGATGACCCTGGTGGGGGTGACCTACGACCAGCTGGCCCTCGAGGACTACGGCGTCGTCGGCAATGAACACCTGCGTCAGGACCTTGGAGGGGTTGTCTCATGGGAGTTGGGTGTCGGCGACAGAGACCCCAACACCACGTACATCCGTTCCCATGCGTACGGCAGGGTCGAGACCATCACCGACTTTGATCCGACCACCGACAAGATCAGCTTTCTCTATTACGGCACCCGCGAGCGTCTTTCTGTGACGCAGGACGGTGCTGACCTGGTGATTTCGACGGAGCCAACCGGGCAGACCTTCATCTTCCAGAACACCAACCTGGCTGACATTCCTGGGGCCAGCCTGGAATTCCACTTCGATCAGATCGTTGAAGACAACCTCGAGATCCCCTTTGGGCGCTCGGTGCAGTCGTTGACGCTCAAGGACCGCACTGCTCTGCTGACCCCCGCAGCGCCTGCCGGTGAGCTGACGGATGGCTTCCAGACCCAGTCCGGCGATGCGGCGGTGAATGAGCAGCCCCCCCACGACAGCCACTCCATGGGCGACCACGGCTCCATGCCAATGGATCCCGACACGGAGATGGACATGGAGACGGCTCCAGAGATGGGCATGGACTCCGCCATGCCCAGCGACCCAGAGCCGACGGTTGAGGTGGAAACCGGTGCTTCGGGTCTGGTGGTGTCCGCCACGATCACGGGTGGTTGGTCGGGCACCTTCGCCGGAAACGTCACGGTGACCAACACCACCGGCACCTCGGTCGGCACCGACTGGACGGTGAGCTTTGTCTCCGATGCACCGTTGAAGAGCGTCAGCAACTTCGAGTTCACCAACACGCTCCGTGACGATGGCCGTTACGTCGTCACCCTGGCTCCCAAGTCCTGGTCGGCTCCCCTGGCCGCAGGTTCCGCCCAGAGCTCCTACTACCAAGGTTCCGGCGACTTCTCTGATCCGAATCAGGTGTTCGATCTCGCTGCCACGAGCGCCGAGGTGGCTCAGCCGGAGGCTTCTGAGCAGGACGCTGGCGAGGCTGTTGAGCCTCCCGCTGTCGAGCCCCCCGATGCTGAGGTCACGGTGACTGAAGACACCACGGTCGTTGAAGACGGCACGGTCACCATCGACTACGAACGCCCCAACGGCACGACCGACAAGCGGGTGGTGACCTATTTCGAGGAGTGGGGCATCTACAGCCGCGACGTCAATCTCTCCGACGTCGACGGCCAGTCGATGACCCACATGAACTACAGCTTCTTTGATGTGAAGGCCGATGGGTCGATCACTTTGTTCGACGAATTCGCAGCTCTGCAGAAACGCTTCTCCCAGTCCGATCAGGTCAGTCGCACCTTCACCTCCAGCGACTACGCCGCCATGGCACCGGAGCTGCTCGACATCTACGAAAACTCAGGGCGCTACACCGTTACCCAAACCGGTGGCGCCATCACGGTGACGTCGGTTCCCGTGGGCTGGAACGGCGTTGGCACCAACGATGCCGGCAACTTTGAGCAGCTGCGCCGCTTCAAGGAGCTCAATCCGGAGGTCAACCTCGGCTTTGCCCTCGGTGGTTGGACGCTGTCCGATGAGTTCAGCACCGCCTACGCCACGCAGGCGGGTCGCGACAAATTCGTCAGCGAGACCGTGCGCATTTTCGAGACCTACGACTTCTTCAACGTGGTCGATTTCGACTGGGAATACCCCGGTGGCGGCGGTAAGGCGGGCAATGCCGTTTCCGCCAGTGATGGGGCCAACTTCGAGCTGGTGTTGCGCGACCTGCGCACAGCCCTGAATGATCTCTCGGCCCGCACCGGGCGTGACTTTGAGGTGTCGATTGCCACGGCCGGTGGCCAAGAGAAGCTGGGCAACCTCAATCTCCAAGGCATCGACCCCAACGTCGACTTCTACAACGTGATGACCTACGACTTCCATGGCGGTTGGGAGAACGTCACGGGCCATCAGGCTGCGATGACCGGTGACGCCAACAACTACGACGTCACCGGGGCTGTTGATGTTTTTGAAACGGCGGGCATCGAGCTGAGCAAGGTCGTGATGGGGGCCCCGGCCTACACCCGCGCCTGGGGGAACGTCTCGGATGGCGGAACCTTCGGCTATCAACAACCCGGCTCCGGTCGTGATGCCACCGGTTCATTCGAGGCCGGCGTTTACGACTACAAGGATCTGCTCAACGATGTGGTCACGGGTCAGGCGCAATCTCTACTGGGACGACGACAACAAGGCGGCCTTCCTCTACGACGGTGATGAATGGAGCTCGATGGAAACCACAGCCACCATTGCCGGTAAGGCGGCCTATGTGGAGGAGAAGGGGTTGGGCGGAATGATGTTCTGGGCCCTCAGCAACGATGCGGCAGGCGAGGCGAGCCTGGTGGAGGCTGCTGATGACCTGCTGCGCAAGGGAGCCAGCTATGCGGAGGTGATCGAACGCGCCCCTAACTTTGACGCCATCATTGGCGGCAATGGTGATTTCAGCCTGTCGGATTTCACCGGTCTGGTTTGATCAGGAACTCCCTCATCTCGAGGGAGGATTTTGTTCGCAACAGTGATGCTCCGATGTGATCAGGACTTGCGGAACTCGATCAACCGCGAGAAGTAGAAGGGGGCCTTGTTCAGGCTGCGGCGCACCAGCTTGAAGCCACAGGCTTCCGCCGCTTTGACGATGCCCTCTTCCTTCAGGGTGTAGGCCCGGGTGGTTTTGCTGGGGCCGGGGAACAGCTGGCCGATGCCCTTCAGCAGCGCCAGCAGCGGGGTGTACGGCGCAAAGCTCACGATCAGGCGCTGCTCGGTGAGGCCGCAGAGGTGCTTCACCATCTCCTCGGCCGGCTGCTGGGGGTAATGGATGAACACATCCAGGCAGCACACCGTGTGGAACGAGCCGCTGAGGCTTTCCAGGTCGCTGGCAAAGAAGTTCAGCTTGCCCATGTCCAGGCCCGCCTCGCGGGCGCGGCGGTCCGCTTCCTGAGCCATGGCTTCGGAGATGTCGCTGGCGCTGATCGAGCCGGCCCCCATCTCGGCCAGCGGCAGGCTGAGGCTGCCGACACCACAGCCGGCATCACAGAAGCTCACATCACTGAGCTCACCGCTGGCCTGGATCCAGGACAGCACTTCATCCACGGTTTTCTGGTGACCGATGCGGATGTTGCGCTGCACCTTGTTCACGTCATCGCTTTCGCTGTAGATGCGGTTCCAGCGATCGAAGCCCGTGGTTTCGAAGTAGCCCTTCACCTCCTGTTTCTCGGCCTGTTTCTGCTCCAGCAGTTGATCGGGGGCCATCGAAGCAGGGTCGTGTTCGGCGGGATCTTAAGCAGCGCAGCCCCAGTGGAGTTTCCCCTCGCGTTGGCTCCAGCGCAGCAGGTTCGTCAGCTGCTGGCCCACCAACGCGTCGTTCAACGTCACAGCGGTGCCGATCACCCGTCGTGGTGCGACCGTCGCTCCCCAGATCGCAGCGCCCGGCTGCCCGCACCAGCCGGCCAGCCGTCTGACGCCCTCCAGCTGGGGCAGGGTCACCCCTGCCAGGGTGCCGTCCTCCAGTCGGCAGGTGCCGTTCGTCACCAGCAGCACCCGCTCATCCCAACGGTGTTCTCCATCGGCAAGGCCATAAGGAGCCAGGGCATCGCTCACCAGCACGACCTGGTCCGGTGCCAGCCGTTGCAGCAGCACCGCCATGGTGGGATCCACGTGCACCCCGTCGGCGATCAGTCCCAGGGCGATGCCGCCCCGCCGACAGGCTTCACCCAGGGGCCCCGGGGCCCGGTGATGCAGACCCGGCATCGCATTGAAGGCATGGGTGAGCATGCCCACCCCCTGATCAAACCCCACAGCGGCCTGGTCCGCCTTCGCGGCGCT
The DNA here is from genome assembly GCF_045559935.1 of Parasynechococcus sp. Classification (NCBI taxonomy): domain Bacteria; kingdom Bacillati; phylum Cyanobacteriota; class Cyanophyceae; order Synechococcales; family Prochlorococcaceae; genus Parasynechococcus; species Parasynechococcus sp. The sequence goes on from NZ_JBJLJL010000008.1 coordinate 748,042, forward strand.
GTGGCCGAGAGCCACCATGATTCCCAGTTCTTTGAGCCTGGCGATCACGGCGCTCGCACCCGGGAGTTCCGGAGCCAGCGTCATCAGGGCGATCTCCGTTTCGAACCCGCCGATGCGTTCATCGAGCGCCTCAAGGCTGGGAACCGCCAGGTGTTCCGGCGGGTGGGCGCCGCGGCGCTCATTCGCCAGAAAGGGTCCTTCCAGATGGGCTCCCAGCAGGCGGCAACGGCCGGCCTGTTCGTGGCGGCGAGCCTCCTGCAGAACGCTGAGGGCCTGCCGGAGTGGCGCAATGCCGCAGGTGACCAGCGTCGGAGCGATCGCCTCCACGCCATCGGCCCAGAGCTGGTCCAGCAGATCGATCAGACGCGGCAGATCGCTGGGCTTCAGTTCTGGGAAGGCCAGGCCCAGCCCACCGTTGATCTGCAGATCGATGCCGCGGGGACTCAGCCAGTCGCCGTTCCACGACTCACCGGCTGTGAGGTCTCCGGTCGCCATCGGCAGGATCTGCCGGATGATTCCTTCCGGAGTGATCTCCAGCTGGTGGAGCTGATCCAGCTCCCGATCGAGCGGGGCCGGCAGACGCACATCGATGATCCGTCGCATCGGGTCGGGCCTGGCAGGGTCGTGCGGGACGATGGCAGTCTCGCCGGAATGCCCTGTGACAGACGATCTCCCCCGCGTGGCCGTGGTGATGGGCAGCGATTCCGACCTGCCCACCATGGAGCCCGCAGCCGCGATCCTGCGGCAGCTTGGCGTTGAGGTTGAGGTTCGGGTGCTGTCGGCCCACCGCACCCCTCAGGCCATGATCGATTTCGCGGAAGGTGCCCGTGGGCGGGGCATCCGCGTCATCGTTGCCGGCGCCGGTGGTGCCGCCCATCTGCCGGGGATGGTGGCATCGCTCACGACCCTGCCGGTGATCGGAGTTCCGGTGCAGAGCAAAGCTCTCTCCGGCGCGGACTCCCTGCATTCGATCGTGCAGATGCCCGGCGGCATTCCCGTCGCCACGGTCGCCATCGGCGGAGGTCTCAATGGCGGTCTGCTCGCCGCTCAGATCCTTGCGGTTGAAGATGAGCAGCTTGCCATCCGGCTGGCGGATCACCGCCGCGGTCTGCACGATGCAGTGGTTGCCAAAGATGCCCGCCTTCAGGAGCAGGGCAGTGCGGCGTACCTGATGTCCATGAACCAGCCCTCGCCCTGAATGATGTCCTGGCCCGGTTGGTTGCGAGTCGGTCTTGCTCTGCCGCTGTTGGGCCTCAATGCCTTTGTGCTCAAACGGGTTCTGGTGCAGTTCGCCCCGTTTCCAGGTCTGTTTCTCACAGCGGCTCTGATCGCTTTTCTGCTGGATCTTCCCTGCCGCTGGTTGATGGCACGGGGCTTCAGTCGCAGCCTGTCGATCGCGGCGGTGGTGCTGGTCAGTGTCGGACTGCTCGTGTTTGCGGCCGTGGAGCTGGTGCCGCTGCTGATCGAGCAGCTGAGTCAGCTGATCAGTGCTGCGCCGTCCCTGCTGGCGGCGGCCGAACAACTGATCAACAGGGGCCAGGCCTGGGCGGTGGACCGCGGTCTGCCCGCTGATTTCGCGGATCTCAGCAGCGACCTTGTCACCCAGCTGAGTCGGGTGGTCACCCAGCTCAGCCAGCGTCTGCTGGCGATCCTCGGTGCCACGGTCGGCACGACCATCAACACCGTGATCGTTCTGGTGCTGGCTGTGTTTCTGCTGCTGGGGGGGGATTCGATCACCCAGGGGCTCGCCCGCTGGTTGCCGGAGCGCTGGCGTGATCTGGTGATCACGACCCTGGAGCGCACCTTCCGGGGGTACTTCGCCGGGCAGGTGGTCCTTGCCCTGATCCTCAGCGCCGGTCAGCTGGTGGTGTTTTCCGTCCTGAACATCCCCTACGGCGTGCTGTTCGCCGTGCTGATCGGTTTCACGACGCTGATCCCCTATGCCAGTGCGATCACGATCGTGCTGGTCAGCGCCATTCTCGGAATCCAGGATCCGCGCACCGGTCTGGAGCTGCTGGTTGCGGCGATCCTGGTGGGCCAGGTGGTGGATCAGGTGATCCAGCCGCGCTTGATGGGAAGCATCGTGGGGCTCCAGCCCGCCTGGCTGCTGATTTCGCTTCCCCTCGGAGCGCGCATCGGGGCCATCAACGGGCTGGGAGAACTGCTGGGATTGCTGTTGGCGGTTCCCGTCGCCAGTTGCATCAAATCGCTGGCTGATGCGATGCAACAGGAATCACCCCCCGCGACTGCAGGGCGTTGATCACCAGGGCGACGGACTGGGAGAGCTCCTGAGCACCGGTGTCGATGGTCAGTTCCGGATGTTCCGGGGCCTCGTAGGGGCTGGAGATTCCGGTGAACTCCTTGATCACCCCAGCGCGTGCCTTGGCATACAGGCCCTTGGGATCGCGGGATTCACACACGTCGAGGTCCGCGGCGCAGTGGATCTCGAAGAAATCTCCGTCCTCGACCAAGGCGCGGGCCTTGTCACGGTCAGCGCGGAAGGGGGAGACGAAGGCGGTCAGAACGATCACACCGGAGTCGAGAAACAGCTTGGCCACCTCGCCGATGCGGCGGATGTTCTCCTCACGGTCGGCATCGGAGAAGCCGAGGTCTTTGCACAATCCATGGCGCACGTTGTCTCCGTCGAGGACGTACGTGGCCAGCCCCTGTTCGAACAGAGCGGCATTCACCGCGTTGGCCAGGGTGCTCTTGCCCGACCCGGAGAGCCCTGTGAACCAGAGGATGGCGCTGCGGTGCCCCCGCTGTTCAGCCCGGGCTGAACGGTCCACCGACGCCTCGTGCCAGACGATGTTGGAGGCCTTGGGGGTAGCAGCGGTCATCACCACGGGCTCAAGTGGCGGCCATTCTCCCTTAACCCCCCGCCCGTTTCGGCCGGTAGCCCTCGGCCTTCAGCAAGTCCAGTGCCAGGTCCACCTGATCGCCCTGCAGTTCGATCACGCCGTCTCTTGCTGTGCCGCCGCTGCCGATGCGGGTCTTGAGCTTCTTCAGCAGTGCCTTGAGGCCGCTCGCGTCCAGCTCCAGACCGCGGATCATCGTCACCGTCTTGCCCCCCTTGCCGCCGCGGGTCGGCTGCACCCGCACCATCTGATCGGCTTTCGGCCGGGGCTCCGCCGACGGACCACTGGGCCGCTGCAGACTGTCGGCGCTGCTGAATTCCTGCCAGCCGCCCTTCGGCATCCGCCTTTCGCAATCGCTCTCATTGTCGATGACCAATGCCGCCGCCACTCCCCGCTGGGCGGACTCCAGCCGAGGGCTGGGCCGTTTGATCGAGCTGCTGATCGGGATCGGGTTGCTGCGCCGGCCGCTGTTCTTTCAGGCCCGGCAGCTGATCATCCGCACCGCCGAGCGCAGCGGCATTCCCTGGCGAGCCCGTCGCGAGGAGCTGCGTCAGGCCGCTGCACCGCTGCTGGAGTCGAGCACCACCACTGGTCTCACGCCACCGGCCTACTACCGCGCCCGCTTCCACGCCTATGAGCAGGGCAATCTCTGCTGGCAGGCCGCAGCGGAGGCGGAGCAGGCCACCGATGCCATGGCCCTGCGGGTCTGGCCCGACGACGATCTGACCCCAGCCCAGGCCCAGACGCGTCTGCGGGATGCCATCCATGCTGCTGTTCAGCCCTTGCTGCAGGGCCCGATCCGCCGAGTCGTGGATCTGGGCTGTTCTGTGGGGGTCAGCACCCAGGCGCTCGCCATCTGGCTGAATCAGCGGGCTGATGCCGCCGGGTTCGATCGCCCGACTGTGATCGGTCTGGATCTCTCACCCGACATGCTCGCGGTGGCCAGGGTGCGCGACAGCCAGGGACTGGTGGCCGAGTGGTGCCATGGCGCTGCCGAGAGCACCGGATTCGAATCGGGGTCCGTCGATCTGATCAGCCTGCAGTTCGTCTGCCATGAGCTGCCGCAGCAGGCGACCCACGCCGTCCTCGCCGAAGCAGGACGGCTGCTGCGTCCAGGCGGGGTGCTGGTGATGGTGGATCAGGATCCTGCCTCCTCTGTTCTTCAGCGGTTGCCGGCGCCGGTGGCCACGCTGTTGAAAAGCACGGAGCCATACATCGAGCAATATTTCGCCCTCGATATGCCGGCGGCGTTGCAGCAGGCCGGGTTTCGGGATCAGAGCATCCGTGCCTGCGACCCGCGGCATCGCGTGATCGCCTGCTTACGCTGACCCAACGCTCCACCGTGGATCCGTGACCAGCACCCTGCCCCCCACCAGCACTCCGGATCCATCCAGCCTGCAGCCATCGGTGCGTCCCGGAGCCCACGGTCGATTCGGTCGTTTCGGTGGCCAGTACGTTCCCGAAACACTCATGCCTGCTCTGGCGGAGCTGGAGCAGGCGGCCGCCCAGGCCTGGAATGATCCCGCCTTCACCGCCGAGCTGAACCAGCTGCTGAAGAACTACGTCGGTCGGGCCACACCGCTGTACGAGGCCGAGCGTCTCACCGCCCACTACCGACGCAGTGACGGTGGCCCTCGCATCTGGCTGAAACGTGAGGACCTCAACCACACGGGTGCTCACAAGATCAACAACGCCCTGGGTCAGGCCCTGCTGGCCCTGCGCATGGGCAAGAAGCGGATCATCGCCGAAACAGGCGCCGGTCAGCATGGTGTGGCCACAGCCACCGTCTGCGCCCGCTTCGGCCTGGACTGCATCATCTACATGGGCGCGGAGGACATGCGCCGTCAGGCTCTGAACGTTTTCCGGATGCGTCTTCTGGGGGCCACGGTGCAACCGGTGACCGCTGGCACCGCCACGCTCAAGGACGCCACCAGCGAAGCGATCCGCGACTGGGTCACGAATGTGGAAACCACCCACTACATCCTCGGATCCGTCGCCGGTCCGCACCCCTACCCGATGCTGGTGCGTGATTTTCATGCGGTGATCGGTCAGGAGGCCAAGCAGCAGTGCCAGGAGGCCTTCGGTCGCCTTCCCGATGTGCTTCTGGCCTGCGTCGGTGGTGGCTCCAATGCGATGGGACTCTTCCACCCCTTTGTGCAGGACACCTCCGTTCGGTTGATCGGCGTGGAGGCCGCTGGTGATGGCGTCGACACCGGTCGTCACGCCGCCACCATCACCGAGGGGCGGGCGGGCGTGCTGCATGGCGCCATGAGTCTGCTGCTCCAGGACGGAGACGGACAGGTTCAGGAAGCCCACTCCATCAGTGCTGGACTGGATTACCCCGGTGTCGGCCCCGAGCACAGCTATCTGCGGGAGATCGGTCGGGCTGAGTACGGCGCCGTCACCGATCAGCAGGCGCTCGATGCCCTGCGTCTGGTCAGCGAACTGGAGGGCATCATTCCGGCCCTGGAGACCGCCCATGCCTTCGCCTGGCTGGACACCCTCTGCCCCACGCTTCCCGAGGGCAGCGAGATCGTGATCAACTGCTCCGGTCGCGGCGACAAGGACGTCAACACCGTGGCGGAGAAGCTGGGGGACCAGCTCTGAGGCCGCGGTCGCTCAGCTGAGCAACAGCTCAAGGTGGCGTGCCACCCGCTGGACAGCAGCTTTCGCCGTGGCGTAGGCCATTCGCATCGGTCCCACCAGGGCCACCTGTCCGATGCCCTCGGATCCACATCGGTAGGGAGCCTGAACGACCGAGCAGGTCTGGAGAGCGGTATGGGGATGCTCCTCACCGATCCAGACCCGGGCCTGACTTCCCTGATTGACCAGCGCTTCGGGACGCTCATCGATCAGTTCCAGAAGCGGTCGCAGATCACTGGCGCTGTGGAATTCGGGTTCTGCCGCAAGGCGCGAAAATCCGTGCACCACCGTCGGTTCGCCGCCGGTCGGCGTGGGTTGATCCAGGGCGCTGCGCAGCACGCCTCCGCTTCGTTGCAGCTGTGGCGGCAAGGCATCCCAGTTCAGAGTCCCCTGTTCCAGCTGCCGATCGGTCCAGCGCTCCATCGCCGCCAGTTCCTCGGCAGCTCCATGGGGAAGCCTCAGGTTGAGGTGGCTGGCCCGGCCGCTGTCCTCCACCAGCAGCACCAGAAGCCTGTCTCCGCTCCTCACCAGCCGCACCGCTTCCAGCTGATTGCGGGGAGGGGCCGGCCGGGTGATCAGACTCATCAGCCCTGTGAAGTCCGTCAGTCGTCGCGCCAGTTGCAGCAGCAGATCGTCGAGGGCCGCCCAGCGCAGGCTGAGGCCCGCCAGCTCCCGTTCCAGCAGCTGCACCGCTGACCCGGGTTCCGGCAGCAGGCAGTCGACGTAGTGGCGGTAGCCCAGCGGGCTGGGAACCCGTCCGGCGGAGGTGTGCGGCTGCGTCAGCAGTCCGCGCTGCTCAAGAACGCCCATCGCGGACCGCACCGTGGCGGAGCTTGCGGGAATGCCGAAGCGTTGCACCAGGGTGCGGCTGCCCACGGGTTCGATCGTGTCCACATAGTGGTGGACCGTCGCCTGCAGCACCTGTCGTTGTCGGGCGGACAGGGGCTTCATCAGTAACGGGGCACCTGTGAATCCACCTGCACGCTCCAGGCGTCGATACCGCCCTCAAGGTTCCACACCTCTCCGTGCCTCTTCTGTTCCAACAGCCACAGGCCGAAATGCTGGCTGCGCACACCGGCATGGCACAGCACCACCACGGGGCGGTCGGCCGGAAGTCGCGAAGGAACCGTGTCGAGCCAGTCCCCGGAACGGCTCAGCGGCAGATGAACCACCGCAGCCGGGAAAGGCGCGATGGCCAGTTCGGCGTCTTCCCGCACGTCCACCAGCTGCGGAGGGTTGTCGCCACTTTCGATCCATCGCTGCAGCTCCGCAGCGGTGATCGGTCGGGGATGAAGGTTTGCCATGGCGCCATTCTGCGGCGATGGACAAAGATGAAGTCACACGATGTTGCAGGCCCATGAAGGCCCGCCCCTTCCTGAGTGCGCTGATCGCAGTGCTGCTCTCCCTGCTGCTGATCACGCTCGGCGTGCTGTGGGCCATGGACCGCCGCAGCCCGCTCCGCTTGGCGGAGGCGTCGCCGGAGCTGCCTCGTGCTGCCCGGTTTGTGCCACGTCAGGCGGCCCTTTCCCTTCATTGGCTGGCGGATCCGTCCCGTCTGCCGGCCTATGTCCAGGCGGTGGCTCCCGCATCGGAACGACGACAGGCGCGAGACGCCGCGCGGCGCTGGCGCGAGGGCGTCTTCGCTCTGGCAGGCCTGGATTACGACTCTGAGCTGGCCTCCTGGCTCGGCTCGGATGTCAGCCTCACCCTGCTGGATGCCGACGGATCCGGATCCGATCCCGGCTGGATCCTGGCTCTCTCCAGCCGCAGCAGCGATGGCGCCCGACTGTTTCTGCAGCGTTTCTGGCAAACCCGCAGCCTGGCCGGGACCGACCTGCAGGTGACCAGCTACCGCGGCATGGGTCTGATCAGTGGCCGTGGGGCTTTGCAGGGCAGGGCTCCGGTTCCTCTGGCCACGACGCTGATCGATGACGATCTGCTGCTGCTCGCGTCCGGTCGCGGCGTGCTGGAACAGGCCCTGGATGTGTCTCAACTGCAGGATCAGCACCAGCTGGGGGATGCGCAGTTGCAGCGTCAGCTGAAGGAGCTGGGTCAGGGGGTCGCCCTGATGACCGTGTCTCCCGCAGCTCTGCAGCACTGGTTCCAGCTGCCGGCGGCCCTTGCCGACCGGCCTGATCTGGAGGGGCTCGTGGCCCGGCTGCATCCGGACGGTCGTGATCTGGCGGTGGATGGTCTGCTGCGTTTCCGCGGCCCTCTGGACAGTGCCTCCTGGGCACCGGCCGATGGGCTGATTCCCGCAGCGGTCGGACGCCCCGTTTGGCTGGCGCAGCTGCAGGATCCTGGTCGTCTGATCCGTGCCGACGATGACCACCCCTTGGTGCAGTGGGTGGGTCCCCTGCTTCGGCACGTCCTCTCCGATCAGCCCGCGGCGGGTCAGATCGCTCGCCTTGATGACGGACCGCTGCTGTGGTTGCAGCAGGCGGAGAGCTGGCTGCTGGCCACCCGTCCTGGCCATCCGACCCGGTCATCGCTGAACGAGCGATTGCAGGAGGAGGGGCTGGCCCGCTCCGAGCTCTCCGGAGACGGCGAAACGCTGCAGGTCTGGACGCGGCTGGTGCGTCAGCGAGGACGCGGAGAGGGGCTGGATGCCCAGCTCGCCGTCGCCAGTGCCGGTGAGGCGGATCTCGACTGGTGGGGAGATTCCCTGGCCGCGCTGGAGCGTCGCAGGGAATCGCGAGGCATCTCGGATCGTCAGAACCAGTGGCGTGCCCTTCAAGGGGCCGAAGCGGCCAGTCAGTCCTTGCTGCTGGCGGATCAACCGGCCCGCAGCCTGCTGGGCCGCTGGTACCCGTGGAGGCTGGTGCAGGCACTCTCGGGTGATCCGCTTCAGGCGAGGGTCAAAGGTCTCGCCCTGGCGCTCGAAAGTGATCACAACGATGGGAACCGCTCCGTGCTGCCGATGCATGCCCGCCTCGAACTCGGTTGAGCTGCTGCTGTTGCGGCATGGCATCGCTGAGGAGCGTCCCGGTGGGCTGGATCATCCGGATCGGGCTCTCACCGCCCGGGGGCGCCAGCGGACCCGGGCCGTCATCGACGCACTCGTGTCCCGCGGCCTCTGTGTTGACCGCTTGATCACCAGTCCCTACCGGCGGGCACTGGAGACCGCGCAGATCGCCTGCGATGCCGGCCTCAGCCCTCAGCTGGAGCCGCACCCCAGGCTTCAGCCCGGTGGTGCGGCCGCCTCTCTGGTGCAGGCCTTGAGCGGGCGGGTCGGCTTGGTGGGCCATGAGCCTGATCTCAGCGATCTGGCCTGCTCCCTGCTGGGTCTGGTGCCGGGCTCTCTGGCGCTGCGCAAGGCCGGAGTCATCCAACTGCAAGGTTCCGGCGGGAGCTGGCAGCTGCAGGCCCTGCTGCGGCCTGGACTGCTGCTGGGCTCAGACGCTCCGGCTTAGGTTGCCAGCAGCGGCATCGAGGCGTTGGCACAGCAGCAGTCCGGCGAACTGCGCCATGCGCGCACCGGAATCGAACTTCGGCCCGGCCTGGACGGTGTTCCGGCCACCCAGTCCGCCATCTGCGACATCGATGGTCAGAAGGGCCTGCTCACCTACCGGGGGATCCCGGTGGATGACATGGCGGCCAACAGCAGTTTTCTCGAAACCGCGTTCCTGTTGATCTGGGGTGAGCTGCCCACGCGCGATCAGCTCGAGGCCTTCGAGCACCAGGTGCAGATGCACCGGCGGGTGAGCTTCCGGGTGAGGGACATGATGAAGTGCTTCCCGGCCTCCGGCCATCCGATGGACGCGCTGCAGTCGAGCGCCGCCTCGTTGGGACTGTTCTATTCCCGGCGGGCGATCGATGACCCGCAGTACATCTATGACGCCGTGGTCAGGCTGATCGCCAAGATCCCGACGATGGTGGCGGCTTTTCAGCTCATCCGGAAGGGTCAGGATCCGATCCAGCCCCGGGACGACCTGGCCTACTCCGCCAATTTCCTCTACATGCTCACGGAGCGGGAGCCGGACCCCCTGGCCGCCCGGATCTTCGATCGCTGCCTGATCCTGCACGCCGAGCACAGCCTCAACGCCAGCACCTTCAGCGCCCGCGTCACCGCCAGCACCCTCACCGACCCGTACGCCGTGGTGGCGTCTGCCGTGGGCACCTTGGCCGGCCCATTGCATGGAGGTGCCAACGAGGATGTACTCGCCATGCTCGAGCAGATCGGCGCAGCGGAGAACGCCGGCGACTACCTCGATGAGGCGATGGCCGCGAAGCGGAAGATCATGGGGTTCGGCCATCGTGAATACAGGGTGAAGGATCCCCGCGCCGTGATCCTCCAGGTTCTCGCTGAGGAGATGTTCGCCCGTTTCGGCCATGACGGCCTCTACGACGTGGCACGGGGGCTGGAGGTGGCGGCCGAGTCCCGACTGGGGGCCAAGGGCATTTACCCCAACGTCGATTTCTATTCCGGGCTTGTGTACCGCAAGCTCGGAATTCCCCGGGATCTGTTCACACCGGTGTTCGCTATCGCGCGGGTGGCCGGCTGGCTCGCCCACTGGCGTGAGCAACTCGGTGCCAACCGTATTTTCCGGCCCTCGCAGATCTATTCAGGCTCCGAACCACGCTCCTGGACGCCCATCAGTGAGCGTGAACCGGCTGCGGCCGCCTAAGTTGCAGGCACTTCCGACGACACCATGGTGAGCCCGGGACTGGACCTGGAATCGAGTTTCAGTCAGGCCCTCGAAGGCCTGGGACTCTCAGCGGACGTGGCCCGTCTGCTCTGGCTTCCTCTGCCGATGCTGCTGGTGCTGATCGCAGCGGTGGTCGGCGTGCTGGTGTCCGTCTGGCTGGAGCGAAAGATCTCCGCCGCCGTCCAGCAGCGCATCGGACCCGAGTACGCCGGTGCCCTCGGTGTTCTTCAGCCGCTGGCTGACGGCCTCAAGCTGCTGGTGAAGGAGGACATCATTCCGGCGCGGGCCGACAGTCTCCTGTTCACGCTTGGGCCAGTGCTGGTGGTGATCCCGGTGATCATCTCCTGGCTGATCATCCCCTTCGGCCAGAACCTGCTGATCAGCAACGTCGGCGTCGGCATTTTTCTCTGGATCGCCTTCAGCAGCATCCAACCCATCGGCCTGCTGATGAGTGGCTATGCCTCCAACAACAAGTACTCCCTGTTGGGTGGACTGCGCGCCGCCGCTCAGTCGATCAGCTACGAGATTCCCCTGGCATTGGCTGTGCTGGCCATCGTGATGATGAGCAACTCGCTCAGCACCGTTGACATCGTCAGTCAGCAGACGGGGGCTGGCATTCTCAGCTGGAACATCTGGCGTCAGCCGGTGGGCTTCCTGATCTTCTGGATCTGTGCCCTGGCCGAATGTGAGCGACTTCCCTTCGACCTTCCTGAAGCAGAGGAAGAACTGGTGGCGGGCTACCAGACCGAGTACGCCGGCATGAAATTCGCCCTCTTCTATCTGGCTGGATACATCAACCTCGTGCTCTCGGCAGTGCTGGTTTCAGTGCTGTATCTGGGTGGCTGGGGTTTCCCGATCCCCGTGGAATGGCTGGCTGGTTGGCTCGGGCAATCCGTGGATGCCCCGGTGGTTCAGGTGATCACCGGTTCCGTCGGCATCGTGATGACCGTGCTGAAGGCCTATCTGCTGGTGTTCGTGGCCATCCTCCTGCGTTGGACCACCCCACGGGTCCGCATCGATCAACTCCTGGATTTGGGCTGGAAGTTCCTCCTGCCTCTCGCTCTTGTGAACCTTCTGGTGACTGCCGCCCTCAAGCTGGCCTTCCCTGTCGCTTTCGGCGGCTGACCTGAACCTCCTTAAAGGTCCTGTGCCGTCATCATGGGCGCAGGCTTTTCACATCCTTCCTCTTCACCAGCCCTCGATCCATGTTCGGATTCCTCAGACAGGTCGGCGACTACACCCGCGATGCGGTGGATGCGGCCCGCAATCTGGCCCAGGGATTCGCGGTCACCTTCGATCACATGAAGCGCCGTCCGGTGACGGTGCAATACCCCTACGAGAAGTTGATCCCGTCCGAGCGTTATCGCGGACGGATCCACTACGAGTTCGACAAGTGCATCGCCTGTGAGGTGTGCGTCCGGGTCTGTCCGATCAACCTGCCGGTGGTCGACTGGGTGATGAACAAAGCCACCAAGAAGAAGGAGCTGCGGAACTATTCCATCGATTTCGGTGTCTGCATCTTCTGCGGCAACTGCGTTGAGTACTGCCCCACCAACTGCCTGTCGATGACCGAGGAGTACGAGCTGGCGGCTTTCGATCGCCACAGCCTCAACTACGACAACGTCGCGCTCGGCCGTCTGCCCACCAGCGTCACCACCGATCCTTCGGTCCAGCCGCTGCGCGAGCTGGCGTACCTGCCCGCCGGTGAAATGTCCCCTCACGGTGTGGCGGCGGATCGCCCCAGAGCCGGTCGTCTGCCTGCCGAAGTGCTCGAATCAATGGCACCGCCCGCAGGCGAGGATGCGGGAGAATCCTCCGTGGATGCCAAGCAGGGGGACGCATGACCATCGCCGGAACCACGGAGCTGATCTGTTTCCTGGCGTTGTCCGCCGTCGTTGTGATCGGTGCGGTCGGAGTCGTGCTGCTCAGCAACATCGTTTACTCAGCATTCCTGCTGGGGGGCGTGTTCATGGCGGTGGCAGGCCTGTACCTGCTGCTCAATGCCAGCTTCGTGGCCGCCGCTCAGGTGCTGGTCTACGTCGGTGCGATCAATGTGCTGATCCTGTTCGCGATCATGCTCGTCAACAAGCGCGAGGATCTCAAGGCGATCGATCGACTGAATCTCCGTCGCCTTGTCTCCGGCGGTGTCTGCGCGGCTCTCCTGGCTCTGCTGGTTCGAGTTGTGGTCACCACTCCATGGTCTCTGCCCGGCCCGCCGGCGATCGGTGAGGAAGCGACCGCACGCATCGGCGAACACCTGTTCACCGATTACCTGCTGCCCTTCGAACTGGCTTCAGTGCTGCTGCTGATGGCCATGATCGGAGCCATCGTTCTGGCTCGGCGTGATGTCCTCGCCACCGATGTCGCCACCGGTGAGGTGGCCGATCAAGGCCTGATCGAAAAGGCCCGTACACCTCTGCTGCTTGAGCGGCGGTCCTCCCCCTGATCCGAACCGAATGATGTCCGAGCTGCTCAACGGATTGCCGTCTCTTCAGGCCTATCTGCTGCTGGCCGCGATGCTGTTCTGCATCGGCGTCTGGGGCCTGATCAACAGCCGCAATGCTGTTCGGGTGCTGATGAGCATCGAGCTGATGCTCAATGCGGTCAACATCAACCTGATGGCCTTTTCCTCCTACGTCGACGGTGACCTCATCCGGGGTCAGGTGTTCGCCGTGTTCGTGATCACCGTGGCAGCGGCCGAGGCGGCCGTCGGTCTGGCGATTCTGCTGTCGCTTTACCGCAACAGGGTTACGGTTGATATGGAACAGTTCAATCTGCTCCGCTGGTAACGGCGGACCACCGGTTCGATGCGTCTCGAGCGGGTCTGGGTGATCTATCGGGCAGAGAGTCAGCCTGCTCAGAGGGAAGCCCGTCAGTGCGCCCGAGAGCTCAAGGAGATGGGTGTCGAGGTGGTGACCGCCATGTCGGGAGCCCGGGTGAACCCCTTCCCGGGCCTGCTGGCCATGGAGGAGCCGATGCCGGACCTGGCCGTGGTGCTCGGAGGAGATGGCACGGTGCTCGGGGCTGCCCGTCATCTTGCGGTGCATGAGATCCCGATTCTGTGCATCAATGTGGGCGGCCATCTGGGTTTCCTGACCCACGACCGCCGGGTTCTGCGTGGGGACGAGATCTGGCAGCGGCTGCTGAACGATCAATACGCCATCGAGCGCCGGATGATGCTCCAGGCGATGGTGGACCGTCGCTGCGCGGAGGAGCGAGCTGATTCCCCGGCTCCTCTGCTTCAGCCGGATCTGGAGGATGACGAAGAGCATCACTGGGCTCTCAATGATTTCTACCTGCGGGCCTACCGGGATGAGATCTCTCCCACATGCACCCTGGAGCTGGAGATCGATGGTGAGGTGGTCGATCAGATGCGCGGCGATGGGCTGATCCTCTCCACTCCCACAGGATCCACCGGCTATGCGCTCGCGGCCGGTGGACCGATCCTGCACCCAGGCATCGACGCCATCGTCGTGGCACCGATCTGCCCGATGAGCCTCTCCAGCCGCACGCTGGTGGTGCCTCCGAGAGCCAGGCTGGTGATCTGGCCGCTGGGCCACGCCGATCACCGCGTCAAACTCTGGAAGGACGGGGTCGGCTGCACCGTGATCGAACCGGGTGAATGCTGTGTGGTGCATCAGGCCCGGCACCATGCGCAGATGGTGCAGCTGGATCAGAGTCCCTCCTACTACCGCACCCTCGCCCGCAAGCTGCACTGGGCCAGCAGTCTCACGGCCTCGCAGCCATCGCAGAACTGATCATGGGTCTGGAGATCGAGCGCCGCTTTCTGGTCACGGATGACGGCTGGACATCCCACGCCGGGCCCCCTCAGCCTCTGCGGCAGGGATATCTGGCCTCCAGTGCCGAGGGCATCACGGTGCGCATGCGTCTGAGGGGTGAGGATCAGGCCTGGCTGACCCTCAAGGCTTCAGCGGATCCAAGTGGGATCGCGCGTCATGAATTTGAGTACGGCATCCCCGTCTCTGATGCCGAGGATCTGTGGCGGCTCGCGCCTCATCGGCTCGAAAAAATCCGTTATGCCCTCGATCTTCCAGGTGGGGAGTGGGTGGTCGACTGTTTTGCAGAAGCCAATGCGCCCCTGGTGCTGGCCGAAGTGGAGCTGACGCGGGCGGATGACGCTCTGGAGATCCCGGCCTGGTGCGGCAGGGAGGTGACGGGACAGGCCCGTTGGTCCAATGCCGTCCTCGCCAGCGACCCGCTGCAGAGTTGGGGTGCTGAGGAGAGGCAGCTCTGGGGATTCCGCTGAAGGTCCTGGAAGTTTCTTTGGATTTCCTTTAGGTTCAGGGGAATCCGGGCCGTGTCCATGGTGGGCCTCTACGACAGGCAAGGAATGCTCCGCTTCGTCGGCAGCAGCATCGATGCCTGCCTGGATTACGCGGCCCTGTTCGAGATCCCCCTGATCCCCTGCTCGCTGCAGTCCTTACCGGAGCCGATGATTCCTTCCGTCAGGATCCGAGGGACTCGGCATCTGGAAGGGCACAGCAATTGAATCCATCGCGGCAGATCTTGCCGTTGTCCATCGCCCAGTTCAGCAGCGCCACGCGGTTCTTGGATCCGGTCTTCGTGAAGACGTTGCTGACGTGGTTGTCGACCGTGCGTTTGCTGATCGTCAGTCGATCGGCGATTTCCTGGTTTGTCAGCCCTTCCGCCACCAGTTCAATGATTTCGATCTCCCGACCGGACAGGGCGATCTTGAGGGGATCCGTAGCGTCGGCGGATGACATGGTCCGGTCCCCCGTTTCCGCCATGTTAGGTCCGTGAAAGAACCTAATCCTGCATAGTGGGGCGCGGAAGCGGATCAAGGTTTGACGACGGCGCTGCAGCGCACGCTCCAAGCAGGGAATCTGGCGATCACCGCTGAGGTGATGCCTCCCCGCGGTGGGGATGCCTCTCACACGCTGGCCATGGCGGATTACCTGAAAGGGCGGGTGCACGCTGTGAATGTCACCGACGGAAGCAGGGCGGTGATGCGGATGAGCAGCCTTGCCGTGTGCAGGCTGCTGCTGGAGAAAGGCCTGGAACCTGTGCTCCAGCTGGCTTGCCGGGATCGCAACCGCATCGCTTTGCAGGGGGATCTGCTGGGGGCCCATGCCCTTGGGATCCACAACCTTCTCTGTCTCACCGGTGATCCGGTGCGGGCCGGCGACCAGGCCGATGCACGTCCGGTCAATGAGTTCGAGTCGGTGAAGCTGCTGCGTCAGGTGTCCGCCTTCAACAGCGGAGAGGATCCGGTCCAGGGAACCCTGGCGGATGGAGCCACCCAGCTGTTCGCGGGCTGTGCGGCCGACCCCCAGTCGCGCAGCTGGAGCGGGCTGCAGCGGAGGCTTCAGCGCAAGCACGATGCCGGTGCCCGCTTCGTTCAGACCCAGATGGTGATGGACGCAGCTGCGCTGGAGCGGTTCCAGCGGGAGCTGGCTGGTCCGTTGCAGTTGCCTGTCCTGGCCGGGGTTTTCCTGCTGAAGTCAGCCAAGAACGCCCGCTTCATCAACCGCGTCGTGCCAGGTGCCTGCATCCCGGACGATCTCATCGCTCGCCTCGAAGCGGCGGCTGATCCGGCGATGGAGGGGGTGGCGATCGCCGCCGAACAGGTGAAGCGTTATCTGGGCATCGTTCAGGGGGTCCACCTGATGGCGATCAAAGCCGAGCAGCGGATCCCGCTGATCCTTGATCAGGCCGGCATCAGCATCAGCTCGCTGCCGGGGTGAGGTCGGTTCCGAGCAGTTCCGCCATCGCTTTCTGCTGCGGGGAGGGCTCCACCAGGTCCTGTCGGCGGGCATCGGTGATCAACCAGTCCAGGGCTGCTTCCTGCAGATCGAAGTGGTTGCCGTCCTTGCCGACGCAGTAACGGCCGAACACCAGCTTTTCCAACAGCTGCACCCCAGCTCCGATGCGGGAGTAATCAAAGATGATCGAGTTATCGACCACAGCGCCCTCGCAGATGTGGCAGCTGGGCCCGATCATCGACGGCCCGATGATCGTCGCGCCATCCTCGATCTTGGTCATGCCCCCCACATAGACGGGGCCCTGAACATGAATCTTGTCCCAGTTGGCCGCCACGTTGAGACCGGTGTAAACCCCTGGGCTGACTTCCTTTCCGGGGATGCCCACCTGACGCACTTCACCCAGCAGCACGCTGCGGATCGCCTGCCAGTAGTCGGGGACCTTGCCGATGTCCACCCATTCGAAGTCCATCGGGATCGCGTAGAACGGCGCTCCGATTTCGGCCAGTTTCGGGAACAGATCCGAGCCGATGTCGAAGGACACACCGGAGGGGATGTGTTCGAAGATCTGGGGCTCGAAAATGTAGATGCCGGTGTTGATGGTGTCGCTGAGGGCCTCCTCGACCTTCGGCTTCTCCTGGAAGTGTGAGATGCGGTCCTTCTCGTCCGTCACCACCACGCCGTAGCTGCTCACCTGGTCCTTCGGCACCCGCTTGGTCACCAGGCTGGCCAGCGCTCCTTTTTCACGATGCCGCCGAACCGCTTCAGTGAGGTCCAGGTCGATCAATGCATCCCCGCAGAGCACCACAAAGGTGTCATCAAAGAAGTTCTGGAAGTCCTGGATCTTCTTGAGTCCTCCGGCGGAGCCCATGGCGTTGCCGATCAGTTCGCCGTCCTCGATGCAGCCTTCGAAGCTGTACGCGATCTCCACCCCGAAGCGTTGACCGTCCCGGAAATAATTCTCGATCTCCTCGGCCAGGTGCGACACATTGACCATCACCTCCTTGAAACCGTGCTCCTTGAGCAGTTCAAGCAGAAACTCCATCACCGGCTTCTGCAGGATCGGGATCATCGGCTTCGGGATCACATGGGTGATCGGTTGAACCCTGGTTCCCTTGCCAGCCGCCAGGATCATCGCCTTCATCGGCGTCGCGGACATCACAGGATGCTGAAGATTAAACCGTGTGTCAGGCGGCCACGACACTCCGGGTCGGCGATGTGGCTGGCACCTCGAGTCGACTGAGGGGCAGCTGGGTCATGGAGCCCGGTTCCGGGATCCTCCGCAGCCGCAGCGGACCGTGCAGCCATCCCGTCTGCTCCAGTTCCACCTTGCCCTGAGAGGACAGAAACAGCAGCGCCCAGAACACGCCGACCCGATCCGTGTCGAGGTCCGCAGCGGCCACGTCGCCCCAGTGCTCCACCAGTCGATCGAAGTCGACCCAGGCCAGGCAACTCTCCCACTTCTGCAGGGCCATGCCGAGAGCAGCCGTGGTCTCCGGCAGCTTTTCGCGGTGGGCCAGGCTTGCCACCTGGGCGATGGCTTCACGGTTGCTGTAGCGCTTCTGACGTTGACGGCGGCGTTGCAGCAGGTCATCCGATTCCAGCTGCTCGGCGATCGTCTCCAGCTGTTCGATCAGCTCTCCGAGGGTGACGGGCCGGCGCAGCGGAGGCGGTGCCACGGGGCGGCGCTGCAGATGGCGCTCAGGCCGACGCGGCAGATTGAAGGATGGATCCAGCCAGCCCTGGTCCTCGAATTCCGCCTCGAAATGGTCCTCCACCTCGGGTGGTGGAGGCAGCATGCTGATTTCCAGCATTTCCGCTTTCAGTCCCACCAGCACGGAAGCGGCCAGGAATGCTTCGCTGCTGTCGGCCAGATCCCGTTCGTAACTTCCGCCCCGCCCTGCGATCACGGCGGCGACCTGTCCTGGCACCTCGATGCGTTGACGCAGTTGATCCAGAAAGCCGTCCACGACGGCGATCACATCAACATCCCAGGGATCGAGATCTCCCCGCTCAGCAGCGTCCTGCAGCAGTCGGATCGCCAGACGGGCACCGGCATCGGCTCCAGTGGTCGGTCCAACCTGGGACAACAGATCACGATCGCTGGCTGAACCGTATCGATCAGCTGCTGCTTAGGCCAGTGGGCAGCGGCGATTCGCCTCAATCGGCAACGCCGGGCTCATCGTCCTGGCTGCTGCTGCTCACGGTGGTGGCAGGCAGCAGACCCAGCTGTGTTTCCACCGTTGAGCGGTAGCGGTTCAGATCGGTTTCCAGTTCCTGGATGCGCACCTGCTGGGCTTCGAATTCGCTGGCCTTGCTGAACTGCTCCACGTTGTTGAGCATTCCGGTCCAGGCAGCGAAGAACCAGGCGGAGATCGCTCCGATTCCGGCCACGAGCAGCAGGAGCCCCGCCAGAGGCAGGGTGTGATTCACCCCTGGAAGGATGTGGACTGTTGTTGGCTCGGTGTTCTCCAGGGTGAAGAACACCATCAGCAGGCCAAAGGCGAAGATCAGGCCGAAATTGATCTGGCGCATGGCGAGCGTCTGGCGGTGAACGGTCAGAACTTACGGACTTCCGACGTCAGTGGTGCAGTCCTCGACACTTGTTCACGCAGCAGGCAGGGCAGGGGCCTGCAGCCGCTCGCCACCCGCCATGGCCGGGACCGCCAGGGGCTGATTGCGGATCAGCGGAGCTGATGGCTGGCTGATCCGTTCCATGGCACCGAGATCCCGGCTCACGAGCGCTTCGATCGAGGTGCGGTAGCTGTCGGTCATCAGCCGTGGGTAGAGGCCGATGCCGATGATCGGCACCAGCAGGCAGCCGATGATGTACACCTCGCGGGGCTCTGCATCGACCAGGTTGGTGTGCGAGGTGAGTTCCTGCTTCTCCTTGCCGAAGAAGATCTCCCGCAGCATCGACAGCAGGTAGATCGGCGTCAGGATCACGCCCACGGCCGCCAAGCCGCAGATCACCACGCGGAAGGGCAGGGTGTAGGCCTCATCGGTGGCGAAGCCCGCGAAGACCATCAGTTCGCTGACGAAACCGCTCATGCCGGGTAGCGCCAGAGAGGCCAGTGCGCAGACGGTCCAGAGGGCGAACATGATGCGCATCTTCTGGCCGATGCCGCCCATCTCATCCAGCTGAAGCGTATGGGTGCGGTCGTAGGTGGCGCCGACCAGGAAGAACAGGCTGGCACCGATCAGGCCATGGCTGATCATCTGCAGCATCGCGCCGCTGGTGCCGAGGGCACTGAAACTGCCGATGCCGATCAGCACGAACCCCATGTGACTGATGGAGCTGTACGCGATCTTTCGCTTCAGGTTCCGCTGGGCGAAGGAGGTCAGCGCCGCATAGATGATGTTGACCACCCCGAGCACGATCAGCAGTGGTGCGAACTGGGCGTGAGCGGCCGGCAGCAGCTCGCAGTTGAAGCGCAGCAGGGCGTAGCCGCCCATCTTCAGCAGGATGCCGGCCAGCAGCATGTGCACCGGAGCTGTGGCCTCGCCATGGGCATCCGGCAGCCAGGTGTGCAGGGGGACGATCGGCAGCTTGACGCCGAAGGCGATCAGCAGACCGGCGTAACAGAGCAACTGGAAACCGGTGCCGAACTCCTTGGCTGCCAGGGCTGTGTATTCGAAGCTGGGAGTGCCGCCGCCGAAAAAGCCCATGGCAAGAGCCGCGAGCAGGATGAACAGCGAGCTGCCTGCGGTGTAAAGGATGAACTTGGTGGCGGCGTACTGACGTTTCTTGCCACCCCAGATGGCCAGAAGCAGATAGACGGGAATCAGCTCCAGCTCCCAGGCCAGGAAGAACAGCAGCATGTCCTGGACGGCGAAGACAGCGATCTGGCCGCCATCCATGGCCAGGAGCAGGAAATAGAACAGACGCGGCTTGAAGGTCACCGGCCAGGCCGCCAGACAGGCGAGCGAGGTGATGAAGCTGGTGAGCAGGATCAATGGCATGGAAAGGCCATCAGCGCCCACCGCCCAGGTGAGTCCGAGATCCGGAAGCCAGTTCACCCGTTCGGAGAGCTGCAGACCGCTGATGCTCGGGTCGTAGCCGTAGAGATAGGCAGCCACCGTGATCAGGAAGGTGATCAGGGTGATGCCCAGCGCGTACCAGCGCACCTGCTTGCCATCTCCGGCATCAGGGATGAACGGGACCAGCAGGGCTCCAACGATCGGGAAGAGAATCGACAGGCTGAGCCAAGGGACAGTCGCATTCACGGGGTCAGCCACCCCGGCGACAGCAAACTCGATCACGGGCGTCCAGGACCACCACTGGATGGACTGTAGAAATCACATCGGTGCTGTCATCACCTCGATAGGCGATGACACACACAGTGGGCTCCGGTTCGGGTCGCAGACTCAGGCCGTTGGAGCTCCGAGAACACCGAAAAGCACCACCAGGGCGATCACTCCGGCGAACACGATCAGGGCATAGAACTGAGCGCGGCCATTCTCGAGATACTTCAGTCCCTCACCACTGCCCAGGGTGAGCAGGCCGGTGAGGTTCACAACGCCGTCCACCACCTTGGCGTCCACTTCCAGCACCTCACGGGCCAGTTTTCGGCTCCCTCGCACGAACAACTTCTCGTTGATCGCATCGAGATACCACTTGTTGGCCAGGAAGGCATTGAGGCTGGGCACCCGCGCTGCAACAGCGGATCCGAGATCGATGCGGTGCAGGGCGTAAGCCAGCACGGCGATCGTGATGCCGGCCGCGGAGATCGCCACGGAGGCTCCTGCCAGAGGCAGGAACTCCTCCCAGCTGAACTGTTCGGCCATCTCGGCCGCTTCCTCGGGATTGAGCAGTCCGGCGAAGCGGCTGTTCCAGGGAGTGCCCACCAGTCCGATCAGCACGGAGGGCACCGCGAGCACGGCCAGAGGCAGCGTCATCGACCAGGGGGACTCATGCAGGCTGCCCGCATGGTGAGCGTGGTCCGTATCGAGGGACTGACCAGCGGCCGCCATCAGCTCAGCCTGCAACTGCTGATCTTCCCCGCGGAACTCCCCCTCGAAGGTGAGGAAGTACAGCCGGAACATATAGAAGGCGGTCATTCCAGCGGTCAGGAATCCCACCAGCCACAGCACTGGGTAGCTGTTGAAGGCCTGACCGAGGATCTCGTCCTTGCTCCAGAAGCCCGCCAGAGGCGGGATGCCGCTGATGGCGATGCAGCCGATCAGAAAGGTGATCGCCGTGATCGGCATCTTGCGGCGCAGTCCGCCCATCAGTCGCATGTCCTGCGCCAGGATCGGTTCGTGCCCGACCACGTCCTCCATGGCGTGGATCACGGAGCCTGAACCCAGGAACAGCATCGCCTTGAAGAAGGCGTGGGTCACCAGGTGGAACATGCCGGCCACAGGGGCGCCGCATCCCATCGCCAGCATCATGTAGCCCAGCTGGGACACGGTGCTGTAGGCCAGCCCTTTCTTGAGATCCATCTGGGTGAGGGCGATCGAAGCCCCCAGGAAGCAGGTGATCGTCCCGACCACTGCCACCACCAGCTGGACACTCGGGAACTGGATGTAGAGGGGTTCCAGTCGGGCCACAAGGAAGACGCCCGCCGCCACCATCGTCGCTGCATGGATCAGGGCCGAGATGGGAGTGGGTCCCTCCATGGCATCCGGCAGCCAGACGTGCAGCGGAAACTGCGCCGATTTGGCCATCGGCCCCATGAACACCAGCAGGCAGAGCAGCAGAGCAGCCCATGGGGCGACGCTGCCGTTGGCCAGTCCCTGTTGAAGACCATCGGCGATGCCCTGGAAATCGAAACTGCCGGTGGCCCAGAACAAGCCGAGGATCCCGAGCAACAGACCGAAGTCACCGACCCGGTTCACCACGAAGGCTTTCTGCGCGGCGTGGGCTGCACCGTCGCGGTCGTACCAGAACCCGACAAGCAGATAGGAACACATGCCCACCAGCTCCCAGAACACATAGATCTCGAGCAGGTTCGGGCTGATGATCAGCCCCAGCATCGAGCTGCTGAACAGGGCCAGGTAGGTGAAGAAGCGGACATAGCCCTTGTCGTGGGCCATGTAGCCATGGGAATAGACCATCACCAGCAGAGCGATGGTGGTCACCAGGGCCAGCATCACGGCGCCGAGCGAATCCACCACGTACCCCATCGGCAGGCTGAAGCTGCCGGCGCTGGCCCAGATGAAGAGATGTTCCACCGGAGCGGCACCGGCCAGCTGATCGGCGAGAACGGCATAGCTGAGGACTGCCGCTGCACCGACACAGCTGATCAGCAACAGTGCCACCGGCTTGCGCAGCCTGTTGATGGTGCGGTTGAAACTGATCAGTCCGAGACCGGTGATCACAGCCCCCAGCAGGGGCAGAACAGGGATCAGCCAGGCGAGTTCGGCGGCCGTGGACATCCGCTCCAGGCAGGAATGACCGGAGTGTAGGCAGCTCAGCCCAGCAGACTCTCGAGTGCTGAGTTGCGCACCGATGCCGCTGCCGTGGAGATGAAGCGGTGGGCCCACCAGAACACACCTACCGCGATCACGATGCCGAGCTGCGCGGGGCGGAGAAATTCGCTCCAGGCCAGAGGCTGGCGTCCGTCCAGCACAGCCAGAAAAGGCACCACCGACGTGCTGGCCTTCAGCTCCTCGAACGCTTCGCCGAAGCGGGCGCGCAGACGGCGATCGCCGTGCCAGACGGCGAATAAATGATGTCCGATCAGCCCGACGCAGGTGACGAGCATGAAACTGCTGCCGATCCACAGGGCATGGGTCACGCACCAGAGGATCTGTCCCACCGCCTGGGGGTGCCGGGAGATGCGGATGATCCCTGTGGCGTAGAGGCGAACCTGCGGTTTCAGCACCGCCGGAATCTCCAGCAGGTTGTACGTCGCGGGGTAGAGAAACAGGAAGCTGATGGCCGTGCCGATCCACACCAGCGGGACCATTCCAGGGACCCCCTGAAGATTCCAGAGGCGGATGCCGTCGTAGCGATGCGCCAGGAACCAGCCGATCACAACAACGGCGGATGGAATGCTCACGGCCGCGAAGATCAATCGCCAGGCCCGGGCTCCGATGCGCTCTTCCGCCCGGCTGCGGAGCGCAGCGCCGCCACTGTGGATCAGGGCGAAGAGCAGCAGCAGCACCAGCATCACCAGGCTGCTGTGGTGATCGGTCATCGGATCAGGCCGAACGGTCAGCGTTGATTCTGTGGGGTGGCAGGGCCGCCCCTACAGTTCCACCGCCGTTATCGGGCCACCATGGCCGATCTGCCGTTCACGCTTGATCAGCTGCGCATCCTGCGGGCGATCGTCAGCGAGGGCAGCTTCAAGAAGGCCGCGGACAGTCTTTACGTCACGCAACCGGCTGTCAGCCTGCAGATTCAGAACCTCGAGAAGCAGCTGGAGGTGTCTCTGTTCGATCGGGGCGGACGCAAGGCCCAGCTCACCGAGGCCGGTCACCTGTTGCTGAGTTACTGCGATCGCATCCTCAGCCAGTGCCATGAGGCCTGCCGCGCCCTCGATGACCTCCACAACCTCAGGGGGGGGTCGCTGATCGTCGGCGCCAGCCAGACCACGGGGACCTATCTGATGCCGCGGATGATCGGTCTTTTCCGTCAGAAGTATCCCGATGTGGCGGTGCAGCTGCAGGTCCACAGCACCCGCCGCACCGGCTGGAGCGTGGCCAACGGTCAGATCGACCTGGCGATCATCGGCGGAGAGTTGCCGCCGGAACTGAACGAGCTGCTGCAGGTTGTGCCTTATGCCAGCGACGAGCTGGCGCTGGTGCTGCCGGTGAAGCACCCCCTGGCCCGTCTCGTGGAGCTCACCAAGGAAGATCTCTACCGCCTCGGGTTCGTGTGCCTGGATGCTCAGTCCACCACCCGAAAGATGGTGGATCAGCTGCTGGCCCGCTCAGGCCTCGATGTGCAGAGACTGCGGATTGAGATGGAGCTCAATTCACTGGAGGCGATCAAGAATGCCGTTCAGGCTGGTCTCGGCGCCGCCTTCGTGCCTGTGGTGTCGATCGAGCGGGAGCTCGCCGCCGGAACGATTCACCGTCCGGTGGTGGCCGATCTGCAGGTGCGCCGTCAGTTGAAGCTGATCAGCCATCCAGCCCGCTACTGCTCGCGTGCCTCTGCGGCCTTCCGGCAGGACGTGCTGCCCGTGTTCGCCAGTCCGGACAGCCCGCTGAGGCAGATCAAGCAGCCTGCTGTTCCGGTGGTTCAGAACTGATCCGCCTCGGGGGTCAAGCCGACCGTGTCATCCGCCACACCCTTGGTGAGGAAACGGTTCTGGCTGATGTCTGTCTGGTAGACGCAACGGACGATGGGCTTGTCCCTGACCGAGCCGATGTAGGCGAACGTGTTCATCCGTTGTTTGCACTCCCGCTCCTGGTCAGAGGTGATCGCTCCCTCCTTGCGCAGCACGGACCAGTTCTCCCGACGGATCACGCATCCGGGCTGCAGGGTCGGCTGGGTGACGAAGCTGCTGGATGGGTTGAGAGTCGTGTACATCTCGATATCCATCACGAAGGCGCTCGCACCCCACTGACGGCAGAACTCCGGATCGGGCACGGCCATGTCCAGCTGCTGACTGCTGGCGATGTTGCCCTGATCTCCCTGTGTGGTGCTGGTGACGGCACTGCCGATGCCGATGCCCACGATCAGCACCCCGGCCAGAACAGCCGCGGTGAGGGTGTTGAAACTGAAACCCGGACCGCCGCCTCCAGGGCCGCCTCCCGGAGCGGGCGGGCGCCCGTAGCCGGCTCGGTCACGAGCCCCGGGCGGATAGCGGTCGTAACGGCTGTCCCGTGGATCGCGACTGTCCCGTGGCCCCCTGTCGTAACGGGACCGGTTCACAGGAGTTCGGGCGTGCGGGGCAGGCCCATCGAATAGTTCGTCACGCGTCCATCCGGGTTGTAGCTGAGCTCTCCTGCCTGCAGCAGCCGTCGGATCTCACCCTCCAGTTCCGTTCCGATGCGGCGGAGGCTGTAGTCGCTGAGTTCTCCTCCGGCAGAGGCATCCACAAGCCCCTTGAACCGCTGTTGAACGCACGTGAGGGCGCTGTCGCTCCAGATGAATTCATTGTCCGGATCGAGATCGAGGGTGAGCTGCTCGGGATCCGGCACGAGATCGTCGTTCTCCACCCGGGCCGTGAACAGACGCACGTGACGGGTGGTGCACTTCAGCAGGGTGTCAGCCATGACGCGCCGTCGGGTGGCATGACTTTAGGAAGCGACTGGACCGTCGGCCCTCTTAAGGTTGGTTTCAACTTTGAACCAGCCGCATGCGCGTCGCTATCGCCGGAGCCGGTCTTGCGGGTCTGTCCTGCGCCAAATATCTGGCAGATGCTGGCCATACCCCGATCGTGGTCGAGGCCCGCGATGTGCTCGGTGGCAAGGTGGCGGCCTGGAAGGACGAGGACGGTGACTGGTACGAGACCGGCCTTCACATCTTCTTCGGCGCCTACCCGAACATGCTGCAGCTGTTCAAGGAGCTGAACATCGAAGACCGGCTGCAGTGGAAGAGCCACTCGATGATCTTCAATCAGCCCGAGGAGCCCGGGACCTACAGCCGATTCGACTTTCCCGATCTGCCGGCCCCGGTCAATGGTGTTGCCGCCATCCTCGGCAACAACGACATGCTCACCTGGCCGGAGAAGATCAGCTTCGGCCTGGGTCTGGTGCCGGCCATGCTGCGGGGCCAGGGCTATGTCGAGGAGTGCGACAAGTACTCCTGGACCGAGTGGCTCAAGATCCACAACATCCCTGAACGGGTGAACGATGAGGTGTTCATCGCCATGAGCAAGGCGCTGAATTTCATCGATCCCGATGAAATCTCCGCCACCGTGGTGCTCACGGCCCTGAACCGGTTCCTGCAGGAGAAGAACGGCTCGCAGATGGCGTTTCTGGATGGTGCTCCGCCGGAGCGTCTGTGCCAGCCGGTGGTCGATTACGTCGAGAACCTCGGGGGTGAGGTGCACCTCGACAGTCCGCTGCGGGAGATCAAGCTCAATGACGACGGCTCCGTGGCGGCCTTCCACATCGGCGGCGTGAAGGGCAAGGACAGTTTCGATCTCACGGCTGATGCCTATGTGAGCGCCCTGCCGGTTGATCCCTTCAAGCTGCTGCTGCCGGAGCCCTGGAGGCAGATGGAGGTCTTCCAGAAGCTTGATGGGCTTCGCGGTGTCCCCGTCATCAACCTGCATCTCTGGTTCGATCGCAAGCTCACCGACATCGACCACCTGCTGTTCAGCCGCTCGCCTCTGCTCAGCGTCTACGCCGACATGAGCATCACCTGCAAGGAGTACGAAGATCCTGATCAGTCCATGCTGGAGCTGGTGTTCGCTCCTGCGAAGGACTGGATCGGCCGGCCTGACGAGGAGATCATCGAAGCGACCATGGGCGAGCTTCAGAAGCTCTTCCCGATGCACTTCGGGGGCGACAACCCCGCCACGCTGCGCAAGTCCAAGGTCGTGAAGACACCGCTGTCGGTGTACAAGACAACTCCGGGCTGCCAGCAGCTGCGTCCGGACCAGACCACCCCGATCAGGAACTTCTTCCTGGCTGGCGATTACACGATGCAGCGCTACCTGGCATCGATGGAGGGGGCGGTGCTCAGCGGCAAGCTCTGTGCCGGTGCTGTGGACCGCAAGCAGGATCAGCTGGCATCATCAACCTCTGTCAGCGAGCCGGTCGCGGCCTGAGTCATGCCCCTCGCAGCTCCGGACCTCGACGCAGCCTTCGAGGCCTGTCGTCTGGAGACGGCCGAGTGGGCGAAGACCTTCTACATCGGCACCCTGCTTCTTCCGCCGGAGAAACGGCGCGCCATCTGGGCGATCTACGTGTGGTGTCGCCGCACGGACGAGCTGATGGACAGCCCTGAAGCCCAGTCCCGTCCCGTGGAGGAACTGGCTGAGCGCCTGGATCGGTGGGAGGAGAGGACCCGCGCCATGTTCAACGGGGAGATCCGGGATGATCTCGATGCCGTGATGTGCGACACCCTCGAGCGCTTTCCTCAGGACATCCAGCCCTATCTGGACATGATCGAGGGGCAGCGGATGGATCTCACCTGGACCCGCTATCCCCGCTTCGAGGACCTCAAGCTCTACTGCTATCGGGTCGCCGGCACCGTCGGGTTGATGACCCAGGGGGTGATGGGCGTAGATGTGGCGTACACCTCGGCCCCCTGGAGCGATCGCCCGGACACTTCCGATGCAGCAGTGGCCCTCGGCATTGCCAACCAGCTCACCAACATCCTGAGGGATGTGGGGGAAGATCGCGGGAGGGGTCGCATCTATCTGCCGCAGGAGGACCTTGACCGTTTCGGTTACACCGAGGACGACCTGATGGCGGGACGCCTCAACAATGCCTGGCGCGAGCTGATGGGCTTTCAGCTGGCCCGCGCCCGTGACTGGTTCGCCCGTTCCGAATCAGGTGTGCGCTGGCTGTCCAGAGATGCCCGCTGGCCCGTCTGGACGTCTCTCAGGCTCTACAGGGGCATCCTGGATGCCATCGAGCGCATCGATTACGACGTGTTCAACAACCGCGCTTACGTGGGCAAGGTCAGCAAACTGCTTGATCTGCCGCGATCGTTCGTGCTGGCTCAGGCCCGCTGAATCGAAGGTCAACAAAAAGGCCCCGGAGTGATTCACCCCGGGGCTGCGAAGACTGTTGTGATCCTGCTTGTCGATCAGACCGCGGTCTTCTGATCAGCCAGCAGATCCTTGAGCTTCGACAGCTCACCGGCCCAGCGGGGATCGGGAGCTGCTTCGCCGGGGGCATCGCTGTGAACCACCTTGTTCACGGCCTTGCGGGCGACCTGGGGCTGGCCGTTGCCGCCGATTCCACCGGAATCGTTACGACGCCTGTTGCCACCGGTATTGCTTTCCCGGCGCTCGGAACGCTCAACCCGAAGAGCGCTGCCACCGAAATCCTTGCCGTTGAGTTGTTCGATCACAGCATCAGCGAGCTTCGGATCGTCGAGGTTCGCGAAGCCGAATCCGCGGCAGCTTCCCGTTTCACGATCCAGCACTGCTTTGAACCGGATCCCCTCCCCCACGCTCTTGAGAAGAGCATCCAGCTCCTGCTCTTCAAAGGTCTGCGGCAGGTTGCCGATGTACAGGCGGATGCTCATGAAGGAAGGTGAGTGCGATCTTTCGGTGTCTGACCGTCATCGTTGACACCTAGAGAGTTAATCACAAAGCACCGCCTTGATGGGACTGCCAGCGGTTGGCCTCTTCCAGAGCGGCGGTCCGCCCGGCGATCCGTCCGAAGGCCCGTTCATGGCGCAGATGCTCGAGAAGCCGTCCCAGCTCTGGGCCGGGAGTGATCCCCAGCTCCTGCTGCAGCACGGTGCCGTCGAGGGGAGCGGCCGGGTGGAAGAGGGGATCGTCCTGGTCGCGCCAGCGTTCGAGCCAAGGGCCGCGCAGCTGATGGGGCAGCTGCAGGATCAGGGCCGGCAGGTCGGCTTCCAGGTCTCGGTGGAGCTGCAGGCGGTTCTGCTCGGACAGGGTCGAGATCTCATCGCTCTGGTCCTTCAGGTGGATGCTCCAGCGCCGCAGGTTCCTGCAGCGCTGCCGCAGCAGGCGGCTGGCCCGCAGCTGCTCCAGGCCCGGATCACCGATCAGCGCTGTCAGCCTTGCCAGGGAGAGAGCGGTCTGACGTTCCACGATCGTCATCTCCGCAGCCGCCTTCGGATCCGGGACCGGTGGCGCTGAGCAGCTGGCATCACTCCAGGGAGCCAGCAGTTTCAGCCTCTGCAGGCAGTCGAGGGCGGCATCGGCGTGGGGTCCGGCGACCAGGCGCTGCAGCTCCGCCAGGATCCGCTCCGGTGCAGCGTCCGCCAGTCGCCCGCGGTGGCAGTGAATCCAGGAGGCCGTGCGGTCCTCCAGGGTCAGGGGGATCTCCGCCATCAACCGCAGACCCCGCAGCAATCGCAGCGGATCATCGATGAGGTTTCGCTCCCGCACAGCTGTCAGCAGACCCGCCTCCAGATCGCGGCAGCCACCGGTGGGATCCAGCAGGTCCCCTGGTGGGTTCAGGGGAAGCGCCATGGCATTGATGCGGTAGTCGCGGCGCTGCAGGTCCTCCGTGAGCGTTGATCCCTCCTGACGGGCGAGATCGATCGTCCATGCCCCCAGCACCAGCCGGGCCATGTCCCGTTCGGCATCCAGCACGACGCAGGTGCCCCCGAGCTCCCGGGCCAGCTCCCGCGTTCGGATCAGAGCATCGCCGGGCACGACGAGATCCAGATCAGGCTGATCCCGCATCCGGCCCAGAAGTGCATCCCGAATGGCACCGCCCACCAGGGCGGTGCCATTCGGCAGGCGATGCGGCTGCAGCGGCCACCGCTGCGGTGCCAGCCGTTTCAGAATGGCGTCCGAGGAGATCCCGGAAGGCATGTGCATCTGCGTGGATTGCCGCTGGGTCGACCGTTGCCAGGCCTATCACGCGGTCGAACGTCAGCACGGTGCGGCGCATCTGACCACGGCGCCGGATTTCGAACCCCGAGGTCCCCGGATTCACGTATCGGTCCTCGACCTCAAGGACGGCGGCAGCGGTGTCGAGTGGGATGTGCGCTCCTGTGAGAGCTTCGATGCGGACCCTGGGCGATGGGTTCGGTTGCGACCCGGTCATGCGGTACCCACATGAGTCGTCCTCTGCTGATGGCGCTGCACAGCTCTTCGGAGACCTTCGGGGTGGCGGTGCAGGACCCCCTGTTGCCGCAGGAAGGGCCACGGGTGGCGGTGTTCGACGACGGTCGTGCCCTCTCCAACACCCTGATCGGCCGGGTGGCTGCGTTGCTGCCGCAGGAGCGATGGTCCGATCTCGAGGGTCTCGCGGTGGCCACCGGTCCGGGCGGCTTCACCGGAACCCGTCTTTCCGTGGTGATGGCCCGCACCCTGGCTCAGCAGCTGAACTGTCGTCTGATCGGCGTGAGCAGCTATGCCCTGATGGCCGCGCGACTGGTGGAGCAACTGCCGCCGGAGCAGCGACGGTCACCGTTCTGGATTCAGCGGGAGCTGCCCCGGCGGGGCTGGGTCGCGGGCTGTTACCAGCGTGTGGACGGCCGCATCGAGGAGATCCGTGCTCCCCATCTGCTGCCCCCTGGGCAGCGGGTGGAACCGGTTCTCGCGGCTGAGGAGGACGTTGCCGCCGACGTGGAGCGTCTGCTCGCACTGCTGGGGCAGGCCCACAGCCTGGGAACGGCTGCACCCTGGCAGCCGGTGCTGCCCCTGTATCCCACCTCCCCTGTGGGGCCGGTCTGATGGCGGGGCTGCGGGCTGGACTTCTGCTCGGTTGCGGCGTGGCCGTCTGGCTGGTCAGCACCGGACCGCTGGCCCCCTTCCGGCGGGCGTTCCTGGATCGCAGCCCACCCCAGCTGGTGATGGTGCTCGGGGGGGATGTGGATCGCGAGCGGGTCGGAGCACGACTCGCCCGCGAACTCGATCTGCCGCTTCTGGTGAGTGGCGGCAGCAATCCGGAATACGCCAGTTGGGTGATGCAGCAGGAGGGGCTTGCGCCGGAGCGGGTTCAGCTCGACTACCGGGCCCGCGACACCCTCGGAAATTTCACCTCCGTTGTGGATGAACTGCAGACCCGCGGCGTGCGACACGTGCTGATGGTCACCAGTGAGGACCATCTGCCGCGCTCCATGGCGATCGGACAGGTTGTCGCCGGCAGCCGCGGCATTCACCTGACCGGTGTCCCGGTCTCATGCCAGCCGGACTGCCTGGAGGAGGGGGCTCTCAAGCGCTTCAGCGACTGGCTGCGGGCGCTTGCCTGGGTTGCCACGGGACGCGATCTCAGGGACGCGGCCCTGCCTGATCCAGCAGTGCGTTGATCCGTCGCTGCAGTTCGGCGGTGGTGGCATCCAGATCAGCCCGGCGACGGCCAGTGGGGGGCGGCACGAGATCTCCGATGCGCAACTGGATCGGCACCAGCCGGGGCCAGGTTCGACCGGTTCCCAAGGCTCGATGGCTGTTCACGATGGCCACAGGCAGCAGCGGCGCCCCACTGCGGGCCGAGAGCAGGGCAGCACCAGCTAGAGGCTGGTTGACCCGCCCATCCGCTTGGCGGGTGCCGTCGAGGAACACCCCGGTGGCCCAGCCCTCCTGCAGACGTGCGGTCGCGGTGCGGATCGCTTCGCGATCACTCGCCCCCCGGCGCACGGGGTAGGCGCCGCAGGCTCGGATCAGCGGGCCGAGCAGAGGCACCTCGAACAGTTCCGCCTTGGCCATGAAGGCCACTGGCCTTCCGAGGGCGTGGCCGAGCAGCGGCGGGTCGAGGTGGGAGCCGTGATTCGCCACCACCACCAGGGGGCCCTGGACTGGAACCCGCTCATTGCCCTCGGTCGACCCACGAAACAGGCCTCGGAACACCGGGAACACCAGCAGATTGCTGACCAGCCTGTAGGTCAGGCTCGGCTTCGGCGCCAGAACGATCGGTGCGGGATTGTCGGAATTCACAGTCCGAGATCACCCGCGCCGGCGATCTGGGAGAGGGTCACCCCATCCATGGAGCGCTTGGCCAACCCGCTGAGCACATTGCCCGGGCCGATCTCCACGACGGTGTCGATGCCTTGATTCCCCATTTCAGTCATCGTTTCCCGCCAGCGAACACCGGTGGTCATCTGCTGCATGAGGCGGGTCTTGAGCAGGTCCCCCTTCCGGGTGGGGATGGGGTCGCTGTTGCTCAGCACCGGGGTGCGGGCATCGCGGAACGGGGTCGCTTCCAGCTCTGCGGCAAATCCTGCAGCGGCCTCAGCCATGAACGGTGTGTGGAACGCCCCGGAGACGGCGAGGGGGATCGCCCGTTTGCAGGTCAGGGCTTCCGTGACTGCCTGCACCGCCTCGGGCTGCCCTGAGAGCACCACCTGGGCACTGCTGTTGTCATTGGCGATGAAGGCCCCTTCCGTGCCGGCCACCAGATCCTCCAGCTGGCCACGGTCAAAGCCGATCACAGCGGTCATCGCTCCACCACCAGCTGCGGCCATCGATTCGGACCGGCGCTTCATCAGCGTCAGGCCTGTTTCGAGATCGAAGACCCCAGCGGCATACAGCGCCACCAGTTCCCCAAGGCTGTGCCCTGCCACCAGAGAGGCTTCCCGGCCCTGACGGATCAGCTCATCCACCAGCAGCGACTCCACGACGAACAGCGCCGGCTGAGTGTTGCGGGTGTCGTTCAGATCGGTTGGACCATCGTTCGATTCCCCCTCCCCTCGGCAGATCGCCAGCAGGTCACGGCCGAGCACCTCAGAGGCCATCGCGAAGCGCTCCTCGGCACCGCGAAGGGTCATCAGCGGGTCCGCCATGCCCAGCTTCTGCGATCCCTGTCCAGGGAAGACCCAGGCAATCGCCATCGTTCGAGTGCAAGACGAGGCGGAGATTAGGCGGGCCCGCTCCAGCGCAGCAGAGCAGCCCCCCAGCTCAGGCCGGCGCCGAAGCCACTGCTGGCGATGCTGTGCCCTGGCTGGATCCGGCCGTCACGCACCGCTTCATCAAGCATCAGTGGAATCGTCGCCGCCGAGGTGTTGCCATAGGACGCCAGGTTGCTCAGCACCCTCTCCGAGGGAATCGCGAAGCGTTCGGCGACCGCGTCGAGGATGCGCTGATTGGCCTGGTGCAGCAAAAGCCAGTCCAGCTGGTCGGCGGCTGTCCCCGTCTGCGCGAGCAGGTTGTCAAGGATCGCAGGCACCTCCCGAACGGCGAACTTGTACACCTCCTGCCCGTTCATCCGGATCGGCTGGAAGCCCCCGCGCTGATGGCTGACCTGCCCCACCAGCGGTGCGCGGTCCTCCACCTGCGGCAGCTGCAGCACCTCTCCACGGCTGCCGTCGGAACGCAGCAGAAAGCCGCCGAGGTCGTCCTGATCGTTGTCACTGCCCTCCAGCACAAGGGCACCGGCGGCATCGCCGAACAGCACGCAGGAGCGGCGGTCGTCCCAGTCCACCCAGCGGCTGAGCTGATCGGCTCCGACCACCAGAATCCGGCGCATCGCTCCCGTGCGCAGGTACTGGGCCGCGGTGATCAGCGCGAACAGGAAACCGCTGCAGGCGGCCGTGAGATCGAAGGCCACGGCCCGCTGCGCTCCGAGCAGCGCCTGCAGGCGAGGGGCAGAGCCGAACAGATCGTCCGGAGTGGAGGTGGCCAGCAGGATCAGATCGAGGCTGTCGGCGTCCCAGCCGGCCATGTCGAGCGCCGCTCGGGCGGCGTCACAGCTCAGCTGAGACAGGGATTCATCAGCTCCCACCACCCGTCGCGCAGCAATGCCCGTGCGGCTTTTGATCCAGCTGTCGCTGGTCTCCACCCGTTGCCCGAGGTCCTCATTGCTGATCGATCGGGCTGGCGCGGCGCTGCCGCAACCCCTCAGCAGCACACCACCTGACCTGTGGGGCAGCTCGACCAAGGCGGTTGATCCCGGAAGTGGCGTCAGTCAATCACAGTCACTTCGCGCTGCCCCCGACCTTCGGCCGAACGCGGCTCTCGAGCTGTGCCAGATCGTCCATCACACCGTGACTCGCAGCGGAATGGGCGAGGCGCAGGGCACTGACCACCGAAAGGGCTTTGCTGCTGCCATGGCCGATCACACAGATGCCGTTGACGCCCAGCAGCAGGGCACCGCCGTGCTCGGCATGGTCAAGACGCTTCTTGATCCGCTTGAGATTGCTGCGCAGAAAGGCGGAGCCCACCTTGCCCCTCCGGCCGCGGGGCAGCTCCGCCCGCAGGACCCCGAGCAGGACGCTTCCGACCGATTCAAGGAACTTGAGCAGCACGTTGCCGGTGAAGCCGTCGCAGACCACCACATCGAAGGCGCCGGAGAGCACATCGCGGCCCTCGCAGTTGCCGGCGAAGTGCAGGCGCGTCTCCGTGCGCAGCAGCTCATGGGTGCGCTGAGCCAGTTCGTTGCCCTTGCACTCCTCCTCCCCGATGTTCAGAAGTCCGATGCGGGGGCGCTCCACCTGCAGCACATCACGGCTGTAGATGTTGCCGAGCAGGGCGAACTGGTGCAGATAGGCAGGCTTGCAGTCCATGTTGGCCCCCACGTCCAGCACCAGCACCGGTTGTCCGGGGTCCTTGGTGGGAAACAGCGCACCGATGGCGGGCCGATCGATCCCCTTGAGCCGCCCCAGCCGGAAGATCGCTGATGCCATCACCGCTCCGGAGTTGCCAGCGGAGTACACCGCCAGCGCCTCTCCGCGCTTCACCAGATCCATCGCCACATTGATGCTGGCGTCGCGCTTGCGACGCACCGCTGTGGCCTCTTCCCCCATCTCGATCGAGGGGCCGCTGGCCACCAGATCCAGATGGCCGGCGCTGACGGCGGCATTCACCTGATCTCCCAGTTGCAGGGCCGCCGCCGCTGCCAGCACCCGGTCGGTTTCACCGATGAAGCGGATGCGCAGGGGGAGGCGTTCGATGGCCTGAAGACAGCCTTCCAGGATCGGCCCCGGAGCGTGGTCTCCCCCCATGCCGTCAACGGCGACCCAGAGCCGGTCGCGGTCTTCGATCTCCGCGGTGTCGTCGCCCCCCTGCAGGCGTCTCAGCGGATCGAACACCAGAGGTTGCAGAACGCTGCTGGCCACCGTTCCGGCGACGTTGCCGGCAGCGCTGGCGGAGCTGGTGGCTCCGTCCACAAGCGTGGTCACGGCGGCATTGCGCCGGTACCAGATCACCAGACGGCGGATTGCCCGCGGCCGGCTGTTCTTACTCCTGGGCCCTTCGGCCGGGGAGGAATCAGGACCCTTCGGAGCCAACGGAGTCGATGATGCGTTGGAACAGATACCCGGTTCCCCGAGCTGTGAGGATCAGCTCGGGATTGGCGGGATCGTCCTCCAGTTTGGAACGCAGCCGGGAGATATGAACATCCACCACCCGGGTGTCCACATGCCGCTCCGGGGTGTATCCCCACACTTCCTTGAGGATCTCGCCGCGGTTGAAGGGTTCGCCGGACCGGCTCACCAGCAGTTCCAGCAGGCTGAACTCCATGCCGGTGAGGCGGATCCGCTCGTCCCCGCGGAACACCTGCCGCTTGTTGGTGTCGATGCGCAGATCAGCCACCTGGATCACGCCCGAGTTGGGAATGCCCGCCACCTGCTCCTTTTCGACCCGGCGCAGCACGCAGCGGATGCGAGCCTCCAGCTCCTTGGGGCTGAATGGCTTCACCACGTAGTCATCGGCTCCCAGCTCAAGGCCGGTGATGCGGTCGGCCACATCACCCAGGGCCGTCAGCATCACGATGGGCACATCCGATTCCTTGCGCAGCTCCTGGCAGACGCCGTAGCCGTCCAGCTTCGGCATCATCACGTCGAGCACCACCAGGTCGGGGATGCAGTTGTGGAACAGTTCGAGAGCTTCGGTGCCGTCACAGGCTGTGACGACGTTGTACCCGATCATCGACAGACGGGTTTCCAGAATCCTGCGGATGGAAGCCTCGTCGTCGACCACGAGGATTGTTTCCTTGGTGGGGGCCGTGGTCGTCATAACGCCAGGGGCGCTTAGTGCTTCTGGACACAGATAAAAGGGCACACCCCCAATCTGTTCACCCAACAGCAACTTTCTTCATAGTTCTCAGTGCCCCGATCCAGCTCGATCTACGTCTGTCAGGCCTGTGGCGCCAAGGCGCGTCAGTTCTTCGGGCGCTGCCCGGAGTGCGGCAGCTGGAACACCCTGGTGGAGCAGAACCAGCCCAGCGGCGATGGCCGCCGCCGCCGTCAGGGTCCCGATCCGAAGCAGGCACCGGCAGCGCGGCGCTCAACCGCCATGGCCAGTCTCGACGACCAGCCTCTGCAACGGCTCGCCACGGGATCTCTCGAATTCGACCGGGTGCTCGGAGGCGGCCTTGTGCCCGGCTCTCTCGTGCTCGTGGGTGGAGATCCCGGCATCGGCAAGAGCACCCTGCTGCTTCAGAGCGCGTCGGCGATGGCCGCCCACAGCTCCGTTCTCTACGTGAGTGCCGAGGAGTCAGCTCAGCAGGTGAAGCTGCGCTGGCAGCGACTGGCCGGTGGTGCCTCCGATCTGCAGCTGCTGGCGGAGACCGATCTGGATCTGGTTCTTCAGGAGCTGGAGGCACTGCAGCCGAAGGTGGCGATCATCGACAGCATCCAGGCTCTGCATGACGCCGATCTCAGCAGTGCTCCGGGCTCGGTGGGTCAGGTGCGTGAGTGCGCCGCGGCACTGCAGCGGCTTGCCAAACGCCAGACCACGGCGCTTCTGCTGGTGGGTCATGTGACCAAGGAGGGGATGCTGGCGGGCCCGAAGGTGCTGGAGCATCTGGTGGATGCCGTGCTCACCTTCGAGGGGGATCGCTTCGCCAGTCATCGGCTGCTGCGTGCGGTGAAGAACCGCTTCGGGGCCACCCATGAACTGGGACTGTTCGAGATGCAGGCTCAGGGACT
Organism: Parasynechococcus sp.; assembly: GCF_045559935.1. Lineage (NCBI taxonomy): Bacteria > Bacillati > Cyanobacteriota > Cyanophyceae > Synechococcales > Prochlorococcaceae > Parasynechococcus > Parasynechococcus sp. The sequence continues at coordinate 784,298 of NZ_JBJLJL010000008.1, forward strand.
GGCGGAGGTGGGCAACCCCAGCGAGCTGTTTCTGAGTGATGCCCGCGCGTCAGGCGTGGCGACGATCGTGGCCTGCGAAGGCACCCGCTCTCTGGTGGTCGATCTGCAGGCCCTGGTGAACGTCACCAGCTATGCCAGTCCGCGTCGCACCGCCACAGGCATCGGAACCAACCGCCTCCACCAGATCCTGGCTGTGCTTGAGAAGCACATGGGCCTGCCGCTGTCGCGCTTCGACTGCTACCTGGCCGTGGCGGGCGGCTTGGATGTGGAGGAGCCGGCGGCGGATCTCGGTGTGGCCGCGGCCGTTGTGGCCAGTTTCCGGGATCTGACCCTGCCGGCCGGCACGGTGCTGATCGGGGAACTCGGCCTCGGGGGCCAGCTCAGGCCTGTCGGTCAGCTGGAGCTGCGCCTCCAGGAGGCGGCTCGTCTCGGTTTCCGGCGCGCGGTGGTGCCGAAGGGCAGCGGCCTCGGCGGCCTCGCGGCGGGTCTTGATCTGGCTCTGCTCGAGGCCGAGGGCGTCACCGAAGCGCTGGTGCTGGCTCTGGGTGACGCCGTGCAATCGGATGAGGCGCCGCCTCAGAAATAGACATCCACATTGCTGCGGCCGGTGGATTTCAGCCAGTTCTCGATGTCCAGGTAGCCACCGGGATTCAGGCGCACCGCCTGGGTCCAGACATCAGCCGCTTCATCAAACCAGCGGTCGGCCTCGTCTCTGCGGCCGTCCTCCTCGGCGATGCGGCCGCGCTTCTCGTAGATCAGGCCCATGTTCTTGAGGCAGGACGGCTGCTTCGGGTTCTCACTGAGGGCCTGGCGGTACGTGTCGATCGCCCGTTCCTCCTCACCGTTGGACATGTAGATGATCGCCATGTTCTTGAGGGTCTCTCCCCGGTCGGTGGGGTTCTCCTCCAGCTTCAGGCTCTCCTCGTAGTTCTCGAGAGCCTCGGCGTAATCACCATCGTTCTGAGCCGACAGTCCGTCCCGGTAGTAGACGTAAGCCTCCTTGGACCTGGGGTTGATCGGCAGCAGCTTGACGATCAGGTCCGCCATCACCGTGAAGCTCTTGTCGATGAAGTTGTCGTTGCGGTTGCTGCGGGGCACGGTGCACCAGCGGATGGCGTCCATCCTGACGTCGCCCGTGACGGACTTAGCGTTGACGTAACGATCGACTGACTGTGGGTACAGCACATCAGACCGTCGTTCTCGACGTGGAGGGGATGAAATGCGGTGGATGCGTGCGTTCGGTGGAGCGCACGCTTCTGGATCAGCCTGGAGTGCAGCGGGCGGATGTGAACCTTGTGAGCCGCGCCGCCTGGCTTGACCTGGCGGAGTCTGAGGGCAGTGTCGAGGCGGTGCTTCAGGCTCTGGCCGATCGGGGTTTCCCGGCGAGGGAACGCTCTCTCAACCAGCCTCTTGAAACGCCTGGTTCTGACGACTCTGCAGGTCAGAGCTGGTGGCGTCAGTGGCGGCAGCTGATGGTGGCTCTGCTGCTGCTGCTTCTCTCGGTGCTCGGCCACCTGAGTGAGGCCGGCCGACTCTCGCTGCCGGTGATCGGCAGCCTGCCGTTCCATGCCGCCCTGGCGACGGTTGCCCTGATCGGTCCGGGGCGCCCCATCCTGGTCGGTGGCGTGCTGGCGGCCCGTTCCGGAGCCCCAAGCATGGACACCCTTGTGGGTCTGGGGGTCGGCAGTGCCTATCTGGCCAGCCTCGTGGCTCTGTTCTGGCCGCAGGTGGGCTGGCCCTGCTTCTTCAATGAGCCTGTGATGCTGCTGGGCTTCGTGCTGCTGGGTCGCTTCCTTGAGGAGCGTGCCCGCTACCGCACCGGTCAGGCGTTGAAGCAACTGGCGCAACTTCAGCCTGAAACGGCCCGGCTGCTGCTGGACGATGGCGCCATCCGCGAGGTGCGTGTCGGGGCCTTGCGCCCCGGTGAACGGGTGCAGTTGCTGCCGGGGGACCGGGTGCCTGTCGATGGCGTTGTGATGCAGGGCCACTCGGCAGTGGACGTGTCCAGCCTCACCGGCGAACCGCTGCCGCTGGAGGCGGAACCGGGCACGGAGCTCGCCTCCGGCAGCCTGAATCTCGAGGCACCTCTGGCCATGGAGGTGCAGCGGGTGGGTTCGGAGACGGCTCTTGCCCGGATCATCCAGCTGGTGGAGCAGGCCCAGGCACGACGTGCCCCCATCCAGGGTCTGGCGGACCGGGTCGCCGGTCGTTTTTGCTATTTCGTCATCGGTCTCGCCCTGGCCGCCTTCCTGTTCTGGTGGCTGATCGGTGCCGACCTCTGGCCACAGGTGCTGGAGGCTTCCGCGCCGGGGATGATGGCGCATCCCATGCACCATGCCGGTCTCGGCAGCGGTGCCGAGACTCCGATCGGTCTGGCGCTGCAACTGGCGATCGCCGTGTTGGTGGTGGCCTGCCCCTGTGCTCTCGGACTGGCGACACCGACTGTGATCACGGTGGCCACGGGTCTGGCGGCCCGGCGGGGTTGGCTGTTCCGAGGCGGCGATGTGCTCGAGACGGCAGCTGGCCTGGACCAGGTGGTGTTCGACAAAACCGGCACCCTCACCCTTGGACGCCCCCTGGTGACGGCCATCCGGGCGGACGATCCCGAGCGGCTGCTTCAGCTGGCCGCGAGTCTCGAGCAGACCAGTCGTCATCCGTTGGCCCATGCGCTTCTGCAGGAGGCTCAGCGCCGGGAGATCCCCCTCCTGCCCGTGTCGCAGGTGCGCAATGTCACCGGCGAAGGCCTGATCGGCCGGCTTGAAGCCTGCGGTACGGAGGTGCGGGTCGGCAAACCCGAATGGCTGCAGGGAACGGGACTCTCCTGGGGTGAGGCGTTCACGACCTGGCAGGCCAAGACCGAGGGAACCCTCGTGGCCGTGGCCGAGGCCGACCGACTGCTCGGCCTGGTGCAGATCGAGGATCAGCTGCGTTCCGATGTGCTCACTGCGCTGCAGCAGCTCAGGAAGCAGGGCCTTCAGTTGGCGATGTTCAGCGGGGATCGGGAAGTCGCGGTCCGGCGTCTGGGCCAGCAACTCGGTTTTGCGGAGAGTGAGCTGGGTTGGCAGATGCGTCCGGAGCAGAAGCTGGCGCGACTGGAGCAGCTGGGGCGTCAGCGGCAGGTGGCGATGGTGGGGGATGGCATCAATGACGCGCCGGCCCTGGCGGCTGCGGATCTCGGCATCGCGATCGGCACCGGCACCCAGATCGCTCAGGACACGGCCGATCTGGTGCTGCTCGGAGATCGGCTCGACAATCTGCCGGAAGCACTGCGTCTGGCACGACGCACCCTGGGGAAGGTGCGTCAGAACCTGACCTGGGCCTTCGGATACAACCTGATCGCTCTGCCGATCGCGGCCGGGGCTCTGCTTCCCAGTCACGGCCTGCTGCTCTCCCCTCCGCTGGCGGCGTTGCTGATGGCCCTGAGTTCCGTCACGGTTGTGGTCAACGCTCTGGCGCTGCGTCCGTGATGCGGGGGCGTTTCATCGTCCTCGACGGCCTGGATGGCTGCGGGAAATCAACGCAGATGCAACATCTCTCGCACTGGTTGCCGGCCAGCGGGCTGATGCCACCCGGCGCCCGACTGATCGGCACCCGCGAGCCGGGTGGAACCGAGCTGGGCCGGGCGGTGCGGGAGCTGCTGCTGCAGACCTCCAGGGAGCGGGCTCCGGCTCCGACTGCGGAACTGCTGCTTTATGCGGCCGATCGTGCCCAGCATGTCGAGACTCTGATCCGACCTGCCCTCGAGCGGGGAGACTGGGTGCTCAGCGATCGCTTCAGCGGCTCGACCATGGCCTATCAGGGTTACGGCCGCGGCCTGGATCGCCGGTTGATCGAGCAACTAGAGGCGATCGCCACCACCGGCCTGCAGCCGGATCTCACGCTCTGGTTATCGCTTCCTCTGGCGCAGAGCATCCAACGACGGGAGGGATCCAGGCAGGACCGGATCGAAGCGGAAGGCCAGGCGTTTCTGGGCAGAGTCGCCGATGGATTCGCTGCGGTGGCCCGGCAGCGCGGCTGGAGTGCGGTGGCAGCCGACGGAACGGTGGAGCAGGTCAGCCGTTCCCTGGAACAGCTGTTGCAGGACCGGTTCGGGTGAGCGGGCTGTTCCAGGATCTGCTCGGACAGCCCCTGGCCGTCAACCTGCTCGCGTCAGCCCTGGCTCAGCAGCGGTTGGCGCCGGCGTACCTGTTCGCAGGCCCCGATGGGGTGGGGCGTCGCCTGGCTGCCCTGCGATTCCTGGAGGGGATGCTTTCGGAAACGGGCTCCAGTCCTCGCCAGCGCCGCCGACTGGAGGAGCGCAACCATCCCGATCTTCTCTGGGTGGAGCCCACCTTCCAGCACCAGGGACGTCTGCTCACCCGGGCGGAGGCTGAGGAGGCAGGAATCGGCCGCCGGACACCGCCGCAGTTGCGTCTGGAGCAGATCCGTGGAGTCAGCCGCTTTCTGGCTCGTCAGCCGGTGGAGGCCCGCCGGGGCATGGTGGTGATCGAAACGGCGGAGGCCATGGCCGAATCCGCCGCCAACGCCCTGCTCAAGACGCTGGAGGAACCTGGCCACGGCCTGATGATCCTCTTGTCGGCAAGTCCGGAGCGGCTGCTGAGCACCATCCGCTCACGCTGTCAGCTGATCCGGTTTCTGCGCCTCGATTCGGAGGCATTGGATCAGGTTCTCCTGCGCTGTGATGCCGTGGCGGATGATCCGCCGGAAATTACGGCGATGGCGGCAGGGTCTCCCGGAGCCCTGCTTGAGCATCGGCGGCACTGGCAAGCGCTTCCGGACGAGCTGCGACAACGGTTGCAGAACCCGCCCGATCAAGCCATGGATGCCTTGGCCCTGGCGAGGGATCTCTCAGAAGCTCTGGATGGTGAACAGCAGCTCTGGCTGATCAACTGGTGGCAGCAGCGTCTCTGGCGCGACGGCCGTGGTGCCGAGTCACTCGAGCGACTGGAGCGACTGCGGCGGCAGCTGCTGTCGTTCGTTCAGCCACGGCTCGCATGGGAGGTGGCCCTGCTGGATCTCGTCCAGCGGGGACCACAGCCTCCGGGCTGACTCAGGCGCTGGCCCGATCGCTTTCCTTCTTGCGATCCTCGCGAGCCATCGAAATCACATCCTGGAGCCCATCCAGCTGGCCACCGGTGGGAAGCTCCAGGCAATACCCGGCCCCATAAACGGTTTTGATGAACCGGGGCTTGCGGGGGTCGGGCTCGAGCTTGGTGCGCAGATGACGCACGTGCACGCGGATGGTTTCGATGTCGTCATCCGGCTCGTAGCCCCAGACCTCCTTGAGGATCAGGGAGGGAGCAACGGTCTGACCATGCCGCTGAAGCAGGCAGTGGAGCAGTTCGAATTCGAGGTGGGTGAGACGCACCGGGCTGTCGAACCAGATCGCTTCGAAGCGCTCGGGCACCAGGGTCAGGGGGCCGTAGCTGAGAATTTCGTGGTGGTTGCCGGAGCCCACCGGTGCTCTGTCGCTGCGGCGAAGCAGCGCTTTGACGCGTGCTTGCAGTTCTTCGAGGTCGAACGGCTTGGTCAGGTAGTCGTCAGCACCCGAGTTGAAACCGCTGACCTTGTCCTTGGTGCCGCCCAGGGCGGTGAGCATCAGGATCGGGATGCCGGCGGTTCGATCGTCCCGACGCAATCTCTGGCAGAGCGTCAGACCGTCCACCTTGGGGAGCATCAGATCCAGAAGGATCAGATCCGGGGTGTACTGAAGGGCAAGGGCCTGGCCCTTGATGCCATCGTCGGCCCGCTGCACATCAAAGCCGCTGTGTTCCAGATGGCCGCTGACCAGATCACGCATGTCGCGGTCGTCTTCGATCAGCAGGATGCAGGGCTTCATCGATTCGGCGGCGGCGGACGGAGGAATTGGTCGAGCGTGGGTCGTCTGGATCAACGCTGCGCCGATTCTCTCAAGGTTTTGAGGTGTGTGCAGATTTTGAGCTTTGGTGGAAGATCGCGATGAAATCCTGAAACTCTTCGCCTCTACTGGCTTTCCAGGGCTATACGGCGCATTTTTCGGTTCCGGTCTATTCAGGAAGTCTTCCGGTTCGGGCAACCCCGCGTCACGAAATTTCTCTGATTGTCAATAAAAAAGCCACAGCAGATGCTGTGGCTTCAAAGCTCCCCGGGCGGGATTCGAACCTGCGACCAATCGATTAACAGTCGACCGCTCTACCGCTGAGCTACCGAGGAATGGCTCCAGAAGAACTTACCTGCCAGACCTCCCGCCCTGCAACCGTCTGCGCAGCTCCTGGCCGGATGTCCAGGGACCGATCCGCCCTGCGTCCATGCGGGCTGCCGCATCGCAATGATCCAGCTCCTCGAGGCGGTGGGTGATCCACAGAGCCGTCAGGGGTTCGGGGCTGGATCGGCACAGATGCTCAACAGTGGTCAGCACCGTGCGCTGGCTTTCGGGGTCGAGAAGTGCCGTCGGTTCGTCCAGCAACAGCAGTCCGGCATCGCTGGCAAGGGCTCCGGCGATGGCCAGGCGCTGCTTCTGTCCGCCGCTGAGGGTGTGAATCGGGCGTGTCTCCAGTTCGCTCAGCCCCATCAGGCGAAGCAGGGAGGCCGCCCGTCGACGCTGATCGGAGACGGACGCCCCGGTCCGCATTCCCAGCAGCAGATCACTGCCGCAGCTGGGCAGCAGCAATTGATGATCCGGGTTCTGAAACACGAGGGCGGCGTGTCGACGTCGCATGATCCGACCGTCCTGCGGCTGCTGCAGCCCGGCGATCAGTCGGAACAATGTGCTCTTGCCGCTGCCGTTGCTGCCCACCAGCATCCACAGTCCCGGTCCGGGGATCGTGAGATTGCAGCTGTCAAGGGCGAGTTGTCCTCCTGGCCAGCGGTAGCTGACCTGATCGAGGACGAGTTCAGCGGTCGCCGGGTCAGGAATCAACGGAAAATCCCGGCCGTTTGCTGCCTCCGGTGGCCGACGCCTTCTCATAAAGCTGAACGGCGAGAACCTCACTGATCAGCACGGTCACTTTCTTCCCTTCCACTTTCTCGCAGGTGAGCTCCATCAAGCGGGGCTGACCCTGCTCAAGGGCCTGACGCACCTGCTGGTAGAGGGCTTCCGCATCGGCTTGTTCCTTGCGCTGCACCGAGACGGGGACGGGGCTCATGCGAAGAGCCAATTCAACGAGATACACGGGATTCGGGCAGGACGGACCGCCATCTTTGCGGACCAATGGCGCCTTGTGCTGCAACGGATTGGGTAGATCTACTCATCATTCGCGCTCTGGTTCGGAGAGCCGCCCCATTTCAGGAATCAGCCCCTAGGCTCGCTTTGTAACGCTCCATGAAGCAGATCTCATGACGATCGCTGTAGGACGCGCGCCTCAGCGGGGATGGTTTGACATCCTCGATGACTGGCTCAAGCGCGACCGCTTCGTTTTTGTCGGCTGGTCCGGCATTCTCCTCTTCCCAACGGCCTACATGGCCATCGGTGGCTGGCTGACAGGCACCACCTTCGTCACCTCCTGGTACACCCACGGCATCGCCTCCTCGTACCTGGAAGGCTGCAACTTCCTCACCGCAGCTGTCTCCACCCCCGCTGATGCGATGGGTCACAGCCTGCTGCTGCTCTGGGGCCCTGAGGCTCAGGGCGACTTCGTTCGCTGGTGTCAGCTCGGCGGCCTCTGGGCCTTCGTGGCCCTGCACGGTGCCTTCGCGCTGATCGGCTTCATGCTGCGTCAGTTCGAGATCGCCCGTCTGGTGGGCATCCGCCCCTACAACGCCATCGCCTTCTCCGGTCCGATCGCGGTGTTCGTCAGTGTCTTCCTGATGTACCCCCTCGGCCAGAGCAGCTGGTTCTTCGCGCCAAGCTTCGGCGTGGCGGCGATCTTCCGCTTCCTCCTCTTCCTTCAGGGCTTCCACAACTGGACCCTGAATCCTTTCCACATGATGGGCGTGGCCGGCATCCTCGGCGGCGCACTGCTGTGCGCCATCCATGGCGCCACCGTGGAAAACACCCTGTTTGAGGACGGCGAGCAGGCCAACACCTTCAAGGCGTTCGAGCCCACTCAGGAAGAAGAGACCTATTCCATGGTCACGGCCAACCGCTTCTGGAGTCAGATCTTCGGGATCGCCTTCTCCAACAAGCGCTGGCTGCACTTCTTCATGCTGTTCGTGCCTGTGATGGGCCTGTGGACCAGCTCCATCGGCATCATCGGCCTCGCCCTCAACCTGCGCGCCTACGACTTCGTGTCGCAGGAGATCCGCGCTGCAGAAGATCCCGAATTCGAGACCTTCTACACCAAGAACATCCTTCTGAATGAAGGTCTGCGTGCCTGGATGGCACCGGCTGACCAGCCGCACGAAAACTTCGTCTTCCCTGAAGAGGTTCTGCCCCGCGGCAACGCTCTCTGATTCGGTCAGGGTTGAAATCAAATCAAGTCAAAGGCGCCGCAAGGCGCCTTTTTTTGTGGGTGTGTCGTGCGTGCTGCCGCTGTGGAACTGGCTGCGCAAGCCGACTCGGAAGGTAAAAGAATGGTTAAATCTGGCTTAACGATTGATTAGGCCCTCTGCTTGGCAGTTTCCTTCTCTCGAGCGTCTGTTCGCCAGGCAGCGTCGAACTCAGCGGTGCCGTCGTCGCTCAGGGTGGAGGTCCTGTCTCGTGGGGCTGACGTTTTCGGTGGGCTGATCGGTGCGGTCTTGACCGTTCTTGGCCTTGTCAGCGCGGTTCAAGTTGTTCTTGGGCAGTCGTCGTTCTCTGGGCCGCAGTCCATGCAGGGATTGCTGGGGGTGGTTCTGTTGATGTCGGCGCTCCGGCGAGGCCTGTCGTCGTGGTTGCGCGATTTCAATCTTGATCCAAGTCGCTTCAGGAAGGTGTTCATGCTTCCGCTGGTGATGGCGCCTTGTTTGTTTGCCTATCGGGTGATTGTGCTGGATACAAAAAAAGAATTCCAGTCTTATCTCCGTACGATTTCTGAAGGAAGTGTTGTTGAGTGGGCTGGTTTTCTTCTGTTGATCGCATCGGCGTTCCTTGTGTGGAGAACGGCTTTGGCATGGGAACGCTCAACTGCGAAATGGGTCCTCTCGTCGCTGGCGGCAGGGTTGTTCTTGGTTGGAATGGAAGAGATGAGTTGGGGGCAGATGATCTTTAACTGGCAAACGCCGAAGCTCATGAGTGACGTCAATGTTCAGGGTGAAAGCAGCATCCATAATCTTTGGTTCATTCACCACCACACATGGTCGATCGCGGCTGTTGTGATGTCAGTGCTCTTCTGCCTTGCGATCATTGGGGCATGGGGGCGTCATTCCGGCTGGGTGCGTTCCCGCTCGCTGGCTGACATCCTGCTTCCTGTCTGGTGCACGGCCAGTTATTTCCTGATGGCTGCGATCATTTACTGGTGTGTTGTTGCTGCCAAGGCTGGGGTCGATTTCGAGTTTTTTCATACCCGTGAGCAGGAGCTGGGGGAATTGCTGTTCTATTCCGGGATCTTTGTTCATTCGGTGTATCTCTATCTCAAGCCCGGTGGTGTGAAGCCTTCTCGGGGCGTGATGCAAAGCCTGAGTTCCGAAGGCCAACGCTGACACGACCAGCCCTCCAGCAAAGCCTTATCAAGCAACTGTTGCTGAGCGGCGGTCGAAGAGCCCCAGCCTGGGTCGTTCGGGTTCAGCAGGATGATGTCAAATGTGGCTTCAGAATCAGCGATTCCCGCTTTGTTCTTGGGAAATGCCACCCGTTCGCGCTGGCTGAGGTGGGGCACGATGTAACTGGTGGTCAACACCTCGGCTGAAGCAGGAATCCTGTTGATGGCGGCGTCGACGTCGGAAAGCATGGCCAGCCGGTTCAGATAAGGACCTGTGAAGAACCAGGGCTTGGCCAGGGCCAGCCAGCAGAGCACGACCCAGCCCAGGAGGAAGGCGCGTTGGCGTCGGCCGACCTGAGGTGCGTGCGGCTGCCGGCTCACCGTGGCATCGATGGCCGCGACCACAGCCACCACCGCCAGCGGAAGGCTGTAGTGGTGCAGCAGGGTGCGATAGCTCGCAGACGCTGACAGCAGGTTGACCAGCACCAGGGGCATGCCGATCAGCAGCGTCGGCAGCGATCGCCGTCGCCAGAGCCAGATGCAGGGCAGGCAGAGCAGGAGCAGGTACTGGCTTCCTCCGCTCCAGTCGAGGCTCTGGAGAATCTGGAGGGGGCTGCCGCTGAGGTGGCTGAACATCCGGCCGGCGGCTTTGGGCCCTTCTCCATCGCGCAGCCATGGGTACAGCCAACGGCTCAACATCAACAACCAGGCGAGAGACAGGGCCGCTGCAGCACCGGCCCAGCGCCAGCGCCGGCGCCAGGCCAGGTCCAGGGCCATGCCACCGCTGATCAGCACGAGCCCATCACGGGCCCCGAGCATCAGCAGCAGCAGTGCCAGCCACAGGCGTGGCCGTTCTGCCCGTTCGGCCCAGAGCGCCATGGCGAAGGCGGGCATCACCCAGGTCTCCGGGTGGAAATCGAACAGGTTGGCGTTGAACACCACCGGTTGCAGCCACCAGAGGCCACAGATCAACCAGCAGCGCCGTTCCGGGAGGCCCGCCTGTCGGGCAAGCCACCAGATGGGCAGTGCCGTCAGGCTGAGCGCTAGGGCCTGACTGGCCAGCAACCACTGCACCGATGGCAGCAGGCGGTAGGCGCCACCGGCGATGTAGAGCATCCAGGCACCGTGGTCCGCCAGCACATGCACCTGCTCCATCGAGGAGATCGGCGGCAGTCCCCGGCTGATCAGCCAGGCCCACTGATCAAACAGACCCAGGTCATAGGCATTGCTTTGCAGGAGGCCATGGCGAGCCGCAGCGCTGAGCCAGAACAGCAATCCCACGCCAGTCGCCATCATCACGAGGCGGGATGGAACCCTTCTGCTGGATCCCGGGCCGGCTTCAGGGACTGGCGCTGATGGCATCAAGGGGGATCAAATAGGTCTGGCTGACGTCATCCACCCAGGCTTCCTGGCTGCCGGCAGCCAGGTTTCGCAGGGCACGCTGTCGGCCCTCCGACATCGGCCGGTACATTTTCTCCCAGCGGAAACTGCCCGCCAGGTGGCTGGCTCCCTGCTCCCGCCAGCTCTGAAGGCGTTCCGGATTCAGTTGTTTGCTGGAGATCAGCCAGCCCTGTCGTCTGGCCAGATTCAGCAGTGTTGGATCGGTGCTGGTGACGCTCACGATGCGGCTGCCCTCGGGCAGTTCCTGACGGATCCTCATGGCCAGTGGCATCCAATCCTGAACCTGGCGTTGTTCCAGGGCCCAGTAATCAAAGGACAGAACCGCCAGGCTGATGGCGAGCCAGAGGCTGATCAAGGCGGATGATTGCCAGCGTCGGCATCGCTGCTGCCACTGGTGCCAGCCCAGTCCCATCAAGGGGCAGGCGAACAGCAGCAGTGGCAACTGGTAGTACTCGTGAACACTGCTGGAGCGCATCGTGGCCAGGGTGCAGAGCAGAACCCCCAGCAGTCCGCTGATCGCCGTGCGTCCGTCTGGGCTGCGCCAGCTCAGCCAGATGCCGCTGAACAGGAAGGGCACCCCGGCGATGGCCAGCAACCGCAGCGCCACGCGCAGGCTCAGGTTGAACCAGTTGCCTGGATCCAGCAGCAGGCTGAGGCTGCTGCGATCGCTGCCGCCACCCCAGAACCCGAAGCTGAAGCCGCTGGTCAGGCCAAGTTGGTAAGCATGGGCGTACCAGGTCGCGATGGCAGCGAGGCTGGCGCCGACGTACAACCAGAAGCCGGGTGAGCGCAGCAGGCCCTTGGTGCGTCGCAGGATGTTCGTCTGTGTGGCTGCCTCAAGCTGCGGCTCGACATTCAGCTGCACCATCAGCAGCGGCAGTCCGAGCCACAGCAGTGGGATCACCTTGATCAATCCTGCGCATGTGAAGCACAGCCAGCTCAGCAGCAATGCCCAGACGGGCCCCTGGCGCCGCCAGTGGCTGTGAGCCTCGAGGCAGCCCGCGCCGCAGAGCAACAGCAGGGCCTCGGCCTGAAAGGTGCGTCCGTAATAGACCCCGAGCGGGGCGATGGCGAAGAACAACCCACCCCACCAGCCCGCCCGGGCGCCGAACCAGCGCCGTCCCAGTCGGATCACGAGCCAGATGGTCAGAGCGCTGCAGAGCAGCGAAAGCCCGCGACCCAGCCATTCCTGAACTCCGAACAGCTGATAGAGACGACTCACCAAGAATGGAAACAGCGGGAATTCCGATTCCACATAGCCCTCAGCGGCGCCGGCCCAGTCGATCTGGGGCAGCCAGATCGGTGTGTCTGACAGGGCGAAGTGGCGGGCCATGGCCGCTGTATCGGCCTGGCGCCAGCTGTGGACGCCGACAATCGGCATCCACAACTGAATCAGCCGCAGCAGCACACCGACCGTGATGGGCAGCCAGATCACGGCGTGTTCCAGACGAAGCGGGAGGACGCCGCGTAATTCCAGACGTAAACCACCACGATTCCCGCGAGCTGTGCCCAGATGGCGTGCTCATTCACCAGCGTGTAGAAGCTGGTGGCCAAACCGACGTTGGCCAGGGCGGGCAGCGAGGCGACCAGCAGGAACTTGAGCAGGCCGCGCAGCAGCCGGGTTCCCCTCTGGCGACGGTCCCGGAAGGTGAGGGCGTTGTTGATCAGGTAGTTCGAGCTGGCGGCGGTGATCACGGCGATCGGGAGTGCCTGCTGAAAGCTGAGTCCCGGCAGGCTCATCAGCAGAGCGGTGGTGATCAGCTGGACCAGCACACCGCTGGCGCCCACCAGTCCGAAGCTGATGGCGCGGCGCGGCAGCAACCGGAGGCTGGCCGTGTGCAGCAGGGACACCAGAAAATCCCAGAGGATGGCGCTGTCCAGTTTTGAGCTGCCGTGGCGTCGGGGCTGGAAGATCAGCGGGATCTCCCCGACCTTCAACCGCCCTCGGCTGATGGCCAGCAGTTCGTAGAGGAACTTGAACCCGTTCACATCCACCTGGCGCACCAGCGGCAGGCAGCGGCTGAGATTCAGGGCCATGAAGCCGCTCATGTAATCGGTCAGATGGCGGTAGCTGGCGGGCAGGCTTCGGCGCGCGAGGGCGTTGGCCAGGCTCGAGCCGTCGGTGCGTCGATCGCTGAGGCCGCGGATCTCCGACTGATCAAGAAAGCGACTGCCGGCCACCAGATCGAGATGCTGCTGGTCGAGCATCCGCAAGGCATCCAGCACTGAGGCGGGCTCGTGCTGACCATCGCTGTCCATCACGATCGCCCGCGGGTGAATCGCATCGATCAGGCCCTCTTTGATGGCGCTTGCCAGCCCTGAACGCCCCAGTCGATGGATGATGCGGATGCGTGGATCCCGCAGGGCCATGGCCCGGACCGTTTCCGTGGTGCCGTCGCTGGAGTCGTCATCCACGACCAGAATCTCCAGGGGCTCCTGTTCACTGAGCGTCAGCAGTGAACCGATCACCGAGGCGATCGAGTCTCCTTCGTTGAAGGTGGGCAGAACGATCGAGAGTCCGGCGGGCGACGTGGTCTCGACGGTCTGCTGCGTGGACGACACAACCCGCTGCAATCGGGGTCAGGCTACCGGCAGCGCGCCAGGGCCCAGTCGCCATCTCTGAAGGAAACCACGCAGTTCCCGCGTGATTTCCGGGTGAGGATCCAACCCGCATCACCGTTGCGTCTCCGTCGGATCCGCTGGCGGGCGTACCAGTTCAAGCTCGGCCGTTCGTCATATCCCTGCAGCTGGACCGGTTGCCCCGGGCTGAGACGACTCAGGGCTGCCACGGGGCGGACGGACCAGGTCTCATTCAGTTCCCAGAGCCACAGCGGCGAGCTGAACAGCAGAGCCAGAGCGATCACGCTGCCGCTCACCAGGCTGATCAGGCCGCGTTGCCGTTGCTGCCGCTGGGCAGACTGCAGCCACCAACCGCCACATCCCCAGCCCAGACCGGCTGCGATGGCCAGACCGCGAAAGGGAGCCAGCCCGGCCCCTGCCGGCGTGAAGCTCACAGCCGTCGCCATCAGCAGCAGCAGGCCCAGCAGCATCCACATCGCTGGAATGCGCAGCAACAGCCGGCGGAGGGGAACCTGCTGATCGGTGCGCTCCACCAGCCAGGTGAGCAGGGGGGCACTGACCAGGGCGAAGGGCAGCCAGAGGGGATGGCTGTACCAGGGGAGCTGGGTTTTCAGCGGCAGGATCGCTCCGGCCAGAACCACAAGGGTGGTGAGACACCAGCGTCCCCAACGGCTGCGACGCTCTTGCCAGGCCCAGAGCAAGGCAGGCGGAAACAGCAGCAGCCAGGGCCAGCCTCCTTCCAGCAGTTCGATCAGCGGGACGCGCCAGCGCAGGTCGCTGCCCTCACCGGCGTCGAGCAGCACCCGGCCAGCGCCGTCGCCCCCCCACATCCAAAGGGCGAGGGCCCCGCGGTTGTGGGCATGCCAGAGATGCCAGGCGATGCCGGGGAGAAGGCCAGTGAGAAGGCCGGTGACGGCGGCCCCGACCCGACACTGACGCCATTCCATTCCCAGGGCCGCCGCTGCCAGGGCGGCGGCGGCCATCGGTATCAGCAGAGGTGCCTTCAACAGCAGCATGGCGCTGCCCATCAGTCCGGCGGTCAGTCCCCACCAGCGGTCGCCGCTGCGACCGTTCAGGCTGGCGCAGGCCAGCCAGAGCAGAGCCATCGCCGAGAGCTGGCTGCCATCGAGCATGGCCAGACGTCCGTGGCGAGCGATCGGCAGCAAGGTGAGCAGGAGAGCTCCAGTGGCCAGGGCACTGCCGCGATCACCGGGGCGCAAGCGCCACTGCAGCAGGCCGCCGAGGGGCACCACCAGGCTGGAGAGCAGGGCCGGCATCAGTCGCACCAGGCCTTCCGGGGGAAGCTGGTCGCCTGGAGTCGACAGCTGGATCACTGCGCCGATCAGGCTGTGCAGGCCAGGGGCCTTGTTGAGATAAGGCTCACCCCAGAGGGTCGGCAGCAGAGCAGCTTCTCCCTGGCCTTGGCTGAGTTCCAGGGCCACCCGCGCCACGGTGCCCTCGTCGAAATCCCGCAACGGCTGATCTCCCAGACCGATCAGGGCGAGGCCGGCTGCCACCAGGGCCATCGCCAGCAGGCCGGGCCAGGGAACGCGCACGGAATCAGGGCATGAACGCATCGTCGCCCCGATGACAGGCCGATCTGGTTATTGTCTCAATGTTCGGGGTGCAGCTCTGTGAATGTGTCGGTCCTCCTTGAGTGACAGGTGCGTTCGAAGGCAGAGCCGGCATTCACAATCCTTCAGGAGGAGGTGTCCATGAGTTCCAGTTGTTTGACCCAGGGTCTGCTGATCGCGGAGAACGCCGGCTGAACGGCACCGTCCTCTGACTGATCATCCGGTTTCGCGGCAAGAGCGGACCCGGCGAGAGCCCCCGACCGGTTCACCGGTCGGGGGCATCGTTTTTTCAGAGATCGCGAGGATCTGCGGGCATGGCCCGGGAGAGGCGCTCGTCCAGAGCGGTTTCAAGGTCGGGTCGGCGCTGACCGTGCCGTTCCAGAACGACGACGCCATCGCTCAAAGCCTGCACGGCATAGGACGCGCGGTGATCGCTGATCCAACGCCGGCTGTTGCGCAGCTGACGCCAGTCGCCCCTGAAGGCCACGCCGTACCGCTCGAGCAGATCCAGATCAACGGCGATCCAGTCCACCGGATGGGCTGTCCTGTCGCGATCGAGATAGTCCGTCGTGAAGGGAAAGCGCACCAGCACTTCGCGCCTGGCCAGCAACGGCACCAGGGGGGTATTGGCGGCGGCGGTTGCCTCCGGCGGGATCACAGCCACGGCAGCCCGGGCTGCGATGCCGTGACGCCACTGCTGCAGCGGAGAGCTGTAGATCCAGGGGTGAATGCTGTCTGGAATGGCAAAAGAGAGGCTGCGGTGAGGGTTGCTGCTGATCGTGAGCAGCAGCGAGAGCGCCAGGCAGCAGCCCCAGGCCAGGCGGGTGCGGCGACCGGGCACCGGATCTCGGCGCCGTTGCCACCAGAACATGGATCCGAGCGCAAACCCCGGTACCACCAGCAGGGTGTAGCGGATGGTGATCGACAGAGGGTCATTGGCGCCCTGAGCCAGGAACAATCCCAGCAGGCAGGGCCCGGCCAGCAGAACGGTGTCGAGGCTCAGCAACGGGACGAACAGAAACGGCAGCGCATGCCCCAGCAGATACAGCAGTGTCTGACCTGGAGGGTCGATCAGTTGCTGCAGGAGCAGCAACGGCTGGCTGATGATCCGCTGGGCCACGCCGAGACTGCTGCTGCCCTCGTTGGCGCTGTCGCCGAGGTACTGGCCGAAGTTCTCGACCATGAACCGTTTGGCGTTGTCGTCTGAGAACAACGGCATCAGAAGGTTGGTGCAGATCAGCACCCATCCGCCGCCCCAGATGATCAGCATCAGCGCCATCGGCCAGCGTCCGCGGTGCCGGATCAGCACCCAGAGGCCCACCGCCACGAGCAGAACGCCCGTGTCCTCACGGATCAGTGGAATCAGCAGGGCGGACGTCGCGATCAACCATCGGCGTCGCTCGAGCACGCCCAGCATCAGGGCGAAGACGGCCAGGGGCAGCTGGCACAGATCGGTGAAATTGCCGAGTGTTGGTCCGATCAGGGCGTTGCCGGCGAAGTAGCCGTAGCCGATCCAGTTGGCGGTGCGTTCCGGGAGCTGCCGGCAGGCGAGGCGATGCAGCACCAGTCCTGCCGCTGTGATCAGTCCCACCTGGACGATGGGAAGCGCGGCACCGCCGATCAGTCCGAGCAGAGGAGCCCACAACAGCAGCGTGGGGGTGAAGTGTTGTCCCAGCCGTTCGTAATCCACGGATGGCAGCTCCCCGCCTTGCCCGACGCTGGCTGACAACTGAGACGACAGCGTGCTTTCAAAGGGATGCCCTTGAAGGGTGTTCCACAGCACCTGCTGGAAGATGCCTTGGTCGTAGCTGGCCAGCAGCACCTGGGATCTCCAGCCCTGCAGGGCCAGGCAGAGGAGGGCGAACAGGCCGGCTGCGATCTGGATGGAGCGCAGTTTCCGGGAACGGTTGATGGTGTCAGCGGTGGATGACGTGATCAGAAAAGCTGAAACGCAGAGTTTGTCTGTTCCCTAACACAAACATTTGTGAAGTTTTTGGTAGCGCAACGAACCATTTTTCGCAATTTCGGTAGCCGATTGCACATGTCGGCGTAAAGACCGGCACATTGTTACGTGGTTAACGCGAGGTAAACGGCACCATCCGTTTGGGACATTGTCCCCTTTTCCGTGTGAGGACCCACCATGAAGCTTTTCCAGCAACTGCTGGTGGCTCCGGCAGCTCTCGGCCTTTTGGCCCCGGTTGCCGCCCATGCAGCAGATTTTGATCTGTCCGCTGTTGCCGACTACTCCCCTTCCAAAAAGGAGCAGGTCACCAGCGTCACTCAATTTTCTGACGTCTACCCGACCGATTGGGCCTACCAGGCTCTGAGCAACCTGGTTGAGCAGTACGGCTGCGTTGCCGGCTACCCCAACGGCACCTTCCGTGGCAACCGTGCCATGACCCGCTACGAGGCTGCAGCGCTTCTGAACGCTTGCCTCGATCGCATCACTGAGATCACCGACGAGCTTCGTCGCCTGATGAAGGAGTTCGAGACCGAACTCGCCATCCTGCGCGGACGCGTCGATGGCCTTGAAGCCCGCGTCGGCGAACTGGAAGCCACCCAGTTCTCCACCACCACCAAGCTGAAGGGTTCGACCCACTGGGTGTTCGGTGCAGCCAAGTACCACGGCAAGCGCAGCGACTTCAACGCCGCGACCAACGGTGGTACCTCCTTCAGCTATGACCTGCGTCTGGCTCTGGAGACCAGCTTCACCGGCAAAGACAGCCTGGTGACGCGTCTGCGCTCCGGCAACATGAACAATATCTATGGCGGCGCCGGCGTTGGCCTGTTCGGCCAGGAATACGGAGTCGACACCGGCAATGCCGTGGTCATCGACCGTTTGTTCTACAGCTTCCCCGTCGGCGAAGACTTCACCGTTGTTGCTGGCCCTCGCGTCCGTATGGACAACATGCTGCCGGTGTGGCCCAGTGCCTATCCGTCTGACATGACGATGGACTTCTTCACCTACGCCGGTGCACCGGGTGCTTACAACCTGGCTCTCGGCGGTGGTGCAGGTGTGTGGTGGAAGCCCGGCGACTTCAGCATCTCCACCAGCTACCTCTCGGCTAACGCTGAGAGCAGCTGCCCTTCCACCGATTGTGAGTACGGCGGTGGTATCGGTACAGATGCTGCAGCCTTCAGTGCCACCACTCAGATCGCTTACGCGCCTGAGAACTGGGGTGTTGCTGCTGCCTACACCAAGGCATCCGGCACCAATGGTGTTGGCCTGTATTCCGGCAACGGCACCAGGGGCGCTGTTGCCCTGTCCCTCACCGACGGTCAGACCGACTCTTACGGTCTGAGCGCCTGGTGGATGCCTGAAGAGTCCGGCTGGATTCCCTCCATCAGCGCTGGCTGGGGCCTGACCGACATCTCGGACAGCACCCTCGGCTACGTCAAGAGTGCAACCACCCAGTCCTGGTACGTGGGTCTGGAGTGGAGCGATGTCTTCCTGGAGGGCAACTCCTTTGGTATCGCCACTGGTCAGCCCACCTTCATCACCGACATCGACGTCAACAACAAAGATGACGAAGATGACTACCTGGCAGGTGGCGGCTTCGCCTGGGAATTCTTCTACAAGTTCCAGGTCACCGACAACATCACTGTGACTCCCGCGATTCACTACCTGAGCAAGCCGTTCGCCAACACCCAGCGTGGCGACAATGGCCTCAACGCCATGAGCGGTCTGGTCAAGACCACCTTCAAGTTCTGATCCAACGTCGTTTGGAGCAGACCTGCAAGGTCAACCCCACCCACCGCTTCGGCGGTGGGTTTTTTATTGCCATACCGCCAGAGTTAAAAGGTTAAGAGGTAGTAATGGACACAAACTTTGGCGGCCTCCTGTTCAGAGTTTTCTCCCGCAAGTATTTTTTTAGAGGACTTCCTGTCCAAATCCCTCAATTTTGGTGTGAGGAATCTCATGAAACTCTTCCAGCAACTGCTGGTAGCGCCTGCCGCCCTGGGCCTCCTGGCCACTGGCGTCAACGCCGCCGACCTGAACATCAACGGTGTTTCCGACTACTCGGATACCGAAGAGCAGGTCACCAGCATCACCCAGTTCTCTGACGTTTATCCCACGGACTGGGCTTACCAGGCTCTGGCCAACCTGATCGAGCGCTACGGCTGCGTCGCCGGTTACCCCAACGGCACCTTCCGCGGCAACCGGGCGATGACCCGCTACGAGGCGGCTGCCCTGCTGAACGCCTGCCTCGATCGCATCACCGAGGTGACCGACGAGCTGCGTCGCCTGATCAAGGAATTCGAAAAGGAACTCGCCATCGTCCGCGGCCGCATCGACGGTCTTGAGGCCCGCGTCGGCGAACTGGAAGCTACCCAGTTCTCCACCACCACCAAGCTGAAAGGTAAGGCCAACTTCGTTCTGGGTGCCACCAAGGCCAAGGGCGACAACTTCAAGACCTCAGCCGATGCCGAGCGCGGCGAGCGCGATGCGTACAACGCTGAATACGGTGCCTTCTCCTTCTCCTATGACCTGCGTCTGGGCCTGAAGACCTCCTTCACCGGAAAGGATCTGCTGTTCACCCGCCTGCGCGCTGGTAACCAGGGCGACGACAGCGTCTGGGACGGCAATGGTGTTGCTTTGAACAAGCTCGACACGGCAGCCCCCGGCGGCAACGCTGTTGAGATTGATCGCCTGTACTACCGCTTCCCCCTGGGCAGCAACTTCAAGATCCAGGTCGGTCCTCTGACCCGGAACACTGAGATGATGGGCTACAAGGCTTCTGCCTACGCCAAGGGTGGTCAGAAAGTTCTTGACTTCTTCGGTGGCTCCCTGGGTGTTCCCGGTGTGTGGAACAAGGAGACCGGTGGTGGCTTCGGTGCCATCTACACCAACAAGAAGCAGGTCGAGAAAGGCGACGCCTACTGGACCGTTGCTGCGAACTACGTGTCTGACTCCGGTGAGGCCAATGACAGCAACCCCAACTCGGGTGGCTTCATGACCGACAATTCCGAAGCCAACTTCACAGCACAGGTGGCCTACGGCCACAAGAAGTGGGGTGCAGCTCTCGGCTACCGCTACGGCCAGTGTGGTGCCAAGTTCCGGACGGCTACCGAGTTCACCAAGGGCGACAAGTTCGGCACCCCTTGCACCGTGGACGATGCTGACGGGGTTGAGGTGCGCTCCGAAGCTTCCAGCAACAGCTTCTCCTTCAACGCCTTCTGGCGTCCTGAAGAGTCCGGCTGGATTCCTTCCATCAGCGCCGGTGTCGGCAAATCCTGGCTCACCGGCAACGGCGACTGGGAAGACGCCCAGGCCAAGCGCCGTTTCGCCAGCTGGATGGTCGGTCTGACCTGGAACGACGTGTTCCTGATGAAGAACGCCCTCGGCTTCGCCGTTGGTCAGCCTCAGTTCACCTACGTGGTGGACTACGACAACGACGACGACTTCGTGGCTGATGGCGGCTACGCCATGGAACTCTGGTACAAGTTCCAGGTGACCGACAACATCTCCGTGACTCCCGCCGTTTACTGGCTGTCCCGCCCCTGGGGTGATGACACCCAGAACTACAACGGCGACTACAAGTCCCTGGGCGTCTTCGGTGGCCTGGTTCAGACCGTCTTCAAGTTCTGATTCGCCGGCCTGATCTCGATCAGGCCTCGAATCTCTCCTCACGCAACCCAGAGCCCCCCGCCAGGGGGGCTTTTTTTGTGTGCCGCTCCCCGGCAAGCTGCCGTTGTATGGCCATCGCCCCTGACATCACCGCCCTGATCGGCGGCACTTCCGCTGGTGAGGCTCAACCGCCTTCCGGCGCAGTTCGGCTGTCGGGCTGAGCTGCTGGCCAAGCTGGAAAGCTTCAATCCCTCGGCGTCCGTCAAGGACCGCATCGCCAGCGCCATGGTGCTGGAGGCCGAAGCCAACGGCACGATCCAGCCCGGCCACACGGTGCTGGTGGAGCCCACCAGTGGCAACACCGGAATCGCCCTGGCGATGGTGGCTGCCGCGCGGGGCTACCGGCTCATCCTCACCATGCCGGATTCGATGAGCACCGAACGGCGGGCCATGCTGCGGGCCTACGGCGCAGAGCTGCAGCTCACCGATGGTGCCGAAGGCATGGCGGGTGCGATCGCCCTGGCCCGCGAGCTGGTGCAGGAGATTCCCGAGGCCTATCTGCTGCAGCAGTTCGACAATCCGGCCAATCCTGCAGTGCATGAACGCACCACTGCGGAGGAGATCTGGCACGACTGCGATGGTGTGATCGATGGCTTTGTGGCGGGGGTGGGCACCGGCGGCACGATCACCGGATGTGCACGCCTGCTCAAGCAGCGATCTCCGCAGCTGCGGGTGGTGGCGGTGGAACCGGCGGCCAGTCCGGTGCTCTCCGGTGGGCCTGCCGGCGCGCATCGCATTCAGGGCATCGGAGCGGGGTTCATCCCCGCGGTGCTCGAGCGCGAACGGATTGATGAGATCGTCACCGTCTCCGACGATGAGGCGATGGATGTCGGCCGTCGTCTGGCCCGCGAGGAGGGGCTCCTCTGCGGCATCAGCAGTGGTGCCGCCGTCGCCGCCGCTCTGCGCATCGGGGCGCGCTCCGACATGGTCGGTTGCCGGATCGTGGTGATGCTGGCCAGTTATGGCGAGCGTTATCTGTCCACGCCGATGTTCAGTTCCGGTTCGGTGCTGCCGGCGCGCCGGGATGGTCAGCTGTGAGGGATCCCTACGACGAGCTGGGGGTGAGCAGTCATGCGAGCGCCGAGGAGATCAAGGCTGCTTACCGGCAGCTCGTGAAGCAGCATCATCCGGATGCCGGTGGGGACGATCAGCGCATGCTGGCTCTCAATGCCGCCTGGGAAGTGCTCGGCGATGCGGAGCGGCGTCGGGCGTTCGACCGCAGTCGGGCGTCGCGAACGACGGCAGCGTCGCAGGATCTCAGCCAGGCCAGACGGGCCCATGGCCAGGGAGTCAGTGCCGATGATGCGCTTGTGGAATGGCTGCGACGGGTCTACAGCCCGATCGACCGTCTGCTTGGAGAGGTGATCAATCCCTTTCCGGCACAGCTCAAGGCCCTGGCAGCGGATCCCTATGACGACGCGTTGATGGAGGCCTTCTGCGCCTATCTGGAGCGCAGTGTTCAGAAGCTGGAACGGGTCAAGACGCTGTTCCAGACCCTGCCCACACCGGTGTCGGCGCGTGGGTTCGGCCTGAGTGTGTATCACTGCTTCTCCGAGGTGGAGGACGCTCTGCAGGAGCTGGAGCGCTACACGATGGGCTACGTGGACAGCTACCTGCGGGATGGTCGAGAGATGCTGCGCGAGGCGAAGCAGCGGCGCAAGCGGCTTCAGGATGAGCGGCGTCGGCTCGAGATTTCATGACGGTGCGCTGGCGTTTCTGGGCTGCGCTGCTTCTGATCTGGCTTCTGGCCACCGGTGCTGACCGCCTCTGGTGGGAGCTGCAGACCGGGCTTCCCGCATGGGATCAGGCCGACTATCTCAACAGCGCGCTGGATCACGGCCGTGCCATCGGGGTGCTTCCCGGCGGTGGTTGGCAGGGCTGGAATGCCTTGCTGGATCTCTCCCCCAAGATTCCGCCTCTGGCCTCTTTGGTGAACGGCAGTGTGATGGCCCTGAGTGGGGATGATCCCGCGGCTGCCGCCTGGAGCCTCAGCCTCTGGCATGGTCTGCTGCTGCTGGCGGTGGCCGGCTGGGGGCGCCGTTTGCAGGGCGACGGGCTGGCGCTGCTGGCCTGCGGCCTCACCGCGATCGCACCGGCTCTGCTGGATCTGCGCACGGATTATGTGCTGGAGATGCCCCTGGCAGCGATGGGGACCCTTGCGCTGTGGCGGCTGAGCTGCTGGTGTGATCCCAGGCGGGGTGGTCGCTGGGGCCAGGCGCTGCTGGCCACGGTCTGTGCGCTGGCGGCGGTGCTGATCAAGCAGAGCGCGTTGCTGCTGCTGGTACCGGCTGGTCTCTGGGCGGCCGGTGTCGCCGTTCGTCGCCGAGGGCGCTGGTTGCGTCAGGGGGTGCTGCTGCCCGTGCTGACGCTGCTGATGATCGGCCCCTGGTTGCGCCACAACTGGATCACCAGCCTCGGGGGGACGAACCGGGCGGTGTTCGAATCCGCTGCCCGGGAGGGGGATCCCAACCCCTTCTCGATGGAAAGCCTGTCGTTCTACCTGCGTCTGCTGCCGGAGCAGCTGGGTGTTGTTCTGTTGGTGGTGGGCCTGGCGGGGCTTGTGCTGTGGTGGCTTCAGCGCCATCGCTCTGCTGCCGATGAGGGTGGTGCGGATGACCCCTGGAGCTGGCGCTGGCTGGTGATCAATCTTGTGGCCGCCTGGCTGCTCACCAGCCTCAGTCCCAACAAGAGTGACCGCTACATCACGCCGCTGTTGCCCACCCTGCTGCTGCTGCTGGCCCGGGGCTGGTGGCAGTGGGGCCGGCTGCTGCGCCAACGCGCGTCCTGGGCGGCACCCGTGGCTCTGATCTCAGGGCTGCTCGCCTGCCTGCCGGCGGGCATGGCCTTTCAGCTGGATCGCTTCGAGGATCGGCCGCGGGGTCCGCTCGAGGCTCTCGTGCAGGCCGCGGGTGGCGGCGATCCAGCGCAGTCAGCGCGCACGTTGATCGTGGTGCCCAGCACCTCCGACCTGAACCAGCACAACGTGAGCTACTACGGCAGACGCCATGGCGGGCAGCTGGTGGGCCGGCAGATGGGCAGCAGCCGAGATGACGTGGGGCCAACCCTGCGGGCGGCGCAGTGGGTCGTGCTGGCGGAAGGGGGGCAGGGATCGGTGCGCAAGTCGGCCCGTCGCCTCGATGAAGCGGTGCGAACCAGTGGCGTGTTCAGGCAGGTGGGTGCATTCGAGCGGCCCAAGGGAGGTAGCTACTCCCTCTGGACACGGCGCAGCGATCGACCGGAGGGAGTCGGTTTCGCGGCACGCTTTCCAGCTCTCGCTGCGGGGCTGGCGGCCGGACCGGCCGGGCTGGAACCGGTGTTTGCCGCGGTGGGCCAGGAACACATGCTCGATGGCCACTTCAGTTACCGCGCCACGGTGCGCCGGCAGGCGGAACAGCAGCTGGCGCAGGATTCAAGCGATCCTCAACCCCACTGGAGCCTGGCGCTGCTGGCGGTGCTGGCCAACCGACCGCAGGAGGCGGCTGCTCATTTCGCGGCTCTTCAGACGTTGCTTCCCGAGAATCCATGGCCGGCTGCCTATCGCAGCGTGGTGCTGCTGGCCGGCTGGGATGCCTGGGCGGCGTCGTCTGTGGCGGATGCCGCCCATCAGCAGACACCGGATCCGTTGCTGCTTGCCCTGGGAGATCTCAGCGCCGTTCTTGGTGGGGCGGTGTGGCGTGCACCCGCTGCGATGCAGTCCCTGCCCGAGGCCATTGATCGCGTGGAAGACGCCCTGGCGCCTGTCGATCAGGAACAGGCCTCCAGCTGATCCATGCGCAGCCAGGTGTCGGGCACCGGGCGGTTCCAGCGCACCTGGCCGTGATCACCTTTCACGAGCAGCAGTTCCCCCGGCCCTTCGAAGATGTAGTCGGGCGCGGTGGGGTCGCTGGCGGCTGCTTCCAGGCTGCTGTCATAGGCCTTCCGGTTCACCCGCACCAGGGCTCCCTTGCGCAGGGCCGCCGGCTTGGCCTTCGCAGGGGCGGCGTCGGTGTCAGCCATCGTGAAGAGCAATGCTTGTCCAAGGCTAGAGCCCGTTCCCGCCATCACTGACGCGGGTCGCCCCACCTAGCCTCGCCGGGTTTCTCGCACTGCACCATGCGCCTGCTGCTTCTCGGCTGCACCGGTCTCGTTGGCCGGGAACTGGTTCCGATGCTGCGCCAAGCCGGTCATCAGCTGACTCTGGTGAGTCGTCAACAGCGCCAGGAGCCTGCTGCGGAGTGGCTGCAGCTGGATCCCGCCGACCCTCGATCCTGGCAGGATCAGTCGCTTCTGCAGGCTCTGTCGCAGGCGGAGGGCGTGGTCAATCTCGCCGGGGAGCCGATCGCTGAGAAGCGCTGGACGCCGGCCCATCAGCGCATCCTGGAAACGAGCCGTCTGGAGACCACCAGGCTGCTGGTGGAGGCGATTCAGGCGTCTCCCACACCGCCGCAGGTGCTCGTGAATGCTTCGGCCATCGGCTACTACGGAACCAGTGTTTCGCAGCGATTCGTCGAATCCAGCCCGGCCGGTGACGACTTCCTCGCCTCCCTTTGTCGCCGCTGGGAGCAGGCCGCCCTGGCTGTTCCGGATGGAACCCGCGCGGTGACCGTTCGCATCGGCATCGTCGTGGCCCCCGATGGTGGTGCCCTCGGCAAGATGCTGCCGGTGTTCCGGGCCGGCTTCGGTGGACCGATCGGCAGCGGCCGTCAGTGGATGAGCTGGATTCACCGCAGTGATCTGTGCGCTCTGATCCTTCGGGCGCTTGAGGATCCGAACTGGACAGGTGCTGTCAACGGTGTGGCGCCCCAGCCGGTGTCGATGACGGAGTTCTGTCGTGAGCTGGGCCGCAGCCTCGGGCGTCCCAGCCTGTTGCCGGTGCCAGCTCCGGTTCTGCAGGTGTTGCTCGGAGACGGAGCCTCGGTGGTGCTGGAGGGTCAGCAGGTCGGCTCCGAACGCTTGGAGACCCTCGGCTTCAGTTTCCGTTACCCCGATCTGCCGTCTGCACTCGCCGCTGCCACCAGCTGACGATCCCACTGATCAGCGCCGCCATGATCAGCAGGCTGATGGCTGGCGTGAACAGCGGCTGCCAGAGCTGCTGGAACAGATCCATGGCCCGATCCCGTCCCTGGCTCTGGGCGACCACAGCCACGGTGAAGAAAACGGCCCCGGACGCCACCAGCAGCACATTCAGCATCAGCAGTCGGTCGAGCCAGCGTTTCCAGAGCGGTTCCGTTGGGGCACTCATGACAGCAGCGCACTGATGGCAGCTGCCATCCTCCGACCACCGCCGGCCGCACCGAGGCGCCGTTCGGCCTCCTGCCTGCACTGGCGCTGCAGCTGCTGATCCGAGCGGCAGCGTTCGAGCAACTGCAACGCCAGCTGCGCAGACGCCTGGAGGTTGCCAAGGCTGCCGGCGTCCCCGGGGGCACAGAACACGGTGGGGCCCAGCAGACGCCGCTGCGCCTCCGCGAAGGCTGCGGTGAACTGCGGGCCGCGGCCCGGCAGCTGCAGCACCGGCCGGCCGAGCCCGACCGCCTGTTCCGCGGCGGTGCCCGCCATGCAGATCAGCAGATCACTGCTCTGCAGCAGCGCCTGAAAGGCATCGCGCCGCACGTGGATGGTGGCGCCATCGCGATGGATCAGTCGATCGCCGCTCTGCTGCCAGCCGGCGGAATCGGCGAGCCGGCCCAGGGCGTCCGCCTCCAGACTCGGCACCAGGGCCAGGTCCAGACTCAGCTCCCCTGACACAGGCAGCTGTTCGGCGACTGCCAGCAGCAGCCGCAGGTTCTCCTCCAGCTCCGGCCGGCGACTGCCCGGCAGCAGGCCGATGCGTTGCATTGCAGCGGGCAGCGGCGGCACCGGGGTCAGCACCGGATCCATGAAGGGATTGCCGAGAAAGCGCACCGGTCGTCTCAGCTGCTGACTGAGATCATCCGCCGTGAGCTGATCGCGGCTGAACACGGCCAGGAATCGAGGGGTCGCCAGCAGTTCAGCGCAGGGCCAGGGCAGTCGCAGGCGTCCTTCGTAATGGCTGGAGTACGCCACCAGATAGGTCGCCGCCGGACGTCTGCACAGCCAGGAGGCGATCACTGGAATCACATCTCCCACCACCACGATCAGATCGAAGCGATGAGCCCGGCGCAGCAGCCGCAGCAACTGCTCCAGCAGGTGGAACAGTTGTCCCTGCATCAGTTCCGTCAACCGTCCGCGCAGGCTGGTGTAGCCGATGCCGCCGGTGCTGAATTCGCGGGTGCGCCCCAGCAGGGGAATCCCTGCTGTTCGGTAGGAATTCCCCTGGCCAACCAGCGGCAGGGCCTGAACCTCATGGCCCTGCTCGGACAGAGCACGGCCCAGCAGAGCACCGGAGAGATCCTCGCCATGGCCGTTGCTGAGCAGAAGAAGACGCGCCATTCACCGCAACCAGCTGATGGGGACGGGGAGGTCGTGAGTCAGAGATTCAGCCAGGTCTTCACCTTCTCGAGGGAGGTCCAGTTCGGGCGACGCTGCAGGCCGTCGTCCAGGGCTGTTCTGAGCTCGTCCGAGATCTGCGGTGCCATCGTCAGCACCTGCTGCACCACCTGCACGTGCTCCCGCACGCCTTTGGATTCCGTCTCCAGCAGCGCCAGACTCAGATTCACCCGGGCCTGTGGGTCCTGAGGGTTGAGCTTCACGGCGAAGCGGGCTGAGCGCAGGGCGTCCTCCGGCAGGTCGCAGAGCAGCTGCAGCCAGGCCAGACAGGTCCAGCCAGCGGATTGACGGGGTGCCGCCTCGGTGATCCGGAGAAAGTCCGGCAGGATTTCCGCGGCGCTGGCCCCCGCCTGATATCGGGCCATCGCCTGCTCGAACAGACTCTCCTGGCTGGATTCCATCGACGGGCAGAGGGGTGGTCCTGTTCAGATTCCCATGCGGCTCAGACCGTTCGGCTCAAACGGCGAAGGAGCTGCCGCAACCGCAGGTCTGGGTGGCATTCGGATTGGTGAAATTGAAGCCTCCGCCGATCAGTGCGGTGCTGAAGTCGAGCTGCATGCCGTAGATGTAAAGCAGACTCTTGGGATCGCAGATCACCCGGAAGCTGTGGCCATCGGGGGTCTCGTAGTCGTAGGACTCGTCGTCCTCGAGGGTGTCGGAGGCGGGCACGAAATCCATCGTGTAACTCATGCCGCTGCAGCCGCCGGAGCGCACGCCCACCCGCAGCACCTTGTTGTCGCCCTGCTCTCCGCAGAGTCTCGCCAGCTGTTGCATGGCCGTCGCCGTGATCAGGATGCCCTTGCCGTCCCGGGCGGTGTGGGTCGGCGCATCGGTGGGGGTGGTGGTCATCATCGCCGCGGTCGCGTGCCCTCACTCTATGGAGCCTCATTCATAGAGTCGCATCAGTTGCGCGCAACCAGGTGCAGGTCGCGATAGTCGGTTCCGGTCTCGCGGGCCTGTCCGCTGCGGTGGATCTTGTGGAGGCCGGCCATGAGGTGAACCTCTACGAGGCCAGACCGTTCATGGGCGGCAAGGTGGGCAGCTGGGTGGACGAGGGCGGCAACCACATCGAAATGGGGTTGCATGTGTTCTTCTTCAATTACGCCAATCTCTTTGCGCTGATGCGCAAGGTGGGCGCGTTCGACAACCTGCTGCCGAAGCAGCACACCCATCTGTTCGTGAACAAGGGCGGCGACCTGCGGGAGCTGGATTTCCGCTTCCCGATCGGTGCACCCTTCAACGGGCTGAAGGCTTTCTTCACCACCCCTCAGCTCAGCTGGATCGACAAACTGCGCAACGCCCTCGCCCTCGGCACATCCCCGATCGTGCGTGGTCTGGTGGATTACGAGGGGGCGATGCGCACGATCCGTGCCCTCGACTCCGTGAGCTTCCAGGACTGGTTCGTCGGCCACGGCGGCAGCCCGGAGAGCATCCGCCGCATGTGGAATCCGATCGCTTACGCCCTGGGCTTCATCGACTGCGAAGCGATCTCGGCCCGCTGCATGCTGACCATCTTCATGATGTTCGCGGCCAAGACCGAGGCCTCCAAGCTGAACCTGCTCAAGGGGTCGCCGCATCGCTGGCTCACCGGTCCGATCCTGGAGTACATCGAGGCCCGAGGCGGCCGGCTGCATCTGCGTCATCGCGTCAAGCAGGTGATGTTCAGCGAGGCGGAGCATCCCGAAGTCACCGGCCTGCAGCTGGGCACTCCGGAGGGCGACATCACCGTCGAGGCGGATGCCTATCTGGCGGCCTGCGATGTGCCCGGAATTCAGAAGCTGCTCCCAGAGGCCTGGCGCCGCTTCCCTCAGTTCGAGGCGATCCACCAGCTTGAAGCGGTTCCGGTGGCCACCGTGCAGCTGCGCTACGACGGCTGGGTGACGGAACTGGGCGAGGAGCACGAGAGCCGCCGAAGGGATGTGGGCCAGCCGGCGGGCCTCAACAACCTCCTCTACACCGCCGATGCGGACTTCAGCTGTTTCGCCGACCTGGCCCTCGCCAGCCCCGAGGACTACCGCAAGGAGGGAGAGGGTTCCCTGCTCCAGTGCGTGCTCACGCCCGGTGATCCGTGGATCCCGAAGAGTGTTGAGGAGATCGTCGCCCACACCGACCGTCAGGTGAGGGAGCTGTTCCCTTCGGCTCGCCATCTCCAGCTCACCTGGAGCAACGTGGTGAAGCTGGCCCAATCGCTGTATCGCGAGGCCCCGGGGATGGAGCCCTACCGGCCTGAGCAGCGCACCCCGATCGGCAACTTTTTCCTGGCCGGCAGCTACACACGACAGGACTACATCGATTCGATGGAGGGGGCGACGATGAGCGGTCACCTGGCTGCCGCCGAGATTCTGCGCAGACCGGCGCAGCTGGCCACCAACGCAGCGGTGGCCTGACGATGGGACGCTGGCTGGAACACACCGTCACCACAGAGGTCCAGGCTCCAGTCGACCGGGTCTGGGCCGTGTGGAGTGATCTTGAGGCGATGCCGCGCTGGATGCGCTGGATCGAATCCGTGAAAACGCTGGATGATCCGGAGCTCACGGATTGGACCCTGGCGGCCCAGGGCTTTCGTTTTCACTGGAAGGCGCGCATCACCCAGCGGGTGGAGGCTCAGCAGCTTCACTGGGAATCCGTCGGTGGTCTGTCCACCAAGGGAGCGGTGCGCTTCTACCCGGAGTCCGTCGATCGCACCGTGGTGAAACTGAGCGTCACCTATGAGCTCCCGAGGGTCTTGGCACCGTTGATGGAGCCCAGCATCCTGGGGGGAATCGTCACCAAGGAGCTGCAGGCGAATCTTGACCGCTTCCGGGACCTGGTGGAAGAACGCGCCTGAGGTGAGAGCTCCTGGTGCTGCCGCCTGCCTGTTGATCGGCCTGGTGCTCACCGGTTGCGCTGGCGGAGAACCAGCCGACGTGTCTGTCTCCGAGCCCCCACGCCGACCCGCCCAGCCTGCGGTGGAACCGGATCCGCCGCGGTCGATCCCGGACCTCGGTCTGACACCGCTGCCGACGCCTCAGCAGGTTCAGGCTGCCGGTGGTGGCGGCCGGGTCGATCCCTTCGCAGCGTCGCTGGTTCCAGGGGCATCGGTTCAGTCAGGTCTTGGCACGGAGGCATCCGGTCTCTCGTCGGAGTCGGCGTCTGCCGATGCTTCCGGGAACAGCTCCGGAGTCACCCTCACCGGTGTGTTGCGGGTCGGTGGTCAGCAGCGGGCCCTGGCCCGGAGCGCTCTGGGAAGCGGTGTGCTCTGCATCGGCCGTGAGGGGCGTTGCGAGGGAGATCGCGGGTCGCTGCTGCCTCAGGGCTGGTCGGTGCTGGCCATCGACGTGCAGCGGGGGTGCATCCGGCTGGCACGCAACGGCGAGCCTCAGGCCCCGCTCTGCATGGCCTGAGAACAGGCTTCCACCAGCCCTTCGAGGTCGTGGCGTGTTGCCTCGGCATCCACGCGCCCGAAGTGCTTGTGGCAGCTGAGGCTTGTCTGGGGGCCGATGGAAATCAGCTTCACACCGTCGAGATGCCGCAACCAGGCTGCCCCCAGGTGCTGCTCCAGCAGCCTGGCCGTGTGCTGAGCGGTTTTACCGCTGCTGAAGGCGATCACTCCCACGGCCTGCTCGGCCAGAGCCCGGGCGGTGATCTCCGGCATCGCCTCCGGGCAGCGGGATTCATAGGCGGCCACCTCGACCACCCGAACACCCGCCTCGCCGAAAGCCTCCGCCAGAACGGTGCGCCCACCGCTCTGAACTCTCGGCAACAGGATCCGCAGGCCGTAACCGGAGACGGGGAAGTGCTCGATCAGGCTGTCGGCCACGAACTGGGGTGGCACGAAGTCCGCCGTTGCGCCCAGCTCCTCCAGCACCCGGGCCGTCTTGCGCCCCACGGCGGCGAGTCGCAGGCCGTCCGGCCGTCGCGACAGGCTGCGACCCAGCCGCTGCAACCGCTGATCCACCGCCTGCACACCGTTGGCGCTGGAGAAAACGATCCAGTGAAAGTTCTCCAGATCGGCCAACGCGTCATCGAGGGGGCCCCAGTCGTCGGGAGGGCCGATCACCAGGGCCGGCAGGTCCAGCACCTGCGCGCCGGCGGCTTCCAGCAGCTGACGGGCTTCTCCCTGCTGTTCGGCCGCCCTCGTCACCACCACGGTGCATCCCTGGAGTGGATCGCTCACGGCACAGGCTCCGCATCCAGTTTCACGATCGCGGATGCTTTGTCCCTCAACGTGCTGGCCTCCTGGCTGCGGCCCTGGTCCTGCAGCAACCTCACCGCTGTCCGGAAGCCGTTGCGAGCCCCTTCGATGTCGCCTCCCATCAGAAGTGCCACGGCATTGTTCTGGTGGCACTCGGCGTTGTCGGGATCCAGGCTCAGGGCACGGCGGTAGGCCTCGAGGGCCGAGCCGATGTCGCCTCGGCGGCGTTGCATCAGGCCGAGGTTGTACCAGCCCAGGGCCACTTCCGGAGCGCGCTGGGTGGCGGTCTGGGTGAGGCTGATCCCCTCTTCCAGGTCTCCCTGCTCCATCAGCCGTGCCGCCAGGTTGAGTCGGGCTCCGAGGCTGATGCGGGTGTCGAGGGGAATCGCGAGCGCTTCGCGGTAACAGGCGATGGCGCCCACAGGATCCGACGGGGTGATGGCAAGGCCCAGGTGGACCAGCAGCTCGTAGCGCTCGGCATCCTGCACGCCCTCCTGCTCCAGGCCGCGGCGCAGCAGAGGGATCGCCTCCTCATGACGTCCTTCGCTGATCAGCAGGCCGCCGAGCTTGGCGCTGGCATACGGGTTGCCGGGGCTGGCGTCCAGTTCGTCCTGCATCGCCTGCCGCAGACGGTTGGCCTTGTCGGTGCCCGCCAGCAGCTCCGGGCGGTAACCGTCATGCAGGATGGCTGGCTCGCTGCAGTCAGCGATGCGCCACTGAGGCTCCTCCTCCAGCAGCCCCTTGACGCTGTCGTCGATCATCGAGTGGTACGGCCGACTCCAGCGGATGGCAGGGTGGCGGCGGAACAGGCGGCTGACGCTGGAGTAAGGGGCCATGGCGGCACCCAGCTCGTAGCGCAGCAGGTTGATCACCAGCACATCGGGCTGGGCCATCAGCGCCCTGAGGCTGGGGATGACTTCAGGTCTCAGCTGTTCGTCGGCGTCCAGCACCAGGACCCAGTCGCCTTTGAGAAACTCCAGGGCCCGGTTGCGGGCCGGGGCGAAGTCACCGGGCCAGTCGATCCGCTCCACCCTGGCACCGGCGGCCTCCGCGATGGCGATGGTGGCGTCGGTGGAGCCCGTATCCACCACCACCATCTCGTCGGCCAGAGCGCTCACGGATGCCAGGCAGGCCGCGAGTCGGGCCTCCTCGTTGCGCACGATCATCGAGAGGCTGAGCATCACCGGCGGTTCGCTTGGCGCGAGGTTAAGGCGCTCAGTCGGTGAAATCCGCGCTGAATCCAGCCGCTGATTCCGGCAGCAGTTGCCCGAGGGCCAGTCGTTGCGCCACAGGCATCTGCCCCGGGCTGTAAAGCGCGGGAATCGTGGAATTCAGCAGGGGCTGCAGTTCCTCCCACAGATACGGGCTGCCATAGATGAGCAGACCCGCCAGCCGCTTCAACCGCTGCAGCTGGAGAACGGCAGCCCCCCAGGGTTCGCGGCTGTCGCGATCGCCTCGGAAGGGATTGCCGCGCAGGAACAGCTGCAGGAGCACCGGGCCATCACCAAGCCGTTCCAGGGCAAGGGGGCTTTCCGGTTGATCCTGCCAGGGGGAGACACCCTGCCCGTGGATCAGCACCGGACGGAACCCATGCGCCAGGGGCTGTGTGATCGCCGGGGCGCTGCTGTCGAGAGGCGGGCAGGGCAGAACACCATCCACCCGGATCAGATTGAGCCCCGCGGCAGGGCTGATCTCCCGAGCTGACAGGCGGATCAGAGAGCTCTCCACCAGTTGCTCCTCCAGAGCGAGGTCTGCGGCCGTGACCAAGGGTCCTTCGGATTCATCGCCCGGGGACACCCTGGCCAGCGCGGACCGTCGTCGTCGGATGGCGTCCTCAAGCCGCTGGATCGGAATGCGACCGCTGCGCAGGGCCTCCACCAGTCCATCGATGGCGGCGGAGGCATCGGCCGGCATCAGGATCAGATCGGCTCCGGCGGCGAAGGCGAGCACCGCCGCTTCGGCTGCACCATGGCGGGCCGCGATCGCCTCCATCACCAGGGCATCGGTCACCACCAGTCCGTCGAATCCGAGATCACGGCGTAAAAGATCCGTGAGCACCGCTCCGGAGAGGGTGGCCGGTTGCTGCGGATCCAGCTCAGGCAGCAGCAGATGGGCTGTCATCACGGCATCGATGCCGGCGGCGATCAGCCGTTGGAACGGCGGCAGCTCGATCGCGTCGAGGCGCTCTCGGTTGTGGGGGAGCACCGGCAGGTCCAGATGGGAATCGCTGCTGGTGTCGCCATGGCCAGGGAAGTGCTTGGCGCAGCCCAGAACGCCAGCCAGGCGCAGCCCGGCCTGGAAGGCCGCTGCCAGAAGTCCGGCGGTCTCCGGATCCTCACCCCAGGCCCGCACATTGATCACCGGATTGGCGGGGTTGTTGTTGACATCGCAGACAGGCCCCAACACCCAGTTGAGGCCGCAGCGTCGGGCCTGATCGCCGGTGCAGCGGCCGTAGCGTTCCGCCAGAGCCAGTGCCACTGACGGACGTCTCTGGTGCAGGCGCCCCAGGGCGAGAGGCGGCACCAGCCAGCTGGCTCCTTCGAAGCGCTGACCGACGCCCTCCTCCACATCGGCGCAGAGCAGCAGAGGCTGTGGTGCCCATGCCTGGAGCTGGTGGGTGCGCTGCCGCAGTTCGGCGGCGCTGCCTCCGAGCAGGATCACCCCTCCCACTCCCTGCTCCAGCAATCGCTGCAGGTCCGCATTGGTCAGTTCCCAGCGGGGGTAGCGGCGCTGGCGGTCCTCGAGGTGACCGCTGGCCCGCACCACCAGCAGCTCGGCGACTCGCCGCCGCAGTTCCGCCTCAGTCGGGCTGCTGTTCATCGCTTCCCGGAGGAATCTCGCCGCGTTCCTGACGTTCCCCCTCAAGGCGGTTCAGCAGGCCCAGCACGGAGGTGCCCTTCTCGATGCCGCGATCGAGCTGGAAGACCACCTCCGGCGACCGGCGCATCTGCAATCGTCGACCCAGCTCACCGCGCAGATAGCCGCTGGCGGCCTGCAGGCCTTCCAGCACCTGATGGCGGTCCTCCGGTTCGCCGAAGATGCTCACGAAGATCTTGCAGTGCTGGAGGTCGCCGGACACCTCCACTTCGGTGATGCTCACCATGCCCTGATGGACCCGTTCGTCACGGATCCCGTTGATCAGCAGTTCGCTGGTTTCTTTGCGGATCAGGGCCGCCACCCGTTCGACCCGCCGCCCCTGAGCCATCACGCAACCGGTGCTGCGTTCACCATGGCACGCAGCACCAGGGAGAGGGTGATGAAACCGCTGATCAGGGCTCCGATCAGAGAGACCGCAGTGACGGGATTGCTGCGGCGACGGGCCAGAGGCTCGGCCACGGAATTCATCACCCCGAGGGTGAAGGTCACCATGTAACGGGGATAGCGGGTGACGTTGAGAAAGAATTCCTTCATGCCGGAGTGAACGTGATGGCTCTGGAGAGAAACTGAACCGACATCAGTATTGAAACAGCCTTCGCCTCAGGCCGCAGCAGCGGTGGGCTCGGATGCCAATGGTTTGTGCATCTCCCGGATGGAGGTCTTGATTTCCAGGTATTCGGCAAGCTGCAGGAAATCGGTGCGAGGAACACTGCGTCCGAGCACTTCGTTGAAAGCCAGTCGCGGCATGCTGCCATCGACGATGTGATAACCCCAGTACAGAAGATTGTCATTGCGTCGGATGCGGGCGTCCTTTGGATCAATCAGCTGACAGTTGGAATCTTCCTTCTGGTAATCCCGGATGTGAGTCTCGAGGGCTGAAAGCAGCAATCGATTGCGTTTCGCGAAGGCGCCGTCATCGATGTAGCAATTGATCAGGGTGTGCAGGGCTGCGGTGTGGTTGATGCTTCGTATATGGCGGAAGGTGCGGGTGATCACATCGCCATTCTTGGCGATTCCAAGAGGGCTGAGAGTGGTGGGGATGAGGCAATGATCAAAGCGCCGGATGAATCGTGAAGGGTTCTCGCTGAGAACAGGTGAACAGTCACAGATCACGATTTTGACGTCCGGATATTGGCGTTCGTCCCATTCCTCAGCATTCAGCACGGTGATTGTGCTGCCGATGAAGCCTTTGCGATGGGCGGGCACATAGAGCGAAGCTGTTTCATCGTCAGATGTTTGATCTTCGATGAACAGCTTGCGCAGATTCCTGTCGGGATCCAGGTCCACCAGGATCACGTCGTAGCCCTGCAGAGCAAAGGCTCCTGCCAGGTGGGCCGCAACGGTGGTCTTGCCGACACCTCCTTTGCAGGTGAACACACCGATGTAGGTGATGGGCTGTTGCGAGTGGCAGTCGGAGAAGCCGAAGGATTCGTCGGCTGCCAGATCGTCTTCACCCAGAGGGTCGTAGTTCCAGCGGATGCCGTAGGGCGTTGATGTGCCCAGGCGCAGGTTGGAGGGGCGTTCGGTGCGAACGTGGGTGAGAGCGGGCTTGCTGAAGCCGCTCGTGGAAATCAGCCAGCCACCGCTGAGGTGAGAACACTGGTCGAGGTCCAGGAATTCAGTGAACTTGCAGACCTCGGCAATGTTCGTTTTGGCGCGGTGATTCTTGATCTGAACGGAGATATTCTCATCGTTTCGGTTGATCTCGAAGCCGTCAGTCTTGTTCTGCTCTGATGGGCTTGAAATCGTATAACCCAGCACATCGCATTGCTGAATGACGTGCTGACGCAGGCTCTCAATGTCTGCGAATTTTCCAGAACCTTCAGCCGCCATGAATTTGTGGCGATATCGAGGAAATATAAGGCGTTTTTTAAAGCTTGCGACCGTGGTCAGTCGTTTCGCCCAACGCATCCCGCGCGGTGCTGGCGAACATCGGAAGACACTGGCTACTGTGCCGATTCCTTCCGGTGGCCGCGATGCTGGAACTGCACCAATTCCGCCATTCCGCCTTTTGTCTGAAAGTGCGCATGGTGCTTCAGGCCAAGGGGCTCAGCTACCGCACCGTGGATGTCAGTCCCGGCATCGGTCAGCTGGCTGTGTTCCGCCTCTCCGGTCAGCGCCAGGTGCCGGTGCTTGTGGACGGCGACACGGTGCTGGCGGATTCCAGTGCCATCGCTCGGCACCTGGAGCAGCGCGATCCCGAACCGACTCTTCTCCCCTCCGATCCGCAGCTGGCAGCGCAGGTGCATCTGATCGAGGACTGGGCGGACACGACGCTGGCGGCTGCCGGCCGATCGGCGCTGGTTCAGGCCGCGGCTCTGGATCCGGAGCTGCGGGTGGCTCTGCTGCCAGACGATCTGCCCGATCCGGTGCGTTCCGCGATGGGGGTGATCCCAGGTGGCTGGGTGAGCACCGTTTCCGAACTGGTGAACCAGGGTGACCGGGCTGATCTGCTGTCCAGCCTTGAGCAGCTGTCCGCCGCCGTTCAGCACACTCCCTGGCTGGTGGGCACATCCATGACCCTGGCTGACCTGTCGGTGGCGGCTCAGTTGTCGTTGCTCTGTTTCCCGCCTTCCTCGGGCAGTCAGCTGGCCGGAAAGGGTGTCGCCGGGCTGCTGGATCATCCCAAGCTGCAGCCTCTGTTTCACTGGCGCGATCAGCTGGAGCTCAAGCTGATGGAGCGGACTCTGGAAGAGGTGTGAATCGGAGCTGGTAGTGGTGATGGGCAACAGCCTGATCGCGCAGGCTCTCTCCGGGAGAGGCGTATCGCCCTTGCCATTGTTCGGCGCAGATCTCATCTCCGCAGCGGTGGTACCTGCTCAGGGTTTCAATCCGACTCAGTCGCGGAGGTCCCGGCGCATGAAGGATCTGCAGCACCAGCTCGTCCGCCAGAAATGACGTCTGATCAGGGGTCTCCTGGCGTCGGCCGGTCACCGTGGTTTCCAGCCTCAGGTCTCCCTTGAGCCAGGCGATCTGGCGGTTGGCCGATTCCGGGTCGTCCTCCACCCGCAGCAGCTGCTCGCCGAGCAGGGCCCGACCGATGGCCATGGCATTGAAGCTGCGATCCCCCACCAGCCGATCGCGGGCATCAGGTGCAAACAGGGCCTGGTGGATCAGCGGTTCGTCGGCAGGTGCATCCAGATCGCGGCTCTCCACCTGCCACAGCCCTGAAAACCAGTCCGGATAGATGAGGTCGTCGCGGTTCGAAGGACGCGACAAGGGAGCCGGCAGACTCCAGTCCGGCCAGCTGTGGAGCCGTTCGTCCAGCGGCGTGGCCCATGCGGGTGAGTCG
The DNA here is from genome assembly GCF_045559935.1 of Parasynechococcus sp. NCBI lineage: Bacteria > Bacillati > Cyanobacteriota > Cyanophyceae > Synechococcales > Prochlorococcaceae > Parasynechococcus > Parasynechococcus sp. The sequence continues at coordinate 821,805 of NZ_JBJLJL010000008.1, forward strand.
CTGAGCAGGATGGTGATGGCGATGATCAGGGCCAGAAGTCTCCGCAAATGTCCGACCCCCTGATCCGTGCCTGTGATGACTATGTGGTGCTGGAACCGGGCCAGCCGGAACGATTGCTCAGCGCCGCCGACACCCTGACATGGCTCACGGGCTGGTTGCGGAAGCTGGAATCGCTGCCAGCCGATCTGGCAGACCGTCCCGATCCGGCGGCGGCGGCGCAACGCCTGCTGGATACGGCCTGTGATCTGGAGATCAGCCCGGGCATGACGCTGCAGTGGTTTGCGGTGCGGTTGGAGCCGCCGGAGCGTTGATTCAGTTGTTGGATCGCTGGGTTGGATCTCGCAGCAGGCTTGGCAGCAACTGAAGAATTCCGTCGGCCACCACATCGGGTGGCTCCTCATCGATCACCACGGTGAGGTCGGCTTCGGCGTACAGCGGGCGTCGTTCATTCAGCAGCGCATCCAGGGCAGCCTCCGGGTTGGGGCGCTGCAGCAGGGGCCTCGCGGTTGTGTCAGCCCGAAGCCTTTTGAGCAGCTGTTCGCGGTCCACGTCCAGCCAGATCACGATGCCGCTGTGAAGCAGGCCCCAGTTCGCCGATTGCGTCACGACACCTCCACCTGTGGCCACCACGAGCGAGTGACGCTGACTGATGGCATTGAGCACCTGGGTCTCGATCGCGCGGAATCCCGATTCCCCGTCCTGTTCGAAGATTTCAGGAATGGTGCAGCCTGCGGCCTGTTCGATCACCGCGTCAGCATCCACGAATCCGTAGCCCAGGCGTTCGGCGAGCGGCCTGCCGGTGCTGGTCTTCCCGGATCCCATCATGCCCACGAGGTACAGGCTGCGGCCCCCAAGACGCTGCTTCAGAGAGGGGACGGATTCCGCCATGGCTCGATCAAGGGCATTAGCTCATTAGGATGCCCTGCGGCCGGAACGTCACATGACTGAAACGAAGTCACCTGCACGCCACGGCCAGGGTCGTGGTTGTGTGATCACGCGGAGGGCCTGCTTCAGTGCCAGCCACCGCTACTGGTTGCCCGAACTCTCGGCGGATGACAATGCGGCCCGGTTCGGACCCTGTGCCATCTCACCGGGCCATGGCCATAACTACGAGTTGATCGTTTCCATGGCCGGTGGCCTCGATGCCGACGGCATGGTGCTGAATCTCTCCGAGGTGAAGCACGCCATCCGCAGTGAGGTGACCGGTCAGCTGGACTTCCGCTTCCTCAACGAGGCCTGGCCGGAGTTCGATCTCTCAACCCCCGCCGGCTGTCTTCCCACCACCGAGGCGCTGGTGCGGGTGATCTGGCAGCGTCTCAGCTCCCACCTGCCGATCACGGCGCTGCGCCTCTACGAACAACCGGGCCTCTGGGCCGACTACCTCGGACATCCCATGGACGCCTTTCTGACCATTCGGACCCACTTCGCCGCTGCGCATCGTCTGGCCCGGCCGGAACTGAGCCAGGAGGAGAACGAGCGCATCTACGGCAAATGCGCCCGTCCCCATGGCCACGGCCACAACTATCTGGTGGATGTGACGGTGCGCGGTGCCATCGATCCCCGCACCGGCATGGTCTGCGATCTCTCAGCGTTGCAGCGGTTGGTGGACGATCTGGTGGTGGAGCCTTTCGATCACACGTTCCTCAACAAGGATGTGCCGTTCTTCGCCGACTGCGTTCCCACCGCTGAGAACATCGCTCTGCACATCGCCGATCGTCTCAGCACGCCGGTGAAGGCGATCGGAGCGCATCTGCACAAAATCCGGTTGCAGGAGAGTCCGAACAATGCCGCTGAGGTCTACGCCGAGTCGCCTCAGCTGGAGATGACCCCTGCAACGCTCGAGTCGGTTGCCACCGTCTGATGCGGCGACCGGCCCGCAACGGCCGCATGTTCGGTTGGTGCTGGCGGTCAGTCTCGATGGTCGGTTAGCTCCCCCCCAGGGAGGAGCGGCCCAGCTGGGCGGTCCTGGTGACCGGCGAGTGCTGGAGGAGGCTCTGGTCTGGGCGGATGCCTGCCTGATCGGAGCCGGCACGCTCAGGGCCCATCGCTGCACGGCACTCATCCGTGATCAGGATCTGCTGGAGCAGCGCCTCAGCGCAGGCCGCCCTGCCCAGCCTGCGGCGGTGGTGGTGAGTCGTGGACATGCCTTCCCAATCGAGTGGCGCTTCTTTCAGCAACCGCTGGAGCGCTGGTTGCTGGCCCCGTCTGCCGTGGAGAGGGGTTTTGATCGCTGGATTCCGTTGGGGCAATCATGGGACAAGCGACTGTTGACCCTGTCATCGCTTGGAGTGCAGCACCTTGTGCTGCTCGGAGGGAGCCGTCTGGCAGCTGATCTGCTTCAGGAGGACGCCGTCGAGGAACTTCAGCTGACCCTGGTGCCATCTCTTCTCGGCGGTGTTCACAGTTGGCTGCCGCAGGATGCACACGCTCTGCCAGGTTCACTCGGTTCGCCTCGCTCCTGGCGGTTGGACGAGGTCCGCCCGCTTCCAGGAGATGAGTTGCTGACGCGCTACCGGCGGATCCGTTGAAATCCGTGGCAGAGCTCCTTGCGTTCCGCGTTGATCGGATCCAAGAGAAAGAACAAGGCCAACGGCATCATGTTCTGAGCACCTTCCCGCGATCAGCGTTCCGGTCGGTCTCGTTAGCCTCACCACCATGGTTGCGCTCACCGCTCGCTGGCACCGGTCGATCCAGGAGATTCCGGAGCAGCACTGGCAGGCTCTGGTGGGGGCTGACGCCATCCCCTTCTACCGCTGGGGCTGGCTGGATGCTCTGGAAACCTCCGGCAGCATCGTGCCCGATCAGGGCTGGCAGCCGCTGCATCTCGCCCTTTGGCGCGGCGACACGCCCATTGCCGTCGCCCCTCTTTATCTGAAAGGCCACAGTTACGGCGAGTTCGTCTTTGATCAGACCTTCGCGCGCCTCGCCGCTGACCTGGGTCTGCGGTATTACCCCAAGCTGCTGGGGATGAGCCCCGTCAGTCCGGTGCTCGGTTACCGCTTCCATGTGCTGGATGGAGAGGACGCCGCGGAGCTCACCGCCGTGCTGATGCAGGCGATCGATGCCTTCTGCGAGCACAACGGAATCCTCAGCTGCAACTTCCTCTACGTCGATCCCGAGTGGAGGCCGCTCGCCGAAGCCGCCGGCTGTGCCACCTGGCTGAATCAGCAGAGCCTCTGGAGCCGTGGTGACGATCGCAGCTTCGATGACTATCTGCGGGGGTTCAATGCCAACCAGAGGCGCAACATCAAGCGCGAACGCAAGGCCGTCTCGCAGGCGGGTCTCACGGTGACCCCCCTGACGGGGGAGCAGCTGGACCTGCAGCTCATGAAGAGCATGCATGGTTTCTACGAGCAGCACTGCGCCCGATGGGGGCCCTGGGGAAGCAAGTACCTCGAAGAGCGCTTCTTCGAGACCCTGGCTGCCGACCAGCGCGATCAGGTGGTGCTGTTCTCCGCCCATCGCGGCGACCCGCATCAGCCGGTGGCGATGTCGATGTGCGTGCGGGATCAGCGCTCACTCTGGGGTCGTTACTGGGGCAGCGAGGAAGAAGTCGACTGCCTGCATTTCGAGGTCTGTTACTACGCTCCGATCGCCTGGGCGATTGAACAGGGTCTGGAGAGCTTCGATCCCGGCGCCGGCGGAAGCCACAAGCGCCGTCGCGGCTTTGTGGCCCGCCCCCACGCCAGCCTGCACCGCTGGTATCACCCCCGCATGGACGCTCTGATCCGTGCCTGGCTGCCCAAGGTGAACGGCCTGATGCTGGAGGAGATCGAGGCCATCAATGCCGAACTGCCCTTCAAGACGGAAGCGCCGGGCCTGACTTTGTAAGTTGAAGGAATGGTCATGACATCTGAACTCCCTGCGGTGGCCGAGGCGATCGATGGTCTCGATGAGAGCCTCTCCCAGCGCTTCATCGCGCTCGATCCCAAGGGCTATTTCCTGATCAAGGTTGATCGGGGAGCCGCTGAGCTGATCCTCGAGCATTACGGCAACACGATCGATGCCAAGGGACTGGCCCATGATCCTGAGACGGGAGAGGTGCTGAGCTGCCGCGGTGGCAGCCGTTCCCGTTCCCCATCAGCGGTGTTCCGCGGTCGCAGTGCCAAGGAGATCGGCATCCAGCTCACCGAAGGCGAGGGGCCTCATCCCCTCAGCCGTCTTGATCACGCTCTTTATCTCGGCCGTGAACTGCAGAAGGCTGAGCACTGCCTTCGCAGCGGAGTCGACTACGTCCAGGACTGATGTCCTGTTGGATCAGCGGTTCGGATGCCGGCTCAGACCGCTTGGAGTGACCTGGTCGTGCTGGGCTCTTCGGGAGGCAGCGACTCCAGCTGCTCGCGGATCTCACGCTGCACGATCGAGCGGTACTCGAGGAAGTGCTCGTTGTGGGCAAGCACCACCAGGAACTGTTCCAGCAGGGCAGGATTCTGGCGGGTCATGCCCAGCATGTATTTCCAGAAGCGTCCGCGGGTGTCCCGCTTGATGCCCTGGCGCCAGATCACGATGCTGAGCGCACGAAGGTCTGTCCAGGTGGGGAGTTTGGGGGCGGCCTTCCAGCGGGGAGCTCCCATCTTCAGGTAGTAGCTGTAAACCCGGTCCATGTAGGCATTGGGCTCATACAGGGCGCAGAACGCTTCGACGTACTCGTTGGCGATGTCCCGGATCGGTCGGGTGGGCTTGAAGTTGAGCAGGTTGGTCTGGTTCACGCCCTTGGCGGCTTCTTCGCCCTGGATCAGACGACCTTCCTTTTCCAGACGGGCCCACAGGGCTGTTTTCGGCAGGGCCTGCAGCATTCCCATCATCGCGGCGGGAATGCCGGTGCGGGTCACGAAATCAACGATGCGGTGGCCGGCACCATCCTTCTCACCGTCGAAACCGATGATGAACCCGGCCATCACACGGATCCCGTTAGCGGTGATCCGATCCACAGCCGCATCGAGTGGATTCCTGGTGTTCTGCACCTTGCGGGCGGTTTCGAGGCTCGACTCATCCGGCGTTTCGATGCCGAGGAACACGCTTTCGAAGCGTGCGTCGTGCATCATGCGCATCATTTCATCGTCATCGGCGAGGTCCACGGAAGCTTCTGTCGCGAAGCTGAAGGGATAACCACGCTCCTCCTGCCAGGTGCGGATCTCGGGCAACAGCAACTTGGCGTTGCGCTTGTTGCCGATGAAGTTGTCGTCCACCAGGAAGATGGAACGACGCCAGCCCAGGTCGTAGAGCGACTGAAGCTCTGCCACCAGCTGCTCAGGCGTCTTGGTGCGCGGTTTGCGGCCGTAGAGAACGATGATGTCGCAGAACTCGCAGTTGAACGGACAGCCCCGGGAGAACTGCACGCTCATGGAGTCGTAGGCGTCGAGCTGCAGCAGATCAAAGCGGGGAATCGGCGTTGCCGTCACATCCGGCTTGTCACCGTCCGACGTGAAGCGGCCGCTGGTTTCACCGCGCTCGAGTGCCTCCAGGAACAGAGGAAGGGTGATTTCGCCCTCATCGAGGATCTTGAAATCCGCTTCGTCGAGTTCGGGTGCGTCCGGGGTGGAGCTGGCGAATGGCCCGCCGACGGCCACGGGCAGGCCGCGCTGCTTGGCGCGGCCGATCTGCACGGCCATGTCGTCCTTCTGAACGATCATCCCGGAGATGATCACCAGTTCCGCCCAGTCCCATTCCGCATCCGTGACCTCGCGGACGTTGCGGTCGACCAATTTCATCTCCCACTGCTGGGGAAGCAGGGCCGCCACCGTCACCATCCCCAGCGGAGGGAGCAGAACCTTGCGGTTCACCAGCTCCAGAATCTTTTCGTAGCTCCAGAAGGTTTTCGGGAACTCGGGATAGATGAAGAGGGTGCGCATGGCGTCGGACGGATAGGGGAAAGATCCGGTCGGCCCGGTCGAGGGTCAACGGTGGTCCGATGACACGCGTTCGTTAACGAACCCTAAGCGCAATGCCGAGGACCCCGTCCAATCTCTGATCTAATGGTGGTCAGCTCCTTACTTGCACATGGGCATCGCCATCTATCTCGGTCTGGTCGGAACCGGTCTGGCCGTTGCTTTTGTGCTCACCAAGCTTCTGAAGGGGATCAAGCTGATCTGAGCGGTTCCAGCCGCTGGTCGGAGCGTCGCTGAATCCAGAGCAGTGCAAGAGCGGCACCGATCCCGCCGCTGATCGCGAAGGTGGTCGGCAGATCCGTGACCATCACGAGGGCGGCCGCCAGCAGTCCGCTCAACCCACCCCCGCCGAGAAAGGCGATCTGACTCAGTCCGGCCATGCGGCCGCGCATCACCTGGGGCGAACCGATCTGGCTGATCAGGTTGCAGCTGCTCAGCAACCCTGCCGTGCCGGCTCCGATCAGGAAGGCCATCGCCAGGCTGAACGCGACTCCCGGAGACCGGGCCATGCCCAGCTGGGCGATCGAGGTGACCAGTCCGAAGCCTCCCAGAGTCAGAAAAGGACGGCGGCAGAAACGGTCACTGTTGCGCTGCAGCACCACACCGCCGGCGATGCTGCCGGCAGCCAGCACGCTGGTGAACAAGCCGAGGTCCTGGGGCGAAGGACCGAGCACGCGCTCCGCAATCAGGGGAGCGAGTCCGGGATGGAAGAAATTCACCAGACAGAGCACGGCGGTCAGGCTCAGGACACCGCGAAGTGTGGATCCGCAGTCCTGCCAGGCATTGCTGAGGCTGGCCCGTTCACCCGGGGCGCTGCGCTGTTCCTGGTCACGCCTGGGCCGGAGCAGAAACATCACGCTGGCAATCGGCAGCAGATAGCTGGTGGCGTCGATGCCCAGGGCCCAGGCCGGACCGGTCGCGGCCACCAGCAGGCCGCCGATCGGCGGACCCACCAGTTTTCCCACGTTGAACACCACCGAGAAGCTGGCCAGATAGCTCCCCAGCTCCCCGGGATGATTCACCAGCAGCGAGCAGTACTTGTTGCGGGCTGTCTGTTCGTAGGCACCGGCGATTCCCACCAGCAGGGTGCTGCCGAGGAGCAGCAGCACCTGGGCTGTGCCATCCAGCAGCGGGATCGCAAGGGCCCCCAGGGCTGCCGCTGCCAGCAGCGCCCACTGCGAGCGCACCAGCACCCGTTCGCAACCGATGCGGTCGGTGAGCACGCCGGCGGGTCCGCTGATCGCAAGGGTTGGCAGCGAAAGAGCCGCGAAATTCAGAGCCAGCACCAGCGGTTCAGCACTGCCGTGCATGAGGATCCAGCCCTTCGCGGTGATGCCGGCGAAGGACCCGGCAGTGCTCACGCCGGAGGCGACCAGGAACAGGCTTCGCTGCTGTTCCAGCCGCAGGGGAGGAGCGGTCAAGCGTCGGCTCTTGCTGCCGCCACCATCGCCCGGGCTCCCACGATCTGTCCGTTCAGGTCGTAGATGTCGGCCCCTGTGATCAGCACCGGCACCATCGATCCCGGCCGGGCCTGGCGTCCGTCGTCACCGGGAAGCACCTGCACCTCGCCGTCCACCTCCGGTGCGAAGCGGGAGCAGCGTCCGACCATGGCGCCGGTCTCCGGGTTGTGCTGTTCGATCAGGACATCCACCGTGCGACCGACCCAGCGTTGGTTGCGTTCCTCGGAAATCGGCTGCTGCAGGGCCATGAGGGCATCCTTGCGGGCCTGGGCCACGTCCGGATCCACGCGGTCTGCCAGATCCGCTGCTGCGGTTCCGTCCTCCGGCGAGAAGGTGAACACCCCCACGTGGTCGAAGCGCTGACGCTCCAGAAAGGCCATCAGATGCTGGAAGTGCTCTTCGGTCTCGCCTGGGAAGCCAACGATCAAGGTGGTGCGCAGCACCGCATCCGGCAGCTGTTCGCGGATCTGATCCAGCAGCCGGTCGTTCACATCCGCCTGCCAGGGGCGGTTCATCGCCCGCAGCACCTCCGGGTGGCTGTGCTGCAGCGGCAGGTCCAGATAGGGCAGCACGTTGGCCACCTCGCGGTAGGCCGCCAGCACCTCCGGTGTCAGCCCGGTGGGATAGGCGTAATGCACCCGGATCCAGGGAATCTCCACCTCTCCCAGGGCCCGCAGCAACTCCGCCAGCTTCGGCTTGCCGTAGAGATCCAGGCCGTAATTGGTGGTGATCTGACTGATCAGGATCAGTTCCTGCACGCCCTGCTCCGCCAGTTGGTGCGCTTCGGCGACGATCGATTCGATCGGCCGGCTGCGTTGGTCTCCTCGCAGCTTGGGGATGATGCAGAAGGCGCAGCGGTAATCGCAGCCCTCGGCCACTTTCAGATAAGCCACGGACTGGTCGGTGGTGCGCAGCCGCGGCAGGTGCTCATCCCCGACGAAGCTCGGGACTGCGCTCACACGGTTCACCCGCTCGCCCGCCTCCACCCGCTGCAGCACCTCAACGATGTGCTGGTAGTCGCCGGTGCCGACGATCGCCTTCGCCTCCGGGATCGATTCCAGAAGTTCGTCCTGAAAATGCTGGGCGAGGCAGCCGGCGATGATCAGTTCCTTCCCCTGTTCCGCGAGGTTCACCAGGGTGCGCACCGACTCCTCCCGGGCGTCCTGGATGAAGCTGCAGGTGTTCACCACCACGACGGCCGCATCGTCTTCATCGGCGCTCACGCCGTAACCGGCGTTGGTCAGCAGCCCCAGCATGTGTTCGGTGTCGACCCTGTTCTTCTCGCAACCCAGATGCGCGAAGGCGACGGTCGGTTTCCGGGAGGTGCTCGTCATCACTGCGCCGCAGGGCCACTCTTCAGCCTACGGAGAGGCCTCTTCCCGGCGGAACTGTCAAACTTCCATCACCTGAAGTTCATGGATGGGAACCACCCGTCTCGTCAGCCGCCGCCGCCAGGACCCCGGCGCCAAGTGGGCCCGGATTGCCATGGCGGTGCTGGCCACCGTCGGTCTGATCGACACCGGTTCCATCACCCTCAAGCGCTGGGGGGTGATCGGTGATCTCACCTGCCCGATGGGGGCAGACGGTTGCGACAAGGTGCTCAACAGCCCCTGGGGCACGGTGGCAGATGGCATCCCGCTGTCATTGATCGGTGTTCTGGCCTACGGCGCCGTGCTGCTGATGGCCTTGCTGCCGCTGTTGCCAGGTCTGCAGGAGAACAAAGCGGATCTGTCCCGCCGCACCTGGTGGGGGTTGTTCGCCGTGTCCGTGGGAATGGCGGTGTTCAGCCTGGTGCTGCTGGGCCTGATGGTGCTGAAGATCCAGGCCTTCTGTTTCTTCTGCGTTCTTTCGGCCGTGCTCTCGCTGCTGCTGATGGTGCTCAGCATTGTGGGTGGTGGCTGGGAGGAACCTGGTCAGCTGCTGTTCCGCGGCATCCTTCTGGCCCTTGCTGTTCTGCTCGGTGGCCTGATCTGGGCCTCGGTGCTCGATCCCGAGCGTCCGGAGGCGGTCGCCAGCGGTGGCCCGGGAACACCACCGCTCGTCACCACGGTCAGCAACCCGTCCAAGCAGGCTCTGGCGGAGCACCTCACCGCCGGTGGAGCGGTGATGTATTCCGCTTACTGGTGTCCCCACTGTCATGAACAGAAGGAGCTGTTCGGCAAGGAAGCCGCCAAGGCGCTCAAGGTGGTGGAGTGTGCTCCCGATGGCCAGAACAACCAGGTTGATCTCTGCAAGAGCAAAGGTCTGCAGGGATTCCCCAGCTGGGAGATCAACGGCAGCATCGATTCCGGCGTGAAGCCTCTGGACAAACTCGCAGACCTCAGTGGCTACGAGGGGCCCAGGGAGTTCTGATCCCGCCTCAGGGCCGCACGTCCCGGGTGCGGATCCCCTGCGCCCGGGACTGACGGGAATGCCGCTGCCACTGGGGCAGTGGTCTGGGCGCGTCGGTGCGGAAATGGCCACCGCGGCTTTCGCGTCGGAACAGGCAGGCCTCGAGCAGAAGACGGCTGGCCAGCAGACGGTGGCTGACATCCAGAAGCAGATTCAGATCGCGGCGGCTGCTGTCTTCCAGTGCAAGGGCCTGATCGCCAGAGAGCGTGCGCAGTCGCTCAAGCAGAGGTTGATGATCCAGCCAGCGACGCTGCCGCTGCAGCTCTGCCAGAGCGTTCGTCATGCCTCGGACGCTGCGGTCCACCCCCGCCCGTCGCCAGCACAGCTGACGCAGCTGTTCGATCTGATCCATCAGTCCAGCGCTGGTTTCAGCGTGGCCCAGGGCGGTGGCGCAGCGATCCACATGGGGGGCGGCCTGAGGCCCCGCGACGGGACCGAGCTCGATCGATGCCATGCGTCCGGCGAACACCAGACATTCCATCAGCGAGTTGCTGGCCAGCCTGTTGGCGCCATGCACTCCGGTGCAGGCCACTTCGCCCACGGCGTAGAGGCCGGGGAGGTCGGTGGCGGCCTGCAGATCCGTGGCCACGCCCCCCATCCAGTAGTGGGCAGCGGGTGCCACGGGGATCGGACGTTCCAAGGGGTTCAGACCGTATTCACCGCAGCGATCCAGGATCGTCGGAAACCGTGCCTCGGCCTGCTGTTGGGGGATCGCCGAGAAGTCGAGCCACATCTGCTCGACGTTCTGGCGCTGCATGGCATGCACGAGGGCCCGGCTCACCTGATCCCGCGGGGCCAGGTCCCGTTGCGCCAGGTCGGCGACCGGGCTGCCCCCCTCGGCGTCCACAAGGACGCCTCCTTCACCCCGCACCGCTTCCGAGATCAGGAAGCAGGGGGCATCGTCCAGGCGCAGAGCGGTGGGGTGGAACTGCACGAACTCGAGATCCTCCACAGCCGCCCCTGCCTGCCAGGCCAGGGCGATGCCTTCGCCGCAGGCCTGGGCCGGGTTGGTGGTGTTGGCGAACAGGTGACCACCGCCCCCGCTGGCAAGCACCACGGCGCGGCAGCGGATCCAGTGCAGCTGATGACCGTCCAGCACCTGGATGCCGCAGCAGCGACCGTTCTCCACCAGCAGCTGGGTGACCCGAACGCCGCGGCGATGCTCCAACCCCTGGCGCTGCTCAACCCGCTCGCGCAGCACATCCACCAGGGCACGCCCTGTGCGGTCCTGCACATGCAGCACCCGGCGATGGCTGTGGGCCGCCTCCAGGGTGGTGGCCAGTGCACCACCAGCTCGGTCGAAGGCCATGCCGAGCTGCTGCAGCCGCTCGACGCACCCCGGTGCCTGATCCACCAGCAGCCGCACGGCATCACCGTCGCAGAGCCCTGCTCCCGCCCGCAGCGTGTCTTCGCCATGACAGAGAGCACTGTCCTCCGGCCGGGTCACCGCCGCGATGCCCCCCTGAGCCCATCGGCTTGAGGAGCGTCGTCCGGTGTTGCGGTTGAGCAGCAGCACCGATAGGCCCTGCGGCAGTTCCAGGCAGCTCATCAGACCGGCCGCGCCGGCCCCGATCACCACCACATCCCAGGGTCCGGGTGAGATGGGATCGACGCGTCGGGGATTCACCATCGGACAGGCAAAAAAAACCGCCGGGTCAGCCGACGGTGTCCTGGGGGAAAGTCTCGCCCGTCAGGGAGATCAGCGGTACTGACCGTCGTTGATCCGATCATCACCCTCGTTCAGAGCGATCGACGGAGGAGTCACCGTGAAGTTGTCGCGGTACTTGGCGAACAGCTCCCGCTGCCGCTCGCTCAGATCCAGATTGAGCACTTCATCAACATCGCTGTAGGGGCCGCCCAGCACGATCTTGCCGGCCATGGTCGGGTACATGCCGGGGAACTGCTGAAAGCGACGCACGGAGGAGTTGTTGAGGTCCACCTTCCCCTCGCGCTCAGCGATCTTGTCGTCCGCCACGTTGCGGATCTCGCTGCCCGAATACTTCTCGAGCAGGTCGTCTTCGGCATGGACGCTCGCCGGGAGGATTAATCCGGCCATCAGGCCTGCCATCACCACAAGGCCAGTCAGCCAGCTCAGCAGCCGCTTCATCACAACACTCCGGAGAAATTCGGAACGGTTCGTCCGGCAGAGCCGGTCCGGGAAGACTACAAGTCGGATTCCTTGCCGATCCGTTTGCTCCCGGCAGCTTTTGCAGTTCGTTTCACTCGATCAATCCGCTCATGCCCGGTTGAAGCACAGCGGCGAGCAGGAACAGTCCGTCCACCCAGAGGGTTGTGGTGAGCACAGCGGCAGCCATGGACCAGGTTTCCGAGGCCGGCACCGTGCTCTGGGATTTCCGATGCATCCAGCGGCCGAGCAGGAGCACCGTGATCGCCGCCAGCGAGAGAACGGTCAAGGGCAGCGGATGCATCAGCTGCATGCCGGCTTCGTGAAGAAGGGCTGGTGCCAGATCAAGGGGAGCTGAGACAACAGCTGGCCAGAAGGGCATGACGCCGGTGATCGCCATGGTCAGGTCCGTGCAGGCGGTGCCGAGCAGGGAGGCGAGGTAGAAGCCGGATGCGAGATGCCAGCGGCTGTTCAGCCCGGTGATGGCCAGGGGCAGGGCGAAGGCCTCGATGGGCAGATGAAGAACGGGATGGGAGCGGAGCCAGCCCCAGAAGAGGCAGCCCGCAAGCCAGCTGCCGCTGAAGCCCACCAGCAGGGCACCGATGTCGGCACTTCGGCCCTGCCGACCGTGCTGCAGCGGGATGCCGATGGCCAGCAGCACGACGGTGAACAGCACGGCTGAGAAGGGATGCAGACGCACCCAGGGGGCCTGCAGAAACACAGGCAGCACCACCATCAAGGCCGCGATCCGCTGCGTCGCAGGAACGACGGCGGTTCTGTCGGAGGCTGTGTTCTGCCAGGTGCCTCCGATCAAGATCCGTCCCCGTTGTCTGTGAAGAAAGTCACGAAACCTTAGAAGACATCTTCAGAGCCTGCGTCGGACATAACGTCACCCCGTCTGCGATGCCGTCATGACCGATCCGGCTGCTCCTTTGGGGTTGCTCGAGGCCTGCTGGCGCGATCTGGTGCTTGGAATCGTTCAAGGCCTCACGGAATTTCTGCCCATCAGCAGCACGGCTCACCTCAAGGTGGTGCCGGTGATGCTGGGCTGGGGCGATCCGGGCGTGTCGGTCACCGCCGCGATCCAGCTGGGCAGCATCGTGGCGGTGATCGCCTATTTCCGGGAGGATCTCGCCGGCGTCCTGAAGGGGATCGCCAGGGCCGTCCGGCATGGTCAGTGGCGGGAGCCGGAAGCTCGGCTGGGGATCGCGATGGCACTGGGCACGATCCCGATCCTTGCGGTGGGTCTGGCGATCAAGCTGTTCTGGGATGAGGGCTACGAGAACTCACCGCTGCGCAGTGTTCCTTCGATCGCGGTCGTCTCCATTGTCATGGCACTGCTCCTGGCCCTGGCTGAACGGATCGGTCCACGCCGCAAACAGCTGGGTGAGGTCTCCGGTCGCGATGGACTGGTGGTGGGTCTGGCACAGGTGCTGGCCCTGATTCCCGGGGTGTCCCGTTCCGGCAGCACTCTCACCGCCTCGCTCTTCGATGGCTGGCAACGTTCCGATGCCGCCCGCTTCTCGTTTCTGCTGGGGGTTCCGGCGATCACGATCGCCGGTCTTGTGGAGCTCAAGGATGCCTTCGCCGCGACGGGAGAGGCCGGCCCTCTGCCGCTGCTGCTCGGCATCGTCTCCGCCACGATCGTGTCCTGGCTGGCGATTGACTGGCTGCTGAAGTTTCTCCAGCGACACAGCACCTGGATCTTCGTGGCTTACCGGCTTGTGTTCGGCGTTGTGCTGCTGGTCTGGTGGTCCATTTACGGCGCACACTGAAGGAAACGCTCCCAGCTCCTTGTGGAATGAGCCCTCCGCCGGGATCGCGGTCTCGGCCCTTGATCCGGATTCCGTCTCCCGCCAGCCCCAGCCGGCGGTGGTGGATTCCGTCGAGCCCGGCTCGATTGGGGAGGAGCTCGGCTTCGAACCCGGTGATCAGCTGCTCAGCATCAACGGTGTGCGGCCGAGAGATCTGATTGATTACCGCTACCTCTGCGTCGAGGAGGAGCTTCATCTCGAGGTGCGTGACGCCGCGGGTGAGCTGCACCGGGTGGAGTTGGAGAAGGATGCCGACGACGGCCTCGGGCTTGGATTCACCGAAGCCCTCTTCGATGGGTTGCGTCAGTGCAACAACGGATGTCCGTTCTGCTTCATCGATCAGCAACCACCGGGGCGGCGCGGCTCTCTCTATTTAAAGGACGACGATTTCAGGCTCAGTTTTCTCTATGGCTCCTACCTCACCCTGACCAATCTCACCGAGGCGGACTGGCAGCGGATCGAAGCGCAGCGTCTCTCGCCGCTCTATGTGTCTGTGCACGCCACGGAACCGGAACTGCGGGCCCGTCTTCTGGACAATCCTCGGGCGGGTCTGCTGCTGGATCAGCTGGCCTGGTTCGCCGAGCGGGATCTGCAGATTCACGCCCAGGTGGTGGTCTGTCCTGGCCTGAATGATGGAGCGGCTCTGGACCGCACCCTGAGCGATCTGTCCCGTTTCGCTGGCGGTGAGTGGCCTGCCGTGCTCTCCGCAGCGGTCGTGCCGGTCGGTCTCACCCGTTTCCGTCCTGCCGATGACGGCCTGGTGCCGGTGGACCCCGCCTGTGCGAGGGATGTGATCGCTCGGGTGGAAGCTCGGCAGGGTCAGTACAGGACAGAGCTGGGGACCCGTTTCACCTGGTTGTCCGATGAGTGGTACCTGATCGCCGGGCTGCCGCTTCCGCCCCGGGATGACTACGAGGACCTCCCCCAGCAGGAGAATGGAGTCGGCAGCATCCGCGCCTTTCTGGAGGCCCTGGATCAGGCCACGACCGATCTGCCCGAGAGGGTGCCGCATCCCCGTCGCTGCAGCTGGGTGGTGGGCCGCATCGTCGAGCAGGCGCTCAAGCCTGTGACCGATCGACTGAACGGAGTCGACGGTGTCAGCCTGCTGCTGCACGGATTACCCAGTCCGTACTGGGGTCAGGATCAGGTGGTGACGGGATTGCTGACCGGCCGGGATCTGATCGACGGTCTGCAGGGGCGTGACCTGGGTGAGGAGTTGCTGTTGCCGTCCGTGATGCTGCGTCAGGGGCAGCCGGTCTTCCTCGACGACATGGATCTGGACACCCTGCGTGCAGCCCTGCCTGTTCCGGTGCGCGTTGTGGAGGGGGCGGCTGACATCGTGGCCTCCGTTCTCGGCCCCTCAGGCGAATCTTCCTAAGCTCCGGCGAGAGTATTGACCGCTGTGCATCGGATTTCCGCAGGTCGTGTTCTCATTGCGGGCATGCTGGTCACAGTTGCACTTCCTGCCTTCGGTCAGGACAAGGCGAGTGAAGAGACATCCGCCGGTTATCTCGTCGATCAATCAACGCTTCCGGATGCGATCACGCTGAAGGGAGCACGACCGAAGGCTGATCCATCGGAGATCCAACCGGCTGCCACGTCCCTGCCGGCGGATCTGCAACCCCTGCAAGCGCCTCCCAGCCTGGCGCTTCCCGATCAGACCGATCAGGTCAGCATCCATGAGCTGCGCCCGATCACCCTTGAAAATGCCCTCGAGCTGGCTGAAGTCAACAGCCCCAGGCTGAAGGCGGCCGCCAGTCAGGTGGACCAGGCCAAGTCGGCCCTTCGGGCGACGATTGCCTCCTGGTATCCCACCGTTGATTTCTCCGCCAACGGCCTGCCGGAGTACTTCAAGTCCTACACCTACCGGAACCCCGACTTCGTTCCGTCGACCACCATTCCCGAGGTGACCAATCCGCTCACCGGAGAGGTGATCCGTCCGGCACGGGAGCGTCGCGGCGAACCCCAGCGCTACGGGCGCGAATGGCGCGCGGACGTGAACCTGCGGGTTCGCTGGGACATCATCAATCCCTCCCGGGTACCGGACATCGCCGCTGCCCGCGATCGCTACGAGCAGGCAAGAGACAGCTATCTGATCGCTTTGCGTGATCTCCGCCTGGATGCAGCCACGGCCTATTTCCGACTTCAGGAATCCGACGAAGGCGTCCGTATCGGACAGGATTCGGTGCGCGCTTCGCTGGTCAGCCTCCGCGATGCCAGGGCCCGCTACAACGCCGGGGTCAACACGAAGCTTGAGGTGCTCGAAGCGGAGACGCAGCTGGCCCGTGATCGCAATCTCCTCACCGATCGCCTCGGAACCCAGGACTTCACCCGTCGCAACCTGGCGGCGCTACTCGATCTCCCTCAGGACATCACCCCCACCGCGGCGACGCCGGCCCGGCCTCTCGGGCTCTGGGAGCCCACGCTTCAGGAAAGCATCGTGGCCGCCTACAACTTCCGCGAAGAGCTGGATCGCCTGATCCTGGACATCTCGATCAATAACAGTCAGGCGAATGCCTCGCTGGCGGCCGTCCAGCCGGTGCTCAGCTTCGTGAACACCACCACCAGTTTCCGAAATCAAGGCCAGACCGGTCTGGACTCGCTCGGGTCCATCGACATGGACGATTACACCTGGGGTGTCCAGAACAGCTCCGCACTCACGGCGACCTGGCGCCTTTATGACGGTGGACGTGCCCGTGCCGAATACCGTCGCTTCAAGCAGGCGGCCGAGGAAAGCGCTTTCAATCTGGCGGCGACCCGCGATCAGATCCGCCTGGAGGTGGAGGACAGCTTCATCGGTCTGAGAACGGCGATTCAGAACATCCAGACCACCTCCAGCGAAGTGCTGTCATCGCGTGAATCGCTGCGTCTGTCGCAGCTCAGGGTGCAGGCCGGTGTGAGCACCCAGCGTGAAGTGGTGGACAACCAGAGGGATCTCACCAACGCTGAGATCCGTTATGCCCAGGCCATCCGGGAGTACAACACCAGCCTCGCCGAGCTGCGGCGTCGAACCGGACTGGATGCTCTGATCGCCTGCCCTGAGTCCAACCTTTCTTCCTCGAAGCCCGATTCCGGTCGCCTGGTCATCCCGATCGAACCGACACCGCTGAAGGCCGCCTGTCCGGCTCTGGCTTCCACGGCTGCAGGGTCTGGCAACGCTGATCTTGAGGCGTCCCCGGTGCGGGCCCTCTGGTGAGCACGCTGCTCCGGGCGGATCAGCTCAGCAGCATCCATCAGTTGCTGGATCGTGTTGCCGAGCGGCAACGACAGGACTTCGGTCACATCGGTTCGGATGTGAAGCCTGACGGCACGTTGATCACCGCCTGCGATCGCTGGAGCGATGCAGCCCTGGTGGATGGCTTGAACAGGATCACTCCCGGTGAGGGGGTTCTCAGTGAGGAAGGCTCTCAGGTGGTGCCTGATTCGCCGGCTTACTGGGTCGTCGATCCCTTGGATGGAACCACCAATTTCGCGGCTGGAATCCCCTACTGGGCGATTTCCGTCGCCCGCTTCGCTGCAGGACGTCCCGTCGAGGCCTTCCTGGACATTCCAGCGATGGGCCAGCGCATCGTTGCGATCCGAGGCCGCGGTGTCTGGCGGAACGGTGAGCCGCTCACGGCCCTGACCCGCACCACGGTCACCAGTGCCTGCGTCTCCCTCTGCAGCCGTTCGATCCGGGTGCTCCAGCGCTGCCCGCAGAAGCCGTTCCCGGGAAAGCTGCGTCTGCTTGGGGGTCGCCAGCCTCAACCTTCTCAGTGTCGGCATGGGGCAGACCGTTGCGGCACTGGAGGCCACTCCAAAGATCTGGGATCTCGCTGCTGCCTGGCTGGTGCTTGAGGAGCTGGGCTGCCCGATCCGCTGGCTGGACGCAGACCCCGGACAGCTTGTCCCGGGTCAGGGTCTGGCGCAGGCCAGTTTCCCGATGCTGGCAGCTGGTTCCTGGTCTCAGCTGGCCCAGCTGCTGCCCTGGGGAGAGGCGCTGCTGCTGCCCTGAAGCTTGTTATTGCGTCGGGGCAGCGAGGGGTGTTATGGTTTTGTCTTGCGCAGGAGCCGAGAGGCGAGTGCGCAAGCCGAAGCGCTGAAGGCGAAAGCCTTGAGGTGTCTGAGGCGGCTTACAGGACCCGGAGGGAGAGATCCCACGGTGTTGTAGGTTTCACAAGCGGTCGCGAGACCGCGTTGATCAACACCCACCTTCTGAAAGGGAGGAGAGGATAGTTGATCGAACCTGGACAATTGAAAAGTTTAGGAACTGACGCTTTCATCGCGTTCAGATGAGCATTGAACCGCAAGGTGAGGTGCACATTTGAATGAAGAAGCGATGAAGGTGTGAGGTCCCGTCAAAAGAACAAACGTGTTGCAGAGAAGCATTGTGCTTGCAACGGCGAGGTTTTCACGAGCCTTGCGGTTGCCGGTGTGCGCAATGTGGAGCAACAACCGGATCTGAGATCCTGGAAAGTCATTGAAAGAGAAATCTAGAGATGCACTCTTAAGAACCCTTTCTGTGTCAGCGGGAAGGAGGCCTCAACTGTTGCCGGCATTGGCTGAGTAATGGGTGACGCAAATCATGTTGAGCGATTCAGGTAAGTAATTATTTGAGTTGTAAGAGGACATGAACTACAACGGAGAGTTTGATCCTGGCTCAGGATGAACGCTGGCGGCGTGCTTAACACATGCAAGTCGAACGAACCTTCGGGTTAGTGGCGGACGGGTGAGTAACGCGTGAGAATCTGCCCTCAGGAGGGGGATAACAGCTGGAAACGGCTGCTAATACCCCATATGCCGCGAGGTGAAATGAATTTCGCCTGAGGATGAGCTCGCGTCTGATTAGCTAGTTGGTGTAGGTAAAGGCTCACCAAGGCATCGATCAGTAGCTGGTCTGAGAGGATGATCAGCCACACTGGGACTGAGACACGGCCCAGACTCCTACGGGAGGCAGCAGTGGGGAATTTTCCGCAATGGGCGAAAGCCTGACGGAGCAACGCCGCGTGAGGGATGAAGGCCTCTGGGCTGTAAACCTCTTTTATCAAGGAAGAAGATCTGACGGTACTTGATGAATAAGCCACGGCTAATTCCGTGCCAGCAGCCGCGGTAATACGGGAGTGGCAAGCGTTATCCGGAATTATTGGGCGTAAAGCGTCCGCAGGCGGCCCAGAAAGTCTGCTGTTAAAACGTGGAGCTTAACTCCATCATGGCAGTGGAAACTGTTGGGCTTGAGTGTGGTAGGGGCAGAGGGAATTCCCGGTGTAGCGGTGAAATGCGTAGATATCGGGAAGAACACCAGTGGCGAAGGCGCTCTGCTGGGCCATCACTGACGCTCATGGACGAAAGCCAGGGGAGCGAAAGGGATTAGATACCCCTGTAGTCCTGGCCGTAAACGATGAACACTAGGTGTCGGGGGAATCGACCCCCTCGGTGTCGTAGCCAACGCGTTAAGTGTTCCGCCTGGGGAGTACGCACGCAAGTGTGAAACTCAAAGGAATTGACGGGGGCCCGCACAAGCGGTGGAGTATGTGGTTTAATTCGATGCAACGCGAAGAACCTTACCAGGGTTTGACATCCTGCGAACCTCTTGGAAACGAGAGGGTGCCTTCGGGAACGCAGTGACAGGTGGTGCATGGCTGTCGTCAGCTCGTGTCGTGAGATGTTGGGTTAAGTCCCGCAACGAGCGCAACCCACGTCTTTAGTTGCCAGCATTTAGTTGGGCACTCTAGAGAGACCGCCGGTGATAAACCGGAGGAAGGTGTGGATGACGTCAAGTCATCATGCCCCTTACATCCTGGGCTACACACGTACTACAATGCTACGGACAAAGGGCAGCAAGTTCGCGAGGACAAGCAAATCCCATAAACCGTGGCTCAGTTCAGATCGTAGGCTGCAACTCGCCTACGTGAAGGAGGAATCGCTAGTAATCGCAGGTCAGCATACTGCGGTGAATACGTTCCCGGGCCTTGTACACACCGCCCGTCACACCATGGAAGTTGGCCACGCCCGAAGCCGTTACTCCAACCCTTGTGGAGGAGGACGTCGAAGGTGGGGCTGATGACTGGGGTGAAGTCGTAACAAGGTATCCGTACCGGAAGGTGCGGATGGATCACCTCCTAACAGGGAGACAAACAACGATTTTGATGCCTGAGTACTTTTATTCTTAGGCCGAAATCCTGTCACCTTAGGTCGATCGGTACCTCAGCGTTGAAGTAACTGGATCAGCAGCAATGTTGATTTGAGTTATGGAGATGATCAGTTCCTAAACTTTGTCTAGGTCACACCCCACAAGGGTTGAGTTTTTTTCCTGGGCCATTAGCTCAGGTGGTTAGAGCGCACCCCTGATAAGGGTGAGGTCCCTGGTTCAAGTCCAGGATGGCCCATTCGGTGTTGGGGGTTTAGCTCAGTTGGTAGAGCGCCTGCTTTGCAAGCAGGATGTCAGGAGTTCGAGTCTCCTAACCTCCACTGACCGAACTCAATCTCCATTTTCCGTGTAACGGGAAATGACTCGAAATGAGGAGTGTGATTTGGATGATGTCCGCTGGATGACCCCAGCTTCCTGTCATTCCAAGGATGAGTGAGAACTCATGATTTGGTTGATAAGATGCTGGGCTCAATTCAAGTTATTGAGCAATCAATGATTTGATTTGGAGTCTGGCAGAACCTTGACAACTGCATAGGTGAAGTCTGGAAAAAACAAAGCATCTCATGGATGCATTGTTTTGAGTCTGAGTATCCGAAAGGATGCCTAGAACCAGAGCAATGAAAATTCTTTTGAGCAAGAGCCGAGACTCTAAAATGTTCTTCTTGTCGTGTCGAGCGACGGGGAGTTTGATTTTGTTTTCAGTGTCAGTGAAAACTGAGGTTGAAAACAGAAGAATCCGTCTCAACAACGGTAAGCGTTTTAGAGGTTAATTGGTCAAGCTACAAAGGGCTCACGGTGGATACCTTGGCACACAGAGGCGATGAAGGACGTGGTTACCTGCGATAAGTCTCGGGGAGCTGGAAGCACGCTTTGATCCGGGAATTTCCGAAT